>JAYNJV010000005.1:0-69305 GCA_038110525.1 Candidatus Poseidoniales archaeon | reverse complement strand
AATGCACCAACTAAACGATTCGGATAAGTTGCAAGGGGTTATCCGAAGCCCCTTTTCATTTTATTTTTCGATACAAAGGGCTTTCAGTGGGTCGATACAGACGCTACCCTAGCATGAATTTCTCACGATTGGGTGTCGGGTGGGTTAACAAAAAATAGTGAATCCACATAGGGATGATATGAATCCGGTTTTCTCAAGCAAAAGAGAAGCAGAAAATCTGCTTGGAGAACTCGATGTGTACACATCCAATCTAAATGAATTCGAATTAATGGCAAAGTTGCAGATGTTTCGCGAAATCAGTGTTGATGATTATTTGAACCATGTCAAAGAGCAAGCGCTTGATTGGAATAATGATCTCAAGGAATTGATATTAGGTGCCATTGAAGAGATTTCTAACCATTTGGATTTGAACCCTATGCCATTACCAAAGGATGTGCATTTTGTTTTGACTACCGGTCTAGATGAAGGATTTGCTGCTTACACCCGTGGAAGCGCTATTTTCTTGAATGAGAGAATTATTCGAAATAACAGAAATCTGGCAAGATTGATCGCCCATGAGTTGGTTCATGTCGCCACTCGGAATAATGGTAAATGGAAAGACAATCTCTATTCTCAAATAGGATTTTTTCCATGCGAATCTCCTTCATTCACTTCTGAATTTCAAAAATATGTGTTTAGTAATCCAGATGCACCAAGAATTGAACATGCCTTAGAAGTAACATATAACGGTGTTAAGCAGAAAGTTGCTCCTATTATCTATACAAGTCAAGAAAATTACCTCGGAGGAAATTTCTTTGAATATATCGAAGTTGGATTATTTCTACTCGATGGAGAGAATGCAACAGACTATCACATGTATCCAGAAGAAATTCGAATTATTGATTTTGATGATTGTCAAGAGTTTTTTGAAAATGTAGGTTATAACACCGATTATTTGTTTCATGCAGAGGAAATCTTAGCAGATAATATTGCGGATATTTATACAAATAGACATGACTATGAGAGCCCTGAAATCATAAGAAAAATTTTGCAGATTCTAAATAACGAATCATTCTAGAAACAAACCGTTTCGGATAAGTCGCAAGGGGTTATCCAAAACCCCTTTGCATTTTTTTCCTCAAGACAAAGGGGATTCAGTGGGCCGATACAGACGCTACCGTTTGATTCAATATCTAATTCGAAGGCGACCATGCATTGAAAAACCCTCGACGACACTATGCAAATATGGCTTTGGACAGCACAACAAGTAGCCCGATTCCCATCGGAGATTTTGTGCAATTCGTCAAACAAACCATCGTTCAAGACCCCCAATTCCAACTTCAGACTCTCAAAGGCGAAATCTCTCAATGGAAAGAGCACAACAACAACATTTACTTCGCACTGCGTGATGAAAAAGGACAAATGAACTGTGTCATTTGGAATGCTTCAATTCCAATTGACCCAAGCATCAAGGAAGGTAGTGAGGTCATCGTCATAGCAAATCTAGATTTATGGCCAAAACAAGGTCGAATTCAATTGGTTGTCAAGAAGATCATGCCAGTTCTCTCGATAGGTGAACTTGAGCTTGCAAAACGTGAATTGCTCGCTCAATTAAGACAAGAAGGGGCTCTCGACCGTCCAAAAAAGCCACTTCCAATTCTGCCAAAGCATGTGATGATCATCACGGGAAAAAATTCAGCGGCACTTGCCGATATGAACAGACTTGCAATGCTTCGATATCCAAACATCAGAATCTCCGTTGTCGAGGTGCTTGTCCAAGGTCAACAAGCAGCACAAGAAATTGCGCGTGCTCTCGCCGTTTCGAGAGCGTGGGCGGATAAACAAGGAGCAGCAAAATTAGGAATTGTTCCCGTTGATGTTGTTATTGTCGGTCGAGGAGGTGGCTCGGTTGAGGATTTGTGGGCATTCAATCTTGAACAAGTCGCAAGAGCAATTCTTGCAAGTCCTATACCCGTTGTATCTGCCGTGGGTCATGAATCGGATATCCTTGTCTCTGACCTCGTTGCCGATGTCCGAGCATCAACTCCTTCTCACGCCGTTGAACTTGTCGTTCCAGATAGACTAAACCTTGAACAATGGCTTGACGAACTTGAAATGCGTTCATCTCTCGCAATGTCAAGATACCTTGAGCGAAACAGAACTCAGTTGAATTTTCTTTTCAAACGACTTGCGAGCGCTCCGAAAGCTGGTGTCGTAGCAATGCATCGTCAATTGGACGGATTGAAATCAAGACTTGCGGCCTCTGTCAAATCTTCGACCAATCAGTTCAAACAACAACTCATCCAAATGCAATCAACCCTCAATGCGGCACATCCTCAGCGTACACTTGAACGTGGCTACGCAATGATTGAATCCGAAGGTGCTGTCGTGCAGTCCATACACGACATCGAGGAAGGGCAAACGATTTTGCTGCGACTCGCAGATGGAAAGGCACATTCAACAATACAAGAAAAGGAAATAGGTGAAGAAAATGAGTGAAGAAGCATTAAATTTTGGTGAAGCAATGAAGCGTTTAGAAAACATTGTTCAGCAACTAGAACAAGGTGGAAAGGGGCTTGAAGAGACCATTCAATTGTTTGAAGAAGGTGCTGCACTGCTCAAGAAATGTCAGCAGGAATTGAGTTCAGTCGAAGATCGAGTGAACGAATTGTCACTTGAAGAAGCAGAACAGTTAGGCGATTCGGAATGAAAAAGAAACATCATGAAGCGGCTCAACGCCAAGTCTTCAAAGCCTTGCAACAATGGAAAGACCCTCACAATGTTGAGCCGCTCACTTCCATCGATGTCGTCAAGAGCATGCAGGTTTCGATGGAAGGTGAAGTTGAGTTGGTCGTCAAACCTTCAAGGCCACACTGCCCATGCTGTCTTTATGACTTTAGCGAATTGAGAAAGAAAATCTCAACCATCAAACATATTTCCAGTGTGCATATTGAGGTTGAAGGTGTTCCAGAATCTGGTCGTTGGACGAGACTGATCAACGATGAAACATCAAGCAACGAGTAGATTATACGGGGTTAATTTGCTCTCGTTGTCGATATTTTTGAAGTGCAAAAAATGCTGGCATTGACCACAACACAATGGCCCCAAACCATGATATTAAGGCCCCAAACCATGGTCCATATCGTGGAAAACAAACCATGGCGAGCAAAGCAAAGACGGCCACACTCATGCCTCCGAGCATCATCGGACCAGCAGCCCCTTTCGGCACAGAAGGTCCTTGTGCGTGCCACAACGCTACCATCGTGGTCAAGAAAATAGCAGGGAATACACTTGCTAAACCTGCGAGAAGCGGTTCGTGGAAGTGTGACAGCACTACAGCAATTCCAATTGCTATCGCTGCCATAATACCGCGAATGAATAAAGTGAGACGAGTGACTTTGCGATGTCCCCCTGGTGCTGGAAGACGTTTGATATTGAAATAAAGGGCAACACACAAGACACCCACGAACCCAACATAACCAAGTTGTTGAGGAGAAGTTTTTGCAAATGTTTGCGATTCCAATACAAGGAAAAGTGCTGAGCCGCATATTGCCCAGAAAAGAATCGACAACATCGTGGTTTTCACAAGGAGATGGCTCGATTGAGGGACCTTCGCAGGCAAAATGAGCCACACGCCAAGGAACATGGCGTTCAACATCATTCCAAATGGAATGATGGCCATACTCTCGAGAAATTCTTCCCGTGCTGAAATCATGTACATTCCAATCGAGGCTGGCACGATGGTTGAAGGTACTGTACCTAAAATTCCGCCAATGACCCCACCCCACCTTTCAATCGCAATGGTGACTAAAATAGCAACAACACCTGCAAAAACAGCAGAAAGCAGCACCGTCAAAGCAGACATATCATCACAAATACCGTGAAAGTCTGTGTGATAATTGTTGAATTGAACCACCGGCCCATTCTTTTTTGACCTCGCCTTGAACAAGGATGATATTCATAGGCAAAACATCGATGTTATTGACCCAACGATACATTTCTGCAAGGTCTTCTGCGGCACCAGAATCAAGATTGACCAAAAATACTCTGCATGTTGGGATGTCTCCTGACGCCGCAGCTTGACGTAATTCAGCATGCCAATTGGAGCAATTTTGGCAATTACTACGACCAAAAACGAGTACGGCGACTTCTATCTTGGACAACGTATTCAACGAACTTTCATCAAATTGTTCAATTTGTATCATCAATCTTCACCAATGTGTTTGTCGCCTTTTTGCCAAGTTGCAGAACAAAGTCCTTTTGATTTTAATGCCTCAACCATTCGAAGAATCGATTTTGGTTGCCTTCCTACGATGAGAGAACTTTGCGAATAATGCTGAATTTTACCGAACTCATCCACGATAACCAACCCACGACAAGGTAAGCCAGATGCTTCGTGAATAAGATCAAACGACTTTGTTACTTCGCCGTCTTCATCAGATAGTAGCACATGATGAATGCCTTCTGGGAAAATATCTCGTTGAGAAACCCATCGTTCGTGTGTTTCAATAGAGTCAAGTGAACATCCAAACAAAGTCACTTGTGAATCTTCAAAATCCTCGAGGAGGTGATTAAGTGCAAGCACTTCAGTTGGGCAGACCGTGGAAAAGTCTCTTGGGTACCAATAAATGACATACCAGTTTCCAAACAATGCTTTGGAAGAATATTCTTGACTTCCACTTGGACCAAAACCTTGCAATGTCCAATCTGGTGCAGATTGACCGATGAAGTTCATCACTGCACCTCTCACCCAACTATTCGTATGCATTATTTCATTGTATTGGAAAATGGATTACGCAAATGGGTCGAGATGAACAATATCATCAATGTCAATGGCCCTTTTTCCCTGTTCAGCAGCATTTTTTGCAGCCCTTGAGACCATTGAACGGATCCAACCAAGCGTCATCAAGCCTTTCATTCGCTGTATGGATTCGATGAACATCTGAGGATTTCGCCCGAGTTGTGCATGCTGACGAATATCACTTTCCAATTCTTCGAGCACCAATGTGTACGTCTCAAGCAATTCTTCGACCGCTTCTTTGGTGACGGGCATTTTCGCCATTGACCTTGCAAGGGATTGAATGGTTGTGGACGTCACAACTCCCCCAACCTGTCCAGCGACAAATTCGGTATCAAACGATGTTCCAGATTCTTCTTGTTGCTCATCGTTTTGTTCGTCCATTTGAACGAGGGCGGCTTTGAGGTGACGTGGTTTTATCGTTGAAACCTTATCGCGTTCCGCCGCATCTTGGGCAAATCGTAGCGTCTTGGAAAGGTACTGTTCAAGATGTTCAATACCTGCTTGCACAGCTGCAGAGCCTACAGAATCCACCGATTGAATTCGGTCAATCATGTGCTCCCTTGTCCGATTATAATTGAGTCTTGTTCGGAATGGGTCGTCGAGTGTTTTGCGTTCACTGTCCTGTGCGAGGGTTTCTTGTTCAAGCACTGGAACATACTCATCCAATTGCCCAAGCAATAAGGTCACCAACTCTTCTTTGACCTCACCTGATAATCGCATCGAAGTAAAGGATGATGCGACTGCTGCGATGTGGCTTGGTGCATACGGTTTTGCGCCCATGGTTGCCTTACGGAGTTTTCTCTTTCAACCATGTGGTGATGGATTTTGATGTTAAGCATCCCAGTAAATCAGCCAAGGTAAGTCAGCATCTGCCGTGATGGGTTCAAGGCCATCCTGAGTTCGAACCCAGGTGTCCTCGGTTCCAATCGAACCATCATTGTGCACAACCTTTGGTTCGATAGCCATGACCCCATTGATAGGAAGAGGGCGGTCAAAACCTTGAGCAATCACAGGACTTTCATCGAGTTGCAAACCTACAGAGTGACCCAAGAATTTGCTTTGGTCTGGAGCCATGCCCATGAGATGGTCTGCATGACCTAATTCTGTAGCGACCTCGAGCCCCTCCAGCCAAGCCTGACTGCAATTCATGCCTTGGTCAAGGACATCAATCACTGTATTCTTGACCGTGAGCATATCATCAAGCCGCTCTTCCCAAACACTGTTTAAACGACCTGAAACGAAGATTCGAGTGGTATCAACAACATATCCTCGATGTACATGGACAAGGTCGACAAGGACGGGTTCGTCTCTCTTGACTTTGTTAAATCCCGCCCCCATTCCTGACAACGGGTGTGGCCCCTCACCTCCAATTGCAGAATCGAAAAACGATGGCACGCCGCCTGCTCTACCTGCGACAATAACACCTCGGTCGCATTGCAGGGGGTATCTTCGCATCTGCACATTACCACCGAATCCTTCGCTTCGACTAATGGCTTCCGCCGCTGCGACGAGGTCGAGTTCTGACATCCCTTCGCCTCCAACGGCTTCGATGGTATCAAACATTCTTCGTTGGACTTGTGCTCCGATATGCATTTGCTCCAACTCCCATGCTGATTTGACTTCCCTCATGTTGTGAACCAATGATGTGGCATCTAGGACATCACCTTCTAGACCATGCAATGCTGCCTCAAAGCGCATACCAAATTGAGAGGGAATCTCGCCAAATTGCAAACTTGGTTTCCTTGAAACGCCCATCGATTTTAGACGATTTGAAAATTGGGATAATCGGCCAAATTCTTCGATTCGGTGTGGGGCGTTGTCACCGCCTGCTTCGTAGATGGCTCGACGAAGTGAACGACGAACAAACGCAATCGGACCATCGCCTCCAGATTCTTCTGAACCTGGAGCGCCATTTGCAGGAATGAAGAATGTCGAATCTTGTCTTCCTCCTGTGAAGTAATACAAATCAATTGGATGGTGAATGAGAGCTCCTTCATGGCCATGTTCGCCAAGAAGTTGCGCAAACTGGTGTTGCCTTTGTTCCAATTCTTGAACTGGCACTCGCCAATCTTCGCCTTCGGGCCCAAGATGAAGACCAAGCGATTCCTCCATGAATTGGCCATGAGGGAGTGGTTCAAAACAACTCCTGCTTCAATGGATTTGTTCCTTGCATTCACTCACGATTTGATTGAAGGGAGCACATCATCGACTCGTTGCTGAGCAATGTTACAATAGTTATCTGAAATATCGACACCGATGTATCTTCGTTTGGAGAGGAGTGCAGCAATTGCAGTTGAACCTGAACCGAGGAATGGGTCGAGCACGACATCATCTTCATACGAATAAAATTCGATACATCTTCGAGGCAACTCAACGGGGAATGGTGCTGGATGTTGAACACGTGATGCCCGTTCGGTGGAAAATGACCATATCGATTTTGAAAATTGTATAAATTCATCTTTTTCGATGGTGTTTAATTTCTTGGTGTCATCAAGACCTTGATTTGATTTCTTGAAATCTCCTTTTGAAAAAACGAGTAAATACTCATGCACATCTCGTAAACAAGGGTTACTTGCTGATTGAAACGAACCCCAAGCACATGAACCTCCTGCACTCGCCGATTTATCCCAAATGATCTCCCCTCGCATCAAGAATCCAATGTCGATCATCATCATGTTGATATGTGATGTGAGCGGAATATACGGCTTCCTTCCAAGATTAGCCACATTTACAACCATTCGACCACCCGGAGCTAAAACTCGATAGCATTCTGAAAACACGTCACGAAGAAGATTCAAATATTGCTCAAACGTCAAATCTTCATCGTATTCTTTGGTTGCATTGTAGGGTGGAGATGTAACGACGAGGTCGACACAGTTGTTTGGTATGAAATCCAGATTGGTGGAGTCATGACAATGGATGGTGTTACCCAAATGTGCTGGAAATGGAGCAATCTCGCCAACTTCCCTCGATGAGGTCAATGCTTGATTCATTTTTGCAGCATAATATGCTGAGGAGTCATGACCTTCTCGTTTTGAAACTCCAAACGCAGATGTTGCCGTTTTCGCACGTCGGCGAGGCCCATCAAGAACCCCCTTTTCGTGCAAATCGTTATCAGCCATATCTCCGATTCAACGCGAAACCCTTTCTATTTTTATCAAAAACAAGAGCATTGATTCCAGTTTTCACAACAAAGATACTGTGCCCAATCAATTTTTTTTGCTCACACAAGATATGAAAAACCGACTTCGCTTCGATGATACAATGGCGAAGGTTCTGACCTTGTCCGATGTGGACGTCGCTGGTAAAACCGTCCTGCTTCGCGTTGATATCAACAGCCCGATGGACCCACAAACCAAAGAATTTCTCGATGTGACTCGAATTCGAGCAATCATCCCCACCATGAACAAACTCAAATCTGCAAAAGTGGTCATCCTCGCCCACCAATCTCGCCGTGGAAAATACGATTTTACAAGTACGCTCGGGCATGCAAGAGAACTCGGGCGTTTGTTGGGAAGGAAAGTGCAGTGGGTCAATGATATCCATGGGGAACGTGCCATGCAAGCCATCGAAAAAATGAGTAATGGAGACATTCTCATGCTCAACAATGTCCGTATGGATGATGATGAATTGCTCAAAGGTGATTTTAGCACCCTCTCTGACACAAATATGGTTCAACATCTGGCAAGCATCGCCGATGTGTTCGTCAATGATGCGTTTGCTTGTGCCCATCGCGGAAGTGCATCCATCGTCGGTTTTACCAGCCATATTCCATGCATCGCAGGCGTCCTCATGGGGAAAGAAATCAAAAAATTAGACCAAGCACTCGAACAACCTGTTCGGCCTTGCCTTGCCGTCTTAGGCGGGGTAAAAATCGACGATTCGATCGAAGTTGCACAAAACATGCTTCGCAACAATATCGCCGATGAAATTTGGGCAACAGGCGGTGTTGCCAACGTATTCTTCCATGCCAAAGGCATCGACATTGGCAAGGAGAACATCGACTTCCTCATCAAGGCAGCAGAAGGCGCTTGGGACCATGTGGTGGATATTGCAACCTCATTACTTGCTAACTTCCCAGAAAAAATTCGCCTTCCCGTTGATGTTGCGGTCAATGTAGAAAACAACCGGGTGGATATTCCACTCGACAAATTGCCTTTTGGCGCTCCAATCCATGACCTTGGCATCAAGTCAATCTTTGAAATTTCAACAGCGATTAAGAAAGCAGGTACAGTGATTCTCAACGGTCCAGCAGGGGTGTTTGAACACAATGATTTCGCCCTCGGCACCTTTGAAATTCTCAACGCATGTGCAGAGTCGAACGCTTATACTGTGGTTGGAGGAGGGCATACTGCAACCCTCGTTACGAAGAGAAATTTAGCCTCAAAAATGGGGCATGTATCAACGGGTGGAGGTGCATGCCTCGATTATATTGCTGGCCGTGCTCTTCCTGGCGTGGTAAGTCTTGAATCGAGCGCTGCTTTGTTTTCAATGGAACTCACGAAAGTCACCAAACCAGAATAAAAGCCACTGGGGGGATTCGAACCCCCGACCTTCTGATTACGAATCAGATGCTCTACCAGCTAAGCCACAGTGGCATAAACCCGCCGAATTTATTTTTGAACATAAGCAACTCGGTAAGAATACCAGCATTCATGAGTTAGAAGTCTTCCCAAGAACCATGGGCGAAGATGCCTCGGTTCGTTACACGAACACGATTCTCATTGACCACAATGGCGTACGCCAAGAGGGAGATGTCTTGCTTCACGCCGATGGTTCATGGTCGGTCTCCAATGGTGATGAGGATGTCCATGAGGTGATTGATGGCTCAAAGAAACTCATCACGAGGTCCCTTCAGAATTGGCATACGCATCTTGCCATGCAACTCAATGGGCGTGATTTTAGCGATGGTTTTCCTCTCCACCGCTGGCTTGACGAAGCGATTTTTCCAACCGAATCTCGAATATCTCCAGAATATGTGAGGGTGGGGTCAAGTTCTGCGGCTGCTGAAATGATCAAAACTGGCTCAACATTTGCTGCTGACATGTATTTTTTCCCTTCAACCACGGGCGAAGTGCTTGAACAAGCAGGCCTTCGCGGTCTCATCGGTGGCCCTGTCAGTGATATTGCACTTCCAAGTCACCCAGATGCAAAATCTGCTCTCGACGAATTGGATGGTCTCTTGGCATCAAATGACAAGGCTCGACGAATTCAGTATGCTATTGCAACGCATTCAGTCTACCTTTGTTCAGAAGAAACATTGCTTCAGGCTTCTGAATTGGCTGAAAAACGAAAGGCTCGTTTGCACATCCATGTCAGTGAAACAAGGAAAGAAATTTCAGATTGTTTTTCTGCACACAACAAGTACCCCGTTGAATTTTTGGATTCGATTGATTTTTTCAAACCAGGAACGATTTGTGCACACGCTTCATGGGTCAAAAAGAACGAAATTCAGCTTCTCAAAAATCACGAGGCAACGGTCGTTCACTGTCCTTCCTCAAACATGAAACTTGCGTGCGGCGGAACACTTTCCTATCCAGCCTATGCTCAAGCAGGGGTTGATGTCCGCCTCGGCACCGATGGTGCCGCATCATCAGGCAACGGACTGAATTTGCTCGCTGAAGCGAAAACCGCAAGTCTTGTTCAACGGCATGACCATTGGGATGCAACGCTCTTGCCTGCATCAGAGATTTTTCAAATAGCGACAAAGGGAAGTCAGGATTGGGTTGCATGGGGAACGGACGATATTCGAATGTCACCACATGGTCGTGGAAGAAATCGCTATCTATCTCATCTCGTGTACAATGGTGCAGAATGCCTTGACATGTGGGTCGAAGGTCGACAATTGCGAAAAGACGGAGTGACACTTTCACTTGACGAACAGAGTATTCGTCAAGACCTCGACCTCGCTGTAGAACATTATTACGAAGGTGTCGAAGGGAATTAATCCCACCACATCACTGCCCCACCAATTCCAACAAGAAAGATGATGAAATACAAGGCAAAAGAAGCACGAACGTGTACTTCATAACCGATGGTGACATCTGCATTTGAAGAAAGGGTATCGACTCGAGAACCTAATCCAACATAATGAGGTCCTTGTTCAATTTCCCAAGTGATGCCTTCATCGGGTCCAAATGCGGCACCTCCAGCAAGAATGTCTTGGTCCGTCGAAGAACAAGAACCCCCGGGTGTTGATCCTTCCATAAACGCTGCTTCAACAGGACAGGAATTCTTCTCATCTTCATCGACGATGACAACGTAAATTTCCTCGCTATCCCAGGTTAATTTCAGTTGTGAAATAATCAACATATTGGATAATTCTGAAGGAATTGGTTCATTTGAAAAAAAGGAGTAATCTCGAATGGTCGGGGTTTGAATATCCGAAACTTCGCCTCCTGTACTCCATCCGATATAACCAAATGTGCAACATAGAATGCTCAAGGACACAAGTATGCTTCCAGCGAATTGCTTTTTTGTTTCTGGTAACAATCTCATCGCTGTCCCTCACATAAAGAAGAATGCAATGCCAAGAATGGTATAACAAGCGAGTGCGAGTACACCTTCAAGCCAATTGGTCTTGCCATCATTGAGAATAGCGATTGTGATCAGCACAGCGACAAAGGTTGCAGCCGTTTCAAGTAACCCAAATTCCAATGGAAGACTGACACCAAGTGTCCAACCAAGAAGGACCATCACCGGTGCGACAAAAAGGGCAATCTGAATGCTACTTCCAATGGCGATTGACATCGAAAGGTCCATTTTTCCTTTACCTGCAACCAAAACTGCGGTAAAGTGTTCCGCAGCGTTTCCAAAAAATGGAAGCAAAATAACCCCGATAAACAACTCAGGAATTGCATACTCGGTCACTGCCTCCTCCAGACTGTGAACAAGAATATGAGCCATCCAACCTACTAGAATTGTAGCGGTGAGCAAAAGAATCCAAGAATCTCGAAGAGAGAGTTCTGGCTCTTCGTGTTCTCCATGCTCAGATGATTCAAACATCGAAGAATGCGTTTTGAGTTGGAACAGAAGTGAACAGCCATAGACGATGAGCATAATCAAGGCTGTAGCCCGCGAGAGGTTGAGCACATCTTCGGTTGTTCCTCCAGAGTGATGCATTGCAGAAGGGATGATGAGACAGGCAATTGCAATGACAAGAAGGGCCCCATTCATCTCCCCGCCTACGCGACTAAACGATTGTTCATTGTGTCGAATCCCACCCCAAACGATGGAAAGACCGAGGACAAGGAGGAGATTGCCCAAAATCGAACCAATCAGTGAGGCTTGAGTAACTGTGACCATTGTGTCCAAAATATCAGGGTTAGTGCTCGCAGCATAGAGAGCCATACCAGCGATAATCATTTCAACAGCGTTTCCAAATGTGGCGTTCAACAATCCTCCGATGGATTCGCCAGTACGTATTGCAATTTCTTCAGTTGCCTTCCCCATGAGAAACGCAAGTGGTGCAATAGCAAGCATCGATGAAAAAAATGCCAAAGTAAGTTGGTGGCTTAGAGAGAAGTAAATTGAAACAGGCAGAAGGAGCAACAACCAATTCAATTTATTTTCTCCTGGGTGAAAAATCGATATCAACGAGCGAAAAGATTCGCTATGAACGGCTTGCTGTTGTGTTTCTTCGGACATAACAGCATCACCTGGAATGCAGTTCCTCAATCATCAGATCTTTTCACAGTTCGACGCTTACGAGGTGCTGTGCTTGGAGCAGGTCTTCTTCCAGTGGTCGGTCGCTTGCGAGCGGGTGCTCGGCCTGCGGGTCTTCGTCGTGGACGTCGTGGGCCATCATCGTCATCGTCATCATCGTCGTCATCGTCGTCATCGTCGAAGAGGTCTTCGTCATCATCGTCGTCATCGTCGTCATCGTCGTCATCTTCAGGCTCTTCCTTCTTTGACTGACGGCGGCGTGGTTTTCGTTGAGTGATATTAATGGCGAATGGGTCATCTTCTTCGGGTTCATTTGATTTCTCTGCACCATCGCTGTCGAGGCTTGGAACCTCCTTCTTTTCAGTTCCAGTAATAGCCGACATATCCAATTCCTGAGATGAGCCTGAACCGATGAATTCCGCCATCCAGTCATCAGTCTCTTCTTCTTCACCCTTCTTCTTCTTCGGTCCACTCATTCCAGTCTTAATGACAAGCATCGACACGAGAATGGCGAGCAAATTGATGGCTGCAACAATCCAGACAATGACATATGGCGGGTCGGTAAATGAAGGGCGGATTTCTATAGGGTCAGGTGTGCCCTTCAATTGTTCAACAACTTCGCAAATCGTTGTTCCGTTGATGGTGTTTCGACAGAAATCTACCGTGAAATCAACATTAGCGGTGTTCTGATTTCCTGCCGTGTCAACCACTCGAACGGAAAGTCGGTGATAACCTAAACCAAAGTTACCCGCAGCAACATCCATATTTGCTGTTAACGCTGAACCATCGCCATCAAGATCTGTAATGCCTGTCAGGTCTGACCATTCTGTTGAAACTGTACTCCCAGTCGTGCCTCCATAATGGTATGTGAATCTGTATTGGAATGAAGCAACCATGACGTCATCTTCAGCCCCAACAAGAACGTTGACGTTGTTACCATAGAGGTATTGAGACCCATCATTTCTTGATGAAGGCGAAAAGATGGTGATTGTCGGCATTTTTGCATCGACAAATTTCTCACTCCATGATTGTACAACTTCGTTGTTTGATTCATCGGTCATTCGAATTTTGATGGTCATGAGACCTGCTTTTGTGTTTGAGGTAATCGAGAAATCATATTCGTACACTGGACCACGATTTGGGTCGTTCTTGTTGTCTTGGAGAATCGGTAATGGCTCTTCATCGCCAGTGAGTTGACCACCACTGGAGGTCGTGATGTTGATCGTTGGCGTCGTCGATAAATCTTCGTTGACTTCGACACGAAGCGTATAGGAACCTGAAACAAGTGATGGACTTGTGTACGGAGCACCTGTGCTGTCAAGGAACAGTAAGGTTGCATTCGGGAGTAACGTGTCTTCGTGAACTCGGTAAGCATTACCGCCAAGGTTACTGGTAATTTCGTAATTGGTATTGTTGAATCGGTCGGTAATGGTCACTGCATACCAGACATCTCGGTCCACATTGACTTCGATTTCAAATTCTTCGTACAAATATTGACCTGACATTTCATGAATTTCTGAACGAACGAGTTCCCATCCATCTTCAATGGCTTCTGAATCACCAAGTGGGTCAAATGGGTCGCCATAGTGTCGCCATATAGCATAGGTTTCTCCCTGTTCATCATCATCGTTGACCCATTCAATTTGAACGAGATTGAGTACACCGTTCGTTTCTGCAGTTCGAATCGATGGAATATCTGGCGCTTTGGTATCCTCTAAACCTGGCGTACAGAAATTTTGTTCCAAACCGAGATAATGGTATGTTCCGTTGTGGTTACCATACAAGGCTTCTGTGGTCACAAAGTAACGTGATTGGGTTGGTTCAATACCTTCCTCAATTTCGATAAATAACTCACCTACACCGTCAGCAACTGAACCTTTGAGCCAAAGTTGAGCACCTGTATCCACGGACATGTTCCAATTCAATGCACTCGGGTTGTTTTGGACCTCAACTCCAGAGACTCGGTATGTTGCATGCCACACATGGTATTGCTCACCTTCGACCCCAAGTTGGTCGTCCCAAGTGACACGTGTTGTACGGTCACCTAAGTACTCACACTCAACATTGGTCGGTTCGGCAATCCAGTTGTAGAAAGCGTCTTCAAGAATTCCATCTTGTGAGGTACAACTCGTTTGGGTTGTGTTGGTGTTGATCACACCCGTAGCATCGACGGTAACCATGCAATAATATGAGTAACCAAGATATCCCCGAGGAACAGGTACTTCGTAGGATTCGATGCCTTCGATGATATCCTTAACTACAAGTTCAACATCTGCTCGTAAAATTGTCGTAAATGGTTGGTCCGAGCGATATATTCGGTATGTTTCACCCTCCTCATCAAGAAGATCGTTCCATTGAATCAAGGTTGCTCCGCCACCCGTTTCAGGTTCAGGCTGGAACTGTGCATACACGATGGTTGGTTGTGAAGGTGGCATGTTATCTTCTTCAACTGGCTCCTTGAGGGTATTCTCTGCAAGGAAACGGAAGTCCTCATAGGATTGATTTGGACCAGACCAATTCGGTAAGTAATATGTGAGTGAATAATAGCTCGTCCTTTCAGTATCTTGTGGAATAACAATATCAAGAGAGGAGGCGTTAGCCGTTAGATTTGCCACCAAGGTTCCTTGTGTAGGCAAGGTGAGACCAACGCTTCGGTCAACTGGATATTCTGTTCGCCACACGCGAATGCTCATGGCGGATGGCCCAGTTTCAGGAAGGTCGAGGCAATTGCAGATTTTGTTGTGATTAATCCAACGAAGAGAAGTGATACTTGTTGATGGATCGAAGGATGCTGAGACAAAGTAAGGGGTTTTTATGGCTGATGTTACCTCTTCAACTGGAGTGTATAATGAGGATGAATTCATGATGAGTTCCGCCGCTTCGGTTCCATTGGAGAGCATAGTGGTGACGGCGTAATAAAATGACCCATTAACACCAGGCAGAACAGCAAATGTGACGGAATGAGCCATACCATAACATTGGAACGGACTCATTGATTGTGGACAAACATCCCTTGTTGCAAAAGGTGTGAGGCTTGATAATGATTGGGGAGTAATTGGAGTTGAAGAACGATAGACTTGATAGACTTGCGATTGGATAAATTGGGCAGTGCCATCCACAGTGGCTTGAACAGTCCAATTTACAGTTGTGGATTCGGTGATTGGGTCAAAATATGCTTCAATATTCTGTGCTTGATAGTTTTCTGGAACACCTTGGTCTTCTGCGATTGCTAACGGTGAAAATGGCACGATTGAAAGTAGCATCATTGCAAGCACAAACAATGTGTGTCGCCTTGTTTTGTTCATTGGATACCCCACCCCGTCTATACACCTGTGAACTTCGTATATTATGACTATGCCGCCATTTTGCTTAAAATGTTCTATTTGAGTATGTTTGCTACATTTCCGATTATTCTTCTTCGGGCGCAGCATTTGGTTGCGGAAGTGGGTGGTTGACATCCATAGATTGAATCACGCTCTGTGCTTGAAAAAATCGAAGGAAAAACGTCCACAAACCACCAAATAGGCTGATGAACAAGACGACAGACAATGGGTTGAGGGCAATGGAGTCAAATGGTGCGAAAAATCGGTCTTTAAATGGGTAATCTGCGATTGTCACCACACCCATAATGGTGAGCATGAGAATGATGAGTATTGTTCGATCTGCTCTTGAAAAGCCACCATAATTTCTTGTCCCAGAGACGGCTTGGGCTTGTGTACCCATGTATGAGCCGAGCAAGGTAAAGAAGGCAGCAGCAAAACCTAATGCGAAATTGTCCACATATGCTGAGGCGCTCAGTCCAATCAACCACGCTGCATCGAGAATACGGTCAAAAGTATGGTCGAGATAATCTCCCCAACGAGTCACCATCCCCTTCTTCCTCGCAATTGGCCCATCCAATCCATCAAAAATCATCGCTATGCCGATTAACGCAGCACTTCCGATAAACCACCAACCGCCCTCAGCACCCATCGGGGCAAACCAAGACAATATTGCGGCGAGTAAACCGATGGGTAAGGCTATCCATGTAATGATTGAAGGAGAAATCCAATCGTATTTCTCAAGAATTGGGTCGAGGCTTTTTTCCCAAGATTTCCGAAGTTGCTCAAGCACCATGCTATCGTTTGGTCGAAATGGTTGAGCATTGTTATGTTTTTGTATGTATCAAAGCGTAAATGCATGAATTTTTGCTCATTCAAGCCTCTTCAAACCAATCGATAACATCATCCTTATTTTTCATGAACATACCCGAAGTTAAGCATTCAAGTATCATTGTTGTAATCGCTTCAGGCGATTGAGTTGAAGTATTAAATTCAAGCAGTGATGCTTCGTGCTCTACTTCTTCAAGTTCTGTCCATACGCCACCGATCAATTCCCATTCCACATTGTTTCGAATTTTGTCAGGAGAGTAATCCCGTTGTTCGAGTCGCCGTTGGATTTCTTGTGGGTGACATCGCAAAATAATGATGATGTCCGATGGAACAAAGTGTGAAAGATGGCCTTCGATAATCAGGTTTTTTCCCCTGTAATCGGATTGGGCTTGCAAGCAATCCACATCGATAAGCGAGGTCTTGTCTGATTCATCCACTCCTGCAAAACATTGAGAATCAGAAGCTACTTTTTCGATGGATACAACATCAAAACCAATTGATGATGACAACAATTGTGCTATCGTTGTTTTTCCAACCCCTGGCGTCCCAGTTATTGAGATACACCCGTGAATTTCCACATATGGACCAACACATGCAATCATTTAGGTTTGTTGCTTTCGAACAGAGTCGAATTTCGTATCAATGATACAAAGACATCATACATGATGAAGAGTTGCGATTTCCGAGTACGATGTTTGGCATGAGCGACCCTGCCCAAACAATCTTACAGATCGAACGTTATTCAAGTGAAGGACGACTTGAATTGGCTGAGGTCATGGCCACTGAATTTTGTCAACTGATGCTTACAAAACACAGCGAAGATGTTCAACAACTCGTGTATTTAGTCAAAGGATTACGATTACTTTGCACCATCCATTTCAAACGAAAAAAGGGTCAAGATGGTCTAAAATGGGTCAGCAAATTACATTCGTTTCGAAGTAAACTTTACAGATATTTGAACAAAAATGCTCCTCACTTACTCGAATCTCTACCATCACCCGGCGAAGATTATCACCTCTCAGGAAATTTATTCGCTCAAGCAGGTAAATCAAGCAAAGCAAAAAAAATGTACAAAAAAAGTGCCTCATACTTAGACCAACCCATTGAGGTTTGGTGCGATGCTGTTCTCAATGGATTTCTCGATGGAAAAACCTGTTCATTTTTTCTTCTTGCATGCGAACAAAACAAAGGCGTGTCAAGAATACATGGGGAATTTGTTGTTCATTCCACATCCGGTGCCAAAGTCAAAGTTGACACGGTGAAGAACGCTCTTCACGCCATCAAATCTTCTTCACAACACGAACAACGATCATCTCAGTTCATTCAATTTCTTGAAGATGAAATAACCAAAATTGACGCTGGTGAAAGGGCTGCAAATGCACAACTTGAGGCAGCATTGCAAAGTTTGCAACCAAAATATGACTATTACGAGTATGGTTAATGGTAGCGAGGGATGGATTTGAACCATCGATCTCCGGGTTATGAGCCCGACGGGATATCCAGACTACCCCACCTCGCTAACTCCTCCGCTTTGGTGCACCAATTTGAAACCACCGATGCATAAGAAAATCAAAACATAGCCATTGGATTCATCTATGTCCATGCATTACCATGCACATGGGCAGGAGAACAACAGGATTGGTGTTCGTCTCTTTGTTCATGATTGCAACCATGGCTGGATGTTTAACCAACGAAGAGTCTAATGCATCTCCAATTTCACTTGTCGTGTATTTTGACTCGACGTCAGGGACGCTTTATGAGAATTGGACGAATGGTCAGCGAATATCACAAACTGGTGTTGAATTATCCTTTGATTTCGCCAGAACCACCTCAACCAAAGGTGAAATGCAATCATTTTCATTTTCTCCTGGCGATGGTAGTGCTGAGATCGAAGTTCTCGCATCTGATTCCGCATCCCTCACGTATGAGTATCAAACGCATGGTCTATTTTTGGGGAAACTTTCTGCAACAGATGAAGGTGAAAATCGTGCTGAAATGGACATAACAATTCGAATCGATTCCTTTACTCATTGGATTGAACAAAATTCAGATGAACCAGAAACCATGAGCATCAATACCATTCCGGACTGTGAAGATTGTGAAGGTCCAACGCTCATCGCCATAGATTCACAGGTTTCAAATCCTGAAAGTTTGTTTCCTGGAACTGGGTCAACGACCACAATTACTTGGAAATTAAATAATCCAGAAGGTGATACGACTGCATCAAAAACTGAACCTGTTGCAGATGGGCAAACAAAACTGTGGGAACATGACCAATTGGGTGTGACTTCCGGTATGTGGACTTTGGATGTCATCATTGACAACGGGGAAGATAACATCAACATTGCACACGATGTTTCCATACGTTACGAAGAAAAAGAATCCGAGCCAAATCCAATCGATTTACCCCAATAAACTTCAGTTTAATCGAGTGTTAAAATGAACTTAAAGTAAAATAACAGTGCACTGCGATGGCGAGATAATGTTTTTATTTTGAAAAATTTCCAGAGCAGTCTTTTCACCTTTCATATAGGGAAGGCAGATGTTCTCGGTACATGCCAGCAAAATCGAAAGCCATACAAACAGATGAAAAAGACCAAAGTTCACAGGTTGAAGAGCAGATACCAATGGAAGATGAAGTGCCAGAGTTGACCATTGAAGACTTACCCGGCGTAGGTCCTGCTACAGCAGAAAAATTGAGAGAAGCAGGTTTTGAAGAGCTTCTTTCACTCGCAGTAATGTCACCTGCTGACCTTTCAGAAGAAGCAGAACTCGGAGAGGCGGTTGCAGCAAAAATAATTGCTGCGGCAAAGAAAATGGCTAACATCGGTGGATTCGTTTCAGGTGATGCCCTGCTCGAACGAAGAAAAGAAGTTCAAAAATTATCTTCCAAAGTCCAGTCCATTGATGACCTACTCGGTGGAGGATTTGAAACTCAAGCCCTCGTCGAAGTCTACGGCGAATTCGGTAGCGGGAAAACACAAATCGGACACCAACTTGCAGTAAATTGTACACTTCCAATCGACCAAGGCGGTCTTGATGGTGACGTATTTTACATCGATACTGAAGATACTTTTCGTCCAGAGCGAATTTCACAAATGGCCAGGGGCCACGGCCTTGACCCAGATTATGTCTTATCGCGCATTCACGTAGCGAGGGCATACAATTCAGCTCATCAAATGCTACTCACGGATGAAATCAAGAGAATGAGCAAGGGCTTGAATGTGAAAATGATCATTGTCGATTCACTCACAAGTCACTTTAGAGCGGAATTCATTGGTCGGGGCATGCTTGCTCGAAGACAACAAAAACTCAACAGTCACCTCAAAGATTTGAAACAACTCGCAGATGTGAACAATGCCCTTGTGCTTGTCACAAATCAGGTTCATGCCAAACCAGATGCACTTTGGGGCGACCCTACCAAGCCAATTGGTGGACACATCTTAGCCCACGCAAGCACATTCAGGCTGTACCTAAGAAAGGCAAAGGGCGGACGGAGAATAGCCCGTCTCGTTGACTCCCCAAATTTACCAGATGGAGAATGCGTCTACGAAGTCACTCAAGATGGTCTACGCGACTAACGGGAAAACAATTTCTCTCTGAAAATCGCAACGATTCCCCTCCTTCGAAGCGGCACATTCAAAATGTGATGGGGTGAAAAATACCCATGCGCCATCTCATCGAGCGAGTGTTACAGTTATCTGAAGACGAATTGCAATCTGATTTTGCACCCCCTATTCACCTCGATGAAGGCAGTGATGCAGAACTGAGGGCCCTTTTGGAATCCTTACAACCAAGGATTCGAGTCTACGGTGTGGGTGGTGCTGGTTGCAATGCGATTAACAGACTCCACGAGGAAGGCTTGTTCGACTCTTCGTATGTGACAGGATATGCAATCAATACCGATGCACAAGCCTTGCTCCAATCGCCACTTGATCAAAAAATCTTGATTGGC
The DNA here is from genome assembly GCA_038110525.1 of Candidatus Poseidoniales archaeon. GTDB lineage: Archaea > Thermoplasmatota > Poseidoniia > Poseidoniales > Poseidoniaceae > Poseidonia. The sequence goes on along the minus strand of JAYNJV010000005.1, from coordinate 48,754 downwards.
CGAACAGCCAGAGGACGCGGTGCGGGTGGAGACCCCACCAAAGGGGAAGCTGCAGCGTTGGAGTCCGAAAATGCCCTTCGCCGAATCACCGAAGACACACAACTTGCCATCATCACTGCAGGAATGGGTGGAGGTTCTGGAACAGGAGCTGCTGGACAACTTGCACGACTTGCAAAGCAACAAGGAGCATTGACGCTTGCCGTTGTGACCTATCCATTCAAATCCGAAGGCTCACTTCGAAAGCAAAATGCAGAATGGGGACTTGAGCGATTGAGGGAGTTCTGCGATACCATTCTCGTCATACCGAACGAAAGACTCCTCGAAATTGAGGGTGTCAAGGATTTACCAATCGCAAAAGCATTCAGAGTTGGCGACGAGTTGCTGGTGCGCTCGATCACCGGTGTTACAGAACTTCTCACGACCGAAGGAATGGTAAATCTCGACTTTGAAGATTTGCGTTCTGTTATCCAATCAGGTAGCGGAGTTGCCATGATTGGACTTGGATCTGGGCGAGGGCCAGAAAGAGCAACAAAGGCAACATTGGAGGCCTTTGAATCACCTTTGCTTGAAATGGATACCTCCGATGCCCGTGGTGCACTCATCAATGTCGTTGGTGGGCCTTCCCTCAGCCTCGGCGAAGCAGAAATCTGTGCCCAATTGATTCAACAACGTATTTCACCTCATGCAAAAATCATTTGGGGGGCTGCTGTCGATGAATCGATGGGTGATGAAATTCGAGTCATGATTGTACTCACTGGAGTAAAGAGCGCCCAAATTCATGGGTCAAATGAAAATCGGCAATTGCGTGCTTTACGAAATCAAAGTATTGAATTCGTCAATTAGACCGAAAACTGCTCCACAATAGATATCCAAGTAACAATAGGCCAAGAACAAGTATTGCGATGTCAACGAGGTCAATGTCTTGAGAAGTATTGAGAGAAAAGTCCTCATTACTTTGCACCCCTGGTACTTTGACGGTCAACTCTGACCAGCCATCTCCTGTAGGCTCGTTGTTTCCATTGACTACATTACCATAAATTCGAAATTCGACAACGGTTGAGTTATCCATAGGTGTCGTCCATTCGAAAGTCCATTCCCTCAAGAACGAACCATTTTCAGTGTGCGTTAGATAACCATCCAATTCCTGTGTTAATGTGAGATCTAATGGTACAACCGAACCTTCTCCGATGTACTCCAATCGAAAGCCTCCATTATGTTGCCCCTCAGTCATCGGAATCGAGCTCTCCAATGACAATGTTAGATTCAAAGTCATGTTTGATTCAAAGCGTTGTGGAAGATCTTCCAAAAGAATCAATGTATCTGCTGAAAATGCATGACATTGACAACCTTCGTTGGCTGCATTACCCACGCCAAAATGACTTGCGTTTGTAGAGAGAATCGAAGGGCTGACAAGCAAGACAATGAGTGTGAACCATACAAATACCCACCTCATCACTCAATGACTTGAACCCTACTTTTTGAGACTTGTTCTTGATGCAATTTACATCCAAAGAAAACGATGGTTTATATTTGAATGGAATAACACATGATTCATGATTACAGTAGATAGCGACAACGATGATGATTTTGATATATTCATGGAATTGGGTGTTGGTCAACCAAATATTGTAGAACAATCCACTTACGAAGACCCACTTGATGCTTTCATGGATGATGAAATCGAACAAGAAGATAGCGTTGAAGATTTGCTTCGAATCTTGGCACAAGAAGAAATTGCTTCCGATACCGAGTTGTTACAAACTGTACTAGATTATCAAATGGAATTAGATGTAAACTCCGTCCTTATCAAAAGAGATAGAGATGCCTACCACCTCTTGCTTGAACTCACCGACAGCCGAGGAGAAAAGATTCGTCCGTTTGCAACCGTGCTTCAGAAGGAGGATTCTTTCATCGGCTTGACCTCACCCAAAAATTTGCCTGAGCAGTGGAAGGAATTGTTTACACAATTGTTGAAAGTTTTGCAATCAATCATGAAAAAACAATTCAACACCCCTTCAATCTGAATGAATTTTTACCTCAAATGTAATTGAAACTGATTCACTCAGCATGTTGGAAACACTGCAATATTTTTCGTGACTCTTCTCTACAATTCGCTGGACTAAGGTTAAAGGAACGCTCCCTTTGACGTGATACTCCATGTGAATATTTGTGAAAATACGAGGATAATCGGTGGCCCTAATGGCATCGCACTCGACCCAAACATCGGAAAATTCTCTCTCTTTGAGTCCAAGAACAACATCGACAAGCGAACAGGCACCAATCATTTGGAGCGTCACCTGCATCGGTGAAGGCCCATCTTCCCAATTCAGATGTAACTCCTGTCCTTGAGAGGTTACTCCAGTAATTTTTGTTCCTCCACCCCATCTAACGCTTGCCTTCATCAATAAATTGCGGGCGTTTCATTCTTGAAGGAGATGTCGGTCGCAAGGCATGAGAGTTATGACTGGAATGCCTATTACCTTTGAAAACGGAACACTTCACGTACCCGATGAGCCTATTGTTCACTATATTGAAGGAGATGGTATCGGAATCGATATTTCACCTGTCATGCTCAAGGTTGTTGATGCTGCTGTTGAGAAAGCCTACGCCGGTAACAAAAAAATTCACTGGATTGAAGTTTTAGCGGGTGAAAAAGCGTTTCATGCTACTGGTGAATGGTTGCCTCAAACCACATTGCAAGCCATGTCGGAAGGATTTGTGTCCATCAAAGGACCGCTCACAACTCCTGTTGGTGGCGGAATTCGTTCACTCAACGTTGCACTTCGACAACAACTCGATTTGTTTGCCTGTGTTCGTCCTGTTCGATGGTTTAATGGTGTACCTGCCCCAGTACGAGAACCTCAACATGTCGACATGGTCATCTTCAGGGAAAACACCGAAGATATTTACGCTGGAATTGAATTCGAAGCGGGTACTGAAGACAACGCATCCTTCCTACAAATGCTTTCAGAGCAATTCCCCGAAAGATACGCCAAAATTCGATTTGGTACAAAGGAAAAATCAGACCAATGGATCAATGCATTAACTTCGATTGGAGCACCATCCCGAGACTTACCTGTCACAGTTGGTATCGGACTCAAGCCAGTGAGTTACCTTGGAACTGAACGTCTTGTTCACAGTGCAATTGAATATGCTATCCAAAACAATCGACCGAACGTAACAATCGTTCACAAAGGAAACATCATGAAATTTACTGAAGGTTCATTCGCAGATTGGGGTTACAAAGTAGCACGAGAATTCTTTGGTGCAGAACCATACGAAGGCGGACCGTGGCACATCATTCCTGAAGGACAAAAAGGAGCTGGAATGATCATCAAAGATGTAATTGCAGATGCTATGCTTCAACAAATTTTACTGAGGCCAAAAGAATACGAGGTCATTGCAACCCTCAATCTTAACGGAGATTATCTCAGTGATGCACTTGCAGCACAAGTCGGTGGCATCGGAATTGCGCCAGGTGCAAACATCAACTACACAAGTGGCCATGCTATCTTTGAAGCAACACATGGTACTGCTCCAAAATACGCTGGACAGGATAAGGTGAATCCAGGTTCACTAATTCTCAGCGCAGAAATGATGCTCAGACACATGGGGTGGACTGAAGCAGCAAATCTCATTATCAAAGGAATGGAAGGTGCCATTTCAGCAGGAACCGTAACCTACGACTTTGAACGTCTCATGGATGATGCTACCCTTGTTTCGTGCAGCGAATTTGGCAATCAAATTATTCAACACATGTAATTTAGGGTGATGCCGATGGCAAAATCGTTTGACTCTCGATGGGTGAGCCTAAAAGGTGGAGGAAAACGAAAGTGGTGGATTCGATTGAAGGCAAAAATTGACACCGGTGCTGCGAGATGTTCAATCGATAAAAAATTAGCAAAAGCTCTCGGTTTGAAAGAAATTGGTGAAATACAAGTTCGAAATGCTATGGGAAAACAAACTCGCCGTTTGGTCGAGGCAAAAATTCGAGTTGGTCGAACCACATACGATGTTGAATTGTCAGTTACAGACCGCACTGAATTATCATGTGCGATGATCTTAGGAAAAGATTTGATTGATAGAGTCAATGAAGATTCGCTCAAGCCACCAAAGACAGGAACAAATGTTCCTCAATTTGTCTAAATCACAACCAATCTGACAATGTTCTGGGATTTCGGACAACCGAAAATCCAAAGGTTTCTTCCAAAGAACGGGAGATAAAGGTGAAATCATTGTCATATGATGCAATGAGAACGACGCCGATATCTTTTGATGCGAGTTCCGAAATCGACTTTGTATAGTGCAATAACTGCATGTCATTTTCTTCGGGATAATACTTCTTACCAGCGATCTCGGTTCTCGGAGTCGTTGCTCCATTCTTCTGCTTCACCTCTGATATTTCTTGAAATACTTCTTCATGGCGTACAAAAAATTCTTCAATTTCTGGTGTATTGATATCGTTGACTGCTTTGATTTCAATCGGACTCTTCCACGTGGAAAATGAAGCGATAACTTCGTTAATTTTCTGTTGCAAGAACTCCTGAGTGATTTCTTTACCATTTGATTTAGAATACATCGATTGCAGATTCATCTGCCTCTCTAATCGCTGTTTGTCCTTGAACATATTCAATTCGTCTCGAATAACATCTGGTACATGGAGGAAAATCTTTCCAGAATCTGCTTGGTTTTTCAAAAATCGGAAGAAATCACCAAGTCCAGAATTAGGAAGAACATCGCCCAGAGAATCGCTCTGCTTCATTGTCGAACGTTGATGGCCAACGATAATTCCGAGATGGGCATACACCTCTTCGATAAGAGCATTCACAAGAATATTGGTATCGATAATGACAAGTGGTTTCAGATTTAATTGGCGTAATTGACTTCGGTTCTTTAACGCAATTTCTGATTCATAGGATTTGAATAAATTCAATTCAGCAGCCTGCAAACTATCGCGTTGTTTGGAAGTGATATTGGTTTGATGCTGGGCTCTCTCGAGAATCTTTAACCCAGTTAACGGACTTTCTTGGCTTGCATCTTTCGCAAGTGAATACACAGCCATTGTGTCCAATTTTTTCTCCTTCGCAAGTGTTTGATACCGTCGTTCGAACTCATCCCTATTTCTCGACAATTTCCTTGATAGTTCGGTATGTGCTGCTATCACTCGACCATTGAACGGTTTTTCTGGCAAGTGAATGGCATGACTTGTTGTATAACTTCGCAATGTTTCAAGTTCCTCTTCGTCATACGTCTCTCGGTATCGCTGATTATCATGAAGTTCATCAGCCATCTCTTGCTTCTTTTGAACGTGATTCAAAATGAGACGAGTTGCTGGTCCGGATTGCTGACGGCTGGCTAAATCCGACACATGTAGGTAAAGTTGGAAGCGTTTGGTGAGAGCGGATTTTAGGGATGCATTTTTCTCGAGTAATTCTAAAGCCTCGGACCAATGTTCTGCGTGGGCGTAATGGATGAGAGCTTTGCGGTACAATGCGATTTCTTGTTCAATTCCGAACACACCTTGCTCGATGTAATAACTCACATCTTCTTCACTTTGTTTTCCTTGATTCGATTGAATTCGAACTTGATGTATTTGGTCGGCAATTCGTTTGTATTCCCGTGCAGCATTGAGTTGTTCATTTCGAGTTACATGATGCGCAGCTCTTGAAAGAGTCTGCCAAGGTGAAGAGGGGCTCCAATGTTGATACCATTCAACCAATTCGGGAATACCTAAATCATAATCTAAAACGAGTTCTTGAATGGTATGTAAAATTGTTAATGTAAAATACGGCTGATTGACAATACTTGACAACACCTTTCTTTGGTCAGTGTCTTCCATTCGATTGTGAAACGATTGGCGTATGTTGTTGACGGAAATGGTTGCAAACAACACATTGAACAAATGGCGTTCAATAATGGACAAATTTTCGGTATTATCAACCCTCAATTTTACAGCTTCTAATTTGTTTTGTTGAATATTGACTTCTGCAATACCGTGATGAAGTGCATTGATAATTGGTAAAAAATCGATGTAAGTCTTATTGCCCAAGGTTTTCATTAATGCATTCGATTCGCTTTGAATTCCTTCCATGAGAAGAAGAAGTTCTTCGGTTGCATCGGACAAATAATTTGGTCTTTGGGAATCGTTTAAACTTTGAATAGAATGCAATCTTAATTCATGAAATCTTTTTTCATCGTTGACTGACAATCCTGATGGAGTAGCATGATAGCAGAATAACGCATCATAAGGATACGACATACTTAGCACAGGGTCCAGATGAAACAATTGGATTAGCCGGTCAAAATCCAATCCACAAACAAATGCTTGCAGGAGAAAACTTCGTTCTTGTTCAAGGTCCAACCCATGCGTATCGAATATTTTCTGAGCAATGTGCAATTGCAATCCTCCTTCGTAATGATTTGAAACAAGAATTGCGCTCAACCCATCGACGTCGATCACATCCAAGTATTTTTCAAGCCAAGAACTCGTTTCTTCTTGGGGAAAAATTGTAAGAAATTTCAACAATGCATCGATATCGGTGGTTGAACTTATCGAAAGGTCCTGAAGCACTTCTAATGCAACACTCCCTTCTCCTTCTTTTTGCAAAGCACTCATTTTCCACCATTTTATTTTTTCAGTCTGGGCTTTCGCATGAGAAATGTGTTGAATTCGTTGGATGCCATCTTCAAGTTGTCCTGAAGTGAGTTCTGATGCCTCATCGGGAATATTCATCCAAAGTGTTTCAAGCAGGAATAACTGAAGTTCATTTTCGCCATTGAGTTCAATGACTTCCTTCCAGGAAGAGTAATCCTTGTTTTGAAATTGATGATAAATATACAATAGTTTTGCGACTTGACTTTTTGAACCCTGCAAAAAAGCAAGTTCGTCGTCATCAAGCGAGTCTTGAATGAAAAATTTCAAAACAATGCTCAAGAATTTATGGTCTCCACTCAATTCAAGTAATTGTTGTTCAACTTTACTAACATGGCCTGAAGAAGACTGAAGTTGACTTACCAACCGATTCATTGCAACTTGTAAGTTTGCGTCTATCGTTGTAGCAAGGGCATGGGTTAACAATTCTACAATTTGAGATGATTTCGTTGGATTGATGGCAACTTTAGTAACGTCAAATTGAATTGTGGCCGTTTCTGATTTTGGTCTCACCTTAGAAAACGCCAAAAATTGAGTAAGATAATTCGTTTTTTCTGCAATCATATGCCAAACCGGATGGACTCCTTTCTCAAGACAATCGTTTCTCATCACTTGTTCAAGGGCATCAAAATCATCATTCCATTGTTGGTCATTCATCTGCTTTCGTATCAGTAAGATTGCAAGGGTCGATGCTGATGATAATTCGAATTGCTCCATATCATCTAATTCAGGGAGATATTCGAATGGTGACATTGCCGAGGCTTGTCCTCTGCTTTTATTTCTCAATCTTCGGCCTCTACTGCGCACGGGTTGACTTGTTGAACCCTTTTCATCATCTTCTGGTGGTACTTCTTCTTCATTCATTGCAAATGAAAGAATGCCTTTGTGCGGCTTATCGAGCAATTCCCATGAAGAAGAACGTACGGCGATTTTGAGCCTATTTTGTTTAGGATAGCCCAATACCTCCTTCAAGCATTGTTCCATCCTAAGTTCAATCATAGGATAACCTCGATATATCAAACGCGGAAACGGTGTGTTTTCAACCCACCGCTATGAAAGTTTGACAACGACGTTCCTCAAACACAAAATCAACATAGGTAAGAGTCATAGTCATGCTGAATCAGATGGATATGTTCTCAACCGTTGTCTTGCTGCTCCATCCTATTTTTGCTATTGTACTCATCACTGCAATGTGGTGGCAGTATTCATGGAAAACCAGACAATTGCAATTCAAAGGTGAAGAACGGACAACTTATGTCGCACAACATCAAAAAATTGGAGAACGCTTACTCGTTTCTGCAATCATGATTGTGCTGCTTGCATTCGTCGCCCGAGCAATTGATGCGTACATCCACAATGAAAGCATGCTCAAAAGCCTCATTCCATCAAGCCTTCATGGTTTTTCTGGCCCAATCGGTCTGTTCTTGCTCTACTACATGGTGCGATTTGGCCGACGAGCTGCTGATTTAAAAGAAAAAGGGGAATCGTTTGCACTACAAAAAAAGCAACATGGTAGGGCTTCAGATTTGGTCATGATTCTTGTTTTTATTCACTCATTCCTCGGTTTTTTGTATATTTTTGAAGTATTATAATCCTAAGGTGAAATGCACTTTTTGATAAACTCATGATTTGCCCGCTGGTTCATGGAAGGTGCGACCGACCCTGAGGTCCTCAAAAACCGCCTCTTCTTCCGACTCGGCTTGTTCATCCACGATCATCGAAAGGTGATGATGGCCTTTGGCCTCATCTCATGTATCTTCATGGGTGGACTCATGTCCATTGGGGCAGATTGGGCAGAAGGATTCGGTGAAGACGATGTAGAGTCCGTCAATGCAGGACGACTCATCGCCGAGCGGTTCGGAACCGACGATGATGACGGAGGGCAAACGCTCAGATATCTCGTGTACCATCCTACATTGAACGACTCCACTGTTGAATGGCAAGATGCAGTAGTGGCGGCTTTGAAACCGTTTGCGGAACAACCTCATGTGACGATTGACTATTCTTGGCTTGCTGATGATGTTGATAGAGACGATGTGTTCGTCAGCAGTGATGACGGCAATTACGCTATCAATACCGTTCACTTTGCTACCAGCCGAAAAGAGGCCAAAGCCATCATGGACGAACACCACGATTCAATTGAAATCGCAAGTGGATTTGAGGGTTGGAAGACCGATGGTATTGCAATTGATTGGACCTTCGACGACCGAATCAAAAACGACCTCATCAAAGCCGAACTCGTTGCAATTCCGCTCACACTCATCATCTTAGGGCTCATCTTTGGTTCATTCATTGCGGCAATCCTTCCAATGGGTATTGGTGGAGGGACGCTGATCGCAGCTATGGGGATGACCGTATTGCTGTCAAACATCACCGACGTGACCGTTTATGCCACGAACATCGTCTCTCTCATTGGCATCGGGGTGTCCATTGATTATTCCTTGTTCCTCGTCAATCGGTTCAGAGAAGAATTGGACCGTGGTCACGATGTTCGGACCGCCACGGCAATGAGTTGTGCTACCGCTGGAAAAGCGGTCTTCTATTCCGGCATCACCGTAGCTATTGGACTCATGGGAATGCTCTTTTTTTCCAACACTTCGCTGCCTTCGCTCGGCATTGGGGGAACAATCGCCGTTTCCATTGCCATGATCTATTCAACAATCGTCCTACCTGCAGTAATGGCTTGGTTGGGTCCTCGAGTCAACAAAGGAAAAATTCCCTATGCGTTTGATATGTCGGCCAAAGACGATGGCATGTGGGCCCGCATCGCCAAGCGAGTCATGGACCGACCTTGGGCTGTTCTGATTCCTACATTGGTGTTGTTGATCGGTGCTGGGTTGCCATTTGCATACGCTGAATTTTCCCTTTCTTCGTGGAAGGCTCTGCCCCCCGATGATGAATCCAGACAAGGTATGGAACTCATCGATGAACACTGGCCTGACCAAGCAGCCAACTCGATTTTCTTGGTCATTGATACCGACGGAGCCGACCCCCTTTCGGAAGCAAACCTGCGAGTTCAGCACGCTTACATAACCGAGTTGCTTAACGATTCAAGAACGTCAGGCGGCATCGGTGTGGGGTTGCCGTCCCCTACTATGAACGTCGACGAAGTACTGCAATTCTGGCAAACGCCAGATGAATTCCTCCCGGCTGAACAAATTGCCATGCGAGAAAGTTTGCGTTCATCTTTGGTGGGTGACAACGCCACTATGATTTCTCTTCAATTGGTGGGGGCTCAAACCAACGTTGATTCCAGAATGATGGTCGAGGACATTCGAAAACATCGGGACGGTTTTCTCGATGACTTTGATGGCGACGATGACCGTTTGTTGGTTGCTGGCTTTGCCGCTTACAATGCAGACAATCTTGACGCTATCGCCGACAATCTTCCGCGAGCACTGGCTTTCATCCTCGTCGCTACCATTTTGTTGATTTTCCTCCAAGTTCGCTCTGTCATCATCCCAATCAAGGCCATCGCCATGAACATCTTGTCCATCTCAGCTTCGTTCGGAATGTTGGTGTGGGTGTTCCAGTGGGGATACGGTGAAAGCCTGCTCAATTTCACCGCCCAACCTATTGATTCAGGCAACCCAGTCATCATGTTCTGTATTGTATTCGGACTTTCTATGGACTACGAAGTGCTGATGTTGTCTCGCATTCACGAAGAATGGGAACGAACTGGAGATAACACGCTCGCCGTGGCCAACGGGCTGCAGAAGACGGGGGGCCTCATCACCGGTGCTGCTGCCATTATGGTCGTCGTGTTTAGCGCCTTTGGCTTGTCTTCGGTTATTATTCTGAAACAAATTGGCTTGGGATTGGCCCTTGCCATTCTCATCGATGCCACCTTGGTTCGGGCTTTGGTTGTACCATCTACGATGCGCTTGATGGGCAAGTTCAACTGGTGGTCACCGAAAATTTTCCAGCGTCAAAAATTTCTTACACAAGGTGATACCGACCCGTCAAATCAATGAAGTGGGAGAACTTCCGAAACACATGGAGACATCTTGTGGTGTTGTCTTGGTGAATTTTGGTACAGTTCTGCTCTTGCAGTATCCTCAAGGTCATTGGGACCTACCAAAAGGGCATGTGGAAAAGGATGAACCATTCGCTGAAACAATGAAAAGAGAACTTCATGAAGAAACAGGCATCGAGGAGATACGAATCGTTGATGGCTTCCAAAAAACCACCTCGTACACCTACACTTACAAGGGTAAAGAAAGAGTGAAGGAAGTTCATTGGTTTCTTGCGGAAACTGATGAGATAGATGTTACATTATCACATGAACATCGTGACTATATTTGGCTCGATTGGGAGAGTGCTTTCCAATTGATTACTCATGATGAAACAATTGAGGTCGTACGAGCTGCAAAGGCGTTTTTGCAATCAATCTAAAGCATCAAAATCAGCATCATTTGCCTTCATTTGAGTTAAAATATCAACGATGCCTTTTTCTGAAGGTCGTTGATTTAACGGCAGCCAAAGTGGTTCACTATCACCGAGTGTAGAACTTATCCACCTTCCAAGGACAAAAAACCAATCGGATAATCGATTGACGTATTGAAGCACAATTGGGCGAATTGATCCTTGCTGGTCTCGTTCCAATTGAACGATGAGTCGCTCCAAGCGTCTTGTCACCGTCCGCGCCAGATGAAGAAATGTTGCGGGGGGGCTACCCCCAGGTAGGATGAAACTTGTGAGTGGCGGAGTGTCTTTAATCCAAGCTTCCATTTCTTGAAGTAAAATATCAGAGTGATATGTCTCCAGTAATGTCACATATTCAGGGATGTTGTTGATATCACAGCCTAATTCGGCACCGAGGTCAAAAAGTTCGTTTTGAATTCGTTGTAATGCAGGTAATGCAATACTTTGAACGCGTTGAATTGAACTGCTATCACCACCATCAGAGTGATGGGGGAGCCTATGTGCTTCCATGCAAACGATACCAATGCATGAATTGACTTCATCGAGTGTCCCAACGATTTGGATTCGAGGGTTTGATTTTGAAGTTCGAGTCCCATCAACAAGCGATGTATCTCCTGCATCACCTGCTCCAGTATGAACTCGGTCTATTCGAACCATAGCCTCACCAAGCCTACCACATTCATGCTTCTATGAGGGGTTTTCGGGTTTGAAAACTGCAATGTACATCATGATACCATTCAATATCATGTTCACCAATCATCCAAGAATATATGGCCAATGTACCATCCACAATGCCATACCATTCCAACCGACCGAGGTCAAGTGAAGCAATCCTTGCTCCTGTCAATTCCAATTCTTCAACCAATCCCTGCCATTGCGCTACCAGGCAAGCAAGTTGCTCTGCAACCTGTACAACATGTTCATCGTTGATGTCCAACTGCTCCAATAAAATCTCCAATTCATCCGTAAGGTCGTGTGCCTCTTCGCTGAGAGATTGGAGAATACACATTGTGCTTGAAGCCTGTTCCAACGAATCTCTCGCTTCATCAAGACTCACCAAACGTGCTTGTCTCGGCAATTCTTCCGAAAACTGTTCCAAATGGATGGGTTCCACATCCATTGGAATTCCGGAGAGAAAAGGCTCATCTTTCTTTGAATTCACGAAAGACCCTTAATTTTGACAGCCTTTGAATTCATCGGTGTATTCGGAATGGAATCGACCGTTTTCAAATCAACAATTTTCGACCGATTCAAACCGTTGTTGAATTTACGAATTCTGGAGCAGGTCTGGATTTAAATGATTTCATCTTTGAATACCCAAGAACGAAGAGTATGACCCACATAACAATTTCAATGAAAAGGACAAGATAGTAAATCGGACCAAGTGTTTTGAGCAGCACCACTGCATCATACGGTTCACGATAAAATGCAAGATACAATGATTGGGAAAGCAAACTTGCAGAAAACCAAACAAGAACGGCATACCACATGATAGTATGCATTGACCAGTCATCTCGTTTGGCTATCCTATTCATGATGTACAATCGACCTCGAAGATTATTAAATCTTGTATTCTTTGAATCAATTTACAATCATTCTTCAGTATCTGGTGTGTCATCCAAAGAGGCTTTACTTAACGCGGCAATATGTTTCTGCACCGCTTCAATCCATTGTTCATCGATCGCATCTTTGCCACCTGAGAGTTCGAGTAAATCACTCCATCGAATCCTTTCATCGTCGTTGTTGAGAAAAGTATGTATGTTCATCAAAGCAAAATATGCCATCGGATTGAGATGTTCCTCTTCCGCATCCCATGCTTTTTCAAAGCATTCTATCGCTCCGTGAGGACCATACAATTGCCCTCGAGATAAGGCAATAAAGCCTGCTTGACTCCAAGCTAACGGTAGTCTTCCAATTAACAAACCTCTGAAAACCAACCACGTCTGCCCTGAATAGAGGGCGCCGAGGGTGAGGAACCCTACCCAATGCTCGACGGATTCTAATTGATCCCAAAGATTCACGACCAAGCCTGTGCTTGAAATACAAAATAAAAATCCGAACATAGGTGCAATAATGACATCGCGTCTTGTCTTGAGTAGATGGTACATACCAACCCAAATTCCAAGACCTGAAAATACGAACATAGTAAGTAACACAACTTCTGACTTCATTGGTCTTGGTGCAGTTTCAGCAAGTAAGAGTAAAACGAGATAACCAAAAGAAATGATTCCAAGTCGTTTTGAAATTGATGGAAACGGTTGATGGCGGCTCCACATCGTAAGAATCAACGCCATTGAAAAAACAACAATGTAAAGCACATTTTTATTTGCAAATGATTCAATGAGCATAACAATTTCCTACCTTTTTGGTCAAAAAAATTTGTAAATTCCGTCCCTAATCTTTGTGATAATTTGAACCTCGAAGAATTTCAAATGCCCGATATATTTGCTCCAACAAGAGGACTGCTGTAAATTCATGCGTCAATGTCATTGGCGATAGAGACAATTTTAGGTCATGATCAGACAAAACGCCTTGCCACCCATCAAAGGGCCCTATACAAAAATGGATGTTTTGGGACTCGAGGGTTGATTCTTTGATCATATCTGCAAATTCAAATGATGATTTAAACGCTCCTCGTTCATCAAGAAAAATTTTCTCACCGTCAAGAGCACTTATTTGATCATAGTATTCTTGAATTTCTAACTTCTCGGAATGGAATTCAATTTTGATGCTTCGCGATTTCAATCTCTGTTCATATATCGAGTAGAGTGCAACAATTGATTTCTCTTTTAGACGGCCGTGATGGTGAAGGACAATTCGGCCCATGTTATCGCGATGGCGAACTGGTTGATACTTGCTTTGATGAACAAAATCCTCAAATGAGTGGAACAATGTTAGGCACCCATGTGGTGGAAATTTTGGTCTAAAAAGCAGACCTATTCCAATGACCCAATTCTCAAAACCTATACGATTTGGTTGGCCGAACTCCGCGAATCATGTGAACGACATTACGACAAACCTGAACAGGGACGTGAACAAATTGAAATCTTCAGGTTAGAATGGAAACGTTCGCATGAAGAGGGAACTTTGTCAAAGGTCAACATGAAAGGTTTGGAAAATAGGGCAGAGATGCTCATGACCTGCAACGACGATGAATGGTTGAGTTGGTTGGACAATCTTGAATTTTGGAAACCTGGCTGGAAATTTGATGAAGATGAAACGAATTGATGAGGCTTAAGAAGGTACATTTCTTGGGGCGGATATGGGCAACGATGGAACCCTACACCTACTCTATACCTGCCCTTTTTGTTGGAAAGTTCGAGGAATGATTGAGTATCTCAAACTTGATGTAAACTATCATGGAATCAATGGACTTCGAGCCAAGAAAGAATTGAAATTCGTTGAAGATTGGAATAAAGTACCGGTGTTTACCGATGCCAACGGCAAACATTTTGTTGATTCTACTCCAATAATGAAACATTTAGATGACACTTTTAACCAAGGCTCATTGCAATCAGGCTCGGAGCAATCTCGACAAGATTCATGGCTTGAGTGGTGCGATTCAAAATTATCAAAAGCAACAATTCCTATTCTCTACGGTGGATTTTTTTCTGCATTAAGCACCACCAGAAGAGTCTCCAAAGAAGAAAAATTCGGTTTTTTTTCTCGACGAATGTATGCTTGGTTAGGTTTCCCTATCATGTGGGGCATTATTGCACGTTCTCGGGTCAAAAAGGATGGAAGAAGTCCGCAGAAACTATGGCATGACCTTCTCGATGAATTCACATCTGAGGTGGGTGAGAATGCTTTCTTTGGAGGTTCAACGCCTGATTTAGTCGATTTTGCAGCCTTCGGATATATGCGTTCAATCTCTCCTTTCAAGCAATTTTCTCTTTTAACTAGCCATGAACGAGGAATGGCGTGGTACACACGTATGATGAATTTAGTTTCATGAGGAATCATCGTGGAACGCCTCACATTTTTGGATTTTACATTTGTAAAAGTTCAAGCCCAGTCCTGCTATATCGGTAGTGACAAGGGGGGATGGATGTATGCAAATCAGCGGCCGAGGTATGAAGTTCAACTACCCGAGTATTTCATTCTTGAATCACCAATTCAACATCATCACCTTGGAAAACTCTTCGACACTAAAATTGATGATTCACAAGGAGATTATGAATCGCTTAATTTTTTAGAAACACATGAAATTCTTGAGCACTTCTGTCAAGACAAAGGCGTTGCAGACTTCTTAGAACAAGAACAATTGGAGGCTCGGTTACCTTCTTTATCCGAATGGCAGTGTGCTTACGAACAAAATCACATCATCACCAGCCCTGGAAAGACTGAATTGTTATGTGACGCCCCAATGATGGGAAATCGTGGTGCAATGATGGATGGGAGGCCTCGACCGAATACGCTGATTGGACCAGCTTCTGCCCAAGTTGCTGCCATCGCCGTTCACCCAAAACAAAAGGGAGTGACTGCCCTCACTTCTGTTCCAATCGACCGGAATTTACCAAATGTCATTGCTCGAATTGTACTCTCCCCTCGAAGAACCGAGAGTCCAAAGGTCGTGCCAAAAAATGCGGACTTTCGTGCAACATTAGGTTCAGAATTGTTATGGATTTCTCTGTTTGGCATTATCCCATCATTTTTGATTCCCATCATGCGAGGAATGCAAGATTATGCAATATCTGACTGGCCAAATTTACTGTTTGGTGGCCTTGTTGCAGGATTTGTTAGTGGAGCAATTTGGCGACCCCGGCGACCCACAATTTCATTTGAAATGGGCGTTTATTCAGATGAGAATTGATCCCAAACAGATTCCTTTCGAATGGCATCTGCGACACAAATTGTGGCCATGTTGAAGATATGTCTCACACCATCTTGTTGGGCAACAAGTTGCACTGGGCATTTCATCCCTTCAAGAATCGGTCCAGTCGTTTCTGCATCACCTAATTCTTCGAGTAATTTGTAGGCGATGTTTGCAGCCGCAAGATTAGGTAAGATCAGAACATTCGCAGGACCATTAAATGCCATAAATGGATAATCTTGCTGAACATCTGTATTGAGTGCGGTATCCGCTTGCATTGGGCCGTCAATTACAAGGGTAGGGTCAAGTTCCTTCGCTATTTGTAGTGCTTTTTCGATTCGATTTGTTCGGATTTCTCTTGTCGAACCAAAATTCGAAAACGATAGCATGGCTACCCTTGGACTGACACCAAAGCGCCTTGCCACCTTCGCAGTTTGAACGGCTATTTCCGCAAGCGTCCTTTCATCTGGATATACATTTACTGTAGCATCAGCGAGGAAAATTGTTTTGCCTTTGATGTTCATCATGTAGCATCCAATTACACAATGGCTGTTGGTGCTTTTCCCAATTGATTCAAGTGTTGGGCGTAATACATCAGCATAATTTCGACTCACACCACCGACGAAACCATCTGCATCGCCCTGAATGACCATTTGACTTGCAAAATATGGCCGGCTTCTCATTATTCGTTGGGCATCGGCCAAAGTAACTCCTTTTCGTTGCCGTCTTTTGAAAAATGCTTCTGCATACGTTGTTTTTCTTCTCGGATCGTTGGGCGGATCGTACACTTCATACTCAAATTGAAGTCCTAAATCTTCGACCATCTTTTGAATTCGATCGACTTTTCCGAGTAAGATAGGATGGCAAATTTTCTCTTCATATAATTGTGCAGCCGCTCGAATCACTTTCTCATTATCACCTTCAGGGAAGACAATTTTCTTATTTTTCCTACGTACTTGATTGATGACCTGCCGCATGACTGAATATGTTTCTCCAAGCCTCGCCTCGAGTTCCTCTTGGTATGCTTTGATGTCAAACTCCTCGGCTTTTACTCCAGTAATTCCTTCGTCGATTGCCGCTTGGGCCACGGCTGCTGCCTCCCAAATCAAAACTCGTCGGTCGAAAGGTTTGGGAATGATGTATTCAGGACCATATTGCATCGTGACCCCGTCGTATGCTTCTGAAATATAATCTGGAACAGGTTCCTTTGCCAATTGTGCTAAGGCTTTTGTTGCAGCCATTTTCATGTTCTGTGTGATATCTCTGGCACGTACATCAAGGGCACCTCGGAAAATGTAAGGAAATCCAAGAACATTGTTCACTTGGTTAGGATAATCCGACCTTCCAGTTGCAACAATTGCATCTTTCCTTACTTTCATGACCTCTTCTGGAGTGATCTCTGGCGTTGGATTTGCCAAGGCAAACACAATTGGTTTCTCAGCCATCTTTGCCACCATGTCCTTCGAAACCAATCCACCTTTTGACAGTCCAAGAAGGACATCTGCACCTTCGAGTGCTTCACTGAGGTCCCCATCTTTTCTGTCTTGGGCAAATGGTTGCTTGTATTCATTCACCTCACCTTTTTTGACCCGTGATGTCGTGACGATGCCTTGGCTATCCACCATTGTGATGTTGTTCATGTCAACACCGAGTGCGACATAATGATTGGCACAAGCGATTGCCGATGCACCAGCACCTACGACAACAACCTTGACTTTGCCCAACTTTTTCCCTTGCAATTCACAGGCATTGAGTAAAGCAGCACCAGAAATAATTGCAGTTCCGTGTTGGTCATCATGCATCACTGGAATATCCGTTGCTTCTGCAATTCTTTTCTCAATTTCAAAACATTCTGGAGCTTTTATGTCTTCAAGGTTAATTCCACCAAATGTCTTTGAGATATTAACCACTGTTTGTACAAATTC
The DNA here is from genome assembly GCA_038110525.1 of Candidatus Poseidoniales archaeon. Taxonomy (GTDB): domain Archaea; phylum Thermoplasmatota; class Poseidoniia; order Poseidoniales; family Poseidoniaceae; genus Poseidonia. Next base: position 30,939 of record JAYNJV010000005.1, on the reverse strand, counting down.
ATCGGGGTCTTCAGTGCTGACTTCTATGTCGAAGACATCAATACCTGCAAATGTCTTGAGGAGCAGTCCTTTTCCTTCCATCACTGGTTTACTTGCAAGAGGGCCAATATTACCCAAACCTAAAACAGCAGTTCCGTTACTGATGACGGCGACAAGATTCCCTTTGGATGTGTACTTGTAAGCGTTCTCTGGTTCCTTTTCTATTTCAAGACAGGGATAGGCGACACCTGGTGAGTAGGCTAAACTCAGTTCATGCGAAGTTGAATGCGGTTTTGTAGGCACAACTTTGATTTTACCACGGGGTTCCGCTTCGTGATATTCCAATGCTTCTTTTTTGAGTCGAGATTCTTTTTGACGTCGATTCATAGCATCACTTTTCAAAAGCCGTGCTCACTTCATGTATGAGGATTGCGAATGAATGATGAGAACCAACGCGTTTCTATCGATTTGATGTTGATGTCAAGAAGATAATAAGAGTCATCGAAGGAATGGCTTCAAATATCATTAGACTGCAAATTTTTTCATGATGGAGCGCTCTCCGAATAACAAAGCGTTTTCAGCCGTTCTTATGATTGCCATTATGGTCTTGAGTACAACGATTCCACTCGGTCTCCTCGCACCTGTTCAAGCACATTCGGTCCCCGGTGATGTTGTGTGGCCCACAGAGGGAAGCAACGATACAGGATGGGTTCAATTGACGACCACTGGTGCTAATCCAACCATCGGAACAAAAGCATCAGCAACGTGGAACTTATCCTTTGCACCAGGTGCAGAAGTATCCAATGTTAACCTTGAAATCCAAGTTCGTGGCGAAGACGGAATCATCATTGATGAACCACATCTCTTTATTGGACAACAAAACAATGCCAATCTCGTCGATATGAGAGGTTGGGGGACTCTCGGTCAAACAAATGTCTTCGATGGCTCTCCAGCATCCTCCACAAAATCAGGTCAACTCAGTCCGAATAGTTTCTCAGGTGCACAAGTGACACTGCCGACCGATGCAGAAATTACGACGATGATTATCGAAGCGCTCTCTCCTGCTGACCCTGCGATTTCTCTTAGGGAGGTCACAGTTCAAATTACTGACTCAGAACTTGATGTAAATGATAACAAAATGTACTTGGCGATTGGGACCTCAATTCTTGTCTTGGGCTTTAATGGAGCAACATCTTCAATTCTTGATGTCATTGACCTCCAAAAAGAAAGGATTCTCGACCTTGAAAGCGAGGCTTCGTCAGGACTTTTGCACATTTTGCATGCAGATGGTACTTTTTCAGCATTAGCACTCCTCGATAATTCAATTCAAAGCAGTTTACCGCACGCCCCTGCCAATTATATCTTCAATAAATTTATTCACGATGGGCAAACTTGGTGGGCCACATATTCAGGCGGTGTAGCTTCTCTTCAACAAAGCAATTCAACATCAACTTGGGTCACAAGCGGTCAACAAAATTCAGGATCGAACGATGGTCTTGCTATGCTCGTCAACAATGGCGTACTCTATGTTTCACATGCAAATCTTGGTGTTCAAGCCATCGATATTTCCAATGGGAATGTCAGGTCTCAATGGTCCACGGCCAACAACTTGCATTCGGATTCGGTGACTGAATTCCTCGTGGTTGGAAACCAAATTTTCATGGCATCTCATGATAGTGGGATTGGCAGATACGATTGGAATTCAGGATTTTGGCTTTCGAGTTGGAACAGCGGCAATTGGTTGTCATCAAATTATGTTGGTGGTTTAGCCCTCAACTCGAGTACATTGTACATCTTGAATGGGAAAAATCTGCAAACCTACAACCTCACAAGTGGCGTTTTCGTCAGTGGCGGAAATTACGGATTGTCGTCAACCTTTGGGCTTCTTGGTGATGGACAAAGCCTTTTCTCATGGCCCGCAGGTGGCGAATTTGGACCCACGTGGTCCCCAGTGATCATCAATGACGGTTCTGGTCGATTGATTGCCTATAACGCCGACCAAAGTTCTACTTTTGTTGAGATTGTGTTGGCAAGTGGGCCAACCTCTGGTGACATGACTGGCATTGTGGAGTTAAACGGAATTGTCTATGTCGGTGCAGATGGCCTCATCAACCGATACAATGTTGCATCTGCTCAATGGGATACTCCGCTATCAAACCTCGGTAATCAAAATCAAAACAGTATCACGTATCTACGAACTGATGGGCAATCCATCTTTGTCTGTTTTGAAAATGGAGATGTTTCAAAGATATCACCGTCGGGACAAGTTCAAACATATTACTCAAGCAGCCAACAAACCGGTTCAAGACTTGCAGGATGTGCTGTGGATACAACGAACTTGGTGATTGTGGCTTCGGGAGTGATGGCCTATATCGACCACACAACAACAAACGCAGGCTGGAATGTCTTTAACACCCAAAACGGTCTTGACTCTTCATTCCTGCTCGATGTTGCGATTCACAATCAAATCATTTACATCGCATCAGAAGATGAAGGTGTCTTACGCTACAACATCAGTTCCACATCATTCTTACAACCATGGACATCGACTGGTGTGAACGGTGTTGATTTTGCTCCAGTTGCTCTTGTCGGCGATATCCTTCACTTAGGGCTTCCAGGATTTGGTGTTGCACGCAAGGACTTGTCGCTCAATGAAATTATTCAGCCGCTGGTCACAGCTCAAGGAAATAGTGGAAATCGATTCGCTATTCTTCCTTCAGCAAATGTCTATGCCCTCACCTCAGATGGAAGTAATTTGTACATTGGAACTCAGCAAGGGGCTCGTCGATGGGATGGCCAATCAGCGTCATCCTTCGGTTTGGGAAGCAGTTGGTCTACACGCCCATCACAATTTTTTGACCTCATGGTCGAAGGAAATGCCATTTACGCGGGTACGAATATTGGGCTTTGCAAATACACATTAAGTTCGCTTGCAGTTCAAGATTGCATTAATCAACCGGATGGGATGCCAAATTGGGCAGTTTACAGTGTAGGAACCAATTCAACAACGGTCTTTGGCGGCACTATTAGCGGTGCTGGACTCATCGACAAATCATCATTTACTTGGTCGGAAAATTGGGAAAATGATTTTGGTCAATCTGGAAATGCTGTCGTTGAGATTATTGGAAACGTCGCCTACATTGGCATCAATGGGTTTGGCGTTCTTCGATACGAATTATCAACCAATCAATGGATGACACCCTACACGCTTGACAATGTTCTCGATAATGGTAATGAGGATGTGTCCGGACTTGTTGCCGATATTCGCCCAAATCATCTTTGGATTGGAGGCGGAGATGGGTTCCAACTCATTAACGTCACATCTGGACAAGAAGTCTACGATATCGAACGAAACAGTAACCTCTACACAGGAACGTCCGAACCCTATCAGATGATTATTCACAACAACGTTATGTATTACAGAAGCGATAATTCTGATTCCATTGGTCGTATCGATGTGGCTAATTTTAGTCAAATGACACTCTTAGATGCGGGCCCTGAAGTGAACGAAAATGGCGGAGTCATCTACGGACTTGGTTTGATAGGTGACATTATCATCGCTTCTGTTGCTTCTGGCCAATGGTGGAATGCTGAGGGTTCAGGAGGCCTTGCATTATGGAATACATCAAACAATTCTTGGGGAACAAGTGTGTTTCCCGAAGGGCAAGTTGACCGTGTAACTGCTTACAAGAGCAGCTACGGCAACACTTGGGTCGCTTGGGGCGAAACCAAACTTGAACTCTATGATTCAAGTTACACACTTGTGGGTTCCTGGACTCAGTTTGATTTCCCCATTCGGGGCATCGTCGAATGGAAGGGGGCAACCCTCTTTGCATCTGAAGATGGAATCCTTCGATACGATGAACAAAATTCACAGTGGCTTTCCACATGGACAGAAGGAAGTGGGCTTCCCAATAATGCAGGGTCTCATTTCTTTGAATTATGGACCGATGGAAACCACCTCATCATAGGTGGTGGCATCTACGGCAACTTTGGCGGTGGTGACTTCTTCCAAGAAGGTGTAGTCACCCATATCAACGGCATTACCAACATCACAACTCTTCATCGAAGCAGTCAATCCAACAACATCCCAAACGGATATCCAATATCTGCTACGATGTGCGGTGGATACCTCCACATGGCTATGTACCAAGGTACTGGTTCAATTGCTCGGTTCAACATTAACAACAATCAGTCCAGTACTGTCTCGCCGTTCCAACGGTCTGACTTTGGTGGATTCGGTGTTGCATCGGTCACTTGTGATTCATCGCAAACACTGTATGTAGGATTTTACAACAACAACCAAGGAATTTCAAAGTATAGTTACGCTACTCAACAATGGCTCAATCAAATCACAACCTCGGCAAACGGATTACCTACTGACCTTGTATGGTACGATGGCTTGGATTGGGCGAATGGGCGTCTCATCGTTGGACACGGCGTCGGTAATGATATTGCAGGTGGATATTCAATTTTCACTTCCAACGGAGCAACCACTGGTCAAGCAACAGTTCGAGGTGGTGGTTCATCTGCGACATCATTCCAGTGGCTTGGTTCCTCATGGTTGATGGGACAAGCTGGCGGATCATCTGGATACAGTCGAGTGTCAAATATTTCTATTCTTGGAGAACAAGTTTTGCTTGACCTTCCCGGTATTGTAAGTGGACAATTAGGCACCATTACAGGCAATTCAACACACGTCTATGTCACGACTCGCCCCACAAATGGTGGCACTGGAAATTCATTTGCAGCAACAGGTGTCCTCAAAGGTCATTTCTTGCCAAACGGTACCATTGAATGGGATTATGGGTGGACATTCCCTGGACGTGCAGTCGCATACGATGCTGAAATGGTCAATTCAGACATCTACTTCTCGACGATTGAAAATGGACTGTTCAAACTCACTTCGAATGGGCAATTGCAAAAAATCAATGGTGGCCTACATCAAAATCTCGATGGTATTGTCCGCTATGGAAATGAACTCGTCATTGGACTAGCAGCACAATCTGGTTCAAGTCCTGGGGTGCAGCGTTTCAATCTTGGTTCACAGTCCTTCACGACGGGTAGACTCATTGCAGGTTTACCCTCCAATATTGTCAATGGATTCGGTTCAAGTTCAACACACATGTATATTGCAACAGATAATGGCGTTGGTGTTTGGAACTACACAACAGCAGATTGGGAAGATTCCATAACAACCGCTGATGGTTTACCTGCCGCTGTCGTCAATGATGTCTATGTCGGTGGTTCAGGAACTGGACAGGGCTCTCTGGTGTACTTTGCTACCGCAAATGGGATCGTTGAATTTGATGAAGGGGCTGGCCAAATGCAAACCATTGGACAAGCCCAAGGACTCGACGGTGACTCATCATGGATGTTTGCACCTAGAACAAATTCAGATGGTTCAATCAGCCTCATTGTTTCACACGATGGACGGGGCGATGAACGACCTGGGGTGAGTATTCTTGACATTGGCACTTCACCTCCAACCGTTGATTCAACACATAAATTTGACCAACTTCCATCAAATGTAGTCATCGCACTATCAAGCGATTGGTGGGGCGTCCACATTTCGGCCTTCAACTCTCAACAGATGATTCACTGGAACAGCAGCAGTGGAGATTTTGAAGAGGGGCAGGGGTTTGCGAATCTCAATTCTTGGTGGCCGGCACGTGACATGATGAGCAATGGGAACCAAATTGTGACCATCAGTTCAAACAATGGTATCGCTATGCTCGAATCTCGAACAAGTTCACACTCTATTCTCAACTTGGCCTTGCCCCCTCAAGGCGTCAATGAAGTCCGCCAAGGTATTGTCACGTCATCGCACTTTTGGTTAACAACCAATCAAGGATTGATTGGATTTGAGAACAACGGGCAATACAACAGCGTCGATGACTTTGTCTTAAGACGAGCCCAACCTCTTCAAGTGGCAACAGCAGGTGGTGCTATCACTCGAAATATCACCTCGCAAACTCATGTAGGCCAAACAATCTCACTCATCGATTCAACCAACCCATTGCAACTTAATCTAGCCGGTGATGTTACTGGCCCTCACAACACACAGTTCTCTACAATGCCACTCATGTTTACCTCTCCAGTGGATAACGCCATGGTTTGGACGCAACTTGTCGATTTGAAATACAACGCCATCATCAACCTATCAAACGATGTCAATTTACAATCGAACTTGCAATATGCAATTGACTCTGGAATGTTACTCAACAACACCCAACATGTGTCACTTACGCTCCAATCGCCTCAAAATGGTTCCATATTGATTCGATTAAGTTACGACTTTATTCGTCGAGATACTCCAATTCAAATGAATTCGCTCTACGATCGGCCAGATGATGGTGGTTCAACATTGATGGTCGAATGGTCACTCATTCACGACCCTGATTTTTCACAATACCTTGTCTTCATCAACGAAGGGCCATGGTCAATAGCTCCAACAGAACTCGACCTAAGTCAAAGAACGCCAGATAAAATCATATCATTACACAGTCGAACTTCAACGGATGTTTCAACTGCAAATGGACAATCCCTTGTCGATGGAACCGATTATTACGCCCTTGTGGTCACACAATACAACGATGGTCGATGGGGTAACATTCCTTCACAAATTGGGCCAGCATCACCTTCCGATGAAATCCCACGACCTCCTTTATGGGCAATGGCACAACCACACTTAAACGGTGCAGATGGTGAAATAGAATTAGAGTGGGCAAGATGTACCGCTTTGGACCTTGCATCAACCAATGTCTACGTGTCGAAATCACAATTTAATGACGTGGTCGGTTTGAAGGCTCATTCGACATTTGATGTCAATGAAGGTAATACTTCAATCATCACACTTACCCCACAAACACCATATTGGATTGGATTTACATGTGAAGATGAATCGGGCCAAGAGAACAAATCAGATGTGACAGTTATCGGACCTATTGTTCCAACTGGAGACCTGAATGACGAACAAGCCCCACCACCAGTTGAAGGCACTTCAGCCGAAGATGTACCTGACGACGAAGGTGGAAGAATCGTCGTTCGTTGGAATGAAAGCACAGCATCTGACTGTTCATTTTATGCCGTGTACATGTCTCCATGGGATATTGATGTTGAACTGCCGGATATTGAACAAGGAGATGTTACATCTTTTTCACAAGCGACCATCGTCAGTCCTTGCGATGAAACCGAAGTCATCATCAATCAACTCGACGGTATTCCATTGGTGGATGGAAGAATGTATGCAATTGGTGTTGTGGCCTTCGATGCATGGCTCAATGCCGACCTCACTGCCGTGACTCTCGTAACGGCTACACCGTTGCAAAATGTAGTGGGTAAGGGCTCAATTCCTGATAGAATTACCAATATCATGGCCTTTGACCATCCCGATGACGACGGAACGGCCATCGATGTCATATGGTCTCCTTCCGAAGCAGATGACTTCTCATCCTACACGATTTGGGTCGCCGATAAACCATTGAATGATATTTCATGGTTGTACGCATCACGTGGCACGAATGCTGAAACCTGCGGATGTTTTACCTTCTCAAAGCAGTGGATCGACGAAAAAACAAATCCGATTGAATTGACAATTTCCACCGGCCTCTATGGTGGTCAAGACCTACTTGCTACAACGCCTCAGCTGATTAAACCGGACATCAAACTCTATGTTGTGGTGACAGTCCATGACTTGAAAGGAAACGTCCATGTCGACGATTTGATTCAAGCAACAGTAACGCCAATTGACAACATCAACGATAACACACCACCTAATCGACTCGACTCTGTTGAAATTTCAGACGTGCCAAACGATGATGGTAGTGCGATATTTGTTGATTTCGACCTCTCTGATGCATCCGATATTTCATCTTACGAAATCTATGGTGCTACTTGGGCGTTCTCAGATGTCAGCGTTGGCGGAGATGGACCAACAACACCTCTCGTTGTTCTTCATCGGGCCCCTGAGTTACCAGTGCGAATTGAACTCCTCGCAGGCGATACGCCAATACTTGCTGGCTTGGATATCTGGATTGCTGTTGTAGCGGTGGACGCTTCTGGAAACGCGTACAAGTCAAACCTTCTTGTTGCCCAAGGTCAATCCATCGACAACGGTGGATTCTCAGCCAACGACCCGCTCAGCAAACCAACGGATGTGAAAGTATCTTGGGTCAATGAGAAGGACATTTTAGTGCAATGGCAAAATCCAGTTGATGACAGAGTAGATGGAATGAGAATTTACATTTTGAATGAAGGATATTCAACCACAGATGAAGCCGATTTTGTCATCGAAATTGCAGGTGCTACATCATTTGTCATCAACAATGAAATCTATCCGGATTTAGTCAACACATCACGGTGGTACATTGCTGTTGCACCGTTCAATACCTTAGGTATGGAAAAAGATGTGATTCCAGTCGTGCTGAACAGCGTTGAAGATTCTACGGGTTCGACCAACCAAGATTCTGACGAGACCGAGTTCTCAATCAATGCCTTGATGAGCCAAGAATTACTTCTTGCTATTGGCTTAGCTCTTCTCCTGCTCATCATTCTTATCATGGTCGTTCGTGGCCGTGGAGGTTCTGGCGGTTCAAGTCGAGTGTCGAAGGATTGGGAATTACAAGAATCAACATGGGGCATTGAAACCAATTCCGATTGGAACGAAACAGGATATGGTTCGCCACAATCAACACAAGTACCGGAGCAACCACAATCCTACCAACAAGTAGGTGCATATGGAAGAGAAGTGTACCAACCCGCTCAACCAGTCCTTCAACCAGTACAACAGCCAACTCAACAATTCAGCCAACCAACGCAAAACCCTCAACAATATACACCATCAACAATTGACACATCATTTTTGGACGACCTACTTTGAGGGCATACTCGATGGCTTTGGCTGAGATGCAACCTGCTGACGCAGTATTTACGACCTGCGTATGGGATGGGCGTGGAAATCTTCTCGATGGCCGACTTCATATCAATCGAATGAAACATCATGCGGACCGTTTAGGCCTTCAATTGCCTCTTTCATTAGAATCTGAAGTATTCAAACAAATGCAGCCACATCTCAAGAACGAATCTCAACCACACAGACCAAATGAACTCCTCAAAATAGAAGTCCATGCCGATGGCAATGTAAAAATTTCAACACGCACACTGCCACCCTATCAAGCATATTTGCGAGCTATGAGTATTGCAGCACCACGTTGGTCTGGAGCGATAACCGGTTGCAAGCATGGAGCATGGCGCCCATATTTGGAAGCAAGAGATATTGCAAATCAACACCAGTTTGATATTGCATTATTCATGCATGAAAACAATGTAGTTGATGCTGACCGAGCAACGCCCTGCCTCATTTCTGAAGACGGTGTGTTATGGATTTCATCTCAACAATTCGGTGGAGTTGCAAGCACAACCTTCGAAGCAATCCAAAATAAATTGGAGCAACAAGGATTTGCGATACAATTTGGTTGCTTAACCGAGCGAATGATTCGGAGTTGTAGGGAATTATTTGTGTGCGGAACAGGGGTGGGTTTTGCTCAAATCATCGAAATCGATTCAATCCCAATTGGTTCAAGTCAAAGCATCACCAACGAAATTCATCAACTCTACATTCAACATCAAAGCAACAAGATATCTTGGAGTTCATTGGAGTGATGGTTGTGCATGAATTATTACAACTCAAAAATTTGTGGCACGATCAAGGCTGGCTGGGAGAAAAAGCCAACAGATTCGGCAGCCCAGATTGTGTGCTGCTTCACTCTGGTGGCCCAGCAACACATTTAGCAACCTTTTCTTTGCTTTGTGGCCCTTCAAGGTTGAGAGCAACGATTCGACAACCGGATACATCATCAATCAATCAGCAAGCCGAACCTGACTTCTCCAACATCAACATCAATCAACAACCAATGAACTTTGATTTAGAAATTGAAGAATGGAAGCATGGTGCTTGGTATCACAAACAGCGGTTTAAGTTTGACAGTCTTTCGAAGGCTATCGATGAATTACGGCTGCTCACTCCAAATTCTCTTTTTGAATCGATACCACATCAAAAGTTACCTGCACAACCGTTCTGGGTTGCTGCATTGTCGTACGATGTTGTACAATGGACTCAACCTCTTCACCTTCAATACAACCCAAATGAAGGAGAACTTCTGGCTTGTTTTTACTTGGTTGAACAAGGGTGCGTCTACGATTGTCTCGAACAAAAATTTTCCATCTTTAAAATCGCCTCATCGAATTGGAACCCGCCACTTGAATTTGATTTGAAACAAGAGAGCCTTCAGCGAAAATTCCAACAAATGGATTTTTCAACACGATTAACCGATGGTCATTATGTTGAAAATATTGAACATATTCAACGAAAAATTGTCGAAGGTACCGTGTATCAAGTCAACATTGGTCAAGTTTGGCAAGGTCGTTTACAAAGCAATCCTTGGCAAACCTTCTGTGCGTTAGACGATATGAATCCTGCACCATATTCAGCTTTTTTTGAAATCAAAGATGAAGGTATATCCCTTGTCTCAAGTTCGCCAGAGTGTTTGCTTGAATCAATTGACGATTACATCCATACTGCTCCAATTAAGGGGACTATACATACTGGAGTTGACGAACATGAAAATGAAATTGCCCGTTCTATGCTCCTCAATGATGACAAAGAACGGGCTGAACATCGCATGCTTGTTGACCTCATGAGGAATGACCTCGGACTAATTTGCGAAGTTGGAAGTGTCAAAGTTGACCGCTTTGATATTGAGCAGTATGCCAGCGTTCAACATCTTGTAAGTCGAATTTCTGGCAAACTCAAGAGAGATGTATCATCTTCACATACAATTGAGGCTGTATTCCCTGGTGGTTCAATTACTGGTTGTCCTCGAACCATGGTTTGTCATGTCATCAATCAAATCGAACAACAAGGACGTTCATTTTGGACTGGTTCAATTGGTTGGTTCGACCCATGTTCCAACAACGCCACATGGAATATTCTCATTCGAACCCTTGAGGCAACATTTGATGGTAAACAATGGTACGGAAAAATCGCTGCTGGTGGTGGGATCACAATCTCATCAGATCCACATTCTGAAGTCGATGAGGCATTTCAAAAAGCAAGACCATTACTGCATGCAGCTGGATGGATTCCCAGTCAGCAAAAATCATCACAACATCCTATCAAAATTTTCAGTTTGCCAAGAGAAAGGAATTGGCAGCGAATTAAAAATCTCGTAGGAGATTTACGCCTCGATATTGCTCCAATCAATGCTGATGTCCTTTTTGTAGATAATTTAGATTCATTCTCGATGAATATTGTGCATTCTATCACTGCTAAAGGGTACTCTGTTCAAATGGTGCAAGCACGACTACCTCCTTTTTCAGATATGAAAGAAGATGAGATTCTGCAATGGATCACGAGTCATCCGGCTCATTTTATCGTCATAGGCCCAGGTCCTGGACGACCTGAAAATGTATTATTTAGTTACACGATTGCACAACTCGCAGTGCAAGGTAAACTCAAACAATCCGTGCTTGGTGTGTGTTTAGGCCACCAAGCAATTGGACTGCATGGTGGATTCGAACTTCTAGAATCACCCTTTGGACCAGTTCACGGCAAGCCTTGCGAAATGCATCACGGTGCTACAGGTTTGTTCAATAAAATTCAATCGCCTTGGAAATTTACTCGGTATAATTCTCTTGTGTTGCAACCAAAAGATAAACATGATTTCATTATCACATCAACCGATGAACATGGAGAAATCATGGCGATTGCACATTCAAAATTACCGGTCTATGGTGTTCAATTTCATCCAGAGTCCGTTGGTTCCCAATCAGGAGAGATTATTTTCTCAAATTTCTTAAACAGGAAACGCATTGTTGAAGAATGAGTTTCAATTCCGATAGGTTGGGGAGACTATGCCAACGTGCAGACACTGTGCCAGTACATATCCGCGCGAACAATTTATTCATGGCAATGGGCCAAAAACCCAGGTTTGTGTTCGTTGTGGACTTGACCTCGGACTGATATCCAAAGAAGATGCGCCCAACATGTACAGTGGCGACCTTGCAAACGCACGATTCGGAATTGTTGCAAGGAGATACAGCATTCTACTTTACATTCCAATTCTTTGGACTCTTTGGGTGATGTTCCTCTCCAACGTTGACCCTTGGGGAACTTTTTTCCTTATTCTGATTCTTCTCTTAACCGCCCTCGGCCCTGTGTGGTTTATTTACAGAAGTGGAAAATTCTCAGGTGATATGGCTCGATTGACGCCTCAATATGAGCGTCCTAAAGGTCATTGATCATTTTGAATGAATCTTGATGACATCGTTGTTTTGCACAACATAATCTGCACCAATCGTACGTTTTGTCACTCCGTGAATGGCTCGGATGAAACCTTCCCCAAGGTCGGTGTGAACCTTATACGCCATTTCTTTGCAAGTTGAATCTGATGAAACGAGGAAGGCATCAGGTAAAATCCGATCTTCCCCATCGACCCAGTGATTTTCATCTTGGACGGGATAGACAACAACCTGATGAAGAATATCAAAAATTATGTGCTCAAGTAACGGAAGAATTCCTGTAGAACCATGTTTCTCAAGAAGGTTTTTCATTTGTTCAAGCGCTTTCTTTTGGGCATCATTGAGGTCAGCTCGATCTCGGATTGAAAACGTATTTTCACCTGGAATATAATCAATGATTTTGGATTCTGAAGCCCTTCGAAGTGCCAATTCTAAATCGGATAAGCAAGGTGTAAATTGAACATGAAGGTCTTGCATTAGACTTTGGAGATTGAATGATTTATCACATTTATTCCCTGCATACACAATTGGAAATATTCGATTGCGTAACATTGTTGCAAGATTTTTTTGTTGGGCTTCATTCAACGACCACGGTGTTGATATATCTCCACCTTGTAGTATGAAGTCTTGAATTGTTTGATTGATATGCACCGATTGAGCCCCAATACCACTCAATTTATCAAGCAAAAATGATGCAAAGCCACGCTCACCTTCTGATTGAACTCTTCTTGTTCCTCGACTCCAACCCTCGGCAAGGAGTTGGAAAATCCATGAATCTAATTCATCTTGTAAAAATTGTATATCTTCTTTGGAGCGTTGGACTATACTTTCATACGATTGGTCAAAGCCCAAGAATTGACCTTCTATATCTGTCGAACCCGATGCATCGAAAATGTGAATCAAAGCATCACAGTGAGACAAATCAGCCAGAAATGCGTTTCCTCTTCCCCTTCCTTCATGGGCTCCTGGAACAAGTCCAGCGACATCGACAAGTTGAACAGGAATAAACCGTTGGTGGCCCACACAAAAACCAGTTCGTGGTTGACAAATACTGCCTTTTCGCTCTTCACTCGATGGATATTGGTGGCCACGCCCCTCAGATTCTGCTTTTTCTCGTAATTGAAGGCAAGGACATGGCATAGGTGAACGTACGTAAGCAATACCTATGTTGGGGTCAATGGTGCAAAAAGGATAATTCGCAATGTCAACATGGGCTAATGTTGAGGAACTAAAGAACGTCGATTTACCGACATTTGGTTTGCCAACCAAACCAATTTTCACAAGAGACCCTCATTCTTCTTCTTCTGAGGATGATGATACATTGTATGCCGCATTGGTAAGAGCGATTTGAATGTCCAACTCTGGAAGGTTGATCGAGCCATCTCCATCGATATCAAATCGGCGCACTAATGCTGTAGTTTGTGCATCAGTAAGGTCTTGTCCCAAGCCTGAAAAAATATCCCTCAATTCTTGGTCATCAATTGAACCACTTGCATCCTTGTCGGATTGGCGGAACAAATCAAAAACAGATTTCTTTTCATCAACGAGATGATTGGCAAGAAGAACAAGGAGGTGGTCTACTTCTTTATCTGGAATTTCGGTGATTTCATCGTCATGCAAAGTAGCACCAACAGATATGAGTGTTGTGCCTCCTTCTGCATCCCCATCTTGGGCGAGCACCAGAACGGTATCGATGCCAACACCCCGACCGATGAGGTCTCGAATGGTTGTTTTTGCGCCGGAAACCAGCGTGTACGATTTGATATCAGCTTCTTGTGCCATGACGTCTTGGGCCGACCTCGAAATGCCTGTTCGAATCATGAGAAGTGTTGCAAAGAGTGCACCAATGGGGAGAATATAGAACAACACCGACCCGGTGAGGTAGTATCCACCAACATCAGCAGTAACATCTTCGAGAGCGAGCGCATTTACGGTCATTGTTGAAAATTCACCAATAGTATAGGCAATTGTTGATGCAAGTCCACCGACGAAAATCATGTAGACAGATAGATGTGCAGTCGATGAGGATGGTAACTTTTTACCAGACGCTAACGGATAGGTTGTGTAAACAGTTCCAACGAGGACCAAGCCTCCGATCGTGAACATTGCTCCGACATCGATAACGGCTGCGAGGCTTGTCATTTCACCTGCTCCAACGAAGACATCCATCGCTGTGAAATAGGAACCAACCACGAAAAACGGTAGGAGGAAAAATGCCAGAAGAACAGCAAGTGCGCCTGGATGATTCATCACTTTGTCAAAACCATGAGTTGCAGTCATGAGAATATTAACACTCGCTGCAAAGAGTGGTAGCATCGACAATGTTAGGAGGATGGCCCCTACATTGGACAAGAAATTACTGCTGTCGGATGAGGTCATAAAGAAGACACTGGGAGTGACGAAGAGGAGCACCATGCTCGCAGTTCGCAAGGAAGGGGACCAAATTGGGGCCTCGGCAACTTTGGGAACCACATAATAACCCATTCCAATCAACAACGCAAGAATAGCCCAACCATTTGCAACTCGTTCTCCAAGCCAAACGGTTTGTGTGGAGTCTGCAAGTTCACCAAAGAAGATGAACATCAATCCGAAAATCTTGACGGTGACGGCCATAATGACAAACCATGAACCTGTCATAAGAGACGAACCGTTTGATTGACCAATGGTCACAAGTAGATTAATGAGAACTGGGATAAGTAATGCGGCAATGGCAAGTGTTTCCAGAGAAAGCAATAGAATCACAACACCTGTTGATGAGGTATCGATATCAAAAATACCCATCAAACCTGGTAGTATTAGTCGGGTGATGAGAAGCACTGAAATGAGGACAGCAACCATCGAAGCGTTGGATTCACTTGCCAATCGACCATTTGCGTTTCGAGAAACGACCACCATACCACCTCCAATAAGGCCGAGGAGTAATGCGGTGTTGAGTGCATTGACGGTAAATTCGAGCAGGGCGGAACCGTCATCGTACGACCAACCAACACTTGACAAGGAATTGAGTGCTGATGGGTCGTAAGTGTGCCAGCCAACGAGGAATCCGAGAATGCCTGCAAAGAAGAACCAAAGCATACCGAAATTCATCCAAGTCTTAGAACCACTACCATCTTCATCGTTGAAGAGGTCAACAAGGCCGGGTGGATTCTTTTTGAGAATGAACAACCCAATTTGAGTGAAGACTGACTTCATCTCCCCGATTCCTTTAGCGAGAAATTGGGAAAGAAAGTACAAAGCGAGGATAAGAGCGAAACCAAAGAAGAAAACAATATCCATTTCTACACCTCAATCGACAAGAATTTCTCCTACAAGGGTTGCAACAATTGCACCGATTCCAATGATGAATCCCAAGAGGTAATACCAAATTCCTCCTCCACCGAGGTTACCGATTAAAGGTACAATTTCGCCGAGAAGCGGGATATTATCCCAGCCAAAAATGTTTGAAAAAAGAGCAAAAAAACCAAGAATTGCAACGACCATGAGCACCAAGATCATTCTCGATGTGGTTGGTTCATTGTTTCCGACTGTTGTGTCTGGAAGAACGGATGTGTCTGTCATCGTACTCACTCACCATAGAGGTATGCTCACGCCACTTGACGGGTATCCATAAAGATTCAGTTATAGCATTCAAGCAAGAGTTGGAAATTTTTGATGTTATGGGGAACGAAGTTTATCGATTTTGGATGTTCGACGATGCTTGGAAATTCCTAACGGCAATGGCATCTTTTGTTCCAATTCAATCTCCATTGACCATCGATGTTTGCATTCGCAAGTGAGGCCACTAAATTCCTCAAGCGATGCAGATACTGCATAACGTTCGATGGCTGCAACAACCTCTGCATCACACTGCCCGCAATTGTGTGAACCCCGAAGTTTTCCTCCTGCTGTAGGGTGAACAATGATCCGTGTCTTTGTGTTGCTTTTTTCCAATGCTGCATGACTCAAATGAATCATTTCAACAAGAGACCATAACCACGGAGGATGATAATCGCCGTTTCGATAGAGTCTGTCGATGACAGTTCCATTTTGAACATTCATTGGGTTGATAGAAATCTCATCAGACAGTGAGGCTACGGAAGAAATCCATGACACTGAATGATATAGAGCGTCGGCTTCACTCATGAATGGAGGTTTGAACATGAGATATGTTTTCACACGTAGACCGTGTGCTCTCAAATTTTCAACTGCACGATGCCAGGATGCCGTTGTGAATCCTTTATTGACGTGAAACCGTAGTACTTCATCATCATAGGCTTCAAGACCAATCGCTACTGTGAAGTTCGGGTTGTGAGATACTGCCCACGAAAGTTTCTCTTTGGTCAGTTGCTCACATCGGCTTTCAATAATCAATTCTTTTTGAAAGGTATGACAATCCCTTAGGACGGTCTCTTGAAAATCAAGAGGTATTTCTCTGTCCTCAAGCAGGCTACCCGAAGTATAGACCTTGACCATATCGACTTCTGAAAATTGGTCTAACTTCTTCTTTGCTGCTTCCCACTGTGCATGCAAATCTGCTGAAGTCACATCATCCCTTGTGTCATTAAAGTAGCCGCAAAAAGTGCAGCCTGATGACCACCACCAGTGGCAGCCTTTGGTTCTCAAGATAATTGTAGCAGCTTGACAAATTGAACCATCAGCTGTCACTTCAGGCGTTTGATACACCAACGCAGGGTCTCTTGCATCCCAAGCGTGCTTCTTTTTTTGTGCATAAGGCGTGTTTTCTGGTGCTTTGACCAAGTCGTGAATTCTTAAGCGCTTGGAGGTCGGCGAAAGTAATGATGGTTGTTCGGTCATCTTCTTCAAACCTCCATAGAAAGCGATTGCGTAAAGAATTCAACCAATTTTTGTTCATACATTTCAGGTTGTGTAAGCATCAATGTCACGTGGGCAAGCATTGCGTCTTCACCATCATCTGTAGTAAATTGTACAGCAGAATCAGCAAACCAACACTCGACATGTTCACTGTGCTCCATGGCTGCTTCGCACATATTGTTGCCGTGATGCAATCGAATACGAGTGTCGTTGTTTGATTGTGCAATAAACATCCAACGTCCATTCAGATTTTCTGCAGCCTCATATGGTTCAACATCGACAATATCATCGCCAGAATACACTTTACCTGCAAAAATTCCAGCATCAACCAACACAGGAGGTAGGCCTTGGTATTCGAGTTCTTCTCGTAAGATGGTGTCCATTGAAAAGTATACAGAATCTAGGAATACAGATTGAACTGAAGGTTCTTGGGCAAAAGTAAGGGCAGCCGTACCTGCTCCCATCGAAGCTCCGTAGAGACCAATATGTTGTGGCGGAACGCCCTTTTCATCTTGAAGCCAAGACCATGCAGCAAGCACATCACGCCATTCTCTTTGACCTGCTGAAACCAACTCATCTTCGACTGTGCTCTGCCAGTGATCGCGCAGGTCAATCATCAAGACATTGAATCCATTTTTTGACAACATTCCAGCGGGTATGAGCACTTCGTGATTGGCTTTGCACGAACGTATGCCGTGGATGAGAATCACCCATGGTGATTCTGTATCTTGTTCAACATACCACGCAGATATACTGATTGGCTCTTCTTCAAGATAGATTGTCGCGTTTTCCCATGACTCCATGTAATATTGATCGATATTCGACACGATGGTGTCGTTCCATTGATGGGTGTAGCTCTCGATATTTTCTGGATAAAGATGGGGTTCAAAATTTGCTGGAGTATTGTATGGGGCATGATTGGTACAATCCAAATCCGTTTTTGCAATTTCAAAATACACAAACAATCCGACTTGGTAATACAATGCTGGTGCTGCAGCCAAAAGCAATACCATCAACGCGGGAAGGGCACGAAGTAGTCGTTTCATTCATCATCCTCCACATGATTTGGTACAAAAAGAATGCTTGAGCCAGCTTGTACAAATTCTCCTTTAGGATGTAAGGCATTTTTTTCCTCTGCTGAAACCACATTGGGAACATAATCAACTGCTTTTACTCGAACGTCGACTCTCGAACCAAGTCGAATCATGCCAATTCTCTGGCCCCGGCGCAGAGAAAAAGGAGCGATGACCCAAGGAACGATTGTGCGTGCTAATGCACCGGAGATTTGAGATACTTCGAAACGTTCTCCTCCATCGTTTTCAAACACATTTCGCACTCGTTCATTGAATTCACTTTCTTTCTTGAACGCAGGCAAAAATGGGCCTCGCTTAAGGCCCTTTCCCTTTCTGTGTTCGGTGATGACCAGTTCTCCATCGATGGGACTTCGGTTCACATGGACATCAAGTGGAGACATAAAGACTGCAATTCGCCACACATCAAGTTCCGATTCTTCACCTTGAGGTACTTCTTCAAAAAGTTGTTCGGTTTCAAATCGGAGAGGATTGTCCGATGGTTGAGGGTACCAATCACCGGTCAATGAGTCACGAATGATGACATCTTCATTCAATTCGGATTGAGATGGTCGCCTACCCACTGCACGTTCTCGCTTGATAAACATCACATGACCATCTGCAGGGGAGAGAACAACACCTCGGTCTTTTGGAATTGGTCGGTCGGGGTCTCTCCAAAAATTTGCAAAAAACAACGAGATCATGATACAAAGTACACCAAAAAAAGGAACCAATCCTGCAACTGGGTCAACGATTGTGCCAACGATGAGGGCACTAATGCCCATACAACCAGTCGTCAAAACTGGCGCTAAACCTCCAGGGGCTAATCCGCCCATTGCCTCACCGATTATGATTCCCAGGGGTCTTCTCCATCTGACCATGTTGCTGATGTTGCAGTCTCTGATGGTTCGTCTTCGAGTGCTTCCTCGTCTGATGCATTATCTTCTGATGCATCTTCAGTTCCTGCTTCTTCCGATGAAACCTCGTCTTCTGAAGGTGCTTCTTCTTCAACATCTTCTGATTGTTCGTCTTCGGTTGCTCCTTCACCTGCACGTGCCTCGACAAGTTCTTCAACACGCTCGGTAAACGCTCGTCGCAAATGCTGTGATTTTCGTTCTGCTTCAACCGCACGTTCAATCATATCGTAACGGGCTTTAATGGCCTTGTTCAAGTCTTCAAAGAGTGCCATGTGGTCCATGTACCATGTATCTCTTGCTGACATTTCAGCAACTGCGAGTCGAAGGTCGTTATCCAACTCCTCAGCAATGGAAAACACTTTACCGAGACGATCTTTTTCTCGAGTGTACTTTTCCTCCATTTTCTCAAGTTCTGGCTCAAGATGTTCGACTCTTTTCAATGAGGTCGTTGCTTTTCGTTCCAATTCACGTAGTCGGACATCCTTTTCAGCGATAATGGATTCAAGAGATTCTTTTTCGATTTCCCTATCAATAATTTCTTTTTCGAGAACTTCAATTTCAGCCCTTGCATCGACCAGTTCCTTTTCTTGCGTTTCGTATGCTGCAAACAGTTTCTGAAGTCGGTCGGTTTCTGTTCCAAGAGCGTCTTCTAACTCCTTAATTCGAACCTCATCGGTCATTGTGCCGTCTGTCATTTTGCTCACCTCGGGCTACGCCTACTTCTAATCCACATTGGCCTTACATATCAAGCCGACGCATGAAGATGCCGTGTTGCTCTCGTATTTCCAATGTTCAAATTTTATCAGTTGCAGCTACCAGTGCTCGAGCAATACCGACTTCACCCACTGAATGACCTGCATCTGGAACGATGATGAGTTCACTGTGATTCAAGGCTTTATGCAACTCCCATGCACTTCTTGCAGGGCATACAACATCGTATCGTCCTTGAACAATGATGGTTGGGATATGATTGATCTTGTCGACGTTGTTCAAAATATGGGCTTCTTCGACAAAAATTCCATTGATGAAGTAATGACATTCAATGCGAGCAAATGCAACTGCAAAATCCAAGTCCTCTGCTTTTTCAACATAACTTGGGTCGGGAAACAATCGACTGGTTGCCATTTCCCATCGTGTCCATTCACGGGCAGCAGCTCTTCGAACCTCGACATCAACATGTGTCAATCGAGAATAGTAGGCTTCAATGAGGTTGTGTTGCTCTTGAAGTGGAATGTGGTCTCTGTAGGCCTCGAATGCATCTGGGAATATATGGCTCGCACCATCTTGGTAAAACCAATGCAACTCACTTTTTCGACACATAAAAATGCCCCTTAACACCAAACTAAGCACCCTGTCTGGATAATGTTGAGCGTAAATCAACGAGAGCGTGGAGCCCCAAGAACCTCCAAACACATGCCATTTTTCAATACCGAAAAAATTCCTCAATGATTCGATATCAGAAACAGAGGCGTGGGTATGGTTCTCCTCCAATTCGGCATGAGGTGTTGATTTGCCGCAACCCCGTTGGTCAAATTGAATGATGTCAAATTTCTCTGGGTCAAAGTATCGTCTGTATAAAGGTTGACTACCTCCACCGGGTCCACCGTGTATCACGATGATGGGTAGGCCATCGGGATTTCCAGACCTTTCGTAATATAGAGTGTGGAGTGTTGATACCTCCAAAAATCCGGTCGTATGTGGCTCGATTTGAGGATAAAGAACCTCATCGATTGGCTCTGTTGAGATTTGCATAATCAATGCAAGAGTGATGAGAACAAGTTTTTTTCTATCGTGGAGATATTTATCGAATAGTGTTTTTTGAGATTTCTCATGGGTAACAAAAAGGCAACTGATGTCTTTTCAGATTGGGCAGAAATAGGTAAAGATGAGGGAATGGAACAAGGGCATAGTCCTTCAGTGAACACAATGATTGATTTGGCTCTTCCTTTGATGAAGCCAAATTTTACTTTCATCGATATTGGTTGCGGAAATGGTTGGGTCGTTCGAAAATTTCAATCCAATGCTCAGTGTTCGAAGGCCATTGGCGTCGACGGAGCAAAAAATATGATTGATAAAGCCAAGAACATTGACCCTGAAGGACATTATGTACTCGCCCAATTACCTCAATGGTCTCCAAATGAGAATTTTGACCTTGCTATGAGTATGGAATTCATGTATTATCTCCATCAACCACAAGAATTTCTTGCAACGGTTTTTCGTGATTGGCTCAATTCAAATGGCTGGATTGTTTTTGGTATCGATCACTACCTTGAAAACGAAGCAAGCCACACTTGGCCAGAAAAATTAGGCGTACATATGACAACTTTGAGTGAACAAGATTGGAAAAATTGCTTGGAATCCATTGGTTTTCAACATGTTTCATCTAGCCGAACTGGAGCATCGGATGGGTGGGCTGGAACACTTATTTTGATGGGTCAAAAGCCCTGAGGCCTAAAGGTTCAGAGACGGGCCCGCAACGACGAATATCACCGATGAAAAATGGACAAGACCGGCACTCCTTGTCTGATTCAAGTCGAGGGGGAACCTCAAGAGTATCTGAACTCGCAAGCACTGATGTCCGCCAAGATAGATGTTCAAGAATATCGGTTTTGCTATTCGTGTATTGCTCGTCGCTAAGTTGTATCATTCGCCCTGAGGCACCAACTAGAATTGAGGGAGGGAGGATTGTCCTACGTTGGCTCGGTTCCTTGTGCTGCTCGATGGATTCGAGGACCATTGAGTACATGGTTAACTGCAATCTGTATTGTTCGAGGAGTTCAAGTTCAGCAGGGGTTATTGCTCTTGAATTCTCTACGCTCTGATTGTTTTCTTGTAAGGGATGAGCATCTTCTTTGTCATGGGAAAAATCATCAAGGCATCCTTTTGTTTTCAAATCAACAACTTGGAGATATCCATTGTTTTGTCCATCACACAGGGCGATCGCTAAGTCTATCCGCCCTTCAAAAATCATCGAAATATCATCAATAATCGACATAATTTCTGAACCGTAGGGTGTTTCTTTTGTATGTTCAATACATAGATCTGAAACCTTGTGAATGTGTCGGAAAGGCAACTCCGTTCGAACTGCTTCGACCGTAAACCCTTCGCACTCAACGCCTTGCAGGAGCATTCCTAATCGTTGTTGTGTCATCAATGTTGAAATTTCTTTGACTCGTTGTTTTGTCGATGAAAACTTAGCATCAGATGGTGAAATTCCAAATTCCAAAAGCACATCCTCAATGGTTGTTTCATCGAGCAACTTACTTTCGTTTTCTATGAACCATTCATTCGATAACGAGGGTGTGAAGCCATCATATGTGCATGGATTTGGTAAACCAACTTCGAGCAAACGATGCATAATCAGACCAAAATCTGTGGGATTCGGGTATACTGATTGTGATTCATCCCGTTGTTGCGTTTGAATGTTGAGTGGTTCAGTTTGCCATCCTAACACATGACTGAGCCAATGCCTCCTTCGGCAACGAAATGAACTATCAAGGTCAAATACCGTCCCTCTGGTTTCAAGGTTCAAATGTGGAATTTGTCTTGAATGAGCGCGAACATTGGAATCTTGTTGTAATCTCGAATACATCTCAAGTGTTTGGTGTAAAACCGACGTAGGCTGTGAAGTCGAAAAACAATCAGGGTGATGATATACCTGTAAAGTTTGAATCGTTGATTCTCGAAATGTAGATTGAACGAACAATTGAGCCGGATTGATGAATAGAGGCGATTCATCAACTGGAGCCAAAACCTCTGCCTCGATATCGCCTTCGAGCAGCCAAGGAGAATCGGGATGGTCTCCACATTTTGCAACGTGTCGCATGGCATCGATCAACATATTTCCAAAGGAACGGACACTCGTGCTACGTTTAATTTTGAACCTTTGGCTTTCTTCATCGTACTCACTCGAGGAAGGTGAGCCAACTAGAATCAACCGCTCTTCGGCCCTTGTGAGTGCAACATAAAGTTGTCTTCGTCGTTCTGCACGACCTTGTGCATCTTCAATTGCTTTCGTAAATTCCCAAAGGCCGTCTTGAGGGCGTTCGTGGTCAGTCCATGGCTGAATTCTTCCAGCAACAATTTGTGGAGTCACGAGGACATTGTCTCGTACAGATTGGGATGCATCTTGTTGCCCAGCACCAAACATACCTGCAACGATGACCACTTTTGCCTGCAATCCTTTTGCCTTGTGGAGTGTCATAATTTGAACTGCGTTTCCAGATGAAGATGATTCAGCCGGAGGCCCATCTTTACCTAATGCCTTCAATGAACGAATATGCCTTTGTGTTGCAAGGATGTTGTATCCAAAATTGGCTAATGTTTCATTGAGCAACGTACACCACGCTTCAACATGATTTCGCTCAGACTCATTGGAATGGACGACAAGGAGGTCAGAATAATCCAGAAGATATGTGAAAATATCACTAAATCGGCCTTGCAATCGAAATGAGTTTACATCACGGAACATCTTTTGAATCGATTCAGGAAAAATGTTTGATTCGAAACATGAAAATAATTGTTCATTCAATTCTGATGTGAAGAGGGTATTGATTTCATCGTCGCTGAGTCCAACAAGTGGCGACCGCAAAACACCGAACAAAGCCCTTCTTGATTCTGGATAGGCAATGAATTCAAGCATTGATAATAAAGGTTGAATAACGGGTTGGTGAAGCAATGCACCTTGTTTGTCAGAGACTGCAGGAATCCCACGATTGGAGAGTCGTTGAATCAAATCTGGAACATGTGTTCTTGCGTGAAAGAGAATCATAATATCTCGAGGTTGATATTCACATCGGTCTCCAATTTCTATCCAAATTTGATTCTCAGTATCCCATATCCTCGTATTTTGGCCAGAAAGTAGAGATGCAACTCTTTGGGCAATGAGCTCATTTTCAAGTTGTTTGAGAGATGAACGAGAATCAAGAAATGGGTCGAAGCTATCATTCATATCGGTGCTTGCTGGTTCGGTTTGTGTTTGAATTGGAATGAGCCATTCAAGGTATCCGCCGTCATCCGTTCTTCCAGGACGCAAACGCTGGGCGTCAGCATACCAATTTCCAACGATGGTTTCGTGTCGAGGTGAGAACACATCATCAAACACATCATTCATGAATTCAAGCAAATGGGAACGTGTTCGATAATTGGTTGTTAAATCGATATGGCCTTCCCTCCGCCTTTGGACTCGCTCAAGGTCGGTCATGAAATTGCCTTCTTCATCATCTCTCGCAGCAACATGCACATAGGAAAATGGTGCACTTTTTTCGCCATCGGAGTGTTTGTTTGTAAACGCCGTTCCTGATGCTCCATCGCCAACAGGCCTTGGGTCTCTTCCATGGTCTTGTCTACGAAGGTCAGAAAAGCGTTCATCTTCTTCTTCCATTCGATTGGCTTCTCGAATTTGTTCGACCATCGTTCTCATCACAGAAACTTCTGCTTGCCGAAATCGGTAGATGCTTTGTTTCATATCTCCGACAATACAAATGGTGGGCTCCCAATATCCAAGTGGTCCTTTGACTTCGTCTGTCGTTCGAGTACGGCGACCCCACAAACGAGCTAACAACCTTGCATGACTCGGATTTGTATCCTGGTATTCATCGATGATGAATGCCCTAAATTGTCGTCGAAGTGTTTGGAGGATTCGGTACCGATATTGTAGGTCTTTTCTACATTCTTCATTGTCATGCAAGATGGTCATAGCCCTTGCAATGTGCATGTCAGTCCAGGGTTCAGAAGTCATTGAATCAAGAGCATCGACAGCCTCTCTTGGATAGATGTGGCGGCACATATCTGGGCAACGTGAAAGCAAGATGTCTGCGGAAAATCGTAAGACATCATCAAAATCATTGAAACCATCCATGGCCTTTCGATGTGAATGAATTTGTTGCGTTCCTTTGTGAACAAAGAACAAATCTCGTAAAACATCCATCTGAAGTTCTTCACTTACATAGTGACCAAATCCGTGATGCTGATGAGGTATGTCTACATTCAATCCGTACAAATACGAAGATACTCCTGCAGGCATGAATGCATAACCATCTTCCGGTTGAAGAGTGAAAACGCTTTTCGCCAGCAATAAAAATATTGACGATTCTCGATCGAGTAAGTGCTGTTTAATGAGGTCAGATAATTCTACCCCATCATTGAAAACCTGTTTTTTCAGATTTTTATCGGTAAATCCCGATTCGCCGCTTTTGAAGAGGCCTGCCTGCCAGTCATCGCTCGGAAGCGTACCTCGGGGGAAGAACGTAGGCGTTTCACTATCTTTGAGACTTGACAGGCTTGCAATGGATAAACATGCTCGCCAAATCCATCGAAGTTGTGCTAGCGGTTGGTGTTCAGGAGGATGTTCAATCAAATGAATGAGGTGATGCATCCGACTTTGAGTAAATGCCTGACCAACAGGAATGCATTGTGCAGTGAATTCCCTAAAATGTTCAACCCAATCTGTCATACGAACGAACAAGGTTGCAAAAAATCTGTCAAGGTCTTCTTGATCAATCGTATCTAACATGATATCATAGAGAAGTTCAACCGGCCCAGCATCATGTCCATTCCATTCAATATTCTGCTCTTGGGCTCGCCTGAGTAAATTTCGATGTGCTTCTTCTACAAACATCGATTTCGACATCAATCCTTGAATCACAACCTCTGCATTGGATTGTCCTCCCAAACGAACCGCGAGTCTATCTCTTGCTCCGAGAAATTCTTGTGGATTTTCGAGCAAACCAGCATTCAATGCATCATCAACATGCCTTAGTCGCCAAACGCTACTCAATGTGTCTTGAATGAGAATTTTTGACATTTCTTCTGATATTTGCTCTGATGGTGGAGTCGTAGCAACAATGTCAAGGTACGGTTGAATTAATTGATGAAGGAAACTGTCGATGGTCGAAATAGGTGCATTGTCAAGTTGTGAAAGCAACATTTCAACGTCCCCGCTCTGTTGAATTCTCGGGTCGAACACACCATTGTCCTCATCTGAGGATGAAGTATCACGTAAGAGCGACAACGCATCACGAATGCGGGCTTTCAATTCTGCCGCAGCTTTTCTTGTAAATGTGATTGCGACAACTTCTGAAGGAAGCAAACCGGGCCATTCTTCGACTGAGGTTCTCAATTTAGGCAGAGATGTCAACGAACTCGGAGCAATTTTGTTATCTCGTGGGCCAATGGGTGTAACGAGTGTGGAGCGTTGAAGTGTGGATAAAAGATGTTGAACATATCGTTGGGCCATCACTGTAGTTTTGCCTGTACCTGCACCAGCATCAAGTGCAATGTGTTTGTCAACATCAAGACCAAGTCGTTGGCTATTGTTGAAATTGGTCAATCCATTTCACCTCCTGCAAGGTCAAAAAGAGTGCAAATATTATTGATAGGGCAATATGAACAGTATGAGCCTGGAGTTGGATTGACATGCCCTTGTGCGGCGGTTTGAAGCACTCTCAAGGCAGTTTGAATTCTCTCATTCATCCACATTCGGAATGGTGTCATGGTTCGCTCTTCAAGTGTTGATGTAGGATAGAACTTATTCAAAATCTGAGTTACCCTGCCAAGACCTGAAAGAGAAACATTCGAAGGGAATGCCGAGGCGTCAATTTCCACATAATGTTCTGACCATTCTCCAACCTCACTAATGCCAACGCCCACGACTCTGTCGTTTGGATGGGTGATTTCCCATGCTCGAGCATACAACGCAAGTTGCAATTCCCGCATGAGACCTTTGAAGTGTCTCTCCCCCACCTTCTTTGTTTTCGGACCGTTAACGGTTTTGATATCTCGAATGATGACATACCTTTGTGCTGGTCGAATTCCGTCTGAATAGTCCATTGGAAATGGTTCAGTAAATTCTGTTTCATTGAGAAAACCAATGTCGACCAATGCGTCTTCTAAGACTTCATCGAAAGTGATGATGTCAACTCTATCAGCAAAACCATTGACACACAAAGAAACATCATCTTGCGTGATGATATTGACGTATCCAAGGTCATCTTGCGACACCGGCCATTCGACCGCAACCGGAGCAGATGATGTGAGCGAGTAGGTTTGCTGAATAAGTTGACCAATGCTACCGCCAAGAGGCAGAAATAGAGTGCCTTCCAAATGCTCTCGCCACGATTGTGGAGAAGAGCCGATAAGGCTACGACAGCGATGAACGGAAATGGCGTAATCTTGTTCAAGCCAAGTGACATGTTCTGCAAGGTAGGACAAGGCAAGTTCCCACCCGTGTTCAACAGAGGGGATTGCACCACAATGAAGTGGTAGTGGGGCGGATTGTTCATCACCATAAGCAATTACTCCATGACGCTCAAGGATATGAGCCAAAATTTCATGAATCATATCACCTCTTTTCAGTGGGTTGATGTCTTCCTCCAAATCTGATGGCTCATCTTCAAGATTCAAAAATTGTTTTGCCCATCCTTTTCTTGGACATTCTAACCATGCTTGAATACGCGATGGTGACCATCGATTGCGTTCAAGAGAACTTGTGATCATCCCGCTAAAGAGTTCCATCTCAGCCTGAATGAGGTGGGCAGGTGGCAAAGGGTTTGGGTCAATATATGGAGTAATACTCCTACTTCCTCGAATTCCAAGATGTGGAAACGCTACAATTGCCGTGTCTTCTTTCTCCGCTTGCTTCAAATTCAGGCCGAATTTGAGGTCTGAAATCGATGTTCGTAAACTTCGAGAGTCCCAGTCCAACACTTCGCCCTTGGCCAAATTCTTCTTTGATGGTTGGCGTAATATTCGGTCTTGATGCAGTTGTCGTTCCATTTGAGGCAAAAATGATTCAATATTATTGAGTGGTTGAGAAGGTTCAAGGCCATACTTCAACTCTAAACCAAGATTCTGTCGAATGTTTCGTTGACGGATTCCATTCTTTTGGATGATATATCGTCCTTGATCTTGTCGAATGTGAAGGGGGCGGGGTGTTATCCAAGTTAATTTCTTTTTTTCGTCGTACCAATGCCCCCAATACGACGATGTGTTGGGTTCAGTACCCATTTCCATCCATTCAAATGGTGTTGTGAGTTCAGCCAATCCAGTATGGCCAAGTTCAGTAAACCATTCTGAAAGTGGGGCAGAAGGTTCTCCACCTTCTTCCAAGCTTGTGTCAAAAATGACTACTTGAGGTGAGCAATTGAGCAAATGACGCAACTGATGTCGTCCTTGCCTGATTCTTTGGTCGATTGAGAAAAATCCCAACTCTTGTTTTGAATATTCATCCAACCAAGGTATTACAGGCTGACGCATTGACCATGATTCTAAATCCATGTGGGTGAAAATGAGGAGGTCGCACTCAAGCCCAAAGGCTTGGTCAGGTTGCAGAACACGAATTTTATTTGAATTACTTGGCGAACCGGTCGTCTTTACGTGTGAGCAAATGTGGGTCAGTCGTTCCATAAACCAATGAATTCCAAAATTTTTGAGCGAGGATTGAGGAATGGTTTTTACCAACTCTCGAACATTTGAAATCAATTTTTCTAAGCCTTGTATCTCTTGATGATGTTCAACTTGAGAGGAAAGAAGTCGACTCCAATCTATTTTGCTTAAAAATTCTTCAAACCATGCAAAAACGTGAGGTGGGCTTTCAGGTAATGGAAGTTGGGCAAGGGTAACCGCCCCTTCAATATCAAGTTGGGCAATGAAATTATCCTCTTGGGATAATAATGGCCCCATGAGTCTTGCAAACGAAGCAAGTGCCCATTGAGTTTCTTCGATCTCTTGAGCGGTGATGACCTCATATTGATTCTCTATCGGTTGCATTCTCTGCAGATTGGCTCGCCAACGAGCAAGGGCCCCGGGGCCACCAAGGAGGTGATGAACTGAGGAGCATTTCTCCAAGACATGCTGGTGCAAACAAGGACGCCAGTTACTCTCAGTGGGGTGCCTCAATTCAGGAAATATGTCGTCAAGAAGGGTGAGCGATCCTGAATGAAGGAGTCTCAAGATGTTGGTATATGACCAAGCATGCACACCATAACCAATCCTTGCAATACCCAAGATTTGCTGTACGTGTGGTGTGTGGTGAAGTGAGATGCCTGGTTTATCCACATCAATTCCGCTCGGAGAAAGATGTTGCTGCCAAACCGTTTGATGTTGATCAACACAAGGATCGATGATAATGATTTCACCCTCGTGATGTTGAAGATATTCAGCAACACATTGACCGACCGACTCAAAAATATCTTTTTTATCCGATAGAAGCACACGCAGAAATTTGCTCTCTCGACTTTTTCCAACCGATGTTTGCCAACCTGATTCATTATGTTTTGGACGCTCTATGGCATGAAGACCAAAGGGCAATGTTTCTTGTTCATCGTATGCTTGGTCAACAAGATATCGTCCGTGAAAACCGAGTCGAAACGACCCCTCTGCTATGAGTTGATGAACTGGAACCCATTCTGATAGGTGCTGAAGAATGCTGGCCTGCATTGGGGTATAATCGGGTGGCTGGTTAAGGATGATGATACCGTCAATCAATTCTAAATGGAACGGTTTGCTTTCGATTTTTTTCAATGCTTGAAGAACATGAAGTTCAAGGAAGAAGGGGAATGTTCGCTGCATTTGTGATTCAAGTGATTGTAATTCGGTTACAATGTCATCAAATCCAGGATTTTCGCTCCAATTCCATGGCTGCTCACCTCGAAGAAGCACCTTGAGCGTTGATAGAATTCGTTGTGTCTTCGAAAACGACCAAGGATGGGCTCCACTGTGGAGAAGTGGGAATGCCAACTCGGATGCTCTACCTTCAAGGAACGCATGAATGGATTGCAAGGTTGCAATGTCAATATCAATCACCGATGGTAACCTGAGGTCGCTTGCCAATTGACGTATGAGTCCACTGTATGTCACATGGTTGCTTGGGTGAACAACTGAGATTTCTTGATTTAATTGGTTCACGAATTGGTGACGATGTTCACTCGTCGGATGTATGATGAGTACCCGTTCAAGTTCTCCGATGAGCAGGGATTGTTTCAACCAGTGTGGGGCACCACGGCCCAATTCAACTGGTTCTGATGTGATCATTCTCCTCACCTATGGTCGCGACTTTTGTTACTCTTTACGAGACTTTATGAAGATTCAGCACGCAGAGATAACATTGAGTATGTGGATGAGGCAATTCAACATTCAAGAAGTTTGATTCATTCATTTGTCCTATGAAATTTGGATTTATTTTACAATAACTTTATAAGCCTTCGATATTTTTATTCAAAATCTGGGCGGGAGTGAAGGCTGTATTTTGACTTATTTTGCGTTAAAATATCAACATGAAATTTATTCATGTTTACCTCCGCACTTAAAATGGCAGATATTTGTAAAAAATGACAAACAAATCAACATACAAATATTGGTAAGAACAGAGGTGAAAAAATGTCAAAGGAAAAATGTATCGAGTGTGGATGTACAAATATTTTAGTAGATTTTGAAAAGTCAGAAGGTTCCTGTCAGGAATGTGGATTTGTTATGCCCACTTCTCAAAATAACGAATTCAATAACGCTTCCCATCTTTATGGGGATGAAAGAACTCACGAGCGGGTATCAACAAAAGCCGATTTGGGTGGAACATTTCAACCCGGAAGAAGTAGTGTTGATTATGCTGGAAAAAGAGTCAATCGTGTATTGCAGAGAGCACTCAAATATTCTGCACAAAGAACTCAAATTCGCGAAAAGAATCCTCAACTTCGTCAAGTGAAAGAAGCTGTGTCATTTCTCGTAGGCGATGATGCTATGTTATCCATCGAACGAATCATCGATGCTTGTATTCAGCCTTACAGCGAGGAGGATGAAACAAAAATCAAGTCTCTTGAACAGGCTCGTCGCAAAGACAAAAACCTGAAGAATGTCGCTCAAAGTGT
>JAYNJV010000004.1:0-81768 GCA_038110525.1 Candidatus Poseidoniales archaeon | reverse complement strand
CAGTATTCATCCAAAGATACCCAAACAATCCATGGAGCCAATTGGC
The DNA here is from genome assembly GCA_038110525.1 of Candidatus Poseidoniales archaeon. Lineage (GTDB taxonomy): Archaea > Thermoplasmatota > Poseidoniia > Poseidoniales > Poseidoniaceae > Poseidonia. The sequence goes on along the minus strand of JAYNJV010000004.1, from coordinate 81,722 downwards.
TTTTCCAGCATCACAAATGACGAGTTTTCCGCCTGGCCGCAAGACGCGAAGTATTTCTGTTAATCCTTGATTTTTGTCCTTAAAATCGCGGAATGAGAACAAACAGCATACAAAATCGAAAGTATCGTCATCGAACGGCATGGCTTCGGCTACGGCTTGTACGAATGTAGCTTCAGACTCGCCTCTGTTTTTCCTTGCTTGGCCGACGCGATGTCGAGCCACTTGAAGCATTTCATCCGAAGGGTCAAGACATGTAAGTTCCACACCAACGATGTCAACCGCAAACGAACCTGGTCCACAGCCTACTTCCAATACGTTCATCCCTTCAGTAGTGTGATTTCTTACATTTTTTCTCCAACGCTTGTCCTGTCCAAATGTCATCCAAGCATTGACCTTATCGTAGTGAGGTATCGTCTGTTCTAATTGGCGTTCAAGGATTTGCCACTCCTCTTCATCAATCCCCGTGGGGTCAAATCCACCGGTGGAAGAGCGTTCCGCCATATGTCTGCCAAAAGCAGGTGTTTAATGACCTGTCGTATTGGCAAGAAATACAACTAAGCGATACGTTCGACTGTTTCTGGAGTGATTCCTTCTTCTGGAGTTACTCGGAAAACAAGCATCTTGAGATTTTCAGGCGCATTTCTAAACTTTGAAACGATCATCGATGTTTCAAAATCTGAACCAATCGTTCGGACTCTAAAGGATAAGGTCATGTCGGAAATCGATGAAAGTTCTTGCTTGACCGATTTGTCAAGTCCTTCGGATGAAACACAGATGAACAAGAGTCCTCGAACCATCTGGGCATGAGCTTGTAACATTCTCACCATTGATATCACACGTGAAGGGTCTTCTCTTTGTAAGAAGAAATCCATGTTATCAATGACTGCTCTAAAATATGGACCTAAAGCCATGATCTCATTGGTGACCTCGGTCAAGAAATCTTGGGTTGTTTCCTGTACGAATCGAGTTTGAGCCAACCTTTGAATATCACCTAATTGAAACCCTTCCAGCCGATAACGGCTTGCAAGAAGTTGCTTTTCAAGCACTGTGTTGTTGTATTCTTCACCGATTGTGCGAACTTTGATGTCAAGTGGCCACTGGTATTTTTGGAAAATACGAACAATATCCTGCTGGCCTTCGTCGGTTGCAATGTACAACGAGTTTTCTGGTTCTTCTGCAGGAGAAACAAATTGTTTTGCAAATAAGTCACTACCACTTCCTGTTTCGGTAAAGGCCACGATGGTAAATCCACGTGGAACACCTCCCCGCATTGCAGCATCGAATTTTGGAATTCCAAATGACCCCATGGTACCGAAGAATTCTTCATCCTCTTTGGTAAAACTCATCTTTTTTGCCATTCTATTCTCCCTCACATAATAACGACATTTCCTCTGTCGATGAGGTCGGTGCAGTACAGGTCAAGATTCGATAACACAAGTGGCGGTGTTTGATCGGGCACATTGATAACGACCGAAAGAATTTCTCGTTGGCGGAATGTATTGATAAAGATATGAAGATATTCAGCAAGCATCCTGTCCTCGTTGTAAATCGCGAGAGCATTGACACTATCAAGGAATACGAAATTCCTTGGGCTTTGCGATGCTTGTAAGATGTAGAGGGTTCTCAAAAGGATGCTTTCGAGCATAATTGGGCTATCAACAAAATGGATGTTATTGTAGGGTACATCGGTACCACCTAAAATTCCAGAAGAGACGAGGTCGATGAACTGAATATGCGAAACATCAATCCCAATGGCTTCGAACGCTTGGATGATTTCAACTGCGCCACGGCTGGCAGAAATGTACACGCCCCCCATCTCAAACATCTGCATGAGTGGAATAATTGTGCTCGCCGTCACGCTGAATGCATTTGAATTTCCAACCCGAACTTGGACCGAACTGTTGAGTGACACTTCGGATAGTTGTTGTGCAATATTTTGGTCAAATTCAAACATCATTATTGCCCCCATCGAGATGTTGTATCAATCTGAGCACCCCATTTCAACATTGGTGTAAGCATAACGCCAATTGGAGTGAGTTCAATGGCATGCTTTGCACGGCTATGCGAGGTGCCCCTCATCTTCACAACTTGAAGAAATCGAAGCAGGTGCCCCATTCTTTCATTGTCTCCCATCACGATGATTCCATCAGCAATTGCTTCTTCAACACCGAAGGATGACCAGTGTGCGTTTTCTGTCGCAGAGGTAATTTCTGAAATGAGAATTGTTGTGCAACCAAGCGTAGCAAGTTTTTTGCCCAAGGTGAACAAGAAGTCTCGAATCAATTGTTCCGATTTAATCTTGTAACAGAGTGTGGTTACTGAATCTATCACGAGTCGGGTCACACCAATTGTATTGACGATATCGACGATAGCCTTGATGAGTGCGTGAACGTCATCCAAATCAAATGATGCTTTGTCGAGTCCGAGCCATGAATACAAGACGTCCATATCAAAGACGTTGATGAGGCCAGAATCAACCATGTTCATGTCAAAGAATTGGTATTGGCGAATATTTTCAAGCAACTTCACCGATGGTTCGGTTGCCGTAAAGTGGGCACAAGCCTCGCCTGCGAGTGCACCTCGGACAAGAAACTCCATGCCCATGGTTGTTTTTCCTGAGCCACAAGTACCTGCAGCAAGAACAGTGGAGCCATAAGGTATACCTCCCCTTAGTATTTCATCCAAGCCGTGAATGCCTGTGACACATCTATCTCGTTGGTAAGTCGATGGCGATTGCATGGGAACATTCAGTCGAAGTCGTTATGGTTGATGAAATAACCGCCTCAAGGAGTTGATTTATCTCATCGAATATATATCCCCGGTGTTGGTGATTCTTGAACATCCCAAGCCCCTTGACTCATTCGTGATGATTCTTGTCGTTCTATACTGTGTCCAACATTGATGATCAACCCGGTATTTCCGCCCCACTCAACGACATCGATGTCGGATGGAGTGGTATGGGTGAGTTGAGTGTATCTCAAACGCAGAACGCCTGAGCCATCGGAGATGGCGTTGACTTGACCTACTCCGAGAAAACCGACACTACCTAAATCGATGACCGCCGAGGCATTGCCTACCTGTTGGGTTGAAGGGTCTCCAGAAAAGAGGGTTGTAGAATTACCTGGTACAACACCATCTTGGAATAAATAGTTCGTTGATGTAACCCCAGATGTGTGATTGAGCGACCAACCTCGAAGAGAAATGGCAAATTGATTTGGATTGTGTATCTCAATCCATTCCGGCCCAGAACTGGAAGGTCTTGTCATGATTTCGGTGAGTATCATTTTACTTGTCACTTGGGCATTCATATGGACTTCAAGAATCACGCTTATTTTTTCTCCTTCTTGGTAAAAGGTCCTGAATGCTGTGGATGATGAGCTGGATGTTGTTCGAGGTGTACCACCTTGAAAGATGATCAAACCTTCTCGGCTTGTATTCCCACTTTCTTCAACCCGAATAGTGAGAAAGACACTCATTTTTTCACCCAGCCCCAAACCTTCGGAAAACCCTTCTTCTGTAACATTCGATAAGGCTGCAATTCTTTGAAAATCAAGTCTTTTTCCCGATACGATACCCGCTTGTAAACGACCAGTGTCCAACTGATTCATGGATTCAAGATGCCATTCAGATGTGGCATTGGTGTAATCTGGTGCACCATTGTTGACGGGAACAAACCATCCTTCTGATGCGGATAGTCTGTCAACACCGAGAATGGCTGCCCTATCGAGGCGGTCGAGTGAGGGGTCATTCGACCCCATCTGCAACTGGGCAAGAGACAAGAATGCTGTCAGAATCATCAAGAACAATGTGAAAGCGGACAAAAATTCGATGACAGCAGTGAGTCCACGTTCATCATCTTTGAACGAATGGACATCCGCCATGGCGCAACCATGACGAACGATTTCATGATATTACCGACGGAAGTTCAAAAATTATCTCCGTTGAAGGCAAGAGTGGAAAATTTGATGCAAACTTAATTCAATTAGGCGATGAGTCTTTGAATTCGTTTGACAAGCGTGACACATGAGCGGTGCGAAGCCTATGCAAATTGAACGAAGGTCCAGTGCAGTAAGCATTGTTGTTCTTTTCTTATTCTCATCTCTTTCACTCCTTTTTATCGCCCCTTCAACATCAGCCGCATCTGGAACTGACCTCGCAGTTGTTGGTTCGATTGAACCCGTTGATGGCCGATGGTATACTTCCTACGAACAAATGGGTTTCACAATTACAGTGGAGAACATGAGAAGCGTCACGACTGGTTCCACTCGACAATCAAATTGGTATGTCTGCACAGGAGATGTGACCATTATCGAATGCACATCAAATCCACTCGACCAAGGTGTATTCCTCCTTGCCAACATCCCAGGAAATGGAATGGGAAATTTCACCTCCCCTGATTTTTGGAATCCTTCGGGAGCGGATGGACTATTCACCGTCGTGTACGCTTTTTCTATCAATGATGATTCTTCATCAAACGATCAACTCAAGTTCCATATTTACCTCAGTAGCACTTTTAGCGATGTTTCAGCGGATACCTCGTATAATCCGATAGATGACATTGAGCATTTAGCTACCTACAATGGTCAAGACATCCTCAACACCAACACCGATTATACCCTTCGGGCAAAAGGTACGGTGATATCTTGTTCAACATGCAATCTCGACTCCGAATTTGGATGGCAATTATGGGATAGTACCGGAACGCAGTTGTTGAAGACTCAATTTCGAAATGTCAGCAACCTTCCAAACTGGGGAACACTAGCGCCGTACAACGTTGTACTCCCTGTGTTCAATTATTCTCTTGAAGGTGAATACTTACTCAAATACGGTATGCTATCAAGTTCGGGTACTCCTTACGGCGACCAAAACAGTTTCAATGACCTTGTCACGATTCCCATTGTCATTGATGATACAATCGATGTTGGAATCGTTGACTGGCACCCTAGCCATGATGCTACAGACACGTTGTATTATTTCGGGGCAGAACGTGTTCACGCAGACGTAGGTAACTTTGGAAACAAGACCATGGAAAACATTGTTCTTAATTTCGATATCTACAACGGCGCCAACTTCCAAATTGAGCAAGGAAGTACATGTACGATTCCAATCATTTATCCTGGAGAATCTCAGACATGTGTCTACAACATCAACACAACAGGAGCAAATAAATTGTTCAGATTTTCAATTCAATCCGATAGTATTCAAGGTCAAGATGTGAACCTTGCGAACAACAACAGACAATCATTGCCGGACATTACTATTGAGGCTGGTAGTATTAACGCCTTTATTTACCTCGACCACCCCAATGGTGAATATAAATCCTCAGAGGAGGTTGTTTTTGAAGCACGGACAAGCAGTGTAGCATCGCAACCCTTGAATTACACCTGGCGTGAAGGTTTCTTTTTGCTGGGATATGGCAAATATCTCAATGTCACTGGAGAATTCTTGGGCGTGGGTATGCACAACATCACCCTCGAAGTGAGAGACCCATTTGGCACCACGGATTACACCTATCGTTCACTTCGCATTTTAGAAGCAATTAACATCAGTGATTTACCACGTTTTGAAGGTGAGATTGTAGCAAGGGAACCCATCACCTATTCATTTAGTGAACAATTACCTGCTGTAGGTAAAGGCTACTTGCTCGGGAATGGTTTATCTCCATTACACCTCATGATTCTTGAAATTGAATCCGAACAAAATCCAGGTGAAGAACCAGACATTAAGGAGATCACACTTGAACTTGACATGTCACTCATTGCCCCGTCCACAGTTGACCTTTCAACAGTTCAACTTCGATATCTTGACAGCGTTGAAGACGAAGGTTGGCAACCATTCTCTGGAGATAGAGAATACACGGTCAACGAAGATGGAACCTTTTCGGTTCGAATGTATGCCGGTGGAGTCATTCTTATTGCTGGTGAATTACCTCCCCCATCGGTCCATGCTGAAAATTTAAGTTGGACACTCATCAAAAATGGAGGTATTGAACTTCATTGGGATGCTTTAGGTGATACGGCTAACCCTTACTTCGGTGGCTGGAATATTTACCGCTATCGTGGAATTGAAGGAACAACATATTTCCCAGACCCATCAAATGGTATCAACAATTTCCAATGGGAACAACTCACCAATGGTTCGTTAATCACCATGCTTTCCCCCGATGCAGAATCATACCTTGACCAAGATCTTATGGAAACGGGTATTTGTACATCGTATGCAATTATTCCATCCGATAGGTCAGGTCATCCCAACATCAACATGGTCAATGTGACCATGACTTCAGATGGTACTGCTGGTTTGGTATGTGGAGACGCCATACCACCTTCAACTGAAGTTGTCAACTTTAGGCACAATTGGGCCTTTACGAATTCGACGGATTGTTTTTCCTTGACAAAGGACTGGTCAAGATGTTACATTGTCAATTTGACATGGACATGGCCGCAAAATGAACTTGCAGGTGAGTTGTCGTGGAACCTATATCGAGTTGAATCTCAGCCGGTTGATGTCAATCTTCGCTTTATCAATCCAATTGCAACAAATTTGAAAGGAGTTCCAGGTGAAGTTGGAATGTTTAATCAAAGTGGCCTTGAATTTAATGGAATCCGACCGGATAGGACCTACTACTACATCTTAGCGCCAATCGATTATGTTGGTAATCAACAATTTTTGGCTTCTTACCCATCCAACAATGTTGAACGTGTACATATTGACGATGACTGGTGGAAATACAATCAACATATCATCCCAGAGCCAGAACCGGAACCAGAACCACCTCTCGGGGTTGAATGGTTAGGTGATTTAGAAGATTCAATGCAATCAGTCGAATTCCAAGCGGTTGGCATAACTATGATCGGTTTATTGGTGCTCAATTTTGTGCTCCTGCCATTGATACTCAAGAAGCGAAAACGATTGAAGCGGGTTATGGCAGCAAGAAAGCGAAATCAATCCGCTGTTTCTGAAGATTTTGATGACTTCTTTGAATGATTCAAGACCGAATGTAAGCACTAAAGTTTGAAGTTTCGTCCCATTCTTGTGCCTTCTCATCAATCAGTGATGCAATGAGAAGTTCATCCATTGTCAAACCGTTTAATTCAACCAGTTGATTTTTTTCAAGTAATTTCGGGCTTAGACCAGGAAGTAAAACGGCAAAGGATTTCGGTATGCGACCAGGATACACATCATTGACATGCCGAGCTATGTTTGTGGTACAGGTATTCGAGATTGAATTGTACCATTCTGGTTTCTGAGATAATTTATTTGTTCTTTTGAGGTATGATTCAAGCAAGGCTTGTTTGCTATCTTCTCTTAATAATTTAGCTCGAAACAGGTGTGTTTTTGATTTCTTCCTACAACGTGTTCTCACTCCAATGAGGTCAGCTTCGGTTCCCCAAACATAAATCAATTCAAATTGACGAAACATTCCAGTAATGGGATGGTATCTTTCACCTTCCTCTCTTCGTGCTTCAATCGAGCAACTGAGAAATCGTCCGTCTTCAAATTCGAAGGAAAGAATCGTGTGAGCAAGTTGTTTTCGTGTAGGATCGAAATATTCCAATACAAACCAAATATCCTTGACATCATTTGTATCAAATTCCATCGCAACCCATCGTTCTTCAAATTCTCTTGTCGTGGTCCACGCGAAATCGCGAACATTACGCAATTTGACCTTTGTTCCGTCAAATGTAGCACTTGCTGTCTCTTTGTTATCGTTGACCCATGGCCGTTCGTTGGAAGGGCGTAAATTCAGATATTTCCAAATGATCTTGTATGAAAAAAGAACAACGAGAATCCAACGGCGTGTTGGCTTGATGAGGAGAAGGACGGCGAGAATGATGAGTGCAAGAAGAAGTTGAGTGGCCTCGAGCATGTTCTCCGTTTTTCTATATCCTATATTGATGGCGCGGCAGGGGAGATTCGAACTCCCGCGGTGAGACACCACCGGATTAGCAATCCGGCGCAATGGCCAGGCTATGCGACTGCCGCAATGTAAACCGCCGACCCGCGATTGAGTCATGAAGATAGCGGTAGTAACATGTCCGCATCTTCAGTCAAAGCATCCCCAGTGGGCCAAGCCATTCTGGAGGAAGAAATGATACCACAACGATACTGATGAACATCCACCCGAGATAGAATAAACTCCTAAAGAACGATTTTGCAGCCTTAGGCATTCGTCCATTTTCATCAAGCGGTTCATGAATATCGATTTGCCAAACAGACAGAGCGTACCACAGAGTAAGACCACCAGCAATGAATGCCCACAGGAGTGGTATGCCCGAATTCGGCCAAAAACAAGGTAAGGATCCAAGTAAAAACAGCATCAATACATAGAATTTAGATTGCTTAATTGTTGATTCTGGACCTTTCACTTCATTCATCATCGGTATGTTGACTTTACCATACTCCCCTGAACGGTAGAGTGCAAGGGCCCAAAAATGGGGGGGCGTCCAAAGAAAAATGAGCAAAAAAAGAATCCAAGGAATTGGGGAGCCGACATCGAAAGGATTGTAATTTGATGGGATTGTTGCTGAAGAGGCTACAATCCAGCCAATCAGGGGCGGTGTCGACCCAGCAATACCTCCGATGACAATGTTTTGTGGAGTTCTCCGTTTGAGCCAGATAGAGTAAATGAATACGTAGAACAGCACAGAGAAAAACGACCAAAAAGCTGCTTTCCAGTGGGCAAAAAAGAACAAACTTGAACCGATGATGCTTATTGTTATCCCAAATAAAAGGGCTGTTTTTGCTTGAACATCGCCTCTCGGGATTGGCCGATTCATCGTTCGCTTCATGTGAGGGTCAATGTCAGCATCATACCACATATTGATGGCATTTGAACCACCAGCGGATAACGTTCCTCCAACCACAGTTAGGCCAATCGCGAGGAGCGTATCCACCCATGTCCGTGCCCCTTCAATCACTTCATTTCGTACGAGTGAATCGTGAATCAAAATTGCACAAATTGCAGTGATTTGCAACAGAACAATAACGCGCAGTTTCATTAGTTCCATCGCCAATGAAAGTGGTGATTTTGAACCATTCACCCAAATCACTCCTGTTCGTTATCATCGCCAGAGGAAATCGTGTCATTTTGTATTTCTTTGGCGATTTGAATCATGAAAAGTGTGGTAATTGAAATCAAGAAAACAGTGACTCCTACGACGAGGTGGAGGAGGGACAACAATTCCGGAAATTCATCTGCTTTTGCAAATAAAATATACATTCCACCAATCATAACATTGAGCAACCAAAATCCTGTTGTCATTTCGACCATGTTCGAAATTGGTTTGGCATTCGGCTCGTGTTGAACATATTCTCTCATTTTTGATGAGATGACAAAAAGGACGATACCAACAACTGCTGCACCTAAACGATGAATCATTTGAATGATAACACCTGGAACAAGTTCACCATTTTCAGTCACGCTTGGCAAGAAGTCACCTTGGCATTGAGGCCAGCCTTCAGGGAAACCAACCGAACACGCCTTGTTGTACTCACCTCCACTGGTTGAAGAAACCCATGCACCAAGGACAAGTAAAATACCAATTGCAACAACGATTCGAAAAACATCGTGATTCACTTTTCTGATGTTCTCATCGGTAAGTGAAAGGAATTTCCACTTTTTGCCTTCCTTGACACGCATGATGAGGAATTGATAGATGAATAATGCAGTAAAAATCGAGGCAAGAGACAAATGTAAGGCTACCGTCCAATCTTCATTATCAAACTCTACGGTCACCATTCCAGCAATGGCTTGAACAAAAAGAAGAATCGCAGAAGCAATGGCAATGTTTTTTGTTTTTGACCCGTAAAATTCACTCTTTTTATGCACTAGGAAGACGTTAAACAGAATTGGTAGCGCAATCACACCGACTAAAAATCGATGAAACCACTCGGTAAAAATTTCAAACACAGTGTAACGATGGTCAATGCCCCGACTATCGATTTCATCTGGATGCTCTGCCCAATATGCTGCCTGTTCATCTTCCGAAATATCAAATCCCCATGTTCCAAAGCATTGGGGCCAATCAGGGCATGATTCACCGGCGTCATGAATTCGTATCGTACCTCCTACGATGACAATCATCATTGCCATAAGACAAATTACGAATGGTAAGGTCGATGCACGGCGGACAACCGGCATCGTCCCATCACCCTCCATGAGGGAGTGGGGGAAGAGACCCCTTTTGAACAAATGCTTCCAGCCTTGTTCATGGAAGCAAGGATTTTCTTAGCGGTCCTTCTTTTGTTGACACTACAATTCTCAACTCTTGTCCAAGGCGTGCAAAGTTCTGAGCAAGAACCCACCATGCAATCTTCATTTGAAATTGATTATACTTGTCCTGAACTGCAAAACGAATCGTGTTCGGTCCAACCAACACTCCACCTCATTGAATATTTTAGCGCTGATTGGTGTATTCCGTGTGCTAAAGTTGATGATATTTTATCTGAAATCGAATCACCTAACACCAAAATAATACTTCATCAAGCATCAAATTATGATGATGATTACACCTCTGCATCCTTCGGTCATTTCGAAGGTGAATATCGATTGCTCTATTTCCCTTCAGTTGTTTACAACGGCATGTATTTGTTTACTGGCAGTCGGCAGGCACTAGATATTGAGGCACAAATCAACTCCACATCGCTTCAACCATTTTCCTTTACCGACATCTTTGATGGACAACAACTCATGTTCAACGGTAGTGATAATGAATATTGGGAAATTTGGTACACTGAACCGATGACGAAAAATCGTTCTGGTGTTGAATTTAATGTGGTTCAATCAGTCGCCTATCTCAATAAGGAAGAATCACTGTTAAACATTTCAGAAGTTTTTGCCTTAGATGAACAAGGTTCAATACAAGTCAATGTATGGACATACGGCCAACGTGGGAAGTTTATTGCAGGTTCAAATGCTACGCTGAGCGGTTTTGATTTCCTTGACAAGTCGTTTGAACCCGACCGACAGTCGTCCCATCAAGGCGATCAAAATCTACCAATCTATGTTGGAGGAATCTTGTTCCTCCTTCTTTATCCAGCTTTGGTCAGTCATTATCGAATGATGCGAAATTCAACTCCAATAGGAAGAGATGAAGAGCAATAATAGAGGGTTAAGTTCAAAAAGATGACATAGGTCGCCCAAATACGAGCATTTCTCGTAGGTGTATTCCGTGGTCAAGCCAATCCGAAATCATACTCGATTTGAACGAGCAAGAATCATTGGTGCTAGAGCACTTCAAATTGGTATGGGTGCCCCTCTGTACGCTGCTGAGGAATCCCTTCGCGAAGAATTCAAAGAAGAACTTGTTTCTCTATACGGTCTTGAAGAAGCATCGATTCGATATGTCCTCGACCCGCTGAAGATTGCACTCTACGAATATGACAATCATCTCATCCCAATCGATATCGATCCCCATTTGGATGAATAATTCCTTCACATTCGATTTTTACTGAAATCGTAATATTCGATATTCGCTACGGTTGGCGTAGCACTTTGCTTCACGAGCAATGTTCGGATATTCCACAAATCTTTGAAGATACGATATGATGAAGTCGCATCGAGGTAATCCACACCAGAAGAGCCCCCGGTTCCAATTCTTCTTCCGATCATTCTCTCGACCATACGGGCGTGATGAGACCTAAACAACAGCATTGATTCTTCCAATTCAATAAAACAATCAAGCAATCGTTGTGGCCATGATAGCAATGGGAGGTGGCGGTAGGATTCTATGAACAAAAGGCCTGCTCTGTTTCTTTGCACGTTGTTGTTCTCATCAAAGAAAAATTCTCGTGCTGCTGTGATATTTGCCTCTAATCGGGGTCGCAATTGTTCTTCGCTCATGTGGCCGATTGAAGTAGCGTGATGCACATACACATCGATTTGGTCTTGCATCGATGCGATATGTTGTTCGATGTATGTTGAAACTACATCGGCGTCCTCGTCGTCAGAAGGTTGAGAACCATGGATTGGGGTCCTTGAAAGCCAATCTTGTAATACATCATTGAGCGAAGCAGATGAGGCTATTCGGTGGACTTCGTTGTAAATATCTTGACTTATTTTACCTTCTTCGGACAACTTTCTCATGTGTTCAAGTGGATTCATTCCTCCAACTCTGTCATCATTTGATAATCCCATGACAAACTCAATTTGACGTAATTGCCATGATTCAAATCCAGAAGAGGTGCCCAAGCGGTCCCGAAATGACAAAAAATCGATCGGTGACATTGTTTCCATGACCTTCCATTGCTGGGCGAGAAGACGGAAAATCTCAGATACCCTTTCAAGATGTTGTACCACCAATCGTATTTCTTCTTCTCCAATTTCATTTTGGCCCATCTTTACCTTGGCTTCTTCGAGTTCTCGTAAAATGAGTTTGAACCACAACTCAAAAGCCTGATGGACGACAATAAAATGCATCTCATGGTTTGAAGGAGGCGCATATCCTTCTGGCCCGGATTGAAGCGAGAGAAGATCAGGTAATCGGAGATAATTGCCATAGGTCATCCTGGTGGACAATGAGTCATTGCTCATAGGTGAAGGTTCAACATACGGACTTTGAACCTTTGCCGAAGGACACCTACCATTTTTCGCTTCGGAACATTGCCCCAATAGGAACTCATGACACAACACTCATAGAGCGCGTACAAAACCGGTCGATATGGGCGTAGATGCAGGTACCCTGCGCGGTTGGTTAGAAAACTACGACCATGAAAACATTACCATAGGGGTCGTAGCCTCGCATTCATCACTTCAAATCCTTCATGGAGCAAAAATGGAAGGGTTCCGTACCTTAGGCATTGCTGTTGGAGAAAACCGAAGACGGTTCTACAAGGCCTTTCCCGGTGCAGAACCAGATGAATGGTTGATGTTGGAGGATTACAGGGAAATGCTTGACCATGCCGATTGGTTCCGTCAAAGAAATGTCATCATTATCCCTCATGGTTCCCTTGTCGAATATCTTGGTGCGAGCAATTATAGAACATTGCAAGTCCCAACTTATGGCAATCGAGGCATTTTGAGATGGGAAAGCAGCCGTGCCCTTCAACGAGAATGGTTGGAAGAGGGCGGTTGCACCATGCCAAGAATCGTCGAAGACCCTCACAACATCGATGGGCCTGTTATCGTTAAATACGCAGGAGCAAAAGGTGGCAGAGGATACTTCATTGCGAGAGACTATCGTGATTTCAGAAGAAATGTCGACATTGAAGAAGAGTTCACCATCCAAGAGTATGTTTTAGGTTGCAGGTATTATCTTCACTTCTTTTTCGACCCAATTAGCACCGACGGATATCAAGTTAGAGGAACGGGTAACTTAGCAGGAAAAAACCTCGGAAAATTAGAACTGATGTCGATGGATAGAAGAGACGAGAGCAATGTCGATGAATTCTACAAACTTGGATCATTACGTGATTTGCGTGAAATGAATCTTGAACCTTCATTTGTTGTGACTGGTAATCAACCAGTTGTCATCCGAGAATCATTGCTCCCTAGAGCCTTTGAAATGGCAGAGGGAACAGTTGCAGCTTCTTTCAACCTCGAAGATGATGGCAAAGGTATGTTGGGTCCATTTTGCTTGGAAACGATCGTCACGGACAAACTTGAGTTCAAGGTGTTTGAAATCAGCGCAAGAATTGTCGCAGGCTCAAATCCCTTTATTGGTGGCTCACCTTATTCTGATATCAACGAAGAATTCATGTCAACTGGACGAAGAATTGCACGCTCAATCAAGCATGCAATTGCTCAAAATCGATTAAACGATTTACTCTCTTGATTCTTCGTCAAGTTCTGGAGCTGGTGGGATTCCATCGTTTTCATCCATTCCTGTGAAATCATCCGCTTCAAAATCATCATCGGTTTGACCATCCAAATCAGGAGCTGGTGGCAATTGAATTTCTTCAACTCCTTCTTCATCGAGGTCTGGTGCAGATGGAATCTCGATGTCGTCTTCGTAAGTCTCCTCCATGGATTCTTCTTCGTAAGTCTCCTCCATGGATTCACCAGACTGGCCATCTCGTAATGTTTCGATTTCACTTTGGATTTGATTCATTTTTTGGCGTCGTTCATCTTCGGATTCGAGAATGAATTCGCACACCTTCAATAATGGGTCTCCAAATGTCAATTCTCCCGAGTATTCGTAGGACTCTCCTGCAAATTGAGCGATCACTTGGAAAGATGTAGGGTCTTTACTACGTCGCTTCTTGTGCTTTTTGTAATAATGGACAAACACTTGATACTTGCCGGCAGGTGCTTTCCCTTCTTCCCAGAAGATGTTTTCAACTGGTTTTCTCGATTCGGCCTTTTCATTTGCGTCAACATCCAACTGGCCACCGCAGGAGGAGTTCCTATTTCCATTGTGAATTCTCTCTCCAGATGGACAAAGAACATGTAAATCTAGGTCGTTGTAATTATTCCACATCAATGAAATTTGGACATCTGAAGATTTTGCCCCTTCTCGCTTGAGTCTTTGTTCAAGTTCACTCATGACCTTTTGATTTGCCACATGTTCGGATAATTCCTCTTCTTGTCGCATCAAGTGCTCATCCATGCGTTGTTGATGGAGAGCAGCGACTTCTGCTTCTTCTCGTTGAGCTTGTTCATCAAGTGATTCTCGTTCCAAACTTGCGGATTCTGCAAGGTCAACGACCTGTGGTTGCTGGGGTTCCAAAATCGATGTGTCAACCTCTTCGAGTGGTTCCAGTCCTTGTGCCCTTCGAAGTTCGGCTTCAATTGCTTTCTTTCTCTGCTCACGAATTTCTGGTGCCTCAAGATCAAATTCAGCAACCAACATGATTGGGTCTCCAGAAGAAAGTTCGCCGTTAAATTCCTGAAGGTCGCCACCACCGTTGACAATGACCTGGAATTTTGTTGGGTCTTTGCTTCTTCTCTTGTCGTGCTTTTTGTAGTGATGAACATAGACTTGGTATTTGCCCGCTGGAGCTTTACCTTCTGGCCATACGACGTTCTCAACAGGCTTTCGGGTTTCACCACGGACGTTTGCATCGACGTCGAGTTCACCTTCACATTGTGAAATTTTATTTCCACCATGGATTCGTTCCCCAGAAGGACATACAACGTGAAGATCGAGGTCGTTGTAATTATTCCACATGAGCGATATTTGAACATCGGAAGATCGTGCACCTTCTCGTGCTAATCGTGCTTGCAATTCAGACATCGCTTGCTCTGCGGCTCGGCGTGATTCTAACGCTGCTGCTTCTCTTGCTGCTTCAATCTCAGCGAGGCGTTCCGCTTCAGCTGCTGCAAGCGCCGCTTGGCGTTCTCGTTCCCTTTCTTCAGCAAGTCTTGCTTCTTCTTCAAGTCTCAGACGCTCGGCTTCCTCCAGTCGCTGTTGCTCTTCAAGGCGTTGCTGTTCAAGCAATCTCTCTTCTTCATTTCGCCTTTCCTCAGCAAGTTTTGCTTCTTCCGCTTCTCGCTCTTGCCTGCGACGCTCTGCTTCCGCTTCTTCTTCCAACCTGCGACGTTCGGCTTCTTCAAGAGCCAATCGTTCCTCTTCTTCCCGCTTACGTAGGTCCGCTCGTTGATCTACGAGGTCTTGCTGTCGCTTGATCTCGTATTCTTCTTCTGAAAAAATTTGGTCTATTCGACTACGTCTTCGACGGATGTCTTCGAGTGCTGCAATTTTGTTGTCGAAATTTTGTTTTGCCTTACCAAATCCTACGGATTGAGATTCTGTGAGGATTCCTTCTGCAGAGAGCCCACTTTGAGGGTTAATTTGTGCTCCCCTGCGAACGATGATGAACAACACACCAAGGGCAAACCCTCCTCCGAGGCCGACAGTAAGGGCAATCGTTTCAATCGCCATGGAAGACCTGTGAACGAACTAGTAGTTCAATGAATTGCTACATTTTGATGGTATTTTGTTCATGGATTGAATACACAAACTTTTGATGAACATGATGGTTAGCATCAGCATGAAGGCGGAAAGCATTGAATCAAAGATGCAAAAACTCCTTCCAAATGGTAAAGGGGTTTGGGTACCAATCGACCATGGTGCATCCGATTTTCCACTCGATGGCCTCGTTCAAATCGAGCGTACAATTCGGGCCCTCATCGATGCGGGGGTGAATGCGATCATCGCTCAGAAAGGCGTCGTGTCAGCGTTTTCGAATCTTTGCCATGGAACAACAACATCGATGATTTCACATCTCTCCGTCTCAACTGTCCATGGTGGAAAAGATGCATCAAAAAAAGTCCTTGTAGGCACTGTTCGTGAATCTATAGAAAGAGGGGCTGAGGGAGTATCCTGTCAAATCAATATGGGGAGCGATGGAGAAGCACACATGATTGAATCCATGGGAAAAATTACATCCGAAGCATTTGACCTAAATATTCCAGTTCTCGGCATGGTTTACGCCAGAGGAGAACATTTGAATCTCAAAGCTGAAGATTCAACCAAAGGACAAGCACATGCAGTTCGCCTTGCTTTTGAACTCGGTTGTCAAGTTGCAAAATCACCATGGTATGAAGAAGAGCATTCATTTTCTCAAATCGTCAATGCTGCACCAATTCCGGTCCTCATCGCTGGAGGGCCACGTGGGCAATCAGACATCGAAGTCCTTCAAATGGTGGAACTCGCGATGGCAAGAGGGGCCGCTGGAGTATGTATGGGAAGGCAAATATTCTCACATCCAAACCCTCAAAAAATGGCAACTGCCATTATGTCAATCGTTCATGAAGGTGTGAGTGCCTCAGATGCTGCTGCATTTTTATCCTGAGGTGTCGTAGAGTGGAAATTTGGCTCGACCTGCGAAACCATGATTCTGTTGAGATCCCGAATGGTATCAACAGAGTTGTTGCCAAGGACGCATCATACAACCAATCAACAGTCTATGTTCGCAACGGACATGTCGAATTATCAACAGATGAACAAGGAGTTCTCGTTCATATCACCTCAAAACAAGAACAGGACAAGGCATTGTCATTTGTTGGACTCGTCGATTGGATATTGCTCTCTGGGGAAGATTGGACGATGATTCCATTTGAAAATTTAGTTGCAGCCTGCCAACATTCCCACACAAAAATTGCCGCTTTTATTGACCAACCACAACAGGCAAATGGTGCTGCGTTTGCCCTTCAAACCGGTGTCGATGCCCTAATTGTGGCTCCTTTCAATGAATTAATTGAGGCTGCATTAATTGCAAAATCTATTCGATCTGAACATGATGATAGTTTGAAATTAGAAGAAGAAATAAATCAAAACATTCACATCAAAGATTTTTCTTTGAAATCGGTAGAATCAGGAGGAGTAGGAGAACGTTATTGTTTAGATTTTACAACCCTTTTTGCCCACAATGAAGGTGTGTTCATCGGTTCAAGTGTAAAATCAATGCTTCTCATCAAAGCAGAAACAGCACCCTCAGACTTCGTTCCCTCTCGCCCTTTCCGAGTCAATGCAGGATCTCCACATTCGTATATTCACATGTTTGATGGGTCAATGAAATATCTTTCAGAATTGGTATCAGGTGACATCGTTGCGATTGCAGTAACAAATGGCCATACAAGACCGGGTACGATTGGACGCATCAAAATTGAACGCCGACCACTGTTGCACATCAAATTTCATGATGGAAAGAATAATGAAGGCCACATCTTCATTCAGCAAGCAGAAACAGTGAGGCTCTTCGCCAATGATGGAAATCCAATTTCAGCAACGCATCTAAAAATAACCGACAAAGTGTTAGGAAAAACTTCTCAACATGGAACCCACATCGGCAATATTGTCCTAAGTGATGTTGAGGAGAAGTAAACGATGGCTGTGCTTGGTGAAGGACGTGCTCATGGAGCCTGTAGTTTGCTTCATGCCGCTGCATTTGGTTATGGTGCAAGTATCGGTTTGAATCTCCCAATTGCGGTTCGGGTACTTGATCGATCAAAGAAAAAGGAATCCGAAGATGAAAGTAAACTGCTTGAGCATGTACTCGATACATGGATTGAGGATGGACGCACTTTACCCGTAGAAGATAGACACGACATTCATTGGTCTGTCGCCTCAAAAATTCCAATATCTCAAGGGCTAAAATCCTCATCAGCGCTTTGTGTTGCTGCATTTCGTGCCCTCGCCGATTCAATTTCAATATCTCTAAGTGAAGAAGAAGTTGTGGATTTAACCGTCAAGGCTCACACTGCATCTGGCATCTCTTTGACCGGTTCAGTGGATGATGCTTGGGCATGTTCTACATCAGGATGGAAACTTGTTGACACTCAGGCTGACATCAAAGACGGCATATTGTTGGATTATGGTGATTTGAACCCTAATGAGTGGGTTATTTTACTGGTCTTACGTGGACCGAGAAAAATTCGACCCAAATTAGAAGATTTTCAGGTGGCTGCGCAGCCGTTTGAACAAGCACTCACCGCCCTCCAAAGCAACAATCCTTGGGTATCACTTACATGGAATGGACGAGGAATCGCTGCGGTTTTGAGAGATGTTGAAGGAAGAAAAATGGCAAATGAAGCATTTGTCAATGGCGCAAGGGCTTCAGGAATTACTGGTTCTGGAACCGCAATCGTCATTGTCGTGCCTAGTTCAAATGAGGTCATGAAAGAGAGATTAAAAGAATGGTACATTGAAAAATATCCGAATGCGGAGGTTATCGAATGTTCGCTCGTTGGGAAATCTGTTGTTGAAGACGAATGACATACCTTCTTGAAGGTACGACAAGTAGGTTTGCTTGACCAACATGATGACCATAGGGGAAGTGTTTCGAGTCACCTTGTTAGGCTCGAGCCACGGCCCATTTGTCGGAGCAACAATCGAAGGCTTGCCCATTGGAACAAAAATTGAGACCGATATGATTCAAACAGCGATGAACCAACGTAAACCAGGTGGCCCATTCGCAAGCAAACGAAGAGAAGACGATGTGGTGACTTGGGAGAGTGGCATCAAAGACGGTGTCGTTGTTGGAAACGAGATTCGTTGCATTATTCCAAACAACGATGTCCGAAGTTCAGATTATGATTTCCTACCAAATCATCCGAGACCTGGTCACCAGGATATGGTGATGCATATCAAATCAAAAGGTGAGGCTGACCTTCGCGGAGGAGGAACTTCGAGTGCAAGAATGACAGCACCTCTCGTTGCTGCCGCAGCCTTGGTCACACCACTTCTCAATTCAATCGGAATTTCTGTTGAGGCCCACGTCAGTGATATTGGGCAAGTCCAAGCAAAACCGATGAATCTTTGCCCGCCCCAATGGGCATCGGAAGTTTGCGAACAACTGAGATGCAGAGACCCCGATGCAGCAAAACAAATGGCAGAACTTATTCAAAAAACTCGAAAGGAGAGAGATTCCATCGGTTCGTGTGTCCGTGCTATGATACAAGGACTTCCTATCGGAGTTGGTGAGCCTTGGTTTGATGGAATTGAACCAGCAATGTCTCGTGCACTCTTTGCCATCCCAGCTGTCCGAGGCGTAGAATTTGGACATGGTTTTGATGTGGTCGGCATGCATGGTTCAGAACACAATTCACCATGGGGTGGAACATCTCAATCTCCTCATCAAACTGGCTCCAAACCCGACGGCGGCCTCGCTGGAATGTCAACCGGGTCAGACCTCCACATGAGAATCGCTTTCAAACCACCCTCAAGCATTGCAAAGCCACAAACCACTCTAAATTTGGAAACAAATCAAGTCGAAAAATTGGTAGTTCGAGGTCGTCATGACCCAGTTCTTGGCCCGAGAGCAGCTCCTGTGGTGGAAGCAATGTGCAAGATTGTGTTGTATGACCTGTGCCTTCGAGGTGGATTTCTATGAATGAACAACCAATTGTTATTCATAAATTTGGAGGCTCTTGTTTGAGAGATGCTTCAGATATCATCAAAATTGCAGGAGTCTTAGAACTTGAACATCAATCGCGCAATATCATTGTTGTTTCAGCATTATGGGGAACAACCGACCGATTGATTCGTGCTGCAAACGAACCAAGATACGCTGGCCGTCTTGTCAGTGATTTACATTCCCAACACAAACGATTTTCACCAACCATTGAGACTTCTGAATTTGCCGAAAAATACCACAAAGTTCTATCTGGCATGGAAGACTCTCTCTCCTCGCTTTCACAGTATCCAGATGACAACATAGCATACAATCGACTCTTGGCAGCAGGAGAACGATTGTCTGCCCTTGTCGTTGCCAACGAATTACGAACTTTTGGATTTGATTCTCATCCACTCGGTGCAGAAGATATCGGAGTCTGCCTGAAAACAATCAATAATCATACTGAAGTTGATATCGAAAAAACAAAATTAAGTCTGCAACATGATATGTTGTTTGGATTGCCAATTGTCACAGGATGGTTTGGAAAGGGTCCTGGAGACAACATTGCTTTGTTGAGTCGTGGTGGTTCTGACCACACTGCTTCTGCATTATCTGTAGTTCTCGATGCAGAACGAGTGGTTTTGTGGAAGGATGTTGACGGTCTTTACCCATTAAATCCAAGATGGAATATCTCTACACGTCCTCTTCACTACCTGGGCTACGGTGAGGCACTCGAATTTGCATGTCGAGACGCACCTATTCTTCATACAGGTTCGATTGAGCCATTGATGAGGCACGGCATTCCGCTTGAAATCCGGAATGTTTTCTCGTATGCAAAAACAAGATTTTCAACCATTATTGGCCCTGATATACATTCGTTCAACGGTATCAAAGGTATTGCTTGTGTCCAACATGTTGCTCGGATTACGGTGCACCATGAAGGTATGAATATGAATAACGCCATCACACTGGTCAAGGAAATTCAAGATGGTCAAATGCAATTATTTGGATTGGATGTACATGGATCAACAGTGAGTTTCATCACCTCTTCATCTCATCTTTCGAAAATTCAATCATTGGTTGACCAATATTCATTCTCCATGACGTCTGAAGAATATTCTGCATTCATCACACTCATTGGAAACGGAATGAATTCATTTGTCATCGAAGACGAAAAGAAAGTATTCCAAATTGCAGAATACACATTTACAACTGAGCATGGGTTGCATTTCCTAACGAATTCATCTCAAATTCAAGGCGTATTAATGAGCCTTCATCAACTCATTCAAGATCAAGTAACGAATTAATCAGCCCTGTTTTCTCGCATTCTTTGAATGTGGGTTGGTAGGTTAAGGCCAAACATGATGCCGACGACAATGAAGACGAACAAAGTTCCCAATGCAACTCCGTAAACCGAAGTGAGTTCAACCGACTCTCGCATTCTTGTGGCTGTGTCGGATGAGAATATCCCAACGAAAAATGGTAAGATTTTGTTTGCAGATAGGACAAACCATGCAAGCAATGTACCGATAATCGGGTTAATGATCAATGAACGGTGGTATTTTCCAACAATCTTCTTTGGATTCATCACATAGACTTCGTTGGTTCGAATGCTCGTGTCGAGCATTGAGTAGCGGAAAACACCGTTGCTCAATTCAAAGTACATGATCAATAAGACCGAGTAAACAACAACCAAGACTGAGAGCATAGTTGAATTTCCTTGCAAGTTAAAAATGTCACTTGAAAGTGATGTTTTGGAGGAGGCAAACCGAAGGATTGCGAGAATAAAAAGCAAATAACTCGCAAGAGAAAATCTAGCATCTCGCTTCAGTGTACCCATAAATCCAAACACTGTAGCGGAAGCAATAATGAGAATTTGCATAATGTTTGCAAATACAAGTGAACCGCCGATTACATACCACATTGTTCCCTCAGGAGGAGAAATCATGTAGGTCAAGAATGCTAATGCAACAAGAACACCATACACTGCAATTTGCAAGTTCTGCACCATTTTGTCAGGTGGTAAAAATTTCATTTTTGGAACAAGTGGTCCACCGAGCAGTGACTCGACAAAGGAAGGGATTTCGACTTTTGGAATCGCATCCTCTGGAATGTCGGTTCCCAGACCGCCAGCCTGACCAGCCAACTTCTTTCTTGAAGGTGCTGAAGAACGCACGGTTTTTCCATCGTACAAATGTGCTGTATCACCTGATTCTTTTGAAATTGTCATCACAGTCACCTCTTTAGAAACCTCTCGCACCTGCTAAGGCAGTTGAAAGGAGCATATCTGGCTCCCAATCCATTATGTTCACACCAAGTCCACGGAGTTCACCAATCAACACATCGCGTTCGGTTTTCATGACTTCATAGCCGGTCCGATCAAGTCGCTTTGCGTCGAATTCGAATTCAAGAGAAGATGGTGACAAGACTGTGACATCGAAATTTCTTGCTCTGAAGTCTCGAAGTGCATTGACAATGGTTGGGTCATCTTCGAGATTGGAAAGGAAGATGATTGGACTTCCTTTGTTGATGTGAGGCAGAATTCTATTGACGACAACTTGAAGAGGTATATTTCCACGTGCTACTGCTCCAGCTAACTTTGTGAGAATCACATACAACTGCTTCTTTCCAGTGTCTCGGTCAACGCTCACCACTTCGTCGCCATACACGATAATACCTACTGAGTCTCTTCGAGAAAGGAAATATTTTGCCAAGGACGCAGCAGCCCGAGTTGAATACACGAGTGCGTTTCGACTCACAGGACCGGTTTCAGCAACCGCCCTCGAATCGATGATGATGATGATATCAGAAACCGCATCACGTTCACGCTCATTGACCATGAGTTTTCCAGATCGTGCGTACGCCGACCAGTTGATAGCCCTAAAGGAGTCACCTTCGAAATATTCGCGAAGAGAATAAAATTCTGAACCTGGTCCCGGTTGACGGATGTTGACGGCACCAGTGAAGATTTTTGGAACTCTTGATTTGACAAAGGTTTCTTTGAGGTCTTCCATCTTTGGGAAGACGAGGAAATCATTGTACACATGGAGTTCTTTCTCCTTGTGGAACATTCCAAACGGATCTTGCATTCGGACAGCAACAGGTCCAAGGCTGTAAAAACCTCGAAGTGGACATTCAACAGTATATTCGATGTATGTTTCTCGGCGAGGACCCAATTCCATGAGAATGTAATTTGCACCTTCTTTGATACGCATCACTTCTGGAACTCGGTCTCGAACTTCCAAAATTTTGGCAAGAGATGATGTATTCTGCATACGAAGGGTAACGTTTAGTTCACCATCTTCAAAGAGACGAGCTGAGGAAATTTTTCTCATCGCTACAACGTTGCCTAATGCTACTCCTTCTTCTCCAGACCATTCGTCTGCTCGTCGACCAGATGATGCCACATCTGCGTGTCCTCCAAAAATTGCAGCCCATGTAAGGAACACGAAAATGACCACTGCAATGGTGACGAGTTGGGAATTTCGGAGTGTAAGACCAAGCAAATACATAGCAACTGCTAGGCTTCCAAGCATGGCTGACTTACGACTCCACATCACAATGCCTCCGGTTAATTTTCAAGTTGAATCTCAAACGGTTGGTACTGGTACCTCGCGAAGGATTGCTTGAATCACTTCGCCCGCTTCGAGACCCTTGATTTGATGTTCTGGCTTGAGAATAATTCTGTGAGCGATTGCAAGTTCTGCCACGGATTTGACATCGTCGGGTGTGACGAAGTCTCGTCCTCGCATTGCTGCTGCTGCTCTTGAAGTCTTCAAAAGTGCTTGCGAACCACGAGGGGATGAACCAACGAGTACACGTGGGTCTTCTCTGGTTCTTGCAACAACTTCAACCATGTACATTCGAATTGCTGGGTCCACGTAAATGTCTTCGCATGCTTGTTGCATTGCAATGACTCTTTGTGGGTCAGTTATGACATCGACATCAACTGCATCCTTTCCACGGTTAATACGTCGGGCAAGGATTTCATCTTCATCAGCACGGTCTGGGTAACCGACGGACATCTTGAACATGAAACGGTCCAATTGAGCTTCAGGTAGCGGATATGTACCTTCTTGCTCGACTGGGTTCTGTGTTGCCATAACAATAAATGGTGCTGGCAATTTGTGTGTCACAGTACCGATAGTTACTTGCTTTTCTTGCATAGCTTCAAGCAATGCAGCTTGTGTCTTCGGCGGTGCACGGTTAATTTCGTCAGCAAGAAGTAGGTTACAGAACAATGGACCTGGTTTGAAGGTAAATTCTCCCTTCTTTGCGTCATAGATGTTCGTACCGGTGATATCTGCTGGTAACAAGTCAGGCGTGAATTGTACACGCTTGAAGTCACAACCGAGTGCATCGGCGAATGTGTTTGTCATCAACGTCTTAGCGAGACCGGGATAATCTTCAAACAGAAGATTGCCGTTCGATAAGATATTGATGAGCACATTGTCAATGACGTGTGGCTTACCAATAATCACCTTCTGAACTTCAGCGGCAATCGCTTGTGCGATTGCTCCGACGGCTTTCAGGCGTTCTCGTACTTCTGGGCTGCTTTGGTGTTTGGGCTGGGCCGGCGCTGCCGGTGCTGCAGGTGCTGCTGCTGGCATAGGTGCCGCAGGTGCAGGTGCAGGTGCTGCTGCTGGCATTGGTGCTGCAGGGGCTGCTGGCATAGGTGCCGCAGGTGCTGCAGGAGCCGCAGGTGCAGGTGGCGCTGGCGGGGCTGCTGGGTTAGGTTGCATTCTTTTTTCCTCCTTTTTTGTTTATTTTCCCCAACGACGTATTTGTGGGATAAGCTCCCTTAATTCATCATTGGAGTAGGCTCTGTTTGAACTCACAAGTTCAATCAGTCGTGGATCTCGCACAAGTTGCATAACTTCTGCAGGTGTTTTCCGAGCAAATTCTTCTCGGGTGAGGTCGTTAAATTGCCTCACTTTGGATAAGAACGCATTTCGAACTCTTTGCTGATACATCGATGCATCAACCTTGTTTGGGCGTTCTCTAAATCGCGTCAAGTCAAAGACATGTCGCCAATTTTCTTTTTCTGGTACGACCATGATTGCAATGGCCAGAAGAGCGAATAAATTGAGAATGATGAGCCATTTCAATACAGCATCGCTTGTGAGCAAGACAATGGCTCCCATTGCTTCAGTAAACGGCATGGATAAGGCCGACGAAACGTGTCTGCTCTCATCGAAAACCACGTTGAAATTCTCGTAATAACTGGTGACTGTTGTCGACATTTGCGTATTGTCAAGCTCCATCATGTCGAGTATCAATGCAGTGAAAAATAGCGAATTACCATTCCAAGTGGTATCTCCTTGGGAATTGTACAATCCCTCGGAATCAGAGTTCCAGCATGTATGAGCGTGGTCAACATACAATTGTGATGTGCATTGTTGCTTACCTGTTGCTTCAGCAATATCTTGGCTCCACAAATGATTCGCAAGAACGGAGTGGTCGGAAACGAAAACGATTGATCCTGTGACGTCAATTTCCCCGTAATCGTTGTTTGGCTTTTCATCCAAGACGCCTTGAACGGGGTAATCAATTCGGACAATGAGGCCTGTTTCACCTTCACCAAGTGTTGGATTGTCTGAGCCTTGACCCATGAGAATCTCTGCAGAGGTTGAAGCGTGAGCAAGAACCATGACATTTCTATTGGTGTCTTCTTGCTCATCAAGCACCTGAATGGCAGTAGGTCGGTGGAAAAGGACTGGCATTCGACATTGGTTTATTTCCCTAGCTTGAACATCAGTCGTTTCACATGGATTGTTGTATCCGTTGCCCATAGTTCGTACGTCTTGATTCACGGAAGCAACGGACCAAATTTTTCTTGTGTCTGGGCTAATTCGAGCGTCGTCCTTATCGGTGACTTCGTAGTACCTTCCCGTTGTTTCATCTTCTTTGACTGGGGCGTCGAAATACTTAACCCCAAATTCTTCGGCAACCAATTGTGCATTTGTTGAGTTTGATGCGAGAATGACCTTTCCGCCTTTCTCGGTGACGAAGGAATGAATCGCTGCTGCTTCTGCAGCATCAAATGGTTTTTCAGGTGCAGCGATTATGAGGAGGGTTCGATGAGGGTCTTTCCAATCATTCACGAGCATAGGAGTTGACATCGTGTTGGCAATCGTGAAACCAAGGCCATTGAGGGGGTCTTTGGAATTTGTTTCGCCCTCACCCAAATCCGACCTCATTTCTGTAAGTTGTTGATTCGCGTATTCTTTTTCTGTATCGTATGGCGAGAAGACTGTATCTTTTCCTGCAGATACGATTGCAATGATTGTGGTTGAGAGGAGAAGGGAAACAACAAAACCTATCATCAGCCAAGCCTCAAGGCTTAGTTTAGATGTTTGTTCTTCTGACATGGCACTCCCCTCTTATCAACCTTCGGAACATCGCTCCACTCATAATGATTACCTTACTGTGTTCACCCCCTTTGTGTGTTTTTGAGGAGGATTCCGTCATGAAATCAAAATACAAAAATTTGAAATTCGAATTTGAAATCAGCCAAAAAATAACAATTTCAATGTTTTCGAACGAAAATCGATGCGAAAAGGAAGACCATGATGAACTCAAAAGATGATATCCAGGGTAAGGATGTATTGTCTTCTGAATTTGTGGTTGTGTCGTCCTCAAAAACAGGTTTATCGGTGTTTGTGGTTGGAGCCTTTACTTGAACTGAAATCGTTGAGGAATGAGAAGTTTGAGCACCTTCTGAATAAATGGTCACTGTTACATCACATATTCGCTCTTGGTGGCTTGAAGAAGCTTCGACTCGCAGTTCAAACGTGGAACCAACACCACCATTCACACCCGTCGGTTCGATGACTTGATTTTCCAATGTTTCTAATTTGTTAACAGAAAGATGAGGACAGTTTCGAATGGACGCCTCTGCAGAGGAGATTGCATCGTTAGCATTTCCTTCGTTTTCAACAAGGAGGATGGCTTGCACACTTGAACCTGCAAACAATTCATCAGTAGGTTCGTTCAACGTCGGTTTTAGTTTGAGAATTCTTGGAAATTTCATTGCTCCATCGATTTCTTCAGTTCGAACATCCGTTGAACCTGCTGTTTGCCTTGCCCGAACGACGATGTCCATTGACGTATCAGCACCAAAGGAACGGATTTCTTCTTCAGTTTTCCCAGTAATTGTAATTTCAAATGTTTCATTGGTATTGGCAGGTACAGATACACTTTCTGGACCGTCAATTTCAATGGCCAAATCATCATCAAAGTCATATTCAATTTCTAAATTCAATGTCGTGCTTTGCTGATTGTCAACAAAGAATTCGATTGAGTCTTGTAAATCCCAATCGTCTTCAAGATTCAACACATACGTTGTATCCATGTCTGTCTCCCATCCAAATTCCCAAGAGCCCCCGGGAAATTGTGCTTGAATAGGACATAACATAGGAAGCAGAAATAGAATTGATAGCAATATTTTCTGACTCATATCCCATCCCCTATTGTAAGTTTCAATGACCTTTTGGTCAAGGTTCGAATCATAGACCTACGGTATCGAGGTGGCAATGCTGTGTTATTGACTGGTTTTATCTCCTTGTACATTTCATCAGAAAACACGGAGAATTCGATTCCATTGTTCTGAAGTAGGTGCTGTTCCACAAGGTCCGAATGAAGCCGAGGGATGGATTCTAACGCAGTGCTGGCGACTCGAAGTGAAGAATAATCACCGGGAAGCCAAGCAGATGCAATTCCCGCTTCAGGGAAATCCCAAGACTCACGAACTCGCAATTTTTGATAAGATCCGACCTTGTCTATCGAGGTTTCTGGAACGATGACTTGCCACAGTAATTCTCCTTGTTCAAGGACATTTTTCTTCATTCCATCCAGCATAAAAAAATCAGAGAGGAGCATTCTTCGCTCGCCATTCGGACCAACCAAAACAACTTCGGCATCAAGCACCATCAAATTTGGTGCCAAATCACCTTGGTATGTAGCAACACAAAGCGTGTTTTGATTCGGTATCACTCGGCAATCTGCCCCAGTACCACAATCAGCCTTGTGGCACCAGTCAATTGAACGTCGCCAATCTTCGCCTTGATTGTACCAAAAACATCTGGTATCTAAGCAAAGATTTCCACCAATCGTAGCACTTTTTCGAATAAGTGAGGATGCGATTTTTGAAGCCGCTTGACGAAGTAATGGATGGACGACATTCGAATGTTCGACGTCAGAAATTCTTACCATACAACCGATGGTTGTGGATGTGAGTAGCGTTGCACCCTCGACAGAGGCAAGAGAGATGATATGGGGCTTCGGATTAATTCTCCACTTGTAATTTGGAATGATATCGGTGCCGCCGGCAACCCAATCGAAGGCTTCTCCTCGTCCATTGAGGTCTCGTGCCAATGCCATGGCTTCCTCTATGGTTTGGGGATGATGTAATTCACACGGTGGCATGAGCATTAGTTCCCATCCTCCATTTGTCGTTGTTCTTTCTTCAACCAAGCCTTGCCTGCCAGCCCTAAAGCCGCTAACTGCTCTGGTTCAGGCTCAGTCGCCTCTCTCCATCCTTCTGCTTGCTGATCGAGAGGAATGTTTGGATCAAATCCAAACAATACACCATTCACATAAGCATCAGTATCCTCAGAAGTTTGGCGTTTCTTGTCTCGAACCTCGTGTTCTTGGGCACGTTGCTCCAATACATTTTGCATCGCTGAGTGCTGAAGTCGAGGGGAAGGTAAGTCAAGAGGGTCATCAATACTATCCTTCTTCATTGCCTTTTCAATGCCCTGATACACAACATCTGGCGTGAGAGGAAGGTCTCGATAACGAATTCCAATCGCATCATAGACTGCATTGACAACCGCTGGGAGAATTGGGAGAAGTGGGCCCTCTCCAGCTTCCTTAGCACCAAACGGACCTTCAGGGTCGCAAGATTCAATGATGATTGGTTCAACATGAGGCATCTCGTGGACAGATGGAATCTTGTATTCGAGTAAATTTGCATTTTGAAGATGTCCTGTTCGACCATACACCATCTTTTCGGACAAGACTTGACCGAGTCCCATGTGGCAAGAACCAATGATTTGACCTTTGACAGCAAGTGGATTGAGGGCCTTTCCACAATCATGTGCCGCCCATACATTTGTGCATCGAATCAAGCCAGTTTCAACATCAACATCCACTTCGGCAACATAAGCTGAGAATGAATATGCAGGTGCAAGGCCAGCCGCAGCGCCTTTGTGAACGCCCCCCATCGGAGGAGAACGGTATGAGCCTGAGGCTATGAGTGCGCCTTTGTCTTCTTGGGCTTTGTGAAGTGCTTCAAGGTATGATATACCAACTGCAGGGTCGTGGGTGTAGTAGATTCGTCGATCATTAATCACGAGCACATTTGGATGATATCCAAGTATATCCCATGCCGCTTTCAGCAATTGGTCTCGAATTTCCATTGCAGCTCGTATGGCAGCATTGGCATTCATGAATGTGACACGGCTTGAATACGAACCGAGGTCCACTGGACTCGTATCACTTTCATGACTACGGACATGAATCATAGAGATTGGTAAACCAAGAACTTCTGAAACCACTTGGGCAACTGCGGTGGTCGACCCTTGTCCTATGTCTGCAGCACCAGTGTGGACAGTTACACCACCATCCATATCAACTTGAATATGAACAGTAGCATGTGGGAATTTGTTTGGGTCCCAGTGAATAGGAAGACCTGAACCTGAAATGAAAAAGCCGCATCCAACACCGATGCCTTTTCCGAGGGGCAATTGACGAAATTTAGTATCCCAGTCAGATTGCTTCCGAACTTCTTGCAGAGCCTGTCTCATGCCATTTGAAGTAATTCTAAATCCGGTGATGGTTCGACTATGAGGCGGTAACAAATTGGCACATCGCAAGGTGATGGGGTCGACTTGGAGTTGTTCAGCCAATTCATCGAGTCCTGCCTCAACAGCACAACGAGTGTTGACCGCCCCGTGGCCACGCATAGCGCCAGATGCGGGTTTATTGGTCCATACCCGCGCACCTGTGTAATGAAATGAACCGAGCTCGTAAGGTGCAGTAGCAAGAACTCCATTGTAATATGACGTCACGTGGCCAAATGAGGCGAAACCGCCACCGTCAATGAGGGCATCAATGTCGAATCCAGTTATGCGGCCGTCATCATCTGATGTCATGCCTACTTCGATATGACTTGGATGGCGGCCACGATTAATCCAATACACTTCTTCACGGTCGAAGGTAATGCGAACAGGTCGGCCCGATTTTCGTGCCAAAATAGCAGCACACATTTCATGTGGGAACGGGTCGGATTTTCCGCCGAAGCCTCCACCTACAAAGGTACGAATGACGTTGATTTGGTGCATCGGCACTTCAAGCACAGTTGCTAATGCCCTGTGAGTATAATGCGGGACTTGTTGAGGAGTGTAGAGTTGCAATCTGCCGTTTGGGTCCCAGTGGGCCACCACAGCATGAGGCTCGGTAAAGCCGTGATGAACGCCTTCCATACTCCATTTCCCATGAGAGGATGCCTGAGGATTTTCAACGAGGCTCCTATCTCCGAATTCCTGATAGACACGCTTCTGCACATTGGTTGATTCAAGGTGATATTTGCCTCTCCAATGGATTGGTTCATCATGGTCTTCAAGACCTTTCTTTGGGTCAAAAATAGGTTCAAGTTCCTCCCATTCGACCTCAAAAAGCGAAAGTGCCTGAATCGCCGTTGCTTCATCCACCGCTGCGACACAAGCAACAAGGTCACCCACGTGGCGAACCTTGTCTTGAGCCATGGCATGTTCATCTTTGGTGACAGGAAGAACACCGAAGGATTGCGGTGCATCTTTTCCTGTTGCAACAGCGAGCACACCAGGAAGTGCTTCGACTTTTGTGGTGTCAATGGATTTAATTCGAGCATAATGGTGAGGTGAGCGCAAAATCTTCCCAATGCATTCATTTGGTAATCGAACATCATCGCCGTACCATGCTTGTCCCGTGACTTTTGCATTGGAATCAACCAGTGCAGTTGCTTTGCCCACCGATGTGCCTGTTCTCGCTCGATCGTGGATGTGAGAACCTGCTGGTTGTGGTTCTCGACCACCGACCGATTCAGGAATGAAGTCGAGGTCACGTTCTTTCATGTGAGGGTCGCTACCTCCGCTTCCTGGCGGAGGGAAAACGAGTTTTCCCGCTTTTCTTTTGCCATCGGTTCGAACGCCCGATGGTTGTTGCTTGTATCCCCCACTCAAATGGCATCACCTCGCATTACCGGGTGGCATCGAAGGTTCGTCTGGGCCCATAGGATGCGGGTCTGGATGTGGGTCACTTGCTTTAGGTGCTTGATTGGTTTCGCCCCGATGCATTGATGCTGCGGCCTCAACGGCGTCGATGATTTGTTGGTATCCTGTGCATCTGCACAAATTTCCTTCAATAGCACAAGCAATTTCTGCCCGAGTTGGTTCACTATTTTGATTCAACAGGGCTTGGGATGAAATCAGAAAACCTGGGGTGCAAAAACCACATTGTGAGCCACCATATGTTGCAAAGCATTCCTGAATTGGTGCTAAGTGCCCGTGATGAGCCAGGCCTTCAACCGTCGTGATTTCTTTGCCATTGCACTGACCGGCGAAGGTAAGGCAGGATAACTGAGGTTGGCCATCGACCATGACGGTGCAACATCCGCATGTGCCGAGGTCACACCCTCGCTTGACACCGAGCATGCCTACTTTGTCTCGTAAGACATCGAGCAACACTGCGTTAGAAGCAACCAAAGTCTCAACAGGCTTACCGTTGACCACACCTTTCCAAACCACGTTGATTGGTTGTGGAAGCATGTTGACATGTTCTGTTCCGACCATCTCTTCCGCCTATCCTTTTGGGGTTGGTTGCACTCTTTGATTGTTCGGGGCGTTTAGAATTGATTTCCTTATACTTCGATATTTGTTTGTTCATCTTTTAACGCCATTTGCAATGGCTTCATCTCGTTGGTGTCGTTGCGATTAAGACTGGTCATCTTCTTTGGCTTTGGGTTGAAACAATGCATCAGTTTCCTTTCCAGCAAACAAACCTTCCTCTTTTTCAGAGGCGAATCCGACAACGACCAAGCCAAGAAGGAGAACGACAACAAAGATACTGATGGCTGTTACCATTTCTGACTTTGACAAGAATCCTTGGGATTCGGTTTCGCCCCCGTCCTTGTCAACATTGACAAGCATGACATTGACGGTGACGATTGGAGTTGATGCGGTCGAACTTCCATTTTCAATGATGCCGCGGATGGAAAGTGTGTGATTTCCTTGGAGTTCAATTCCCGGGAGATGCTCGAGTTGATGAACAATATCGATAGCGGACAATTCGGCCTTCGTGGTGTGCTCGTATGAATGAATATTCGACCAGTCATCTCTCAAGTGATTGCTTCGCCATTGGATGGATTCAACACCCTCCGAAATTTCAAAAGAAATAGCATCATTGGTTCGGAGTTCGACTCGCTCGCTTTCGGAAACTTCTGAAGTGATGGTGATTTGAACTGAATTGTCGAACATGTACATTTTTTGTGCTGCCTCCATGATTGCATCGAGTGCTCGAACTTCGCCGTGGCCGTAGACATTGTTTTGCCTGTTCTTAGGAATTAAATCTTCAGCACAGGGTTCGTTTGCTCCCATGTAATGACATTGCCTGTATGTTGCAGTTTCTTGCATAATATTTCGAATGTCAAACGGAGACAAATCTGGATTGGCCTGATACATCAGAGCGGCTACACCTGCAGCACCTGGAGTTGCCATCGAAGTCCCTGACATGGCTGTATAACCATCGCCGGTGTTGGCAGCAACAGACATGACGCTTGAGCCGACATAGGCGATGTTTGGCTTAATTCGACCTTCTTCAGTTGGTCCTTGACTTGAGTAGATTGCAATGGATGAATCCTTGTCGAGTGCTCCGACGGTGATCACATCCTCAGCTGAACCGGGGGTTCCTATCTGAGCTGATACAGCGTTGTTACCTGCTGCGATAAACAGTGCAATACCAGCACGAACCATTTCATTGGCATATCGATTTACGCTGTCCTCCTCTGAGGAAGTCCATTCAATGGCACCTGGTCCACCAAGGCTCATCGATGCAACACGAATATTGAATTCATATCGATGGTCAACTGTCCATTGCATACCTGCCATCACTGTGGCAAAGGAACCTGAGCCTCCGCCATCAAGAACTTTGACACCAACAAGGTTCGCCTGAGGTGCCATTCCAATATTTTCGTAATCGGGTGCACCTGTTCCAGCAGTCGTTCCTGCACAGTGGGAGCCGTGACCATGATCATCGTAAGGGAACACTTCGGTCCCATTTGTAGCACTTGGATCGTTGACAGCATCGTAAAATGCGAGAATTTTCGGGTCATAGGTTGACGGGTTGTCGTCCTGGTCGTCGAGTGAAGCATGCAAACCATCGATTCCAGTATCAATAATCGCTGCGGTGACTCCAGAACCATCGTAGCCAGTGGCTTGCCATGCTTGATCGACGCCGTGGAGAACTGCAGCATCACCATTGGCAACTTCAAGAATTCCATCGAGTTCAAGCAGAACGACACCTGGCATGTCAAGGGTATCCCAAAGTTTGTCCACATGGATTCGGCCAGCAAGAGCGTCAATGTGTCTAAGGATGAATTGATGTTGATAATTCACTTCACGTTCGAGCAGTTGTACATCTTGTTCGGTCGGCGTGTGGTCAAAATCGATGATGAGAGGAAGTGTTCCATCGTCACTTAGGAAAAATGGGCTGTCTTTGTGAACTTCAATCATATCACCGATACCGTTTTTGTTTCTGTCGACGGTCGTATCTTCCCACCACATTGTTTCCGTTGAAGTATCCGTGGCTCCAACTGGAATCATGAATCCTATCATTGGTAAAACAAACAAGACAAGACAAAAACTTGCAGCAATTCTTTGTATCAATTAACCCCGTCCAATCCTTCCACACCGCATTAATTTTTGAAACCATTGAATGAAAGCGTCGCAAAATTTTGATGAGGAAAAGATATACACCTTCATGACCAGCACGAAATATGATTCAATATTCTTGTTCATCATGTGGCATGGGTGTTATTGGAATGAAGTGTGCTTCCTGCGAGAGCGACCTTGTTCCAGACACGATAGAAAAGGCAGACGGAACCAAAGTTTCAATCGCGAAATGCCCAAATGGTTGTGGAAAAATTAAGTCACCACTCTGTTGTGGAACTGACATGGTTTGCAGTATTTAATTCGGTGAAGAATGATGGATGAAACTCATCCACCACTCGTTTGGATTGACCTTGAAATGACGGGGTTGGATGTTGACCGCGAATCGATTATTGAAATCGCAACCATCGTGACCGATGGGGACCTCAACATTTTGGCAGAAGGCCCCAATTTAGCAGTCCAAGTGGAAGAGCATCTCATCTCTGGCATGGATGAATGGAATACGTTGCATCATCACAGAAGTGGACTTGTTGACCGAATTCGAAACGAAGGGGTCTCTTGCAAAGAAGCAGAATCTCAAACCCTTGCCTTTCTCAAACAATGGACGACACCAGGCTCATCTCCGTTATGTGGAAATAGCGTTTGGAACGATAGACAATTTCTACAAAAAGAAATGCCGGAATTGGTCCAATATTTACACTATAGAATGATTGACGTCTCAACGGTCAAAGAGTTGTCGAGACGCTGGTATCCTGATGAGGGGAAGTTCCCAAAAAAGGCCGCACACCTTGCCCTCGATGATATTCGAGAATCGATTGAAGAATTGAAGTTCTTTCGAGATCTCATCTTCAAATAACACGATATGAGGTCCTCCATGAAGTGGAGGAAGGGACGATATTCTTGAAGCGTGAAAGAACATCTGATAGAACTGCAATAGCAATCTCCTCTGGCGATTCAGCACCAATATTCAACCCAATAGGGCATTGAACTCTTTCTATGATGGTCGGAGAGATGCCTTTCTCAAGGCAACTTATCTCAAAGGCTTTCCACTTGGAACGACTGCCAATAACACCAATGTGTGGTCGGTTGAATTCAAGTTCCGCTTCGATTTCATATTGTTGAAGGGTTGACAAAAGCGAAAGGAGTCGTGTTTCATCTTCTTTCCAATCATGACCTAAGAGAAGAATCTCAGAATATTTTGAGATGTTCGTACCGTCTTGATTCGAAAAAAAGTCCTCAACTGAAGAGCAAAAGATGTCCTTGGCATCAGGAAACATGTCTCTGTTTGCAAATTCAGTCCTTGAATCATGAACAGAATACTCCCAACCAAGTAAGTGAATATGGGGGGCGAGTGCTTTGGCACAATGACCTGCACCCAACAGCAGGATATGAGGCGTTGGGATAAGAATCTCAAACGAAATGGTGACTTGGCCTCCGCATAGTGAATCGAGAGGTGTAACTTCATACCCTTTCGAACCCTTGTTTAACCCATATGTTTGCAACTCACCGTAGGGCTGATGCGTTGTTGAGAGGAGTTCTCGACATTTTTCGATCACCTTGAGTTCAAGTCCTGCTCCACCAACCGTACCAAACGGCTCTCCACCACGTGAGGATATAGCGAGCCTGGCACCCACTTTTCCGGGGACGCTGCCTTTGACAGAAAGCACCGAAGCGATGGCAACAGAGTAGCCTTCATGGAGTTGACCAATTCCCCATGAAAGCACTCTTGCGGTCATACCTTAGCCTGAAGCCATGATTTCATAGGTATTTGCTTGATGAATTTTGCATTTCATCATAGAAACAATTCAACATCTTCACATCGTCTTCTGAATCAATGTTGAGTTGCAGAAAAGGGGCATGTACATCGAACGATGAGAATTCGATGCAGTCACGGAGAGGAAGGGACGCATGGCATGTCAAGAGTTTGTCAACATCGCTTGGATGAATAAAGACAGGATGGCCTTTACGTCCATCGAATGCCAAACACGAGGAGGTATCGCACTCTGCAAGTGCTTGCAGAACACCGTTTGGCCAACCAGGGCGGTCAACAGGAACGATAAGCACACCGTTTGCAAGGTTTAGATTTGCATTGATGATATGTTGTAAACCCGTTTGGATGCTACTGGTTCGACCTCGTTCAGGTTGTTGATTGACAATCACAATCTTGTCACCAAGAACATTGGTGGTTTGGTCGTACAGTTCTACCCGTGTCACGATGATGGGATGAAATCCTTCCCTGGAAAGGCGGTTGCATGACCACTGTATAAGTGTCTGATTCCCTAAGGGCAGAAGTGATTTGGGTTGTCCGAGTCGTTTCGACGCTCCCGCAGCAATGATAATGGCGGGGATGTCGCTTTGAAGTGCATCGCTTTGCATTCGAGACCCAGGTCCTTACTCGAGTGATTTGGTCATTTCCCGTCCAATAATCATCCGTTGCACTTGAGATGAGCCCTCGTAAATTTGCATGACTTTTGCTCCTCTCATCAACCGTGCTACAGGGTATTCTTCCGAGTATCCATACCCTCCATAGACTTGGACAGCATCGGTGGTGACCTCCATGGCTATATCGGCTGCAAATCGCTTTGCATGAGCCGCTGATTCTGTGTTTCGAATACCTTTGTCGAATTCTTGGGCTGATTTCCATGTGAGCAAACGTGCAGCTTCGATTTTTGTTTTCATATCAGCGAGCATGAATTGAACGGCTTGATGTTGGTGGAGTGGTTTTCCAAAGGTCGTTCTTTCGTTTGAATATTGAAGGGCGTGTTCGAATGCAGCACGAGCAAGACCAGTTGCATGGGCAGCAATATTTGGCCGACTCATATCAAATGCTTTCATCGCATTCATCCATCCACCCGATTCAGATTCTCCAATGAGATGGTTGGCTGGTACACGAACGTCGTCGAAGGTGATGGAACGTGTGTCCGAACATCGTTGCCCCATATTCCCTTCTTTCTTTCCGAGGGAGAATCCTTCTGCGTCTTTTTCGACGATGAATCCTGACATGCCTCGATAGCCTGCTTCAGGGTCGGTTTTCGCAAGGACAAAGAAAAAGTCAGCGTACCCTGCACCAGTGATCCACATTTTTGAGCCGTTGATAACATACTCATCACCGTCTTTGATTGCCGTTGTCTTAATGGCTGCAACATCCGAACCCGCTTCTGGCTCGGTGACCGCGTAAGACGCAAGAGCACCTTCCTCAGCAATTCGACGGAGCCATACTTCTTTCTGAGCATCGGTTGCTCCAGTAAGGATTGGTGCACTGGCCAGTGCAGTGGCATAAGCAGCGGTTGCAAAGCCAGGGTCACCCCATGCAAGTTCTTCATTCACAACGACTTCTTCCATTGACCCAAAACTAGGACCACCATATTGTTCTGGGATGTGCAGATTGAGCAAACCCATCTCGTGAGCGGATTTGATAGCCTCCAATGGATATGTCGATTCTTGGTCCCAGTGTTCTGCATGGGGCCGAACCTCATCAACAACGAACTCGTGTGCCAGTTCCTTAAGCATGGCTTGGGTTTCATCCAATTGGAAGTCGACCATGCAATGGCTACAAGGAACTCGTTTATGAGTAATTACACTCGAATTCTATTGATGACTGTTCATTCCGTTGTTAACTTGTCATACAGGAAGAATGTCTTGATGAGCGGCATACAACAGAACAAGGAAGGCCAAATAGACTAGAATGAGAATATAGCCCTCCGTTTTCTTAAGTTCGTACTTTGAACGCATGAAATACAATGCAAAGAGCGTACAAATAAATGTCATTGGAACGATGATGTACATGGTAAGTCCATAACTTGCTTGTGTAAGTGGTAACTCATGAACCATCGCAGCGATACCTATCGAAAACAGTGGGTCGGTGATGTTTGAGCCGATGAGCGTTCCAATGGCGACACCCTCGCTCTTTTTTGCAGCCAGAAGGGCAATGGTCAACTCTGGAAGGGATGTACCCAAACCCGAAATTGTGGTGCCTACCACAGCGTGGGGTACGTTGAGTTTGATGGCGATATCGCTTGCAATCGACACAAGATAATGGGCAGCAAACAATGCAAGCACAAGACCGACGACGACCATAAAAATATACGAGGCTGTGGACCATTTTGAACCAGAAACTTCACCTTCAAAACTCACCCCTTCTTCTTCAAGAATTTCATCACGATGGTTAAGCAACCATGCAACATACAGACAATATAGAAGTGCAAGGATAAATCCTTCGATTCGGGTAATGGTGGAACCAGTCACGAGGAAAACTGTGAGCAGAGCAATGGATGCGAGCATAATCATACCGTCTCGTTTGAGCCATGATGGCCTGATCTTTACACCCTGAATAGCCACAACAACACCAAGAATAAGCGAAATTTGAACAAGAATGGAGCCGTAAATCCCACCAATAGCCAAATCAGCAATTTCAGGGTTCTTCGGAATATCAACCGCCGCTGCTGAGGTCACGAGAATTTCTGGAAGGGAGGTGCCGATGGAAACGATAGTCAAGCCAATCACGACCTCGGGTAATCCTGCTCTGAGTGCAAGACCTTTCGCACCTTCGATAAAGAAATCAGCTGATTTAATCAATAAAACGAGTGAAAGAGCAAGGAAGATGAGGGAGATGAAGATGTGTTCGGTCGCACTTTGCTCCATGGCGATGAGGGCAACAAAGAGTGTGCCATTGATGAGAATGACTTTGTTGAGGAGAAGTTGAGGAATGCCCATTGCTCGAGTTTCCTTCTCCATATTCATTCGATTGTCACTTCCTTATTGATTCTTATCTTGTTCTTCTTACACTTACGCCGTACCTAAGAGGGATTGAAGGACCTTGGTGACGTACTCAACCGATGGAATTGTATGATTTTCAAGCGGGGGGGAAAATGGCACAGGGGTGTCAAGGGCACCAATGACAACTGGTTTTGATTCTAAATTGAAAAAGCATTCTTCAAGAATTCTGCTTTGAATCGTATGTCCAAGTCCGCCTGTCCATTGTGCTTCATGCAGAATCGCAAGTCGCCCAGTCTTGAAAACAGACGAGACACAGGTTTGTGCATCAAATGGAAGGAGTGTTCTCAAGTCGATGATTTCAATCGAATGACCATCTTCTTGCAACACATTGGCAACTTCTTGTGCAATGTGCACCATAGCTCCCCAAGTAACAAGCGTAAGGTCTGTACCTTCACGAATGCAAGCAGCCTTACCGATTTTGTACCTCTCTTGTTTTGAAAGGGCAGTTTTTACCGATTCTGTATCGACCACTTGATTGATGTTCATACCCCAACCCGTTCGACCTCCACGTAGCCCGTACAATCCAATATGTTCAAGGAACAAAACCGGGTCGTCAAGATGGGCACCTTCGACAAGTAAATCATAGGCATCCTGTGGAGTTCCTGGAGCAAGAACCACCAAACCTGGGTCGTTTGAAAACCATGACTCGATCATGTTTGCATGAAATGGGCCAGACCTTGTTCGAGCACCGAGTGGAATTCGAACGGTCATCGGACAATCTGCTCCCCACCTCCAACGGAGCATGGCAGCATTGTTGACAAGGGCGTTAAAGCCTAAAGCAGCAAATCCACCAAATTGAATTTCAACCATTGAACGCATGCCGCTCAACGCTGCTCCGGTTCCAGTGTGAACAATTGCAGCCTCAGAGAGGGGCATGTCGACAAGGAGATGTTGGAAACCTGCATTTTTGAGGGCCATATTCATTCCAAAGGCACCGGCAACTTCCATATCTTCACCGATAAAGACACAATCTTCTCCGAAATATGTGGCAACATCAACCATGGCTTGCTGAATTGCTCTTGCGTAGGTCCAACCACCTTTCGGGGCATATTTCAGTTCATCAAGTTGAATTTCGCCAGTCGCCAAAGGAACATCCGATTGAATGCGAGCCAAGTGCATGTCATGGGTATCTGCGTCATGGATGGTGGTCACACCTTTGGTCACTGTCTCTGGTTGAGGCCACTCCATCCCAAGCAAAGACTGGTGAGCGTGTTGAACCGCTTCATGTTCTTGTTTTTCTATCGCTTGAAGAGCCTCTTCTTTAACACCGAGTTGAAGCAACAGCGAACGGTGATTTGGAATCGGGTCTTTTGCTTCCCAATACGACAACAATTCTCTGTCGACATATCCTGGTGGCGTTCCGGATTCACTACCGAGATACAAATCATCATGATGGTGTGCATGACCACAGCCTCTCATCGTTTCAACGTGGATAAGCGTTGGGCCTCCTCCGCCGAGGGCATACTCTCTAGCAAGAGCCGAAGAAGCGTACCAAGCCGCTGGGTCAGAACCATCGATGGTCCATGAAGGGAATCCCATGGCACGAGCCTTATCGGCCCAAAGTTCAACTCCAGATTGGTTGTAAGAAGGAGTATCAAGAGCGATTTGATTGTTTTGAAGGATATAGGTGATGGGTAGACCTCGTGTTCCTGCGAAATTCATGGCCTCCCAAAATTCTCCACTCGAGGAAGCTCCTTCACCAATACAGGCGATATGGAAGCGTTGCTGACCTTTTCGCCATGCAGCAAAGGCAAGTCCGGTCATGGTCGAACTTGCAATGGGCAATGGAGCCGTTGGTGGTAGAACGCCGACATGCCATGCTCCAATGTGTAGATCTCGTCCTCCTCCATCTGCCCAACCACCATTTTGATTTGAGTCGACTTTGCCTAAATTTGCAGCCATCACATCAAGTGGCGTGTCACCCATGGCCAAACTCAGGCCAATATCTCGAATCATTGGAGCGACGAGGTCGCCATCGTATCCACTTGAGGGGGTAGCATCCCGAGGCGAATCAATGGAACGCTTCAAGGCAGTTCCGACAGCAACAACACCTTCTTGCCAAGTTGAACGAAAGCCTTTGCCGCCAAAAGTTGAGCCATCAGGTGTTTCGATGCCATCGGTAAAAATCGTTTTGAGCGCAGTATCGAGTTCTCGAGTACGCACCATCAATCGTTGCCACTCCATTCGTTGTTGAAGTGTGACGCTCATGTAATGGGCAAGTCGACGCAACATCAAGCGAACGTCGAGCAAGAAGTAAGCGAGTCGGCGCTCAACATGAACTTGCATACTTCTTCGTGGAATCACTTCGACCTGCAACATTGGTTCAACATGGGAGGTAAGTTGCAACATTGCTTCCCGCCCCAATGCTTCAGTAAAACGACGTGAAAACTCATGCCAAGAAGCGCCTTCAAATTGGTCAGGGGCGTTTTTCTCTTGATGGTCCCAAACAGTTGCAACCACACTCAAGTACGACGGGTATTGTTGGGATACAAAAGAAAGACATTCCTCTCTCGCACCTTTTTTGTGAAGCGGTCTATAGAATTGGAGAGGGTGTTCTGGATGCCAATCTTTTCCAAACATGGGGGGCATTCTACCCGGTTCCATCATCCCACCTCATCGTGGCCAAGTGGAGGCTCGTTTCAAAACTACCCTTCGAAGACATGAACGAGGATGTGCATTAGTCTGATTCATTCACACGTTCTTGCATGACTGAAGAATAGCATTCATGCAACATGTCTTTATTTCGAATGGTAATGATGAGTGCGATAGCTGCAGGAACTGAAAGTAATCCAAGCGAAAGCGGCCACGAATTTGACAAGTCGTACATCGGACCAACGAGGAGCGGGCCAAGAATTGTTCCTGCCGCCCACGCTGTTCCAAACGCTCCAAAGGCGAGGCCTGGATTTCCTTCCCCGTAGGCTCTCGTCGCTGCCGTATCGATCATTGGAAGCATAGGAATTTGAGCAGCAGCAATTGAAAATTGAAACAAACCAAGCAAAACGATCATACTTCCAACGGCAGCAATTCCACTCAGCCCCCAGCCAAATAGACCAACGCCTGCTAAGGAAATGACCACCATGGTCCAACCCATCAGCATGTATCTGGTTGGGCCACGTTTGTCCACAAGTTTGCCCCAAACGAGTGAACCTATGCCTTGCATAAGCACCATGACAAGCAAAACACCACCAATCATTGCAGAACCAAGTTTGAGCTCATCGTGGAGAAACAGCGGGCCGCCTGCTTCGAGTGCACCAGTTGCAATGGTCGTGATGGTCAGCAGAATACCTACGCGAAGCAGGACTGGATTGGTGATGAACACCTTGATTGAAACATTACCTTGCGTTGGGGTTTGTGATTTACCAATCGCAGGAATAGCATACCAGGTGAGAGGTATGACTGCGGCGGTAGCGATCGCAAGAAATACGAATGCACCAGAATCGATGTATTCGAAGGTCACTCCACCCACAACAGGTCCGAGGAGTCCGCCAATGGTTGCAATGGCGAGTAATTTCCCCGCCTGTTCACCGAAATTTGTCGGCCATAATTGCGATGCGGAAGCAAGACCAGCGGTCATAATGGCTGCACCGGAAGCACCGTGAATAAGACGTGCAAGGGCAAGGATGCCAAAGGCGTGAGGGAGGAGTTCTTCTGTAGCGATGAGGTATAAGGCACTTGAGCCAGAGAGGAACACCATCGAGAAAAACACCGTACGACCAGCCCCAATCTTATCGGTTAGACGACCCGTGAGTGGCCCAAAAAGAAACATCGGAACAGCCCACAGCGAGACGAGAAGGGTCGCTTTGGTCGCGTTGAATCCGAATTGAGCTTGCCACGATGGTAAGATGGGGACAATGAAAGCGTAGCCAAGGAAATTGACGAAGAATGCCCACAACAACGCCGTATAAGCTAACTTGCGACGACGCTCGAGGTTCTTGCTCACTCTTCTTCACCCCGAGGCAAGCAGGACAGTACGTCTCGTATCATGGTTGCCCCGTCTTCGATTTGGGTGAGCAAACTGATGTCAGAAACAGCACCTTTTCGTTGTAATTGCTCAAATAAAGACTCTAAGTAATCGTAGGTCAATCGACTGAGATTCAAGACTTCAGGGTCGACAGGAATTCGATTGTCATCCTCAAGGATGGCAATGTAGTCTGGTTTTTCTTCAAGGATTTCTTCCATTTTTTCTTCAACTTCGCGGGCTATTTCATCGGCTTGTTGCTGAAGAATTCGTTCCATGCTTTCGCCCGCCTTATCCATACTTGCATTTTCAGCAGAGGTATCGCCAAGTTTCTTTGTTTTCCTCAATGAATCGATGGTCGGCTGTGTCGCAGTTGTTTGGTTGTCAGGAGCATCATCATGTGCTGGTTCCTCTAATTGTTTGGACGGAGTTGGGTTTGCACCAACAAGATTGTTGAGAGCAAATCGTAGTGCGTTTTGCAAAATATATACATTGAGTGGAGGGGCTTCTTCTTCATCACCTGATAGGATTCCATCTTCTTCAAGTTGGGTAAAAATATCAGCAATCATATCATCGTTGACCTTGCCTCCCTCAACAAGTTGTTTGAGCATCGGCATGGCCCAATCTGTGTCTTGAACTTGGGCTGCTTGAGACATGGGCATTG
Source organism: Candidatus Poseidoniales archaeon (assembly GCA_038110525.1). Lineage (GTDB taxonomy): Archaea > Thermoplasmatota > Poseidoniia > Poseidoniales > Poseidoniaceae > Poseidonia. Next base: position 38,617 of record JAYNJV010000004.1, on the reverse strand, counting down.
GCGTTCCGAACATGCCTCCGCTTTGGGCTTGACCTTGCGGCATCAATTGTGCTGGTGGCGGAACAAACTGCTTCTGCATGTGGCGTTGGAGTTGTGCAATGAGGAGATTCATGTCAATCGGTTTTGCTATCACCTCGGCAATACCTGCCATGGCGGCCTGTTGAAGATAATCCGGCCCGGTGGTTCTCGATAACACGACAATTCTTGTCTGAGTTTTGAATTGTGGATTCGAGTTCATTTGTTGGCACACATCAAAAATGTCTTGACCCGTCCATTCCGCTTCGAGCAAGACAACTTCTGGCATGACACTCAAAGCGGTTCCTTGCATTTGTTGTAAGGTGGATGCACGGGTGACCTGCATGCCGCTTCGCTCAAAGGTGTTGGCGAGCAAGTTTCGACGTCCCTCATTTTCGTCGGCGACGATAATACGAGACATCACAGACCTCCAATGAGCGAGGAGGGTTTACCTACCCTTCAACTTCGCGCCCGAGTTGACTGTTATTGTTCGATTTCTTCAGGGCATTCGCGAGCCCAAGCCATAATGCCACCTTGGAGATTATACAACCGTGAGCCGTCAAACCCTTCTTTCAAGAGCGCAAAGATCGCCATCTCTGAACGCATACCTGCTTGGCAATGAAGTACAATGTCTTTGTCACGAGGTAATTCATCGAGGTGATAGAGAATGGCGTCGTGGGGAATGTTTCCATCGTTGCCTTTGATTCTTGCTTGGTCGTATTCTCCGGGAGAACGGGCATCGATAAGCATGAAATCCCAACCAGCATCCCTTTTTTCTCGAACTTGCGTTGCAGTAATTTGATTGAACATGGTTTCGGCTTCCGCTTCTTGTACTAAATCTCTATCGTTTGCGGTTCTGCTTGGAGAACATGCTTGGTCAAACAATTGACGTGCGGTTTCAAGACTCGCGACATGAGGCCTTTCTTTAGAAACATCAAATTTTAGCCTTCGAAATGTGGCGTCAAGTCCGTTGTACACGAGCAAAACACCTCGCAGGACATCGCCGACCTCCAAGAGCATCTTGATGGCTTCAGTCGCTTGAAGAGAGCCGACAACACCTGGAAGCACCCCAAAAACACCTGCCTGAGCACACGAAGGAATCGCTTCCGGAGGCGGGGGGGTCGGGAACAAATCACGATAGATTGGACCATGATGATGGTTGAACACACTCACTTGTCCTTCAAATTGGAAAATGGATCCATAAACCCAAGCCTTATTGAAAAGCCTACATACATCGTCAATGAAGTACCTCGTCGGGATATTATCGGTGCCATCGATAATAAGGTCCCATGATTCAAAATCGAACATTTCAAAAGTATCAGGGTGAAAACGAACTGGAAATGTTTCAACATGAAGTGCGGGATGAAGGCCGAGCAAACGCTCTTTTGCAGATTCGACTTTGAGCACACCTTTGGTCGATTCGGAGTGCATGATTTGGCGTTGCAAATTGCTCACGTCGACCACATCGTCATCGACCAGTCCAATGCAACCTACTCCAGCTGCTGCCAAGTACATCGCTACAGGAGAGCCAAGTCCACCCGCTCCTATGATGAGCACTCGACTGTCGAGCAAACGCTGCTGTCCTTCAATGCCAACTTGTGGAAGCGATATGTGGCGGGCAAAGCGAACCACATCGACCATGGGCGAGCCTCGGGGCTCGCTTTCTTGAACGCACCGATACTGGTTCAGTGACCGATGTTTTGTTCTTCAAGCCATTTCTCAACATCAATAGCGGCTTGGCACCCCATTCCAGCGGCAGTAATCGCCTGACGATAGCGAGTATCAACCACATCACCTGCAGCAAACACGCCCGGCACGGAGGTCATGGTGTGAGATTTGTGGATAATGTAGCCGTTTTCATCGGTTTCAACTTGACCCTCAAGGAACGAGGTGATGGGTTTATGGCCAATAGCAATGAATGCTCCCGTTGCTGAAATCTCTTCGGTTTCACCGGTTCTCGGGTCTTCGAGAATCGCCCCTGAAAGCCCTTTGTCATCCGAGAGCCACTCTTTGACCTGTCTGAATGTCTTGATTTCGATCTTCTCGTTGTTCGCCGCCCTGTCGTACATGATGGTTGATGCTCGGAAGGTTTCGCTTCGATGAACCAAGGTCACTTTGCTTGCAAATCGAGTCAGGAATGTAGCCTCTTCGCACGCTGAATCGCCACCACCGATGACAAGAACCTCTTCGTTGCGGAAGAATGCCCCGTCACAGGTAGCACATGTGGAAATCCCCCGCCCTTTTTGCTCCTGCTCACCTGGTGCTCCAAGCCAAATCGATTCTGCTCCAGTGCAGATAATGAGTGAATGTGCTAGGAATTCCTCGCCCTCAACGTGAACGGAAAATGGGCGTTTTGACATATCGACGCTCTCGACATTGCGGTCTTGGACTTCGAGTCCAAAACGTTCTGCCTGTTCTCGAAGTTGCATCATCATCTCAGGTCCACCGATGCCTTCAGGATAGCCGGGGAAGTTCTCAATGTCGCTTGTAAGCATTAACTGACCACCCGACATATAGCCTGCAAACATGAGTGGGTTGAGCATAGCACGTGCAGCGTACAGTCCAGCTGTATAACCTGCAGGGCCAGAACCGATAATGATGACATTGCGTACTTCTGTCATAAGCGTCATTTGTAGCAGGGAGATTGAGTCTTTTAATCTTGAGGATGAATATTATCCTATATCATGACAACAATATACTGAACCAAAGACACTCTGCACGGTGTGTCCTAGTCCTATTTCAACTTTTGATATAGCGATTTGTATATAAGCCGTATTTGTTAAATTCTTATCTCGGGGGGATGGTTATGATTCCAAGTTGGCATTTTGTTGCAAAGAGAGAAAGGGACAGGAACGTAGATCCTGCCGAGGGTATTCTTTTCGAAAATCTACCTCCCTTGGGAGCGGTGATTAGAGAATCAACTCAGAACAGTCTTGATGCTTCTGATAATAGATCCAAGGTCAGAATGAGGATCTCAGTAAATACTGGAAATAATGCGATGTCTGCTGATATGGCAAAGAAATACTTCAATGGATTATTTCATCATCTAAACGAATCTGGATTTTCAACCCCAAATCTCAATTCCCCCATGAATTACGTTGTAGTAGAAGATTTTGGAACAAAGGGATTAGAGGGTGATGCAAGTTATCATGGCCTTGGAGGAGATGCTCCTGACAATAGGTTTTATTGGTTCCATAGAAACACAAATCGAACAAATTCTAACGCCACAAAACGTGGTGGATCGTATGGTTACGGGAAACATGCTTTCGCAAATGCGTCGGAAATAAATTCCTTCTTTTCTGTATCGAGAGACAGAAATGGAGTGAAAATTTTTGGAAATGCGGTCGGCAAAATGCATGAGATTGGAGATCAAATTTACTTCCCCTATGGCGATTTTGGTAATGTTGTTGTAGATGATAATGGCGAAGTTTTACGTATCATGCCATCGGATTCGGAAGAATTATTCAAAATAATTAGCAAAGATTTCAATCTCAGCAGAACAGACGAATTAGGGTTGTCAGTGATAATTCCATATCCCAAGAGAGTTTACAGGGACGAGGAAATTATTGAAAGTATGATTCGTGCTTATTTTATGCCAATTTGCCAAGGAAAATTGGAAATTATAGTTGATGGAAGTCATGAAATAGTGATAAATTCTGAAACTATTTACAAAATCTGTGACAAAATGACTTGGGTAGGGAAGCCTGCTGGAGCAATGGCTACAACAAACAGAAAATGCATGAATGGACTAATCGAATTAGCTAATTGGTGGAGTAGTGGTAATGCAAATGAATTTTCGCTTGATTCGCCTTCAAACGAAAACATTGTTTGGAATAGGGATTTAATTCCTGAAGACAGTTATGATACAATCAGATCCCGTTTAGATTCTGGAAAACCTGTTGCGTTAAACATTGAAGTTCCAATCTTCAAGTATTTAGAAAACAAAAGACTACCTCGAGAACCAAGTTTATCTAAATTCACAATTTTGATGAAAAAGGATGAGTCATTTGGTAGATCTGATGCCATCTGGATTAGAAGATATCTGTCAGTTCCAAAAACTGATTACAGACCTAAGAAGAACGGTTTTGTTTGCATAATTGTTTCGGAAGATGGAGAATTAGAAGAATTGCTAAGATCCAGTGAAGAGGTTGCACATACTGAACATCGGCCAACAAGGATTGAGTCTCTTTACAAATATGGAAGAGATATTATCAGATTTTTCCGTCAATCAGCATCACAATTAATTGAGTATTTACAAGTGAAGAAAGAGCTATTTGAGAAAGATTGGATTGACGATTGGTTTCCATCCGAAGAAATTGAAAATTCTAGCAAGCCTAAGAAAAGGAAACGGAAAAAGAAGATAAAGAATCCTACTGAGGATGAAGTTAATGATGAAGATGACACAATAATTGGGCCTCCACCACCTCCAGAAGACTTGAGCAAAAACCATTCGTGGGAACTGGACAAAATACCAGGAGGGTTCTCAATTCACGGGGATATAAATTTACAAGTAGATTACTTATTTACTGTGAAAATGGCATATGCTCGAGATGATGGCAAAGATCCGATTAAGAAATGGAAACCTTTTGACTTTGATGTAAAAAATCTTACAATTGAAGAATCTGGAATTGTTGTTGAAAAATCTGAAGGAAATACAATCGTCTTCAGAGCGATTGGCCCAACAGAAGAATATAGTATCGACGTAACTGGATTTGATGTAGATAGAGATTTATTTGTTCATCATAAACAACCAAGATTGATCAGAGGTGAAGAAAATGGCTAGTAGAAACTTCAACTATACTGGCCGAATGCTAATTACACAGGAGTGTATAGACGCTAGACTTTCTAAAATTCATCAAAAAGCACCATTGTTGGAAATGGAATTCGATTGGAGCATGAAACCTGCACTGGAACAAATTCCTCCTAATGCCAAAGTGTTCGTAGATGTTGGAAAAGATATGTCATTCATGCGCTTTGATTATGGCACATTTGGAAACCCTGTAAGTCCTGATAATGTTTCATTATCTGAATTAGATTCTTGGACAAGTGCTAGTTTTGTTGTAAGAGTTGTTGATGGTGGCAATCTTTTGGCCGCTAGTAAAAAGCATACTGTCTCAATCGCACAACCTGATTTGAAATCTCGTAGAAGCCTAATTATTGCTGATTATGAAGATTTAGGAGAGCGCCCATGGAAATTAGAGGTTTATGAAGAAATAGAACTGCCAAAATTGGTGTTTAATCAAAAATGGTGGGATGTAGCATTGGATTCCGGCAAGCCACTACAAGAGGACTCTAAGGTTATGGGAATGATTATGCCTTCGGTGTTTGAAGGTATGTTGAACTTCTTGATGATCAGTATGAAGGCAGATTTGTACAGGTGGTACGAAGACCAAACATGGAAAGGTGCTTGGATAAGATTTGCAAGGAGCTTGTTGCCAGAAAATACGCCTCCATCTTATGAAGAAAATGAGACTGATGAAGCTCAATTCTTACAAGATGCATCAGAGTGGATTGGGAACGTAGTTGCAAATTACAGTGAAAGTAAGGCTCTATCTTCTAATTTGATCAACATCGAAAGAGGTGAGTGAAATGGTAGCGTTTAGAATCTTGACTGATGAAGGTGTTGACATGTTCAGAACATTTTTGGACGAAAGTGCGAGATCAGGTGGTTCAGCACCCACTCACCTGTTAACAGATCGTAACTATTCTACAGAATTCTCACCTAAGGTTCATTTACAATTGACTATGACATTCAAAAACAAACAAATTTTTGGAAAGTATCTGGTTCATGTCCTCGAAGAGGCAGGAGTTTCAAGGCAAATGGTGTCGAAAAATAGGAACTTTTGGGCCTCAATTGTCTTGAGATATTTCGATCAATTTTGTCCAGTCGACGCTAATGGAAGAAGAAAGGTTCCGATGGAAAAGAAAGATCAGTATGAGAAATATCCAAAATTCATACCGAGATATATCTCCAGCGGCAGTGAACAATCATTGCGTGGAAGAAGACACTACGCACTAGGGCCGTACTTGATTTATGATTACAACAAAAATTCTGAACATCAGGCGGATGTTTTACTTTCGGGAAGCTTGGATTCATGGGGGGATGACGTTGAACAAACTGCAGGGAGAATCGAAGTCATATCAAATAAGAATCTTATCGAAGTCATACGTCTTCTATATTGGGATGAAGAATCCAGTTCTTTGCGACGAGGATATTCAACAAAAACTCGCCCTGGAAATATCAATCGATTAGTTGCAGATTTGAGAAATCAGATGAAACTAACCGCAGACTGGTATTCAATGAGCGCCAACCAGATTTACGACTCACTACCTGAAGAGTATGACTTTTGGAAAAAGAAACGAGGAGATTGAAGCCAGAAGAGTCATTAACCCTCTTTATTGACAGGAATGTGTGATGCCCATGAGATTAGGAACCGTATTCTCAGGCATAGGGGCAATAGAACATGCTCTCGAAAGAATGGGAATCGATTATGAAGTTGCATTTGCTTGTGACAACAGTAATATCGATTGGGCAGAGAAAGTAACATCGGTAAAAAAATTGAAAGACCTGCTTGCTAAATTGGACGATGCAGGAGCCTCATTTGAAGGACTACACAAGTTGAATTGCTGCTGGATGGATGGATGTAGCCAAGATGAGAAATCGTTTCTACACGGTATCAAACCGCAAACCACTTTTGAAAATGAAAAGGATTTCCTAAAACTTTCAAACACATCGTTAGTTTGTGATTTCCACAATGCATTACTAGCTGAAAAAGAAGTCGATATTCCTTCTATCGAAGATGTGTTAAGATTGAGTATTCAATCAATTTCAGATCAAAAGTTGAGACGTGAATTAGTGAATGAACTCTATGAGTTGCGTGGGAAAAAGGCATTCGTCGAGGAATCATATCTTGCAAATTATGATTGCCCTTCTGAACATTTCCACAAAGACGTTTCATTTTTGGACGGTAAGCAGTATGAAGGAGAAATCGACCTATTTGTTGGAGGGAGCCCCTGTCAGAGTTTCTCTTTCGTTGGTCACCAAGAAGGATTTGATGACGCTAGAGGGACCCTATTCTATGATTTTGTACGATTGGTCGACGAAATAAAGCCTAAGATATTCATTTGGGAGAACGTCAAAGGCGTGTACACTCACGATAACAAAAAGACGTGGGAAGTTATTTCAAAGTGCTTTGATAATACAGGTTATACCTGGCACCACGAAGTTCTTAATTCGAAGGATTACGGAGTTCCACAACATCGCCAAAGAGTGTTCGTGGTTGGCTTCCTTAACGACGGTTCTGATTTCACATTCCCGGAACCTGTCGAACTAAAAAGCAAGATGCAAGATTTCCTTGAGGACAATGTAGCAGGTAAATTCTATCTCGGAACCAAAGGTGTTGATTTTGTGACTTGGGAGAAAAATCACAGGAAACAGTACACTCAAATTGACGGAGAAATCATGCTTTGTCAGAAAGCAAATCAGCAGTTCAATTGGCATGGTGACTTTGTTTTCGTAGAAGAAAATAATGGCCAGCATCTGATTGATGAAAAGCACTTCTTGAGCCAAAAAGTTGAGACATATGTAATGGCAACAGGCACGAAAGGCTTCAGGTCAATACCTAAGATTGACCTCGAGGTTGCAAGGCCGTTGCTATCAACAATGCACAAGAATCACAGAGCAGGTGTCGACAATTATGTTACTACTGAAGGTCGAATTCGTATGTTAACTCCTACAGAGTGTTTGAGGCTGATGGGGTTCTGTGATTCATTCAAGCAGGTTGTGTCAAACAATCAGCTTTACAGGCAAGCAGGCAACTCAATCGTCGTTGATGTCCTTATCGCAATTATGGCGCAGGCAATTCCTGTTCTTGCTGCTAAGGACAAGACTTTCAATAGCCTCAAGGAAAGAGCCATTAGGGTCAAAGAGTTGTTTGACGAATTGCCTGAAAGACAAATCCAACAGGCTGACTTGGAACGTGTTGTGGCAGCGTTATTGGAAAACTAGATTTCTCTATCTGATTTAATCTGGTTATGGGTTCTGCAAAGCAATTGCAGGTTCCTATAGGTAGTCTTTCCTCCCCTAGAAAATGGAACGATATGATCGAATTCCAAATTCTCGTTTGAACCGCAAATCTCTCCTGTATTCTTGTCAAATCGTGAATCAAGTTTGTAATTTGCTTGACACATTCCCTGATCACGCCTCCAAACTCTGTCCTTTAAGTCATCACTAATTGTGCGGCTATCTTCAGGTGTCATCTTGAATTTAATCTGTTTGGCTTTCCTTTGAGACCTTTTTTTTCTCGATTTACTCTTCATACCACTAGTTGGATTTGCCGCTCTTCCTTCGCCTGAGCATAAAATTCTCACAACATAATCGCATGAACCATCACTATTACTCGATTTTACTTCGATTAACAGGGTTGTAATTAGTGGTAAACAGGTTTTTCGAATCAATTTCCAAGCTTCGCTGGTACCACGGATGTAATATCTAGACTTGTCTTCATGGTAAGTCAAGTCTATTCGATTGTCATCTAATCTCTCAACTTTATTGAACAACTCGTAGTATAGTTTCTTACTTACTGCCTTGTATTTGCTTTGCTTGGAAAATTCCAGTTCAACGTCTTGAAGGTAAAGTAGTAAATTGACCCGATCCAATTCGTAAGTATTCATTGGGTGCCAATTACAGAAGAATTTTTCATACCCCTCTTTATTCTTAACCGGTCCAATATACAGTTTTGCTTCACCATTACCGCGATCATTGGCTAATTTGATTTTCCTCTGGACAAAAGAGCTCGGTATGTTAGCGACAATGTGATCTTCTGATTGAATATTTGAACCTGTTTTCTGAGGTTTTATTCTCGATAACCAGTCTGTGGGGCCATTCTTGATTCTCTCTGCCCAATCGTCTTTGGTTCTCCAATCTCTTAACCATTCACAGTTGACAGCTCTGTCTTGGGTCCGTTCTAAGGTAACAAACAGATTTTCAATCGTTTTTCCTTGATCAGTCATTTGTTTTGTTTCCAGGTTTTGCATTAGATATATGCCTGAAAATTCCACATAACTTTGTCTGTTTCTTATGAAGTGTAATATTGGTATTTGATTCTCCTTTGCTTCCATCAAATGCCTATTCCCCTGAAAATCCATCATACCTTTATCAGAATGTTGTTTAGCATCTCCCCAATAGAACATAGTAGAATCGCTAGAATCTATTTTATCATCCCAAGGGTTGTGCAAATTTCCAGGTTTATGACTTGTAACCAAGATCAATGCATCCAAACTAGAGTGCCCAGTTCTTAGTGACTTTATTCCACGAATACCTCCCGCATTCTTTATTCCACTGCCTTCTATATTTATCCAACCCATGAACTCGTCTTCACTTGATGTTGGCGTTCCAGTATCCCTATACTCTATTCCAATCTTGAAAACTTGCGAGTTATTGTCGTCTGGCTCCTTTCGCTCAAGTTTGAATCTTTTATTACCGCAATATCTGAACACTACTGGGTCAACAGTGGCTTCATTATTATCGAGGAGCTGGGAGTAAGATCCTGCAAGATATTCCTTTATCTTTGATTGAGTTTGTGGGTCTGATTTCCAAGAGAATTGTATCGTCTCCCGCTTAATCAATTTTGAGGGAAGTAATTTTCTAACTTTAGTCCTATTCATATTTACAAGCCTAACAAGAAAAGGGTACTCTTCGTTTTCTATAACCAATGTTGCACTTTGTTGGAGATTTGTTTTTGATAAGTCAAACTCTTGTTTTAATGATGGATAAATTGCCTTTGGACATGTGAAACATTCTGCCTTTGATTTACCAATGCCAAAGAAACCTTTCTTTGGAGTCATTGTAAAAGTCAACGCATCTTCTGACACGATTAAACCAACACACCTGGATTGATCTAATTTGTTATTCATTTTGGCGAGCGATTATTCGTGAGACTTGTTTGTGAGACCAGGTTCCATTACGCTTGGTTGGAACCCCACAGGTGTTGAGTTCTCTTGCAATTTGTGAGATTGAGATGTTATCCTCATGGTATCTCACCTTGATGTATTCAATCCAATACTGTTCTGTTTCATTCTCAATGAAGTTGTTGTCTTCATCAACATCCCATCCATATTTGTCGTAAGTGAACCTCTTGCCATTCGCTTTGAGATGTTGCATGGCCATACACGTTCGCTCGCTGATGAGATTTCGCTCCATTTCACCGAAGGCCGCCATGATAGTGATGAGCATACGTCCAACAGCCGACGACAAATCGAGAGGCTGACCACCTGATTCACAGAATTGAATACTCACGCCTTCATCATCCAATTCTTCAACCGTAGCAAGACAATCCACGGTTCTTCTGAATAATCGGTCCATTCGATACGCAATAATCTGCTTAATCTTCTGCTTGGTGATGAACTCCCGCATCTGCTTACCAGCAGGTCTTGACCACAATGGGGTTGTGGCACTTACGCCCTCATCGATGAAAATATTTTCATCGGGCAGCAGAAAATTCATGTATTGTGCGTGAAGTTTGCCTCTCGCAATTTGGGCATCAATACTCACACCGTCTTCGGCTTGGCGAGTGGAGGAGACTCGAATATAGAGAACGCATTGTTCTGCTTGTTTCTGCTTAGCCATCGTCTCATATGGTACAGGCTTGCTATATACACTCACGCGACGCCTCAAATTCTTGACACTGAGTTGGTGTGTCTTTTTTCTCTGCTTGGGCAAGCAGGTGGAAAATTCACGTTTCTGCGTGGCCATATGGTCCGACATACCCCACGGTGTGTCAACACAAAGGGTCGGATTGAAGAACGCCCTCTTTCTCGCTCCGCACATGGACGTCCTCTCGCATTGGCTCTGGGGCGTGCTCGCCACTCGAAAGCGAGTGAATTGGAAAGTTGCGGGTCCTATGGGCGTGCTACCTGACTTGCTCGCTTTCATTCCTTCAGCCATGTACAGTTTCATGTACGGGATTGAAAGAACCAGCGTCGACGACACCACCCTCACCTCTGACTTTCCTGCCATTGCTTGGGACATCTACCAGTATAGCCACAGTGCCATCATTGTGACCCTTGCGTTTCTCTTATCCTACTCGCTTTTTTCCCGTTTTAAGGGGAGCCGATTTGAGCAACAATTCGAGGAGCAGAGTCGCGGCAACCCGCTCAAACTTGCGATGTGGCTATGGCTTCCGTGGTACATCCACATCCTTCTCGATATTCCAACACATACGCTGAATTTCTTCCCTACACCTGTGTTCTATCCGATTTCGGATGCCATGTACGATGGTATCAGGTGGTCAAATCCGATCATTTGGTTTTCAAATGTTGGTGCCCTGATTCTGCTTTGGGCCATTGTCATTGCTCGAGACAAATCTCAGAAGAAGGACAGCAGTGCTTGAACGGCATTTCGTGCATGGTGTTCAAGTCGTGGAGCAACATGCTCTGGTTTTGCCCCAGGACCGATGATACCCAAACCAATGGGCTTGTTGTGTTCGATTTGCATATCGAGAATTTTTGAAAAAATGCTCAAACCAATGGCCTTTCCGTGATCGGTCTCACCTTTTTCGATCACGCCAAGGCACACAGCACCGTGAATGCCTTTCTTTTGAATTTCTCGTGAAATTGCGAGTGGAAGTTCATACGAACCTGCAACCCAAACAATGTCAGCAATTTCGATGTTGTTGGTGGCACATTCTTGCTTTGCAAAGGAGAGCATGACCTCAATTTCTTCAAGATGATAACTCGCACAGACGACCGATATTTTTCGCATTGTTTCACTTCCCAAGTTGTCGTTTGACGGTCTCGACAATCACCTGCGTGGTGTTGTCAATTTCAATATTTGTCATTTGACCTACTGTAAATGCATCACATGTGGTGAGTTGGAGCGTTTCGGGAATCAGATGCAACCAAAATGAATCTTCTTCGCATGCCCCAATCGTAAGTGATACACCATTGATAGCCACGTAGCCTTTTTCGACGATGTACTGTCGAACATGAGGAGAAACACGCAGACGAACATCCATCGTTTCTGAAGACGACTTCACTTCAATGACTTCGCCCATCTCCATGATGTGGCCCGACAAAAGATGCCCGCCAAGTTCATCTCCAAATTTGAGGGACCGTTCCACATTGACCACCGAGCCTTGCTCAAGGCCACCGAGTGTCGTTCGTCTAATGGTTTCTTCAATCACATCAAAATGAACTTCACTGTCGTTGATAGCGACTGCAGTAAGACAAACACCATCGATAGCCACACTTGCTCCAATGTTCAAACCCTCGACATTTGGAAGAACGATGGTCAACCTTCGATGAGCTTCGTGGAGTGTCACGCCTGTGACATTGCCAATCCCCTGAACGATGCCAGTAAACATGTCAATGGTCTCCATTTTGTCGAGCACGTTCGATGATGCGGGCGATGATTTTGCGAGTACCATCAAGGTCGTCCGAAAGTCCTTCGACTCGAGTCACAAGAATGTGGCCAAAGCCACGCTCTTCGAGATTTTTGCGAATCGATTCCTCGGCGTGTTCTTGGTCATAGCCCAAGGCAATAATATCGGGCTCAACCACGGGCAAAATATCGAAAATCGGTTGACTCGGAGGATTTCCAATGATGGCCTCATCAACGGGTTTGAGTCCAGCAACCATTCGGCAACGCAGTTCGTGGGGCGTGACGGGGTCGTGCTTTCGCTGACGAACGGTATCGTCGTGGGCGACCACGACGGTCAAATGGTCACCGAGGAGTTTGGCTTGTTCGAGATAATGAAGGTGGCCTGCGTGAAGTAAATCGAAGACTCCAACGGCCATCACTCGCTTCAATTGACCACCTCATTCATTTCTATAGACCGAGTGCTTGTATCACTTCTGCACCATGTAAAAACGGAATTCCTCGTTCGCTTGCCCACTTTTCAGCCTCGTTCACGGGAAGGGCAAAATCGCCATCTGGTTCGAGCATTTCTGCACCTATGACCACAGGTGTAGCACCTGCAAGTCGTGCTAAACCGACAGCGAGTTCAGTGTGCCCTTGACGCTTGGATAAACCTCCGGGCGATTCCCGGCACACGGGAATATGACCTGGTGTCCTAAATTCTTGTCCGAGCATGCTCATGGCTTGCTCTTGGTTTGCTCCGCTTTGCTTGGCCTCTCGGGTGAGTTCTGCAAATCTGCGAGTGGTCAACGCCCTATCGTGGTCGGTAATGCCAGTGTAGGTTTTTCGATGATTGAGTGAAAGGGTAAAGGCTGATCTGGAATCGTACTTGAGGTCGTGGGTTATCAGATGTGAGAGGACTGGATGCTGCTCGGTAGCTGAAGCATCGGTGTGTAAATCTTGTAAAAATGGAAGGCCAAACATCTCTCCAACTTCATGGCCAATAGCAAGAAAAAGAAGGCCACCGCAATCTTTTCGCAGTTGCCTCATGGTTGCTGGTTGAGCATGTTCGGCGAGGAAGAGCAGGTCGGTTTCGCCCTCTCTTTTTTCCGAATCAAAAAGGCAGACAGGGAGGCCACGAGAAAAGGCATCAAGGGCTGCCTGAATCGAGGCAATCATGACCATGCGTGAAACCACACCTTCATGAAGAGTCGTATTCGGATAGAGGGTGAAAATTGCTCAAAAGTGAGACAATAGGCAGAAAGCAATTATGTTAGGACACCTATTGGCTAGGTTTCGCGGAGATGGGTTGATGGGCATAAAAATCGGACCAGCGGGTGTTCCATTATCCTGTAAAGGGCGTACAATCGTCGAAGGAATGGATGATATCATCTCGCTCGGACTTGAAACAATGGAGATTCAAACCGTTCGTATGGTCTCGCCTCAGCATTTTGAACAATACTGGCAAGCGGGGGTGCTCGCCAACAAGGCTGAAATGGAAATGAATATCCACGGCCCATACTACGCAGAATTGCTCGGTGACAGGGTGCAACGTGGTCGCTCACTTGCAAAAGTCGAGGCAACACTCCAAGCTGCGAGAACCGTCAATGCCCGCCATGTGACACTCCACGTCGGTCATTACGGCGAATTCGGACGAACACGAGAAGCAAATGAACACGTCGCCAATGTCTTTTCGGGCATTGTTGACAGAGTGCACGAAATTTGGCACGATGATGAAGATGAATTTCCAGTGTTTCCATGGATTAAGGACGGAACACCATCTAAAATTGGTATTGAAACCTCAGGCCGACAAGAGTTGTGGGGCAGTTTAGAGGAAGTGCTTGAAGTGGTCAATCACGTCGATGGAACAGTTCCTGTGCTCAATGTAGCACACATTCACGCACGTGGTCATGGTCAAATGCGAACTTCAGAAGACTATGGTGAACTCTTCGACCAGGTCCGTGAAACGATTGGAACCAAAGAATTCTACTGCCACTTTTCCGGTGTTGAACATCGAAGTGGAAACGCCATGCACTATACTCAAATCAAGAAATCTGACCTCAACTTCGAACCGCTTGCTGAATTCATTGTTGAAGATGGAGGATGGCTTGATATCACGCTCATTTCAGATTCACCATTGCTTGAACACGATGCAATGTACATGATGCAATGCATTGAGAAAGCAAAGCACAAGCAACTTGAACGAAAAGCAAGAGAAGACCGACGAAAAGCACTTGCATTGCAATCGGGCACCTCACTTGAAGAGCTTGAAGCCCGTGAAAAGGAGCAAGCAGAACTTCGAAAGAAGACCGGTGATGTTGAAGAACCTGCACCGGTCAAAGCACCATCAAAAGCCAAGGCAACCAAAGACGATGAAGAGGAAAAGAGTGCAACGAAGAGCGATTCCTCAGATGTCTTTGACTTCGATGATGATGATGATGATTTGTTTTGAAAAGTGACATACTCTTTCAAAATGCATATTTTGCATCAACTTTGAGCGGGAAATGGTATATACTTACGCCATAGCCTTGAAGTGATTCCAATGGCACACATCTCTGTCTTAGGTTTGGGAAATTGGGGGACAGCCATAGCAAGAATGTGGCTGCTCGAAGGTCACAAAGTCAAGGGCTGGACCATCGAACAAGATGTGTATGAATCCATCATGTCAACCGGTATCAATACAAAATACCTCCCCGAAATCGAACTTCCTGGTCTCGATGTGAGTATGAGAATCGAAGATATGTTTGATGGTTCAGAAATTATTGTTCTCGCTGTTCCTTCATCAGTGATTCTTGATGTCGTGGCAGATATTATCCCTTACCTGCGTCCAAGTCATGTTCTTCTTGATTTAGCTAAAGGGTTGGCTCCTGGCAGCAAACTCATTTCAGAATCGATTGAAACGATGCTTGACGCTGCTGGAAAATCAAACACTCTCGCTGTGGTAACTGGCCCAACGATTGCTCCAGAAGCAGCAAAGGGCGTAATGACAACAGCGCTCGTCGCTTCTGAAGACCGCTCGGTAGCAAAGGCACTTGCAGAATCGTTGAGCACATCAACCTTCATTCTCAAACCCGCTTCTGACCCCGTCGGTGCAGAGTTGTGGGGGGCATTCAAGAATGTCGTCGCCCTTGCGTGTGGGCTTGTTGATGGTCTCAAGCAAGTGGGGGACTTAGGCGGTGACAATCTCAAAGCGGCGATTTTCATGTCAGGATTCAAAGAAGGATGCTTACTCCTTGCTGAACTTGGGGCAAAACCTGAGGTTGCCTTTGGCCCTGCTGGTCTCGGTGACCTTTACGTAACGGCAACATCACCTTTCGGTCGAAATCGTACAATGGGTGAAAAATTAGGTTCGGGCAAAACATTGGAACAAGCACTCAAGGAAATGCACATGGTCGCCGAAGGTGTTCGGGCGGCCCGAATGTTTTCTGAACGAGCCCAAGACCTCAACCTCAATATTCCATTTACAAAAGCCCTCAACACATTGCTCGATGGAGATATTGACCCAGAAGAATGTTGCCGACGTATGGTCGCAATGTGAGCATCAAATTTCATCGGTGCAATTTTGAGCCCTCGCTACTTCGTAGGTTCATGTCAGACGAGTTGACGCCAACCGAAGACAAAGTGCTCAAGTGGCTCGTGAAGAGCGATTTTCACACTGTCCCATGGTCCACGAAAGATGCGGCAAAAGCATTCAAGATTTCAGAAGATGAGATGTACGAAGTCATCGCTGCATTGACGAGAAAGGTTCCTACCCGTATTCAACTGTTTTACAAAGATGGTTCAGTACACATTGCAGCCGATTAAGCATCGAGCCACTGACCAACGTATCGCTCAGCAAACGGGTCGGTGTCAATTTCCGAATGCGTTACGGGGCGTACAACAACAAGCATGTCAACTTCGCCACCCCACCTACTATCTGCAACGATGACGACATGCCCCACCTTCCCTCCTTTCGGGTCGATGCCGAGCGCTAAACTCCGAAGGTCAAACACCCGGACGTCGAGTTCAACTTGGCCTGCATTTGTAGGGTACATATGTTTGTTTTCAACGAGAAGGGGGTCAAGATTCATTTCATCCGGGTCAAGATTGGTGGGAACTCGCTCGTCGAGGAGTAAAATGGCCTGTTCAAGTCGACCTTGCTCGAGGCCAAACAATGATGAAATTTGAAGCATTGATGTTGATGCATACATGGGGCCGTATTGGTATGGAACACGCAACACCATCGATTGAATAATCACAGCATCCCGTGGCGAAGAAATGGATACAAATAGCCAAGTGTGTTGCTCACTCGCAGGAAAAAGAGGTGCATTTGGGTTCTCAGTAAACATCGGTTCACCCCAATCTGCTGGGCTTCTCGGTTGTCCAACTGGTAGCATCGATGTGAACAATAATGTGACAAGGAAAAGGGAAATGAACACAACTCGTGTTTGTCGATGTTCCTTCCAAGCTTTTCGTGCTGCGGGGCTTGCGGTTGAAAGTGCAAGGCTGAAAGGTAAGATCAAAATGATGCCGTATGGTAAGAGCCACATCAAAAGCATCGCTGGAATGAGTAGAATCAAGGTTTTAGGCCCAAGAAATTCTTTGAAATTGACATCCTGATGCAGTTTCTTTCGCTGCCAAAGGATGGTTCCTCCAACAGCGAAGAAGGCTGTGAGGAACGCTCCAAGAATACCAAATATCATTCCTGCTCACCGTTTAATGGCTCATACATCGGTATGAGAGTTTTGGTAGAGCGAATGTTGATGCCTCATGTTTACATCGCTTTGGACATGGCGGAGCCGAGGCTTGAGGTGGTCGAACTCAAATATCGACACACAATTTCACCTCGAATCCCCCTGTTTCGAAGGTCTGCCAGATATGGTAGTGGAGTGTTGGATTGCACATTCTCTCTGAAAAGAGGTGAAATTTTGGGTTTGGTCGGTGCAAACGGTGCTGGAAAAACGACACTACTTCGATTGATAGCGGGCATTCTTCAACGCCAAGCGGGCGAGATTCGACTTGAAGGCAACCTCGCCACGCCGTTGGAACTTCGTTCGATTATAGGGCACATGCCCGAGCATGTGCGGTGGAATGGCTCAAGAACACCACTTGGAATCATTGAGGAATTTTGCACCTTGAGCGATGAGCCAACAAACACAGCAAAGAAAATCATCAATTTGGTTGGCCTTACTGGACAAATCGACGAACCATTGCACCGATTAAGCCAAGGAATGCGTCAACGCCTATCCTTAGGCGTTGCCTTGATCGGTTCGCCAGATATTTTACTTCTCGATGAACCCTTCAATGGTCTTGACCCCATTGCATCAGCATCATTTCAAAAATTGCTCAAATCCCTTCAACAAAAAGGCGTGACCATCATCGTGTCCTCACACTTGGTGCATGATTTGGGTCAATTGGTGGACCGCATTGCCATCATGCATCGCGGCCAACTTGTTGAAGAAGGTACCATGGAAGAGGTATCTTCTCGGCTGGGATTTGCAGACCTTTATCGAATTGAAGGAACGGGTTCGTTTGAGATTGAGGCTCATTTTGATGAAGAACACATCATTGAGCATGCTCATTCACCCGAATCGTGGTCAGCCCTTGTACGAGGTGCCTCTCAGCAATCTCTTCAAGCAATCATGACTGGCGGAGCATCTATCCTTTCATGGACTCCATACAAGCCGAGTCTTGTCGACCTATTACGTTCAGCAACGGGACTTGAACTTGAAGAAATGTCATTCGAAGTATCACCTCAAATTTTGGTTCCACTTCGAGGGGATGGTGATGAGGATGAGTGAAATCAAACGGATCATGTCTCTTGCATCCATCATCCGGAAGGAGCACATGTTTTCACACCGAACCAAGATTATGCTCCCTATCCTTTTGCTGTTCATCCCGGGTTTTGCATGGGGTTTTTCTGACCCAAATGTCGTGCTACCAGGAGGTATTCAACCGAGCACTGCGATGGAAATTCTCTATTATACCTCGATTGGTGTTCTTTTTTCTGCAACGATTTTTGCAGTCCTCATCGCCCATGATGGCATCAGTAAGGAACGAATATCTGGAGTACTTGAATTACGACTTTCACAGCCGATGAGTCGTTCAAACCAAACCACCGCCCTGGTTTGGGGGCACTGGCAAAGCAGTTTCATTCCAATTTTTGCTTGCTCAATCCTTGCCATCGTTGCCATCTTCGTACGAAGAGATATGCTGCCAACTGTCGTTGAGATGTTGTGTTTTCTCGTTGCCGTCGGTGTCCTCGTCCTTTGGTACACATTGCTCTCCCTCATCGCCTCATCCTATGCGACTGAACAGAGCACTTCGATTGCCTTTGGAATTGGAACCTGGTTTCTATTCACGTTCTTGTGGGCTCTTGTGACCTCGATGGTTGCATTCGCATCTGGAGTAGCTGTTGGACAACCAAATGACCCAGAATGGATTCAACTTGAGGGTTACCTCGATTTGCTCTCTCCCAACGGGGTGTTCCATCATCTTCTTGAAACTCAAATGCCAAACATTGAGAGAGGGGTAGCGACATCGATGACCATATTCGCTATTGCATTGTGGTCGATTATCCCTTGGTACATTTTACAACGGCGTATTCGGCATCTTTCCCTGTAAGGGAAGCAAGTGTTCTTGAATACGAAAGCAGTGGTATATGCATGGCGACACCTTCCCAACGCGTCGTATGTGCAATTCTTTTGATACTCGGTTTCCTCATGACCACATTGTTTGTCGAACCCATACCAGAACAACTTGACTCAATGGAGTCACACTCCGATACCAGCACGAGTGGTCGACAGGCCGAAGTCGACCCTGATTGCTCCGGGCTCACTTTCGAAGATTTATTTGAATACGATTATGCTATTTTTGACCTCGTGATTTTAGATGATTGGGCAACTGCTGACATGTCAGCATCGGCGTGGGTCAATGGTTCAAATTCAGCAATTGTTCGCGCGAATTTGGATGGCCTTTTCGACGGCGCTCCAGGTGGAAATAACAGTTATATCAGCACGGACGAGCGTGATGCGGTTCGCCAATTCGGTCCTGCGTGCATCGAGGATATGGAAACACGACTCGGCATGAATGAAAAGAAACTCGCCAGTGGAGAATTCAACTGGAATAACTTCTCATTCACAAACGACGGTATCGCTTTGGATGAATTCAATATCGTCCCTACAAATCATCCAGATGCGAAGTCATGCACCAACTTTGGAGCGAGCCCAAGTTGCAAAGAAGTTCCAGTTTCAATTACCGACAATCTCGAAATTCACCTTGCATCTCAACCCGATGTGAGCAATCTTGAATTTGTTCAACTTCCAAACAAAGGTGAATCAAACTTTACACTCGCAATGAACATCACAAACATGACCAGTGGTGTGTTCCAAGCCACATTCCCCTTTGTCGAAAATTTACGCGTCGATAGTGCATCAATGCAAGATAGGAACCAAGGCATAGCAGGTGACCTGTACAATCTCGATTCACTTGAAGTCATGTACACCGATACGGAACAAGTCATGATTCGATTGGAACTTGAATTTGACAGAACGCAGTGGGATGTGGAACGTTTTATCTTCGTGGAACTCACCACTTCAGAACGACTTGTCAACACTCCCCCGGTTTGGACCTCAGATGCACCTACTGACGGCATGAAAATGATCATTGGACAAGGTACTGAGACTATGGTCGCTTCTTCTGAACTCTTCAGTTCCTGGGGCCAAGATGTCGATGGTTGGTCAATGCAGTGCAATTTCACTGAGGAAGGATGGAGTTCAACAATATCTCAAAATGCTGGGTGGGTCATTTCCCATCCTGAACTTGCATCGAGTGAAAGTGCAACTTGCACACTCATTGATGAGTTGAATGTCGCAAACCAAGAATCAAGGACATTCGAATTCGGTCGATTGTTCACCATGACTGGTTCCCTGAATGAAGACCAATCGATGATTGATGTCACCATCGTTCCTACTCAGTTCGTCAATGGATTTTCATTGACCGCACACGCACATCAAATGGAATCAAATGATATGGGGCAAATGACTTCTATTGACATCCAAACCAATGAAGGGACGATTCAACTCTCACTCTCGGGAGTCAAACCCGGTACAATTCTTGCCATGGGAACAGCAAGCGGTAATGGTATGCTTGATTACCACTTTATGATTGACTTGGGGGTTGAAAAACCAAATTCAAACCCTATTCTTTCGCTTCTTCCAAACGCCTTAGAAAATTCGAATGCGACATGGGATGCAAGTGGAAGGGTATTCATTCTTCGAGGAACATTTTACGAAATTGATGGTGAATTCATCACCTTCTCCTACACACTTTGCGGATTCTCATCTCAAGGTTTTGTGACAACCGCAAATACCTGGGAAGTCGACATTTCGATAGCACCTTGCATAGCACAAGGAACAACAGATTATTCGGTTCTCCTTTCAGGTACAGACGAATCTGGAGGAGTAACTGTTCTTGACATTCATGTTGCTGACCCATTTGCTCAAACCAACCAAGAAGAAGAGCCTGACGATTCTAAAGTTGACACTTCAAAGGGACTACCAAGTATTTCGCTCTTGAGCACGTTGTGTATGTTGGCTCTTGCTCTGCTTCGAGAGCGTCGGTGAGGACCGTCTTTTCATCGGCATGCTCAAGAACACCGTGCCGTGGGTTGTGGTTTGAGCGATATGACATTCCTCGGTAAAATCGAACGTTTGAGCCACGAAGGTGGCTTGCTTGCATCGTTTAGTGGGCCGTCACCAGCGCTCAACAGTGTGCTTATGTTAGCAAGTGACCAATCCTATGTTGGCAAAGTCGATGGCGTTCTCGGAAGTATTGACCAACCACTCATTCACATAGCCCATCTCGACAACAAAGTAGACCCAAATTCACTACTTGAACAAGAAATTTTGATTCGTCCAAAAAAAGAGAGGGTCAAGGAAGAGAGGTCACCAAGAGAAGAGCGAACATCGTTTCAACGCGACAGAAGAGACAGTGGTCGAGACAACCGAAGAGATGGCGGCCGAGATAACCGCAGAGCAGACCGAGGAGATCGTCGCCAATTCGACCGAAGAGACGATCGATCCACATCTAAACAATCCTTCGGGAACAACGACTGGACCTGTTCAAAATGCTCAAACTCAAACTTTGCATTTCGGGAAAAGTGCAACAAATGTGATGCTCCTCGTGAGGGTAATACAGCAAGTGAAGGTGGAGGCCGAAACGACCGAAGGGACGGCGGCAGAGACAACCGCAGAGGCGACCGAGGTAATGATCGCCAATTTGACCGAAGGGACGGCGGCAGAGACAACCGCAGAGGCGACCGAGGTAATGATCGCCAATTTGACCGAAGGGACGGCGGCAGAGACAACCGCAGAGGTGACCGAGGAATTGATCGCCAATTTGACCGAAGAGATGGTGGCAGAGATACCCGCAGGAATGACCGTTCAACTTCCAAAGAAAACTTTGCATACAACGACTGGACCTGTTCAAAATGTTCAAACTCAAATTTTAGTTTCCGAGAAAAGTGCAACAAATGTGATGCACCTCGAGAGGGAAGTTCAGGAAAGGGGAATGCTGGTCGTCGCTCAGAATCGAGAAATCAACGCCCAAATCAAGGAGGGCAACGAAAACCGACCCAGCAATACCGAAAGGCAAAGGGCAAAGGTCCAAATCACGCACATAACCGACCACCAAAGGAAATTGGGCATCGAAGACCTAAAAATGATGATTTTTGAGGGGTTGATGTGAGCGCTGAAAGCCATTATCTCAATGCACTTGAGGCTCTTGAATCAAACGATGTGGAACAAGCAATTGATGAAGCAAAGAAAACAGTCAACATCGACCCTGAGCATGTTGATGCTTGGAACCTCTTATCCGACTTGTATCTTCTCAATGAGTCGAATCCCAGTTTACAACGCGCTGCACAATCACTTTCGGCGTTGAAAAAAGCTCTTGAATTGGACCCTGAACGATTGGAACTTTGGGTACGGGGAGGGCGATTATTAGCTGATGACCTCGGTTTATTGCATGATGCCCTCAAATGGTGGCAAGATTGCAGACACATTGCACCTCACGAAGTGACACCGATTGTTGAACAAGCCTCTATCCTTGCAGATATGGGAGAATACGAACATGCACGGAAACGATTAGAGACGATTCTTGATGAAAATATGGATGTTGCAACCTCTCAATTTGCAAAAATCAATGGGTTGTTACAACTGGTTCGGGCTGCACAAGAACAAGATAGGAAGGATATTTTTCGCCCTCAAGAAAAAAATCACAATGCATGGAGAGCCATTGAATACAAAATGAAGAAACCACCCGTTTCAGAAAACTACATTTTCCTTCTAACGACTGTGCCATTTCTGTTTCTTGTCGTGATTTCTTCGCAGCGATTCGCAGGTGATGGGTGGGCAGCGTTTTGTTTCACGTCCCTTGTGATCTTGATCTCTGTTCTCTTTGGTGTTCGTTTTTCAAGAAAGATGTTTCAAATCGCGAACCGCCCAGCCTTTAACCTTCTTCGGGCAATGAATTTTGAAGCATCAACTGGTTTTGTTGTGATTTCTGAGGAAATTCGAACTTCAGTATTGTACATGTACATCATGCAACGAAAACCAAAAGCATGGCAAGAACGAATGTTACGTATTATCGAAATGGGTAAAGAACTACCTTCTTCTTGGAAATTACACCTTCCAGACTTTGAATCTCATCTTGATGCAATCCATGCCGAAAATGAAGAGCAAACGTTCTCTGAGTATGAAGAAGAGTGATGACAAACAGAAAAAAAAAACATCCTTCGGGTGAGTTGCTCAATCTATTGTCCTTCCATCAATGCGCTCGTCGAAAGTGAGCGAGTGTTTAGGTCACACATCATCTGCTTCATGTTCAAAGTACCAATTCAATGGCTCTATCCACCACATTATGATGTTCATCCCAATCAATTCAACAAAAGCATACGCTTTGAATGATGTTCAATGTGCCTCCTAAAGGAAGCACACCAACTCATGTGCGGATTCAACGTTGTTAGGGTTACAACTGGCCCATTTGCTGTGCGTATTGCGTTGCGTACTGTTGTGCATATGCAGCAGCGGTAGCTTCGTCGTAACCTTGAGAAACAAATTGTTGGTAATATTGCTGATAATATTGCTCATAAGCACCTCCAGCGGCTTGTTCTGCTGGAGCAAAAGTGGCTTGTTGCTGTGCTGGTGCAGCAGCGGCTTGTTGTTGACCACCCATGTATTGCTGAGCGAATTGTCTTGCAGTTTCTTCAGGATAGCCCTGCGCAACGAGTTGTTGGACATATTGCTCAACAGGATCTGCTTCGTACATTCCTGCACTACCAAAGGCATCGAATTTGTCTGCTTCGGCATCAGAACCGCCGCCACGCATGACAAACACTGTGATGACAAGAATCAACAAAATAACTCCTGCAATAATTCCAATTAATGTCCCATCGATTCCCGATGTTTGGTCTGTGTTATCACCGGTGGTTTCAGGTGCTGTCCAATTACCAGTCAATGGGTCGTAGTCATAGGCACCTTCCCAAACACACTCTCCATCAACGAGCATGAATTCTCCGCCTGCGGCCAATGCTTCAGCGGGTGCTTCAAGTCCTTGACAGGCTGGCAGATTGATTTCAATCCACTTGATGGTCACCCATCGCTCTTCTGGGAACTCACCTTCGTATATCTTGATGAAGATGCGTTGAGTTCTCGAGATGTTCGAGTATTTGCCGTCAAGGGTTAAAGTGAGGGCAAAGGATTCTTGGTCCCCAAGACCGTTAGGGTCGGATTTTGCCCAAAGACCTTCAAGGCTCATCTCGTACTTTTTGACAGATGTGGCTGAGAAGTTCTCTTCGAAGAATGCGACTTCAACGAAGACATCTCCATTTTCGGCTCCAGAGAGAACTGTTCCTGAAATGGTAATTGTGTCGGTATCGACTCTCGTAGTATTGAGTGAAGTATCAAGTTGAACGACAGGTTCCTCATCACCAAATCCTTCAGGAACGACGACGAAGTACATTCGATACTTATCACTGAATTTACCAGCGGCGTCATACACCACCAATTCTATTCTGATTTGGTTTTCAGTTGTTCCTGTGGAATCAACAGTCACGTTCTTGAAATTGTACGACCACATCCCATTGCTTGCAGCACTTTGTGTAAAAGTATGTCCTTCAAGGTCGAATTGTTCGTCACCGTAGGGGGCGTCAAACAGAACCTTCCATTCATAACTCTCGATACCATTTCCTTCTAATGCATCAGCGTCAGATGAGTTACCAGCATTGAAGTGAACGACAATTTCACCGTCTTCATCAAGAATAATTCGATGAACATCCCAATCTACGTTAGATACTGTCTTGGTACCGATATATTCGATGTTGTCTTCGTATTCTTCTCGCATGTCAATGGTCGCTTCTGCTTCTGGCCTTTCGCTATCTGCCTTCACATCGTTGGTTTCCACAGTGACGAAGATTTCTCTGGAGTGTCCTTGGTCATCATGCAGGAGAAGTCGAATCACCCACTGTTCTCCTTGTGCACATCCAGTTGCGGATGCGAGGTCAATGTCACAGAAACTCATGACTGGAGCAGGCTCCGAGGTATGACCGGTCACACCAGTACCAAGACTTGAACCGTCCCAACTTGTTGGTCCGTCGATGATCCAATCCGTTGAGAGTGACACGGTTGCATCCGTTGTGTAATCAAAGGTCAACTGAGCATCGCTCTTCATGTAATGAACGGCGTACCGGCCGGTACTTGGGTCAATGCTCGGAACTTCACCGTTAATGGTTAATTCAAGGCCATTGCCAAGCACACCGAATCCATCTGGGTATGGTGTAACTTGATATTGCAACAGATTGCCAAGGAGTGGGAATGTTGTACTATCTGCACGCTCTGAGTGGGTAGCAACGTCAATTGTTGAGATGATCATTCCACCAGCATAGTAACTACATACGCCAAGGACGGTATCTGCTGTGTCTTCTGCAAATCGGATAATTCGTTGGAATGAACCTCCGTTCTCCATGTATCCATTACAAACGCTTGGCACATTGGTGGAAGTCACCGACTTGGTGTTGAGCACAGCTTGGGCGACAACGAATCCTTCGAAAGCATCGGTGTCAACATTGTCCATCAATGGGTGGTATGGGTCTGCCAAATCCATGTTTGAGTAGGTGATTTGCTTGTCAGGTGTGTTTCTGGATTGGACATCAAGACCAAATGGCAATCGACCTTGTAGACCTTGATCGAGGCCATAAATCTGGCTTCCATGTGGAGCCAAATGCACCTGAACTGTTCCACCAGCAGACATGAAATTCTCAAGAATGGTTCGTCGTGCAGGTTCACCGATGTATTGGTAGTAACCTGAACCACCAAATTGTGTGTCTTTGGCTTGATTCTGTTCTTGCCATGGCATGATGATTTTGTCGTAGTGGGTGAACCAACCAGCGTCGAAATATGTGTTCCAATCGTTGATTTGGTATTGTGTGTATGACATGCCGAGGAGTGCGAGGTCTTCCTTGATGTAGGAAGTTCGAGTTGATGTATCTGAAAGAATTGCGACATCGATGTTGTCTGCAAATCCAGCATGGAAGTATCGAACGTTACCTGTGGAGGCTCCATTAGCGAGTTTGGCATAGAAACTGATGTTGTAGGTCTTACCATCAATCCATCCATTGAATGGTGTAAAGGACACATCGGTCTTTTGTTGACTGGTGAGTGAAACTGCTTGACCGGTGGTGGTTGCATGGACTAAACTACCATCGGAGAGGTCATGGACGTCCATGTGGAATACATAATCTCCATCAAGCACACCATTGGTTGCCTGGAAATCCCATGAGTGCGTTAGTGCAGCATCAATTGGAAGGACGCAAGCGAGAGTCACATCGTCAAGACATGTGAGTGTGTCAGGTTTGCCTAAGGAAATATCAACTGATTCAACATTGAAAATAACTCGCTCCCTGTTGTTTGCTTCAGAAAGTTCTTGTCGGTCATACCATGCGGTTCCAACACTTGAGTTGTCAAAGATGGACTCGACTTGCACCATGTAGACTCCGGAGAAGAACTCGTGAGAGGCAATGAGTGTGACATCTGAATCTTCAGCATCAACATTTGTTCGGGAGATGGTGTAGGTTGCATCTTCGACGAAGGTGTATTCTTGAAGTGAAATATTGTTGAATCCAACACCTTTGAATCCATCATTGACGCCGTTTCTGCCATCATCATCCGATTGGAATTCAAAGTTGACATCAACCATTGAGCCAGACAAGGAGATACATTCTGTTCGCCATTGGGTTGGGTCGGTTGATGTTCTGTTTTGCACATACAAGTGAGTCAAATCAATCGATTGTGTGAGAACAAGGTCATCGGTGTTGAAGAACACGTTGTAACTTCCTGAACCATCGATATTTGCTGCATCACCGATATAATCAAGTTCGGTGAAGTCAATTGATTCTGTAGCGTTAATGATTCCGTTTCCATCGTCATCGTTCTGACAGGTTCCGTCTTCGTTGTAATCGTTCCATTGTGCATACACAAGTGCGTTGTAAGATGTTCCATCTTTATCGTAATCAATCATCATGGCCGCATAATCACTTGGATTGATGTTACCACTTTGGTCGACGGTATAGAAAGTGTCCGCATAATATTCGAAGTTGAGCGAAACGAAGTCACCACTCATGGTGGTCAAATCGATATTTGGAATGGTGAGGGTCTCGTTTGCCCATGCATCCTCGTATCCATTTGTGGAGGTGTCACATGGGTGTCCAAACCAGTATGCGTAGTTGTTGAAAATCTTGGTTGAACAGGACACCTCGTTGTAAATCGCACCCTTTGGTTGTTGGCTCTCTTCATGGAGGTATCCAGCGGAACCTCCTTCGAAATTCTCGTTACAAACCACTGAAGGCGTACCACAATATACATCAGATGGTGTTGCGGAGAAGACTTTTGCTTCGATGTCGAAGTCAACCGGTGTGTTACCCCAGTTGTTCGTGACCGCTTCGATATCAAAGACACCTTCAGCATAAAGACCACCAGGTCGGAAACTTTCAATCGATTCAATCGCAGGGTCAAACAGGTTGAAAGGTCGAACATAACCAACTATGTCATCATTCACAGGTTGCTCATCCCATGTGTTGCTCGTGAGTTCAGCAGAAATTCTGTACAAGGTTCCATTGGTCAAACTTGCTTGAATTGATGTGGTGTAATCTTGGCCGGGTTGCAAGTTTGAGAGAGAAAGTGGGGTGGTTTGGACTTGAGGATTTGGCATAAATTGCGTGTTTTGTTTCCAAATTGTGAGATTATCAACGGCAAATCCATCTCGTCCGCTCCATCGGGATTCATTATCATCAGCAATAGAGCCTTCAAAACCTGTTCTAAATCTGAATCGAATGTCGATGGTTTCGCCAGCCCAAGGGCTCAGGTCGAATGATCCGAGGTCTTCTTCGGTGAAGTTATTCCATCCGTAGTATGTACCTGATGCTGCAATGCCGTAATACACGATGGCTTCTGGGTACGTTCCCCAAAAATTCTGCTTGAATGCTCGGTCATTATCAAATCCTCCCCACATCGACATGCCTGACAAACATGCTCCTTGGAGATAGGCGGTTTGTGGACAGGCGATTGTTGACCATCCTCTTGAATCACTTCCAACTTCGATGATGGCTAAGTCATCCCAAAGATCGCCGAGGATGAATCCTTGGCCGTCAAAGAATCCTAAACCACCAAAGCCGAGATGTTGGAACAACTCAACACTCATGAACGCACGGTCTGCTCCAGTGAGGTCGACATTGTTGAGTGTCATGGCCTCGTCCCAGTTTTTTCCGTAACCAGACCACTGGCCACCGCTTCCGTTGGTTTTGTAAATTCCTGGCCACATAAAGTCTGTCGGGTTGAGATAATTTGCTGAGACATTGGCAGCGTTATTTCCGCTTGATGCACCAACGGAGTGGTTCGTTTCTTTCCTCCATTTTGGTGTGTTATCAATATAGGATTCATATGTCCAAGTACATCCAGTTCCGCAGCCTGTCTTGTCCTCTGGGTCGTCCCAGTTGTTTTCGTAAACGGTCGTATTGGTCGAATTCTGCTCATCAACTTCGTTGAGGGTAACCTCAAGCGTTGCTGTTTGGCCATTGAGGGTATCCATACCTGTGTTTGTAAGTGTCACATTGATGTCACGAGTTCCTTCACCGACGAAACCGAAGAAACGGTCGACTGGTGAAATTTCGATATCGGTAACTGCGAGGTCTTTGTTGTCCATTTCAACAACAATAATAGTATCGTATTGCCCTTGCCAGCCAAAGTTATCTCGCCAACCACCAAAGTTGTACTGTGTTTGACCAACTGCAAGGTCAAGAGCAGATGATGACCCGCCTTGCAATTGACCAATAGCGATTGAAGATGGGCGCCGACCAGCAGGATACGACAGCGGACTGACGTGTCCACCATTTCCATCACTCAACGTGACTTGTATGGTTGTTGGGAAATTGAGGAAGTAACTCGAAGATGTACCGCCAGCGGAGTCTGTTGTGTTTTGTTGGTACGCGATGGTTGGGTTGACGAAATCTGGCTCGCCGTCTCCGTTCAAATCATGAACGCCAATCGTCCATGAAATATACGGCCCGAAATAGGCTTGATTGATTGTTGAAGGGAAATTTCCTTGAGATGTGGCCGTCTTGTAAGAGACATTTTCTGCGCTCGCATCGATAATGGCAATGATGTCGACGTAGCCATTTCCTCCCATGTCAGCAATAGCAAAGTCTTCGGTACCAAGGGAAGCCATATTGATGACGGATGTGCCTTGGCCACCAGTGGTTGAGAATGTGTATGTCACTGGGTAGGATTGAGTCAAACAACTGTATTCAATGATACTGATGTTGTCATTGTTTCCTGGGTTCGTCACCTGTCCAGTTGAGTAATCTATACCTTCGCTTCGAAGCAGCCAAATGTCATCATCGGTACATGATGAACCTGTAATTGAGGTTTGAGTTTCACCCCAATCGCCAACTTCAATTGAACGATATGTGTTTGAGGTTGAAGCTCCGAGAGCCATGGTGAGTGGTTGTGTGTTGCTTGTAATAGGCCCTCTGTAGGTGACCACACGTTGGTTTGAAATGTCGCTCAAAAGGTCGAGCACATAGACATCGTCGTTACCGTCTTGGTTCGCATCTCCTACAGCAATGTCCCAGACCCAAAAGTGAGTAAACCGTGCTCCTATGGTCCAATCTCGGTTGTTACAACCATCGTTCTCAATGATGGTGATATTCCCTGGCTCTCCAGCGGGAAGACCTTGATCATTCTGCTTGAACGGGTTGTTCTTCTGATAAATCACGATGTCGGGGGCTGAGTCTCCTGTGAATTCACCGACTTCGACCATTTCGACATTCGCGAATTCATCCCAATCGGCGTTACGGCTCTGATTACCTGCGACCCAGATGTCTTGACGTTCACTGAAATCGCCATTTCCATCATTCCAAAGAATACTGAATGTATGTGCACCATCGGTTGCAACAGCCATGTCGTTGTGGCCATCACAATCGAAATCACCAATCGCAATTTCAGCAGGGTCTCTGTTCGTGGTGTAATTTCTTGCTTGTGAAGCACTCGCTGTTCCCGCAATGGCAAGTGTTGTCGACAACAACATCAACATGACAAGGGATATGCTTCGTAATTTTTCATTTAACTCGTGATTTTTGAGAGCCATAATCATCACTAACCCTGCCGAACACCTGTTCGACTATAATGCCTTTGCACTTAGGTTTAGGGAAAAACGACACAGTGAATTGATTTCGATAGAAAATAACAACGTAAAATTCAGTCAAATTCTGCCACCAAGCCATTTTGGTGAAGGGCCCCAACCAATCGCATCACCGCCATGGATTTTCACGAGTTTTCCTGCACTAAACAGCGATTCAAGGAAAACTTCGAGTTCAACACCCTCTCTGCCACCAAGATGTTTGCTTGCAATTTCTTCGATGTCTTCGGTTCGCAAACCACTTGCTCCAAATTCTCGGACAACAATGCCCATCAAAGCACGCAACCATGCCTCTGCTTCTGGGTCGACACTCATCATGCCATGTAGTGGTTCTGGTTTTTCGATGTCCTCGAGTGCCTCCATCAGTGCTATGGGGTCAGGTCGTTCATATTGACCCAACTCGAGACGTGAAATAGCTTCATTGAGATTTAATTCCCCAATCGGACGACGAACAACGGGTATGCGAGTAGGATCTGGTTCTGGTCCCATATCGGCTGGAGGTTCGTTTGAAGAAAATTCAGGGTCAAAATCTTCATCCATTTCCCCATCAAGTAATTTCCTTGAGGTCACGGATGAAATGTTGGTTGCTTGAGGGGAGACGGCAACAGGAGTATACCATCCAACACCGGTCAATCCCAATTCCTCAACTTTCTCCTCAACCCATGATGCTTCGCCTTCGATAAGAATCTCAATCTCATCATCTTCGGAATGAAATCTGTACCTCACCACTCCACGAAGACGACTCATTTTTTCACCAAATTCCATCATGCTGCAAGTTGCCTTAAGACCGTATGAAGGATTCCACCGTTCCTATAGTATTCAACCTCAACGGGTGTGTCAAGACGAATGACTGCTTTGAATTCTTTGATGGTACCATCGTATTTTGTCGCAACAACATCAATCGTTTGTAAAGGTTCAACATCGTCGGTAATCGGGATCGAGTAGGATTCAAAGCCATCAAGTCCGAGGCTTTCATGTGATTCTCCCTCGAGGAAGGTCAATGGCAAAACGCCCATGCCAACGAGATTTGAACGGTGAATCCGTTCGAACGATTGTGCTATGACTGCCTTGACACCGAGCAAATAGGTCCCTTTCGCAGCCCAGTCTCTTGATGAACCGGTCCCATATTGTTCTCCAGCAAGCACGATTTTTGGCGAGGAAATTTGAGCAGCGTCATACACACTGCATATTTCTCCCGTATCGTGATTGAAAGCAAAACCACCCTCTGTACCAGGAGCCATTTGATTTCGAATTCGAACATTAGCAAATGTTCCTCGCATCATGATTTCATGGTTACCTCGACGGCTACCGAACGAATTGAAATCGCCCTTTTGAACACCTCTGTTCTGAAGCCATGTTCCTGCTGGACCATCTGCTGGAAACGAACCTGCAGGTGAAATGTGGTCTGTCGTAATCGAATCACCTAATTTGAGTAAGACCTTTGCCCCGTCAATAGGTGATATGGGGTCAGGAGTTGTCGATAAACCTTGGAAAAATGATGGTAATCGAATGTATGTCGATGTCTCTTCCCAAGGGTAAAGTGGACTTGATGTTGCTGGAATGGCATCCCATCGGGGTTCATTCATCACATCGGAGTATCGCTCTTGAAACATTTCTGGAGTAATGGTTGCGAGGGCCTGGTTGATTTCTTCATTCGAAGGCCAAAGGTCCGCAAGCATCACAAGATTCCCTTCTGAATCTTTTCCGAGTGCGTCGGTGTCGAGATTGATATCAAGCGTTCCAGCAAGGGCATAGGCAATAACGAGAGGCGGACTTGCGAGATAGGATGCCTTCACCTTACCATGAACACGCCCCTCGAAGTTTCGATTTCCAGAAAGCACCGAGCCGACGATGAGACCTGCCTCGTCGATGGCTGATTCAATTTCAGGAGGTAAAGGCCCTGAGTTACCGATGCAGGTAGTACATCCGTAACCTACAACGTTGAAGCCGAGGGCACTCAAGTCTTCATCAAGCCCAGTAGCCTTGTAGTATTCTGTCACCACCCTTGAACCAGGGGCAAGCGATGTTTTGACCCAAGGCTTGACATCCAAACCTCGTTGCCTTGCCTTTCTCGCCAACAAACCTGCTGCGAGCATGACACTTGGGTTTGAGGTGTTGGTGCAGGAGGTTATCGCAGCGATGACCACGTCTCCATGATTCAAATCGTACATTGCACCATCATTTGAAACGATAGCACTCCTTGAGAGGTCTTCTTTTGATAGTCCATGACCATGGAGGCCAAGCGTATTGGTGAGTGACTCGTTAAAGTGTTGCTTCATTGCACTCAAATCAACTCGATCTTGGGGGCGTTTTGGCCCAGCAAGTGAGGGTTTGATGGTCGCCAAATCCAGTTCGAGCAAGGTGGTGTACTGCTTTTCTGGGGCTTGAGCATCATACCACAACCCTTGGGCTTTCGAGTAGGCTTCAACGCCAGCAATCGATGCTTGGGCGCGACCGGTCAAGGACAGGTATTCGAGTGTGCGCTCGTCCACTGGGAAGAACCCGCAGGTTGCACCATACTCTGGAGCCATGTTTGCAATTGTGGCTCGGTCAGCCAAACTGAGTTGCTTGATACCTTGACCGAAAAATTCGACGAATTTACCAACAACACCCAATTCTCGAAGCATCTCAACAATTCGAAGGGTCATGTCTGTGGCTGTTACACCTTGCCCTAAGGCCCCTGTGAGACGAACACCAACAACATCTGGCGAGAGCATGTAAATGGGTTGGCCGAGCATCACAGCTTCTGCTTCAATACCACCTACTCCCCATCCAAGAACGCCAAGACCGTTGACCATCGTCGTGTGAGAATCTGTGCCTACGAGCGTATCTGCGAGCCAAATGTTTGACTCTTGTCGTGCTACACTGGCAAGAAATTCGAGGTTGATTTGATGAACAATACCTCGTGCTGGTGGAACCGCTTGGAAATTTGAAAGAGATTGCTGCCCCCATTTGAGGAAGGTATAACGTTCCATGTTTCGATGATATTCAATGTCAAGATTGAGAGCGAGAGCGTCATCATTTGCACCTGAAACATCAACTTGAACTGAATGGTCGATGACCAAATCGACAGGAACCTGAGGATTGACTTTTGATGGGTCGCCACCAAGTTCAACCATGGCATCACGGAGTGCGGCTAGGTCCACAACAGCGGGAACTCCAGTGAAATCCTGAAGAATAACACGAGATGGGCGGAATGGGATTTCAACTCGTTCTCCCTGTGCTTGCCATCCAGCGATGGTTCGAATATCTTCATCCTTGATCAGAAAACCATCGCAATTTCTCATCGCACCTTCGAGTAAAATTCTCATGGAATAAGGGAGATGTTGGGTCGAAATTCCAACTTCGTCCAGACGGTCTAAGGCAAAATAATCACCGCCAACCTCAAGAGTTTTACGGGCTTGAAAAGGGTCGAGAGGTTCCATGTTTTAGGCCACAAAGCAGGAGTCTATGAAGGCAACGGAAACCGTTCCTCCTGTGGTAACTTCAATGCTCACCAAAATTGGTACCATGGTTGAGATTCCGATTGGCCAACAAATGTTGCGGAAACAAGAACGACATCTTCCATAGGTTTGTCATTCGATGCTGTTTCAACTTCACTGAGTGTGGTCACGATATCACAACCAGCAGTGATTTTTCCAAACACGGTGTGAACACCATCAAGCCAACTTGGACCTTCTCCACCGTTGCTATCTTGGGGTATGAGGAAAAATTGACTTCCACCCGTGTTCGCTTGCGAGGTTTTTGCCATGGAAATCGTGCAAGGGTCATGGACAAGACCGTTATCAGCCTCATCTGGAATGGTCCATGCTTCATTTCCTTGCCCTGAACATGATGAATCGGTTGAATCTTGGCCGTTGCATAAATTGGACCATACAAGAGCGTGGCCACCAGTGCCGTCGGCATTGGTGAAATCTCCACCTTGAATCATGAAGTCATCGATGATTCGATGGAAAATAGTGTTATCGTATTCTCCTTGGCCCACAATTTCCTTGAAATTTTCAACATGGATTGGAGCTTTGTCAGGGTAAAGTTCGAGTGTGATGGTTCCCGATTTCTCAACACCGCTTTCACTCCATTCGATGTGTAGTTCCACGATATCCGTTGTTTCAGTACCGTGACTGTTCATGTATTGAAGCAAGGCAAGTACGGTAACCAAACCAAGAAACAGTGTTACAATTCCTGCCAAAGTCGGAGCCCCATTTGACAACAACTTCGGGAAAGCGGTTTCACCAATGCCCTTGTTTTGCATTTCGTTCTTGAGTTCGTTGTAGGTCGAATTAGTTTTTTTGTCACGAGGATTCATGTTGAGTGAATCATTGAGTAATTTTGCTGCCTTTCGATAATCGCCTACAGAGCCGGTGGATTTGGCTTTGAGCCAAGTAGCATGACCTGCGAGATGGAGTGTTTTGGCTTCGGTTCCCTTTGCATCCACTTCGCGCAAGATAGCTAGGGCTTGGTCTGGTTTGTTCTTGACGATTGCCTTTTCTGCCTTTTCCCAAGCAGTAGCAAGTTCGTTGCCTTCTTTTGACGAAGAATTGGAGGTGGATATTCCACTGGCCATGTCTTGCCGAAGTGGTTGACAATTTTGTTTTTCCCTCTTCGTTGAGTTCACATCTGACAAAGAAGAAACAACACCTTCAAAGACTTACTGTCCACGGAAAGGCTAAGCAGAACCACTTGTGGTGCAACGGGCAGGAATGGCATATGGCTCCTATCATTAACGACTTTACGCTCAACATTGCGACTGCCAACGGAACTGGCTCTCAATCTGCCAACCTCATCCTGCTTCAGTCCATGTTTGATATGGGTATTGAAGTCAGTGGTAAGAACTTGTTTCCCTCAAACATCTCCGGTTTGCCAACGTGGTACATCATCCGAGTATCTGACCAAGGTTACCAAGCACCAGGAAATCGAGTTGACATTCAAGTTTTAGTCAATCCAGCAACCTGGGAGGAAGACCTTGCCGCTCTTGAACCGGGAACTGTTGTCGTATGGAATTCAGATGGCAAATTGCCCATGGAACGTGAAGATGTCATTTCATATCCAATCCCGATGAATTCACTTGCTCGGAAACTCAACCCAAAATTGGCAAAACTCGTTTCTAACATCATCTATGTCGGTGCACTTGCAGAAATATTAGGCATCGACAATGCAGCATTGGAATCTGCGGTGATGAAACAATTCAAAGGCAAAGCGAGTGCAATCGAACTCAACACATCTGCACTTTCACTCGGAAGAGAATATTTCATTGAAAATCTTTCAAAACAAGACAATTATGTTCTTGAGCCGAGGGAGAGAACACAAGAACGCTTTTTCATCGAAGGTAACGAAGCAACCGCACTTGGTTGTATATTTGGTGGCGTTCAAATGTTGTCTTGGTATCCGATTACGCCATCATCCTCGCTTGCCGAATCGATTATCGCTTATGTCCCTAAACTTCGACTTAACAGTGAAGGAGAACCTACTGTTGCCGTCATCCAATCCGAAGATGAGCTCGCAGCAGCTGGCATGGTCATCGGTGCAGGCTGGGCAGGTGCACGCGGCATGACAGCAACTTCTGGCCCAGGAATTTCACTGATGCAGGAATTCATCGGCCTTGCGTATTTCGCTGAAGTACCATCTGTTTTCTGGGATGTGAATAGGGTTGGTCCGTCCACCGGCCTGCCAACACGAACTCAACAGTCGGACATTCAAATCTTGTACGAGGGAAGCCACGGCGATACTCAACACATCGTTCTCATCCCTGGAACCGTTGAGGAATGCTTTGAATTCGGCTGGAAGGCTTTTGATGTTGCTGAACGCTATCAGACACCTGTCTTTGGATTATCAGATTTGGATTTGGGTATGAACCGATGGTCTTGTGCTGGCTTTGATTATCCTGACCAACCAATGGATAGAGGAAAAGTGATTCGAGACAAAGATGTTTTTGAAGCATTTGAAGACTTTGGCAGGTACAAAGATGTCGATGGTGACGGTATTCCCTACAGAACATTACCAGGCTCGGGTATGGATCCAATTTTGTACAGAGGAACAGGACACAACGAGAAAGGAAAATATTCTGAGAAACCCGAAGATTATCTCTACCTCATGAATCGCCTTCGCCAAAAGATTACGAATGCGAGAAATGACTTGCCTGCACCGATTTTACGACAAGAAGATGAATGCGAAATTGGAATTATCTATCTTGGCAGCATGGAAAATTCGATTCAAGAAATTGACGACATCTTGGAATCAACCGGCATGAAAGTGAGTCAATGTAGAGTACGTGCATTACCACTGCATGGAGAGATTGAATCATTCATTGAACGACATGAAATGGTCATCGTTCTCGAAATCAATAGGGATGGGCAGTTGTACACCATTATTCGGAAAGAAATTCCAAACCATCTTGTGCCTAAGGTGCACTCGGTTGCATATTCAGATGGAATGCCACCAAGAGCCAAAATCTATGCTGAAAAAATTCTTGAAAAAATTGAGGAGGTGCGACTGTGACTGAAAAAGTTGTCAAATTGAATGTCATCAATGAACCAAAAGAAAGCTACACTGGAGGTCCATCATCGCTTTGCCCTGGTTGTGGGCACGACCAAATTTCAACAGTGATCATCAATGCTGCATGGGAAAATGGAATCGAACCTCATCGAATTGCGAAGATGTCTGGTATCGGTTGCTCATCAAAAACACCTGCATACTACCTGGGTCAGTCTCACGGCTTCAACACCGTTCACGGAAGAATGCCTTCGGTAACGACAGGAGCAAATGCAGTTCACCCAGACCTGCTGTATCTCGGCGTTTCCGGTGATGGGGACTCAG
This sequence comes from Candidatus Poseidoniales archaeon, assembly GCA_038110525.1. GTDB lineage: Archaea > Thermoplasmatota > Poseidoniia > Poseidoniales > Poseidoniaceae > Poseidonia. The sequence goes on along the minus strand of JAYNJV010000004.1, from coordinate 1,707 downwards.
CATCCATTGGCATTGGTCAACTTATTCACGCCATTCGACGAAACCTCGATATGGTGTACATCGTTGAAAACAATGGAGTGTATGGACTGACAAAGGGTCAATATTCTGCTACAGCCGACATCGGTTCTCAGAAAAAGAAAGGAAAGGTGAACAAAACTCAGCCAATCGACCTTTGTGCCCTCGCTGTGAACCTTGGCTGCACCTTTGTTGCACGCTCGTTTTCGGGTTCCAAATCTCAACTCACCTCTCTCATAAAAGCCGCCATGTCTCACAAAGGATTTGCACTTATTGACGTCATTTCACCATGTGTTACATTCAACAACAACGATGAATCAATGAAGTCGTATGGCTACGTCAAAGATAATGAAATTACGCTTCACATGGCTGACTATATTCCTCACTTCAACCCGGTTCCAGAAGTTGAAGTGCCCGAAGGCCACTTCAGAGATATCACGCTGCACGATGGTTCGGTGATTCGACTTGAAACCATTTCAGAAGAACATGACCCCGGAAATGCAGTGGCTGCATTGGCAGCACTTCACCATGCTGAACAAGAAAAGAAGCATGTAACTGGCTTGCTGTATTTCAATCCAAATAAAGAGTCATTTACTGAGGAACTGAATTTGCCATCGAAGGCACTCATCCATCACTCGGATGACGAATTACGCCCCACAAAAGCACAACTTGATGCGGTCAACCAAGCACTCATGGGTTAAGCAGACGAGTGAAAGGTAAAATACCACTCCTCATAGTTCAATGACATGGTCGGCATTGCTGGAACAATGGTTCCAGATGCCATACTTTACGCCCTCGTTTTGGTCATTTTATCTTTAGCGATGTTCAAAATATATCGCCAAAGAAAGCGGAGAATGCATATCATCATGATGAATGCTGAAGCCGAAAAATATGGTCTTTTAACCAAAATTGAACTGGTGGATGGCCATACAAAACTGGTCACATTTTCAAGACAAATTGAAACCCTGAACAGTAAAGAATACGATGCCTGGAAAATTCGAGACAACAATAGAGGGAAAAATTACGAACAATACAAACTCTCAACAGACACAGATGTATCTGGCGATGAAACTACCGAAGAATTGTTTTCTCAACAGCGAGAATCGGACAGAAAGACTTGGAATCTCGCCTATGGTAACACCATGCAAAAACATCTCAAATTTTCTGGAAAGGAGATTTTTGGCTCTGGCGTGTCCCGAATCGAGTTGTCCGATGAAGAAAAATTGGATATGGCAAACAGAACAAAGCGAGAAGGCGTCCTAACGGGCCACATTCAAATCTCACTGATGTGGGACGACTTCAATGACCTTGATCTCTATGTCATTACGCCAAGCAACGAAGAAATTTCTTTCCGAAAACGTCGAAGTCAGTGCGGCGGACGCATGGATGTTGATATGAATCAAAAACCACTCAGTGACACCCCAATAGAAAACGTGATTTGGGCAAAAACACCGCCTGAGGGCATGTACAAAGTGTTGGTTCACTTCCATCGACACCATATGCGTGGTGATTCTCAACCGACCACGACATTCAAACTTCGAGTACGAGTTTGGGGTGAAGAAAAGCATTTCACTGGCACCATTCAACATGGTTCACCATTACAACATGTGGTCTCTTTCTTTGTTGAAAGTTAAACGAAGTAGTCCCTCCCGGATTCGAACCGAGGTCACGGGAACCAGAATCCCGTATGAT
>JAYNJV010000003.1:0-93093 GCA_038110525.1 Candidatus Poseidoniales archaeon | reverse complement strand
ACCAAACAATTCGTTGCTATGTGGGCATAGAGCCGAGTGGAAAAGCACACATCGGCTGGAAAGTCCTTTCGCTACAGATGCGGCGAATGCTCGATGCAAATGCAAATGTGATGATTTTTCTTGCCGATTGGCATGCATGGGTGAACGATAAATTTCAAGGAAATCTCGAATCAATTCAAACCACAGCACGATATATGGAAGAAACATTCAGAGCCTTGCTTCATTACCCTCCCGAAGGTGATGGGCCAGGACAACTACGTTTCGTCTGGGCATCACACATTATGGATTCAATGGATTACTGGGCAAGGGTATTGCGTTGTTCAAAAGGCGCCACCCTCGCCATGGTTCGGAAAACATTCACCATCATGGGTAGAGATGAGGCATCATCTGACCATGACCTCTCAAAATTCTATTATCCTGCTATGCAAGCAGCTGATATTTTTGAAATGAATATTGATGTAGCCATTGGCGGAATGGACCAACGCAAAGCACACATGTACATGCGGGATATCGCCTCAAAATATTCATGGGAAAAGGCAACTTGTTTGCATACCTACATCATTTCCTCTTTGAAATCTTCAGGCGTTCGAATGGAATCATTTGACCATAAAATGTCGAAATCGGACCCCAATTCCGCATTGATTCTACATGATACACCAGAACAAGTACGAAAGAAGATGAGAAAGGCATATCTTGACCCAGAAGATGAAAATTCACCAATTTACGAATTGATTGAACACATCATCTTACCCGAATTTGGTGTCGTCGAGGTTCGTCCTGACCCAAAGTTTGGAACGCCAAGTGATTGGCACTCAGTCGAAGATTTCCGAAAGGCCATCATGGCTGGAGAACTCCACCCACTCGATGCTAAGTTTGCAGTCGCAGATGGGCTGTCGAAAGGTTTAGAGATGGTACACCAACATTTCGAAAAGAACCCCGAGCCACTTGAAATGGTCACTTCATTCATCGAACAAAAATGATTCAGACATCAACCTTTGAGGCTTGAATGATGTCAAGGTAAAGAATTCTGCGAGTATCTTTCTCAAAATTTCTTTTTGGCATGTGATCGACTTTAACAATCGCAGCAACATTCAACACATCTCCTTCATGAAATAAGCCAACCATCTCTTCTCGAACCAATGAAGTCATCGAAAATTGAGCGTTCTTACTCTGACTTTTCTGTTCCACTTCTAGATATTGAATATCTTGATATGTGCATAACTCTTGGTCAAAGTTAAAACTCCACGGAAAGTGGAAAAATTCGGCAATGTCAGTTTCATTTTTCATGTGCTTCAAAATTTCATTGAAACAAGGCCTACAACGAAGTGGGCTTTCCCTGTTCCTTCCCAGCCTTTGTTTGATGATCACCTTTTCTTGACATCTGCTACATGTGTATGTTGCAGTTTTTAACCATCCCATGTATTCCCTTGTTTTCTTGACTTTGACTTGAGCGGTTATGATTTTACTTCTATCCCTCATTCGTAAGGACTCAAGTTCATGGTTGAAGTTGGCAGGAAAATTCGTGATTCGCAAAATAGGTCTTGAATTGTGATTGTATACTCTAAATTGTTCTGAGAGCACAATTCCGCCATGCTCAAGACAATCACCTGGCCAGTTTGTGAGCGATGATTGAAGCCTTGAAACGGAGGCTATTCTTTCATAATCAACTTCAAAGGCTATCGTAGGTGCTTCACCGGCTTCAAAAGTTTCAATCTGATCACTCATACTTTCGAACAGATTCCTCCAATCATGCAGCATATCTTGTTGAGCTGCGTGCAATTCAATCTCGTCACGGTTACTCATGAATTATCGCTCAAGCGCCCCAACTACATGAACTCTTCATGATTGATTTTAGGTCCATTTTGTCGCAATTTGTAAGAACAAGGTTCATCAATCGGTTGACTTTGGGAAAAATCACACAAAGGTGAAATTCATGGTGAATATTGCAGTTCTTGTTAAGCAAGTCCCAGATACAAACGCAAAAATCGTGGTGCAAGGAGGAACTCGAGTCGATTTGTCAGGTGTCAAAATGGTCATGAGTCCCTACGATGAATTCGCCATTGAAAATGCATTGCTGCACAAAGAAGCCCAAGGGGGAACAGTTACTGCAATTACGGTAGGTGATGGCTCAGCGGAAAAAATTCTGAAAGATGCGAAGGCTATCGGTGTTGATGAACTCATTCGCGTTGATGTCACCCAAGATATGGATTCAAATGCACTACAACACGTGCTTGTGGAAGCCATTCAAAGTGTAGGTGCTGAAGTTGTTTACTGTGGAAAGTCAGCAGCCGATACTGGTGCAGGGTCAACCGGGCCTGGTATCGCTCAGCGTCTTGGTTGGGCATCAGTATCCAACATTACCGACATAGAATTCTCATCAACACTCTGCGTCGTAGCACCGATGGGTGGCTCAAGTGCTAAGATTGATGTTTCAATGCCAGCAGTCATTTCTTGTGACAAAGGCAATGTCAAGGTAAGAAAAGCAAATGTCAAGGGCATCATGGCAGCAAAGAAGGCCACTGTTCAGGTTCTTTCAGCGAACTGCCCCTCCTCCACTATTGAAATTATTCGTCATTCCATGCCACCTTCAAAGCCCGCAGGTAAGTCATTTCAAGGTGGGGATTCTGCAAATGAAGTTGCAAGATTGCTTCGCGAAGAAGCAAACATTCTCTGAGGTGAAAACATGACAACAATCGTAATTGCCGAAATCAACAATGGATCAATTCAAGATACAACAAAGGAACTCATATCAGCGGCTCATTCTATAGAGGGTGGCCCAGTTCTCGTCATACCTTGTTCGGATACATCAACTGCCGACGGTGCATCAAATTACGAAGGCGTAAGTCAAGTCATAGCTGCAAAATCAGATGTGTTTGGAACATACGATGCATCCGCTTGGGCTGACGCCCTTGATTCCGTCATGCCTCAAGGCACAATTGTTGCTGCAGCAAGCCAGCAATCAAAGGATTTAGCAGCAAGAATTGCTGCAAAACGTAATCTATCTATCGTTCAAGATGTTGTATCGATTGAGAATGGTGAATTAACAAGCCCAATTTATTCAGGAAAGGCAATGCAAACCGTGCGATGCAATGGAGATGCTGTTATCACGGTACGAGCAAATATCTTCAATCCAGTTTCAAATGGTGGTTCAAATTCAGTTCAAGTCGTTGACACATCCGGAAATGTGGCGACTGCCGTTCGAGAAATGATTGAGCGTGCATCAAAACGCCTCGATGTTTCTGAAGCGAACATCATCATTTCAGGTGGACGAGGAATGGGGGACCCATCCAACTTTAGCCACCTTGAACAAATAGCAGACGTGATTGGAGCCGCAGTTGGAGCCTCTAGGGCTGCAGTTGATACTTGGGATGAAATTCCTCATTCAATGCAAGTCGGGCAAACAGGAAAAACAGTGAATCCAAATCTCTACATCGCCGTTGGAATCTCCGGAGCGATTCAACACCTTGCAGGAATGCGATCTTCAAAATACATTGTCGCAATTAACAAAGATGCCGATGCACCAATCTTCCAGCATGCTGATTATGGTATCGTGGCAACTTGGGAAGAAACCCTTCCAGTCTTGAAAGCAGCATTTCAAAGCATGATGGCTTAAGCGTATTTACCAAATCCATACGTGCCAAATTCACCAGCATCTTTCCCCACATATGGGTTCGTTGCCATCTCCCTACCGATTGTTGTTAATGGTCCATGTCCTGGATGAATAATGGTGGATTCATCAAGGGGCCAAAGCTTGTTACGTATCGATGAGGCTAACAATTCAAAATCGCCTCCAGAATCGGGTAAATCTGTTCTCCCTACTGAACCAGCAAAAATGGTATCTCCAACAAAAAGATGACTTGGGTTATCATGATTTTCAAACATCAAACAGCACCCTCCCAAAGTATGGCCTGGTGTGTGAAGAACTGAAAATTTCAGAGAGCCCAAATCCAAAACTTGGCCATCAACAAAGGATTTTGTTGGAATTGCTGGCTCTGGTATTGCGAACCCCCATCTCTCTGCAGACTGTTTTGCCAAAGATTGCAAGAAAAAATCATCTTGATGTAAGTACCAATCAACATTGTAATGTTGCAAGAAAAATGGGATATGGCCAGTGTGGTCAAAATGGGCATGAGTATTCACGAGGGCACATACTTTTCGCTGAGGCAGATTCTTGCTCATCCATTGTTCTTTTGACATCGGTATATTCATCCAATCGGGCCCAGGACCTTCAAAGTCATCAATCCACGATGAAATCCGATGAAATTCTTCCCCGCCATCGATGACCAAAGTGTCTCCTGTGTTCAAATCGGTCACAACTGAGCACCTCATTTGTAGGGCCCCCACAAGAAAATGTTCGATGAAAAGATGTTGCATGGTATCACTCAATGATTTGGATGCTGATACTGTCTGTGGACCACATACCATTTTTGTCTCGAATCCTGAATTCAAATCGATATGTTCCTAAGGGTAATTTTACCTTACATTGGTATGATTCAGCAATGGTATTTCCGAGGTGGTCAATCCAAGATATAGAATCAATTTGTTCGTCATCATCTTCTGTTCCCGATGCGTCAAGGTGAACGATTGCACTGCCTTCAGTCGCTTGAATTATGAGGTCCTCTCCGGCACGTGGAATTGGTGGTCGAATGGTTGTCGAATCGAGGAGTAAATCAACCAAAATATCTTCTTCACCACCATCTTCAAGTTCAAACGATAAGATTGAGGCATCTTCATTCATTGCATGAAGTAATGCATCTACATCGCCTTTGGAATCAAAATTGTGGTAGAGTTTCTGTTCTTCTTCTGAAAGCAATTGAATCATTTCATCATCGGATTCATAGATTGATTCTTCGTCATTGAGTGCTTCTTCCTGCTCAAACCAAGTGGTTAATGCACTTTTATCGATTTCAACAATAGGCGTTGAAAGTTCGACGATACCAATAGGTTCGGCCTCCGTAAATTCATTTTGGTCTGAACCTGCAAAGTATATGTGTTCTCGTTTTGAGTCGATAGAAAGTAGTTGAACGATACCTTTGTGTTCGACAATCCACTCTTTTTCTTGGTCGAAACCTGATAAGTAAAACCACCAAGAAAATATAATTTGGTCCTTGAATTGAATTATATTTTGAATAGGATACTGTTTCTCCACAAGAATATCCCAATTGCCATGTTCATCTGCTTTGATGAGCACGCCGTCGTTACAACCTAAGTATACTTGACCTCCAACAACAAGACTGGAAACAACACTATGTTTGATGTCATGGCGTTGGATGCATTCTTTGTCCTTCCACCATTCAATTTCCAAAACTTCCTCCTCTCCGTCGACATAGGCATGTCCTTCTCGACAAATGATAATGGTCCCTGTCTCGGTCTCTGAGATGTTGAGAATGTGTTCACCAAAATTACCTCTCAAAGGTCGAATCCAAACGGTTGTTCTTTCTCGAATTTGTTGTACTGCTCCATCAGACGTGACGATGAAAAGACTTTGTCGAGATGCAAAAATATTCTCAATTTCAAGTTCATCAAAAATTGGTTGCAACCCCCATTGAGATTCGTCGTTTTCAAGCGTGTAAACACGGCCAAAAAGGTCAACAATGTACATTGAATTCTCGATGACATGAATGTCTTGGATTCCCGCATCAGATGGAATCTGTTGCAGGATTATTCCATCCAGGTTCACCAGATTCAGCCCCTCTTGAGAACCAATGAAATAGATATTATCATCGTGGGCAATGCAGGATATTTTTGAATCGAATGTGATTTCCCAAAGTTTGTTTTGCTGAGTATCGTTTCTACAACATTGGACTTGTCCACTTTCAAATCCACAAACGATTTGAGAATGCTTTTCATTACATAACAACGAAGTGCAATTTGATTCTGGTTTCAAAAAAATCGTCGTAGATTTGGTTAGAATCAAAGTTTCAACCACCTACGACTTCATTGTTGTTCATCATCATCCGAATCTTCCATTTCACGTTTTGATTTTGCAGAATCATTTCGTTGTTGGTGAAGTTTCTCTAAATATTCGGTCGTGATATCCCCTGTAATGTATTCTCCGTTGAAACAACTTGAATCAAATTGCTGTATTGTTTTTTGAACACCGAGGGTTGAATCGATGAGGTCTTCAAGCGTTTGATAAAACAGTTTATCACTCCCAATTGTCGTATTGATTTCTTCAACACTCTTCCCATTTGCAATGAATTCATCGACAGCTGGCATGTCAATGCCATACACATTTGGATGTCGAACTGGTGGAGCTGCTGAGGCAAAATACACTTTGTTCGCACCAACATCTCGGGCCATTTCGATAATTTGGGCACTCGTTGTTCCTCTCACAATTGAATCATCGACCAAAAGCACATTCTTTCCACGAAATTCAGCCTCAATGGCGTTCAATTTCCTCCGCACAGATTTCTGTCTCATGGCTTGCCCAGGCATAATAAAAGTTCGACCAACATATCGATTTTTCACAAAACCCTCTCGATATGGGACACGTAAGGTCCTCGCCATTTCCAATGCTGAAATTCTTCCCGAATCAGGAACTGGAATGACCACATCAATGTCATGATCTGGCCAATCTTCTAAAATTCGATGAGCTAAGCGGTGACCTTGATTTGACCTTGCTTCATACACTGAAATTCCATCGATGACGGAGTCTGGCCGTGCAAAGTAAACATACTCAAAGATACACGGACTGTACACCGTTTCTTTCGCACATTCTTTAGAAAACAAATACCCCGAATTCGAAATGAAAATCGCCTCACCTGGTAATACATCTCGAATCACTTCAAATCCAAGTGCCGTAATAGCAACAGATTCACTTGCCACGATGTATTCTTCGTGACCATCGACGACCCTTTTTCCAAAAATGAGTGGGCGTATTCCATGAGGGTCACGAAATGCGAGAAGGCCATAGCCTGCGAGAACTGAAACGCACGCATAAGCACCTTTGACTTGACCGTGAACACTGGAGACCGCATCAAAGACGTGTTCAACATTGAGGTGGGGGGCACCATCAATAATGAGGTCACGTGCTCTTTTTGTGAGTTCCACAGCGAGCATGTTAAGCAGCAATTCAGAATCACTTGATGTGTTCATGTGCCGCAAATGTTTGTTTTGCAATGCATCTCGAAGTTCGTCTGCATTTGTCAGATTACCGTTGTGTGCAAGGGCAAGTCCATATGGAGAATTCACATAAAACGGCTGAGCCTCTGTTGCTGATGAAGAGCCTGCAGTGGGGTATCTCACATGACCAATGCCAAGATTTCCCTTGAGTTCCACCATGTGTCTTTTGTAAAAAATATCTGAGACGAGACCATTTGATTTACGCAGATGGAAATGACCATCCTCGTCGGTGACAATTCCTGCAGCGTCTTGACCTCTGTGTTGCAAGACCGTTAAGCCATCGTAAATGAGGTGGTTAACATGCACGCCGGGTTTGGCAACGATGCCGATAATTCCGCACATCTTCTGCCCCTCATGAATTGGCAGAAGTATTTGGCATCTAACAGTTTTGATTCAAAAATCAAGCCTTTGGTCGATGTGATTTTTTGGACCAGTTGAACTTTCGCATGCGAGCAGTCTCTCCATATCCGCATGAAGCACAAACTGATTTTTGCTTGTGAAATGCACTTCGACCGCATCGTCGACAAGGAATGTGAGTCGTTTTTTGACGACGTCCCATTGATGGTGTACCCTTTGACATTAAATCACCGACAGTCCCGCCACCGACCTCTTGTTTATGAAAGCAACGGAAAAAAAGTCATTCTTCTTCGTTCAAATTTTCCCATTGGATTTCCATTTTTGAAGGCAGCATCATCGAGTAAAACAGGCCAAAAACGATGATGGATGAAACAATTGCTGCAAGTAGAGTCGATGAAAATCGAAGCACATTCGTAAGCAATTGTGCCATCGGCGTTCCATTTCCTTCAAGTAACTCGACATCGAGATTTGGCAGAACCCACAGCATCAGCAGGGCAGCAACTGCACCGGAAGCGAGCATTCCAAAAGTCGGAGCGAATGGTACATTACGTGATTCCGCATACATGACCAGTGTGAGAAGGAAGAGAAACGAACCGATCATGTACGATGTTAAGATTGCATTCCAAAACCTTCGCATGTATAGGTCAGAAGAGATGTCATTCATGCTATTGGACAAGGAAAAGACAATGGCTACGTAGGTGAAAATGAGAAGAATGAGGAAAACTAATGCTTTCTTGACATTCAAATTATTCATCTTCTCCACCTCCTTCCAAATGAAGTTTAATGATTTCACGAGCATATTTGAGTTCCTCTGCATTTGGAGGATCGAGTTGGGGCATCATTGGAATCCTTGATTCGTACAGCGTTATTATGGCGGAAAATACGCTTGCTGCGAGGAGCAAACCAATGGCGTACCCGGAGACCTCAAGAATAGTAATCGCAAGATATTGGCTGAAATCTACAGATGTCAATGATGACCCGTCAAGAACCATGGAACCGATGAGAAATTGGAAGGCAACAAACCCGAACAAGAGCATTGTCCATACGACATGTTTTCTATTGTGGCCAAGGATTGAAACAAGAATCCCAAATGAGAAAAAGAGAACGGGTGACAACAACAGCAGTGTTGAGAAAAATAAGATCCAATATTGGTTGACAGCGTTATCATATGAGGGGGTATAAGCTATCCAATGATAGGCAATTAGCCAAGACAAACCTACGATGAATAAAATAAAACCAATGATTCGGTCGTTTTTCGAATATTGTGTCGATCCCGGCTGAATTGAAAAAATGATATTGTAGACGCCTGTCAATGTGAGTACCAATGGCCCAATGAGGGAACCAAGCAGATGGCCAAATGAGCTTGAATCCGAATCAGGCAGTGTCCAAGGTGATGCAAGGAGAAGAAGAAAACAAAGCATTGATGTTGCCAAACCTATTTTCTTTTGCTGCAGTTCCTTTTTGAGTAGAAATGAGATAATGCCTATGACCAACACAATACCTGGCAACCAAAACAAGAAAAATGCCATCGCTTCGGTTGCCATGATATGACCAAAATGTTGATGTAAATTACCATTGCCACAGACGAATTCTGGACGAATGCTTGCCAAATGCACATCAACATGCATAAATACAAGACTACAGTGGGTCGAACGCCTAAGGTGTTCGATATGGTAAAACGACCTCGACAAGTCAAGCGCTACAGCCCATCTGCTGGTAAGCATACAGTCCACACGGTCGAGCGAGTCAAAAAGAAACGAGCATCTGAATTGCGTTGGGGTCAACGAAGATTTCGACGAGTGATGGCTGGTTACCGTGGTTTCCCAAGACCTCGCCCCGAAGGACGTGAAAAGCCTACAAAGAGAGTCAACATCCTTTACCGCTGTACCGAGACCGGTAAAGCACACTACGCTCCATGCAAGCGAGCGAAGAAATTTGAATTGGTAGACAAGTGAGGGGAGAAGCATGGCAAATTCATTCATTCGAGTTAGTTGCAAAGATTGCGGTCAAGAAACCATCTTGTTCTCTCGTGCAACAACCCAAGTTGTTTGCTCAACATGCAGTGCAACACTTACAAAATCAACCGGTGGCAAATCTGAACTTGTTGGATGTCAAATTGTAGAATATTTGGATTGAGGGGGGATCCCCGTTAGTTCAACCATTCATGAAGCCTCCCCTGAAGAGGGTGAGTTCGTCATTGTCACTGTTTCAAATGTCAAACAAAATGGAGTCTATGTCAATTTAGACGAGTATCAAGGTCGAGAAGGGTTCATCTTCATTGGTGAATTGGCGAGTGGCTGGGTCAAAAATATCAGAAGTGTTGTCCGAGAAGGCCAACGAATTGTGTGTAAAGTTATCAAGGCAAAAAAAGACAACTCCGCCATTGAGCTATCTTTGAAATCGGTCACAGAAGAACGCCGAAGAGATCGATTACAGGAATGGAAAAATGAACAGAGGGCGCAACAATTGCTTCGGTTCTTATCTGAAAAAATCAACATGGGTCAAGATGAAACTCAGGAGTTAGGTGAACAACTCATTGATGCATTTGGCTCTCTTTATACTGCGTTTGAAGAAGCTGCATTAAATGAAGGATCGCTAGCAAACGCAGGATTTGAAGGGCCTTGGATTCAAGAATTTACTGCATTAGCAGTTGAAAATATCATTCCGCCATTCGTTGAATTAAGAGGCACAATTGAACTTCAAACATCCTCAAGCGAAGGTATTCATATCATACGAGATGCTCTTTTGAAAATTGAAGAATTTTCCGATGAGAAAAAAGAGATCAGCGTTACATGCCATTATGATGGGGCCCCTAATTACAGAATTGAACTCAAGGCACCGGATTTCAAAACCGCAGAAAAGGTGTGGGAAAATTCTGTCCAAGCCGCAATTAACTTCTTTCGAGAACAGGGTGGACAAGGTAAAGCGTGGAGAGAGTAGGTGAATCTATGGCAAAACAACTCCTGCAATTTTGCTCTTCTTGTTCAAAGTGGGGACTGAATGTTGAGTGTTCCCATTGCGGAGGTAGTGCAAAGGCTGCGGCTCCTCTCAAGTGGTCGCCTGAAGACCAAAGGGCGGGGATTCGTAGAAAAATCAACAATGTTGGTACCGAGGAATGGCTATCTTCTCTTCCTAAAATTTGAATTCTATCGTTGAATTTTGCTGTAAATTCCCTCTTGCAGCCAGTTGTTTCATCTCAAACATTATACTGTGAATGTGCAAAGATGAAATTATGACGTTGCTGGAACAATGGATGGAAGGCTTTTCTTGCCTTGAACAAAATTCCTTGTTGTTTGTTGCGTTTCCTGGAGTAGGTAATGTCGGAAAATGTGCTATTGAGGAAATAATCGCCTTGAACATGAACGAAGAGGTTCTCCGACTTCACCCCATGGGGTTACCACCACTTGCGGAATTAGATGACCAAGGTTTACTTTCGCCTCCCCATATCAAAGTACACCGAATCCATCTTACTGGTCACCAAGCTTTGTACACACTCTCAGGGCCTGCTCAACCGAATCAAGCGATAGAACAGTCGATGCTTGCAAGACAAATTCTTGAATTTGCAAAGAAACAGAACATTGAACGTATTTGTGTTTTTGCAGGATTAATGGATGAGCCCGAGCGTAAAGAAACATTTGCAGTGGCAACAACAATCAAATCAAGACAACTTCTTTTGGAAAAAGGTGTTGATGTTCGAATCGATGAACCACGTTCTGGTGCCATCGGAGTTTCTGCATTGATTACAAGTTTGGGACCAGTTTACAACCTTGATTCATGTTGTGTGATTTCTTCGACGATAGGCACCAGCAAAGACACGATGTCTGCACTTCGTCTCTTACGGGCGGTAGATACGTGGTTTGAATTGAATTTAACGATACCAAATGAAGACATGCTCAATCTTCGATTGCGATCGAAGTTATCGGATGTCGACCCAGGCCAAACCGATTTTATCAAAGAAATGACAAGCCATGATACATCGTACATGTAAGCGCCGAGAGAGGGATTCGAACCCCCGCGTCCAAGGGACAGTGGATTTCGAATCCACCGCAATACCGGGCTATGCGACCTCGGCTTGATTGGTGCTTCAGCGTCACCATCATAAGCATGATGTTCGTGGAGGAATTGATGAACATCCAACTCCTTTGGAAAGAAGGCGATATAGCCATCGATATTGAAAGCGGTTCGACTATTGCGCAAGTTCTTCATCAAGCAAATATTTTGGCATCTACCGTGATTGTTTGTTATGGAGAACAAGTTCTTCCCCATTCAACTGTTTTACACCAAGACTTGGCATTAGAAGTCATGACGATCTCCTCAGGCGGTTAGATTCGCCGGAACGAGGTGTTGTGTTGAATATCGCCACGCAATTGTGCAGCCCATGCGTCGAGTGAGAGGTTGGAGAAAACCACAGTATCCCCGGGCAAAAGCATATCATATTGAGGCCCCCACTGGTTGTCCCAACCATCGATGTGAATACAGCCTGTCGAATCAAAAAGAACGACACCTTTTCTCAACCACGGTTTTCCACCTGCACCGATGCCACTTTTAGAAAATGTGTAGGCCACAATTCCGCCAATGTTCCACCTTGTTCGATGCCCAAGAATCGTTGAGGTTTCAAGGTCTTCATTTTCAAAATGGATTTGAGTCCAAGGGTCAAATTTAATCAGAATTTCACCTTTGAACGTGCTTTGAACAATTGCGTTTTCTATCAAAATTTCCTGGTCTTTGGAAAGTTTTGATATTGTTTCGATTCGGGGGTCACCGTGTTTGATGGAACGGGTTTCAAACTGCCCAAAGGCTTGACCTTGAACGATTCGTATGGCCGGTAACGCAGGCTCTGGTCTTGGCATCACACTGAAAACTCGACACTTGAGGTTTAACCTCACCACCGTCTCCCCCATTGGTACAATGTCGAGCGAATGATTTGTTCCTGCGAGCTGCATTTCGTATGGTATTTGTGGGTCTGAACCTTTTGAACCGGGACAAATTGTGGACCATGAACACTGGTCGCATCTTGAATCATTCGAACCCTCGACGAGAACTCCTCCTGGAGCGTAGGTGTGTATCGGTGCCGGTTGTGGGGGGCAGTCTTCTATGGTCGGTGTGGTCAATTTCAGTTCATCATAGAGGGATTTGAGTCTTGATTCGATTTCAAGAAGCTGGTCGGTCGTAGGAACTTCAATGACCTTTTTTGAGGGATGGCCAACATACCAAATCTCCAATTCATCAACACTGTGAACTCGCTCATGCGTTACCCACCAAAGCATAGCATACATTTGCAATTGATGTTCATATCCTTCAGAACGGAAGGAAGTTCCATTACTGGCTTTTAAATCAACTATTTTTGTTCTGCTACCCCATCTATAGACCAAATCATATTCACCTTGGAACCAAAAATCAGGATGAATGGCATTCATCGCAAAGTCTTGTGCATGTGGGTCTACAAACCATGGTCGAGTGAGTTCCCAAGCCTCTGGAAACGAAAGTTTGCCTTCACCTGAAAACGGATGTTTGCCCTTAGGGAATCGAATGCCAAAACCATCTGGACTCGGGACTTGGTGCCTTACTCCCGTTCGCCACTTTTCGATTTCAGATGCAGTGACTTCATTCATACAACTTTCTATTTCCTCAAAGTGAAATTCGATGGCATTCAGGACCATGATTCTACATGCCTCTGGATTGACTTCATCCCAATCCCCTGCCTTACGGATATGCTTTTCCCATTCCTGCTTTTGTTTGATGAGGCAAGCCTCAAAATGGGCATCGACCCGTTTGTGAGCCCATTGTTTTAATCCCTCAAGTGTTTGTGGCACTTCGTTTTCTTGCAATGGTATGATATGTTGTGCTGGAAACATGATACCGGCATCCCTACTTGGCCTTCCATCATCTCCAAGGGGTGTTGCTTGCATTGTCTCACGATGTGCTCCCGAAGGAATGAGAAAAGGAGATTCCATCAAGACACGGCAAAAAGTCTCTTCAACAGCTTTCCCAACATACATGACGGGGTATTGAGGAATTTGAAACTTGTACACTTTTTCATAGAACCATTGTCTCGGACAACCATCGTATGTGATGACCTGACTTGCTGACAAACGATTGTATGGCCCAATGACATCATTTGACAAATCAAGTTCGTTCACTGGCATGAAAGAGACCAGAACTCAACCATTCTTGAACTCCTTCATTCAATTTGATTGATTTCAATTCGTGTTTTACGTGAGTCAAATCGTAGTTGTAGAAGCCCATTTCTCCATCCAATTTCAGCGGACATAATTTTTACACTTGAACCCACTTTGAGGTCAAGTAACGTGTTTGATATTGATGAACCGAATGCTACCATTTCAGCGATGTTGTTTCCATCCCAAAGTGAAAAAGAAAGCATTGTCCAAGGCTTTCCATTCAATCTCGTCCCGGATTGTTGTTGGATTGAGAGAATGACACCTTCGACATTTGCTCGGGTTTGCAGCAATCCAAGACGAGTAATTTCAATTTCTTGAGTATCGGTTTGAGTAGAAATTTTACTTAATTCATCTAAATACAAACGTGGTTGATCTCTCCAAACACCTGATGATGCATTTTCAATGACCACATCTTGTTCAAGAAATTGATGAAGGTGGGCGAACAATCCTGGCTCATTTTCCTCCACAACCACATGTTGGTCTCCAACCACCAATACACATCCTAAGACATATTCACCGAAATGATTCGGTAACGGTCCCCATCCGCCGGTTAATTTCCCACGAACATGAACTCGAGATTGTATGCTTGATAGTTGTTGGAAAGGTGGTGAAAAATCAAATGTTGGAAGATTCATATCTGCATGTTTACTCTTGAATTGTAAGGTATTGTTTTCAAATCGGGCTGAGCACCAAGAACATCCTGCTTGATTTCCTTCGCATTGAAGTGGTGCTGACAGTGGGAATTCAACAATCCCCTCCGCCAAATTTTTCATTTCATGATGTGTTTCCAAATAAGTGGTATTCCGTGCTTCAATTTCGGTTTGCGTTAATGTTTGATATTTGATGTGCTTTCCATCTCCAAGATACCAACCTGAAAGTTGAGTTGGTATTTCACCATCGAAACAGGCAGACCAAAGCCATGCATAGAATTCAAGTTGGGATTGAAGAGAAGATGCGAAGGGTGAATTTGAATTTCCCGATTTGATATCGATAATATGAATGGTCCCAGACCAACGATAGACGACATCCAATTCACCTGATGCCCAATCATCTGGGTGGTAGAGCCTCTGTGGCTGAAAGACTCGAGGGTCCTTGAACCAAGGACGAGATATTTCCCAGGCCTCGTTCCAAGTTAATTCATCATCCTTCGTTTGCCATATTGGTTTTTGATCAATCTCTTTTGGTTGAGAATATTGAACGTACTCCGGATATGGGTGACAGGGAGGCTTTGATAGGCATGGAGCCGGCACTTCAAAGACCTCGCCACCTGCCCGAAATTCTTGAACAAAAGGTCCCCCATTTTGCTCATGGCAATGACGAACTTCCTCAAATATGAGTGGAATGCAATGCAACAATCGTTGTTTGATATCGTCTTGGTCAATATCGGTTGAGGAAAACTCAACAGAGTTTTTGGGAAGTGAATCTATTCTGCTGCCAAATTGCACCATCGCTAAATCCACAATCTCATCGATTTGAGAATGACACCAAGTCATCAATTCTTCTTCACTCGTACAAGAGGGGGGGTGCCTCATCAATAATTGACACACAGCATCTTCAATCACGTGCCCCTTCATCATTGGAATATTGACAGGTTGTTGTAGCCCAACTTGGGTTTTGAGCAACCACTGACCTTTGCATCTTTCAAAAGTGGTCAATGAAGAAGAAGATAGTCGACGCCTCGAACGCCCGATGTGGCCTCCATGGGGTGGTCGATTTACTGGCATGAGCATCTCCATTACGAGTCAAATGAATAATAATCTCCGATTGATTGTTGTTCCCTATCTTTTCTGCTATCTGACTTGTTGATTCGGGGCCTTCGTGAATCATGGTCTCGTCGGAAGGTGATATCAACATTTGATAAAAATCGATTCATGCCGTCTCGAAGATTGTAAGGTCCATTT
Source organism: Candidatus Poseidoniales archaeon (assembly GCA_038110525.1). Taxonomy (GTDB): domain Archaea; phylum Thermoplasmatota; class Poseidoniia; order Poseidoniales; family Poseidoniaceae; genus Poseidonia. The sequence goes on along the minus strand of JAYNJV010000003.1, from coordinate 77,531 downwards.
GCAATTCCAGACGTACCTCCTTCACCCTCAAAGACAAGTAATGAATCACTTACTATGTCGATAAAGTACACATCGTGGTCAATGACGAACGCAGATTTTTCATTGGATTCCATTGTTCTTCGAATCGCTTTGGCGGCTTCCATCCGAGCATTTGCATCTAAATGGGCACTCGGCTCATCAAGAAGGTACACATCCGCCTCTTTACCAAGACAGATAGCGATGGAAACCGCCTGTCGTTCACCACCTGACAATTTTTTGACACGTTTTGGCAGAAGTTGGTCAACACCAAGGGCCTTGATGACATTGACATGGTATTCGCCACTTCGCCATTTCTGTCCAAGTTCGCTATCAAGCCAAAGCTGGACAGAACCATCAATATCGACATCAATATGTTGTGGTTTGTATGAAATTTTAGCATCTGAAGAGATCCAGCCTTCATCATATTCCATTTCATTTGCGAGCATTTTGATCATGGTAGTTTTGCCAGTTCCATTTGGACCTACAACACCAATCACTTCAGCTCTGTGAACTTGACCTTCACCAGATCGGAGATGAAAATCCCCAAGATGTTTTTCTAACTGACCCCATTGTATCACTGGTGAGCCTATTTCAGTTGTTCTATCTCTGTGTTTGATGAATTTAATGGGTTTGTCTCGAATGCGAACATTTTCTTCTGGGAGAAATCCTTCAAGATATGAATTGATGGCTTGTCTTGTTGAACGGGCTGGTGTAAAAATTCCAAAAGCACCCTTTTTTCCATAAACGATGTGAACGAGGTCCGCCAAAACATCAAGAACTGCGAGGTCGTGTTCAATGACAAGAACTCGTTTTGTTTCAGCTAATTCTTGAAGAATTCGAACAATTCTCATGCGCTCGTGAATATCGAGGTAGGACGAAGGTTCGTCGAAAAAGTAAACATCTGCATCACGTAACATCGCTGCACAAATAGCAACGCGTTGTAATTCTCCACCAGATAATTGTTGCATTGTGCGGTCAAGAATATGTGAAATGCCAAGTTTTTCACAGAGTTCATCATAGAGTCCTCGTTCGTCAACTTTGGTGAGAAGATTCGACACCTTGCCTTGGATGCGTTTTGGCAATTTGTCAACATTTTGTGGTTTAACGGAGATTTTCACATTTTGATTTTGAACTTCACCAAGAAAATCCCTCAGTTCTCCTTTTGGCAAGGACTCGATCATTTCAGACCAATCAGGTTCGGTGTTGGTCCACTCACCAAGGTTTGGAACCAGGCGACCGGATAATACATTGATTGCAGTTGATTTTCCCATGCCGTTAGGGCCCAATATTCCAACCACACTTTCTTTTGTAGGCGTGGGTAGCCGAAAGAGTCGAAATCCATTCATGGAATAACGATGAATCATATCCGTTTCAAGTTCGGAGGGCAGATTTTCGATGATAAGAGCATCGTGGGGGCATTTGTTGATGCATATGCCACAACCAATGCAGAGAGATTCCGAAATGTGCGGCTTCCCAGTTTTGTCATCCAAGATAATGCATTCTTGACCATTTCGAACAGGAGGGCAATAGACATAGCACTCGTCGTTGCACTTTTTAGGTTGACAATTGTCTTCCTTCAAAACTGCAACTCTCATACAAAATCACCATGGGCGCAACATACAGCCCATATGGGCCGTGAACCTCTTCAAATTAAGCCCTTGAGGTGCTCATGTCCTTTGATAAGACGAATTGTGCATGGCGTGGGGAATTTCATACCCGCCTTGCGTAGAGCATCTCGAGCTGTGAGGTAATGTTGTGGATTGACTTGAATAGAGATGATTCGCTGACCACGGTTCACACGTGCAGCGGTTCCTACATTTTTGCCAAAGGCACATCGCATACCTTGTGAAACACGGTCAGCACCTGCACCAGTTGCCTGTTTGTTTTCTCTCAAGACATGGTGTGGGAAAGTGTGGATTCGGAGGGAGTAACCTTGTGGTCCAGCTTGCTTTCTGATTGTTGAGTTCGAAACAACACGTGCCGCTTCTAAAGCAGTGTGGCGAATTTGGCAATTATTGTCTGAACGTAGTTCGATGACGACGGGGAATTGTCCTGTCTCTGCAGCACGTCGATTTCCAACATGGAATTGATGAATTCTGTTGTTGGGTACACCACCCATGTACTTTCGACGGGTATATGCAGGACCCTTGAGTTGTCGATACATTGAAGCTGGTTTACGTGCCATCGTCACACCTCTTGTAGTCCATGCGACTCATGTTCCCTTTATCATACCTACGATACGAATTCAGACGAATGAATAAAGAAAATTTGGAAGATTCAAATCAAAGCATTCATGGACTCATCGATTCTGCCGATAAGCATGGTGGAGAAATTACGAAATTTTCTCCGCCAAGAATCCGAGCATCAGTGGCTCTCCTTATTCGTGTTTTTTCTCTTCGTTTTGGCTGGTGCGTATGCGATTTCTGTGACCAGTCATTACTCAGGTGGTGCTATTGATGAATCAGAACATTCCTTTTCAGGCCATCAAGTTCTCGATGTTGTGTATACAAACAATGGAGATGTTGTGACACATACATACAAAGAAGAATTTGGTTATGCATTAATGTGGGAAACTTCGGATGGACAGAGCGAGCTCCTTCTCAATCCAAATAACATTGGTGATAGTACGCATCTTTCCTTTCTAAAAGAGTTGAATGATGGTTCTGTTGCATTTTCAGCGAGGGAAAATACAGTTTCATTTGCGACCGAAAATGCTGTGGAAAATTTAGATTTTTCAGATGATACTGATGTTGATTTTGCGATTGTTGATGTGCAAATCGAATCTTCAGGACACATGCTCATGCTGGTCTATGAAGATGGAGAAAAGACCGTTCGAGGTTTGAGCGACAGCCAAACACTCACGAATCCAATGGTCGTTTCATCACAAGACGATTGGATTTCAATCGAACATCTTCGTGCAGATATTTGGGTTCTCACTGGTATGCACCTTGCGAGCGGTATCTCAAATCCAAATTCCCCTACAACCTATATGTCTGTGGGATTTGTCGAATGGGATGGGTCATCTGCGACCCCAGTTTTGTTCTCGAAGCAAACCTTTGATGACGGCCAAATCCATACTGTTCATGTGTTATCCAACGGTTCGATTGTTGCAGCAGGAACCTCTGATGTTCTCATCATTGAAGATGTCAATGAAATCTCCACATTTCAACTCAGTTCAGCTACATCAATTTCAAATGGGGCCACAGTGTGGTTTTTCAATGACATTGAGACAAAACAAGTGGCATTACTCTCTGATGATGGCTTACTCATGAAACAATTATCAATGAAATTGCCGCTTCAACCAACGGTTTCTGGTTTTTCAGACGAGATGATCTATATTCATGGACAAGATCAATTTGGAGAACAAATGGTGTTTTCATTTGATACCTCGTTGGATGGTTCATTACAAAGCGGCCGAGGATTTCTCAATGCAGGTTTCATCTTTGTCTGTAGTATCATCTTTGGTGTAATGTTCTGGAATATTGCATTGATATGGAAAAAGTATTGAATTTCATCAATAATGAAGGCTTTCCATTCGATTGGTGAAGAATCTTCATGTGCTATCGTCGATGACCGAAAACTTGCACGGCGAATCAGGGTTTGGTAACAATGGCAAAAAGGGGGATGATGGACCAATTTGCCGAAATCAAGAACGAGCATAAAGACACAATTTTGTTCTTTCGAATGGGGGATTTCTATGAATTGTTTTTTGAAGATGCCCAAATCGCTTCGGATGTACTTGGTCTTGCCCTCACATCCAGAGATAAAAATGCTGAAACTCCAATTCCTATGGCAGGATTTCCTTGGCATGCTCTTCAAGAACATTTGAAAAAAATGCTTCAAGCAGGATACAAAGTCACAATAGCCGAACAAGAAGAAGACTTGAGAGACGGAGCCAAGATACTCGAACGTGTGGTCACCAGAGTATATACTCCAGGAACCTTATATGAAGAAGGCCTCTTGCAGCAAAATGATCGTTCATTTTTACTTTCGATATCGGTTGAGGATTCAAACTTAGGGCTCGCAATGTTTGACGCATCGACAGGTCGGTTGTGGGGCAGCACATACGCTGCATCAGATTTTAGTCAACTCATAGATGATTGTATGACTTGGGAGCCAAGTGAACTGGTCGTCTCCGCAAAAGATGCATCACATCCATTGGTTTTGAAAATCGCCCAACAACTTGACCATTGTGTCTTAAGCACACATTTTGTTGCCCCGAATATTCGAAAAAAACGACTTCAAGATGTCTTACAACAAACAAATGTGAGTCAAATTGACATCGATTCACAGCAAGCAATTGGCTCAGCTGTGGGATTGGGAGCAGATTACCTTGCATATCTCCATGTGACTGACGAGTTGTCCTTTTCAGAATTCACGATACGTTCGGATTCTAATTTTCTCATTCTCGACCAAACGACCTTAAGAAACTTAGAACTGTCTTCAACGTTGTCTGGGGAATATGAAGGAAGTTTACTTGCAAAATTGAACAAGTGTAGAACTGCAATGGGCCGCAGGCTTTTGAGAGAGTGGATTCTTCAACCGTTAATAGATACTGATTCTATCCTCTCAAGACAAAACGCTGTACAGTCTTTGCAGAAATCTGGTCGTCGATTAGATGGCTTACGTGAAACGCTCAAAGGAGTAAGGGATATCGAAAGATTAGCGACTCAACTCGCTTATGGACGGGCCAATGCAAGAGACTTGGTCGCCACCTCCGATGCTTTGGAGCGCATGCCATCAATCATCTCCTGGTGTCAAGAATCAAATGACCCACTTCTTCTCCATTTATCACAATCATTGGATTCACTTCAAGAAGTTGGATTACAGATCAGGGCAGTCTTGGAAGATGAAGCGCCCTTAGGCCTTCGAGATGGCGGCCTTATCCGCATAGGTGTTGACGAAGAAATCGATGAACTTCGAAGGAAATCAGAACAGGGAGTGTCGTGGTTTGATGATTTAGAAAAAGAATTGAGGGCAACTTTGGATATTCCATCGCTTAAAGTGAGAATGAACAGGCAGATTGGGTGGTATATTGAAGTTACAAAAACACATGAGGCTAAGGTTCCGCATACTTGGAGACGTAAACAGCAAATGACAAGTGGCTCGAGGTATTCAACAGAGGAATTATCCTCCAGAGACGACATTTTGATGAATGCAGAAACTCGGTTGAAAGAATTGGAATATCGGAAATTTTTGGAATTGAGAACATATTGCAGAGCATTTGCAAGTGAACTATCCCACATTGGAAGAAAGATTGCATCGATTGATGTGTTGCAATGTTTTGCTACCGTCGCCCGAATGAATCAGTGGTGTCGACCAGAAATAAATTCATCAAAACAAATTTCCATCTCAAAAGCACGCCATCCTGTTCTTGATTCATCCACATTCGTACCCAACGATATTTCGATGACATCAAAGCAGCCATTTCTCCTTATGACAGGGCCAAATATGGGCGGAAAATCGACGTATTTGAGAACCGTTGCTTTGTTGTGCATTCTCTCTCAAGCAGGGTCATTTATTCCTGCACAGAAAGCAAAAATTGGGCTTGTTGATCGCATTTTCACACGAGTTGGTGCTAGCGATGATTTAATGAAAGGACGTTCGACATTCATGGTTGAAATGGTTGAAGTGGCACATATTCTAAGGAACGCTACGAGTGATTCACTGATTCTTCTCGATGAGGTTGGTCGAGGTACTTCGACATTCGATGGTCTATCCCTCGCGTGGGCCGTTTGTGAGGATGTATCAAACCGACTCGGTTCGCGGACATTGTTCGCTACGCATTATCATCAACTCACAGGTTTAGAGGGCGAAATCTCAAGCCTCAAGAATATCCATGTTCAGGTGTCTCAGGCATCTGGGAAATTAGAATTTCTTCATACGGTAGCCGATGGACCATGTGATGATTCATACGGAATTCAAGTGGCTGCATTGGCTGGTGTTCCTCAACATGTCGTTGAGCGTTCTCTCGACGTCCTCAAGTTCCTCGAACAGCAAGCGTCGGGCGCAAGAGCTGGAGAAAAATATGCCCCTGCATCAAGAGATCACCTTCAGAAAAGTCTGTTTGGGATTTACACACAAACAAAAGAAGCAATCGAGGTTCCTTCACCGAATCAAGAGATTATTGACCGACTGCAATCCCTCAATGTCGAGAAACTTTCTCCTCTTGAAGCTCTGCAAATCTTGTATGACATTTCAAATCAACTTGGAGGTGGTTCATCTGAGTGATGCGAGAATTATCCAACTCGACGAGGAAACCATTGGACACATTGCAGCGGGAGAAGTGGTTGAACGACCCGCACAGGTTGTCAAAGAGTTGCTTGAAAACAGTATTGACGCAAAGAGTTCGATGATAACGGTCAACATCCAGAATGGAGGATTTGCTTCTATAGAGATAATTGACAATGGAATTGGAATCCATTATGAAGATTTAGGAGTTGCCTTTCAACGTCATGCGACTTCAAAACTTCAACAACATACTGACCTTGAGGCTATTTTTTCTCTTGGATTTCGAGGAGAAGCATTAGCGAGTATTGGTATGGTTTCAGAAATGGAACTTGCTTCACGAAAAGAAGGGGCTGAAGGAGCGATGATGACAATGTCATACGGAACGATTGGAGATATTCAACCAAAAGGTATGCCGAATGGTACGAGCGTGATCGTCAGAGATTTATTTTCAAACACTCCAGCACGACTTGCGTTTCAGAAACGGCCTCAATCCGAGGTTGCTAAAATCATTGACGCAGTCGTGGGACATGCGTTGGCAAACCCAAACATAGGATTTGTATTGAATAGCGATGGAAGAACCTTACTCAATATTCCTCGAAATGAAGATGGTCAAGACCGATTGTATGACATTTTGGGTGCCCAAGCAAGTGAAATGGTTCCACTCGTAACACCATCAGAAGATGAAGACATACCTGGAGCCGAACGCTGGTCAGGATACATTAGCACACCAGAAATCACACGAGGTAAAGGTGATGAAATTCATGTCCTTATCAATGGAAGGCCGATAGCTTCAACACCATTTTTGAACTCCATTCGGAAAGGATACAAGACCCGATTAATGCAAGGCAGACATCCAATCGCCGTATTGCATCTTGAATGTTTACCCAGTGATGTGGACGTCAATGTTCATCCCACAAAACGGGAAGTGAGGTTGAGAAATTCTTGGAGAATTTTGGAGCGTCTTGAGCGTGCAATTGCACATACATTGCTTGAAATACCAACCTTACCGGATGCCTCTGCCTCTCTTCCAGGCTTGGATCACATCACAACTCTACCTAAACATAGAATTGAAGACACATCAAAGCATTCTTCTTTCCAACCATCCCTCAATCAAGCAGCTGGAATTCCAATATCTCCTTCAGTTGTTGAAAAGCCTGCACCTCCTGCCTGGGTACAATCAGCAGGTCAACAATTGAATTTACAGGGTGAAATTTCGAAGCAGATTGAATCGAGTCAACCAATTCCGCGACCGATATCCACTTCTCCACTCTCTCAAACTACACTCGCAGCCACAGATGAGAAATTTGTATCACCTCCGCTATCTTCGAAGGAGAGGGAACTCCACCGGTACGGTTCAATCGATGATAGCATTTCGCCGCAAGGTGAGCCAGTATTGGCTGGTGATTTGAATGAATTACCTTCAATGGAGCCACTTGCACAATTCGCCCAGTCATACATCCTTGTTCAATCTGAAAACGACCTCCTTCTCATTGACCAGCACGCACTCCATGAACGAATTCGATACGAAAGAATTCGGTATCTTGACCAAGATTGGGAAATGCAACACCGCATTGTCGCAAAAGAAATACAACTCACTGCGAGACAACAGGCATATTTGGAAGCGAATTTAGATACATTGAAGGCGATTGGATTTGAATTTTCTCATGAAGGAGGTGTCTGGAGCGTTCTTGCGTATCCAATGGCAATTTCAGGTGAAAGGTTTGATGAAATGTTTATCGATATACTCAATGATTTATCTGAGGATGCCACAACAATTCCAACCATTGAAAATTTGAAAGACCATATCGCCTTCTTGCAAGCATGCAGAGGTGCTGTAAAGGCCAATGAACCATTGTCTTTGCCGGAGATGAGACGATTGTTAGAAGATATGAAGAGAATACCGAATCCATGGGCTTGTGTTCATGGTCGCCCTACATCACTTAAGCTTTCCATTGATGCCTTAGACCACCATTTTGGTCGACATGGTTGATTTAATTGGGGTTGTGCAACGATGTTGTAATTTGGGCTCCTGCCTGTATGAATCGATTCACAGCATCCGGATCTGCAACAGTATGCAACGAACTACCCTCAACCATGACTTTTCCATCGCAAGCAAGGGCGAGAATCGTGGCCGTCATCTGAATTCTGTGGTCTCCGTAGGTTTTTACGACATCAGTTGGAGTGGTAAGTTGTTGTTGACCTTCGACTTCAAGTGCATTGTCAATGAACGTCGATTTCAAGCCAAACTGGTGAAGCAGCCGTATCGTCGAATCAATTCTATTGCTTTCCTTGTAAGCAGCATGGCTAATTGACGAAATTTTACCTCCTGATGATAATGCAAGGATTGCAGAAAGTGGAGTGATGAGGTCATTGGCATCCCTTAGGTCAATATGTGCAAATTCGGTTGATACACAATTCGTGATTCGGCCTGCATCGATGTCAATTCCTAATTGGGAAGCAACATCTGATAAAATTTCATGCCCAATGCTTTGTTCTTTGGAAGGTAGATTTTCAACTTGAATCGTGGCATTTAGAGCTTTTCCGGCAAGCATTGCAAAACTTATCATCGAGGCATCTGAAGGAATTTTGATGGACGATGAATCGTCTTTGAACGATGGCGTCCATGGTTGAATTATGATTTGGTTGCCATTTTGTTCGATGTCGGCACTATGTTCCTTTGCGAGTTCAATTGAGAGTTCGCTATGCCGTGTGGACACCAAATCTCCTTGGGTTTGAATGGTAAGTCCATGTTCAAAACCAGGAGATGCACAAATCCATGCAGTAATTGGTTGACTTGTTCTTGAGCCATCAACGTATAACTTGTCAATAGTATGTGGATTTCCCTGAAATAGAAGAGGCAATGATTCTTCTTTGGTTCCAAAGGATACCTCAATATTCATCTGTTCAAGGGACTTAATCAATTCACCATGTGGCCTTTTTCGGAGACTTGCATCTCCATCCACCATTGAAACTCCGTCGATTCGAGATGACAAGGCAACGATGCAACGAAACGTAACGCCTGAATTTCGAGCATTGAGTACAGTTCTCGATGGATGAAAGCCATTGGGGCCGACCCCATGAACAATCCACGCGTCATCGGCTTCTTCAATTTTGACACCGAGCTGAGCCAAACAATCTTTCATGGCTACAATATCTTCTCCAGCATTTTTCATATTTGAAAATGATACAACATCATTCGATTGTGCTGCCAATATCAAATATCGAATGGCGTGACTTTTGGAAACTGGAAGTTCCCATTTGATGATAGAGGTTGGCCTAAAAGGGTGTACTTCTAAAATTGGAATGAGGCTTAATTTGCTTTTTTTTCCCGAAGGTTTCCAACGACGTTTCCATCCTTCGGCCATGTGTTTCTCAATCATCTCATCGTCAAGAACCCTTGCTCTTTAACTTGAAATGAGATAAACGCCTCGAGGTGGTATGTCCGTCTTCGATATGCTTCATCGCCCGCTCGAAGATATTCGAATTTCACTCACAGACCGATGCAATTTTCGATGCACGTATTGCATGCCGAGGTCGGTATACGGTCATGATTACAAATTTTTACCTCGAAACGAATTATTGAGTTTTGAGGAATTAGAATTCCTCGTGAGTCAACTTTTACCCTTTGGTCTGAAAAAGGTTCGACTTACGGGCGGAGAGCCTTTCCTTAGAAAAGATGCACATCATTTGGTCGGTTTACTACGTGCTCTTTCCAAAGATTTGGATATTGCCATAACAACCAACGGTGTGCTCTTGAAACAGGCTTTACCAAGGTTTGTTGAGCATGGCCTCTCGAGAGTGACCGTGAGCCTCGATGCTCTTGACAATGATGTCTTTCAAACCATGGCTGATTCCGACCTTTTCTCCCCTTCAGATGTTTTGGAAGGTATTCAACTTTGCAAATCGTTAGACGTTCCAGTAAAAGTGAATACAGTGGTTCGGAAAGGTGTAAATGAACATCAAATTGTACCACTCCTCAAAACAATGAAGTCAATGAATGTTGAAATACGATTCATCGAATTTATGGATGTTGGTCAAACAAATCAATGGAATATTGACGAGGTTGTGACCGGGAAAGAAATTCGAGACATCATTTCATCAGAGTACGGCCTTCTTCAGAGCATAGAGCATCATACTTCGGCTGTAGCACGACGTTGGAAACTTGCCGATGGATACACCTTTGGATGCATTGAATCGGTATCAAATCCATTTTGTTCAACGTGCGGGAGGATAAGGGTCTCGGCAAATGGGCGTTTGTATACCTGTCTTTTCTCAGAACAATTTCATGATATTAAGGAAGTCATTCGCCATCATCCCGAAGAAGTTCAGGATTTCTTTTCAAACATTTGGTTGAAGAGAAAAGATCGATACTCTGAGAAACGAACGAACGACACAGACGCTTTGAAAAAGCCCGAGATGTCTTTCATCGGTGGATAATCAAACCATTGCTGGGAGGGTGACACGGACAATAACCGCATTCGATGTGAGGTCAACCAGAGTGAATTGCCATTTACCGTCGGTTGAGCCGATGCTTTGTGAATCGATGACAATATAATCGCCTTGAGATACTGAATAGCCTGCATCACGGTCTTGGAAAGAAATGTTCGTTCCAATGACGCCGTAGACATCAGCATCACCTATTCTTCCATCAAAAGTATCGCCAGTTGAGGTGTTAATTGGAGCCAAAGTGTATTGAAGTCGCATTGGGTCAATACTTTGGTCAAGGGAAGTAATACGCACGACGTGAAACCCGTTGTCGAGAGCACGAACGCTAACGGTTGCTTGAGGCGGAGCTTTGTCCGTGGCCGTTAATGCACCCTGCATCATCACAAACACCATGCTCGAAAGCATCACTGTGATGGCAAGGAGGAGAACAGTTGCAATAACTGGGCTAACGGCATCTTCATCACGATATGCCCTGCCCATGTGAAAGCGTAATCGCCGAAGGACTTCAAGCAATCGCTTGAATATGCGGTGAACTGAATGTTAAAGCAAGAACAGAGGTTTGTCGCACTCCATTGCTCTTTTAATTCCTCCAATAGGCCCCAAAGTCCGTAGTACAAGTTCGGTCATGACATCACCTCTTAGGAATGTATAACCCATGTTTTTTGTCCTCAATGAATTTTTGAGGGCCCTACCCATTGAATCTTCAACTTTCTTTTGATACGATTCCAGAGGTGTATTGTGCAAAATATGTTCTTGAATACTTTGTGCTGCGAAATATCCAGAGATAATGGCTTGTGAAATGCCTCCGCCATTGCTCGGCATGACGAGACCAGCAGCATCGCCGATGGCGAGAATATTGCCCGATACCATCGTAGGTACGGGCCCGCCCATTGGAATCCAGCCACCGCCGATGGAGAGAATTTCCAAATTCAAGTCAGCACAAAAATCGATGAGGTGTTTTTTGACAGGATGTCGAAGTTTTCCAGCCCGAGCACCGATACCAACATTCGCAAAGTTAGGACCCTTGGGAATAATCCAAGCATAACCAGACGGGGCAACTGAACCGATGAACACATCAAATGTTTCAGGAACATCACCATGTACTTGTGCATAGGCAGTGGGAACTTGGTCACCTGGACGGAATTGAGGATTTTTTCCATGTTTTAATCTCATCATATGAGCGAGGGAACCGCTTGCATCCACAAGATAATCAAAGGAGTACTTTGCATTCTTTGTGATAATTAGGTCACGGTTTTTTGAAGATTGGTGAATCATATTTGTCACAGCAGTATCTGTTTGAATATTCGCACCAGCTTTTATGGCTTTTTCAGCAAGATATCCATCAAAATGAAGGCGATGTCCTGCGAATGCATCCAATTCAAAACCGTATGATTTTCCTGACGGCAGGAACACCCGCATAAAATCCAAACGATGAAGTTGGAGCCATTGTGGAAAATCGAAGTATTGTTGAAGCCATTCATCGTTTTCAATGTTTGAAAATGTTTGAACAACTTCGCCCCAGTTCGGGATACATTCACCACATTGTGCAGGATTACCGATAATTTTTCTTCTCTCTAAAACAAGTACGTCAAGTCCACATTCTGCAAGTTTCTGTGCACACGCTGAACCAGCAGGCCCAGCACCAACAACGATCACCTCATGATGAATAACTGGGCGTTGAACCACGGTCATACCTCTCTGTGTTGCATAAATTCAGTTAACCAAAGCATAAGTTGAGTGGCACCATTTTGTGGCAGAGTGAATAATGACTCTCTTGCTCGTTCGATATGATTGTCGATGAGAATTTCAGTGTAATTCAAACTATCACTTGCATTGAGTAATTCGATGAGTTCATCAAAATAGTTGTCTGCAAAGTTTTCGATGAGATAGGCAAGACGTTCTCTTCTTTGACCGTGTGATAATGTAAGAGAATGAATCAAAGGCAAGGTCATTTTTCCCTCGTAAATATCAGCACCTCGTGGCTTCCCCATACGCTCATCACCTCGAATATCGAGTAAATCATCGACGAGTTGGAAGGCAATACCAAGTTCTCTACCAAAATCTTGCATTGATCGTTGCTGTTCTATAGAGCAATTTGCCAGAATTGCCGCTGCTTTACAACCTGCGGCAAATGGGCCTGCAGTTTTTCCAATAACAATACTCAAGTAATCCTCTGGGGATGTTTTTAGGTCCATGACTCGATCGAGTTGAAGGAATTCTGACTGTGCAATTTGTGAACAATACTCTGATACAAGTTCCACGATTTCAGACTCATATTTTCCACCAAGACCAAATCCTTGAACGAACAACCAATCTCCCGCAATCACGCCCTTGGCAAGTCCTTTGGAAGCGTGAATTGTCTTAACTCCTCGACGTTGCACAGCATCATCGTAGATGTCATCGTGAACCAGTGTAGCGGTATGAATCAGTTCAAACGCCAAAGCAAGGGGAATGATGTCCTCTTGATTTGTTCCCCCACAGGCTTCGTATGCCATCATCATCAGGACTGGTCGGAGTCGTTTTCCGCCAGCCATTAGGACTCTTTTGGATTCAACAGCCACTTCGCCTGCGCCTTGAGCAATTTGGCCGTCAACATGCGCTTCAAGCAGTGTGTTGATTTGTTGTTGGAATGACGCAAGTCTTCGCTGGTGGCCCGAATCCTCGCCCATACCCAATGGACATGCGTCGACTTCTTAAGCGGTCGTTATTCGCCAAGGTTTGCGGGTGTTCGCATCCGCCGGGTGGCTGCTATGCAGGAGAATGATAGGGTTGTCATTTTTACGACAGCATCCAAAGGCGACGGCGTTCGCCGACACATCGAACAAACCGTAGACTCAAAAGGACAACATCTCAATCTATTGTTGCGCCAATTGCCTTCATTAAATGACGCCATCGAGGTCTTGGATTCTGGGACGGGTGACCTTATCGCCATGAGTCCATGGGAGTGGAAATCTGTTGAAGACCCTCGTTTCTCGTTAATAGGCATTTTACCAAGGAGGGAACCTACATGGGTTTTGGTCAGTAATGACAATCCTGATCGATTGGTGAAAGACCCAGTCATTATTTGTGATTCAGAATTACTACGTCGGCAATTTTTGAGAGTTCGAAATGATGCAAACATTCGAACATCGAGTGAAGTCATCGCTCAAACTCATATGGATGAGCGTCAAAGGTGGTTGGTTATTGAAGATATGAGAAGTCGAGGGGAAATTGATGGGTATGTCGTCCCTCGGTCTTTGTACACCATGCTCAACATTCGTTCTCGACGCCACACGCTCGGTTTGCAAAGGGAAACACCAAAGGGCTCACGTGAGCATTTCATCCCACCCCCTCTACATGGATTTACGCTGTTGGTCGGTCGTTCAGGTTTCCCTGCCCAAGAGGTTTCGTCACTTTGTGACCCTTCGGCCTTGTTGGCTTTCCGAATCGAAACGATGTTGCACGACAACGTTTCTGATGAGTTCAAAGATGTTACAGGGATTTATGCTGAGCAACGAAAATTGGGCACGCTCATGAACGAATCGAAACGCAATAACGATGGATTTTTTGAAAAATTTTACATTGATTCTGAAGAAAAACCATTACGCTCAGGACCTCAGATTGAAATTTTTATTGAAACCATCAATTACGATGGCACTGTAGCCATTGGTTGTTACAAAGTTGTCGAACTCGAAGCAATTCACCAAGGCTCCATCAATATCCTACGAGAATTTGAAACCATTTGCGACCAGTTACAGACAGATTTTGAAGAGTTAAAAAGGGCACCTGAAACCATGCCAGAGGAATACAAACATGCAAGAAAAAAGTTGTTTGAAGTGCATAAAAAAACTGAATCGCCTTAAGAAAATACCCGAAAAGTAGCCACTTTTTCCATCTTAGGACACCGAAAACACATATACTTCAATCACCGCAATCGTTTCGGTGGTCGTGGTGCTCGACAAAGCGGATATGCTGGCAACACTCTACCAAGCACGATTTGAAGAACTCAAAGATATTGCAACAAAGTATTCCATTTTGAAGTCAGGTTCCGTCGAAACTCTTCGAATGAGATTGATTTCAGAACTTGTGCTATCAGATTGGGATTTCTCCATAGACTCGATTCGTGATATGTCAAACTATGACCTTGGCGAATTGCTTGGTGTTTTTGGAATCAAAAAATCTGGGTCGATAAAAGCAAGAAGACAAAGATTGTATCTCCATTTGAATCACGACCCAAAACAATTCATCGTGGAAAAACTCGATGATATGACGAGGGATGAACTTCACGCATTGTGTAAGATATTTGAATTACCTTTATCAGGTTCCAAACAGGCTTTACTTGCTCGAGTCGCAGGTGTTTTAGCCTCACAAGAAGGTGCATGGGGACGTGTGAAAAAGAGTCTACGACGACCAAAGGAAGAAATTAAAATTCCAGTTCGTAGTATACCACTCACCCCGATTATCGACCAACAAAGTGTTCCTCAAACGGTTGAAGAGTTTGTCGAAGGTCATGCAGGTGAATGGACTTTTGAGGATGAAGTTGAATTGCGCTCAGCCGTCTCAACATCGACGATGCCATCAACGAGGTCAGACATTGATTTGGTTGTTCAAGAACAATTGGATGCGACCATCGATGTGGATGAAGTGCGTGTTCCTCCTATGGTTCAAACTCCACAATTACCTCAACATCATTCGCTTGAAGTTGAAACTGCCCTTCTTGAGGTGCAAGATAGGAAAGCAGAAATTCATGCGATGGCAAGAGATTTCTTATCAATAAGCACAACAAGTAATGAAACTGATTTGATGAGTTTTATTCAATCTTTGCAAAGTCATGGATTTGCCGTTGAATTGGATGCAGTTCAGCATGAAATTCGCACCATCGTGATGGAGATGGACTTCAGAATAAAACAAGAAGACCAAAAAATTTCGAGTCGACCAGATTCTTGGGCCGAAAGAGAAGCCTTGCGTACCTTCGAAGATATCCGAGGGCTGCTCCGAGACCAACTTGAAAACATCCTTGCTCTTCATGCAAATGATATCGTAAAAGCCAGGGTTGAATTTGAACAGTTAGGCAGAGAACATGGACTCGACTTACGAGTCCCGGGTGTTTCTGGACGACTTCACGCATTGTTTGATTTACATTTGGAACTCGCAGAAACTCAAGCATTGCATGATCCAACAATTCAACGAAGAAATCGAGTGTTGAAAATTTTACATCAAGGTGCGGTCCATTTTCCAGAAGAAGAACGTCAAACGATTGCTCGATTGGAGAGGAATATTGAATCGTTTGAAGAATTGGTTCAAAAAGTCATGGACACCATCGAGGATGGATTCGATGAAAACCATCAGAGTCTTATCATTCGCTTCCTCGAAAAGAAGGGCTACGAAGTGAACACAGCTAATTTACGACCACGTATCCTCGCATCTGCTGGTATCATCGGGGCTGAATTAGGCTATATTTCTCCATCTGATATACCAAGAATTGCCCCAGGTATTGTAGTTTCAGAAACCGAAGTTGACGCTATCGTTCAAGAATTGAAAGCCTTGGCTGCTAAATTTAAGAAACCGGAACGGGCTGATGAAGAACCTGAGCACGAAGTGGCTGAAGCGGTGAGTTCAGCATACCAAAACGTTGAGAAAGCCAAGGGTCGATTGAGCAAAATCGATGAAATTCTCAATCGATTACAAGGATGATCAATGCTGTGAAGCATAGAAATTCTGAATCACTTGAGTGACAGTGGCAATATCTCGAACATCCCTTTCAAGTAAATTTTCGAGAATCTGTTGTCGTTGTCGAACGTGCTTTTCAAAAACATCGGGAGTTACTCCAGCAGCGCTACATATCGTCTCTCGCAGTTTCGAAGGAATACCTGTCTCTTCAATTTGGTCGGTCGCTGCGTTGTATTTCCAGATTGCATTTAGTCTTGGCTTATCTCCTTCCATACCTGCAATTTCCGCAACCTCTGTGATTTTACGGGCGGTTCTTCCATTCACATGCAATCGTGCTTGGATGATAATGAGGTCAAGCCCAGTCAACATAATTGAGGGGACATTCATTGGCGGATTGATCATTCTCGTCACAGTTTCTTGAGCAGTATTTGCGTGCAATGAGCCGAACGAACCGTCGTGACCAGTGTTCATAGCGGTGAGTAATGTTGCACATTCGGGACCACGAACTTCACCAACGATGATTCGGTCAGGGCGCATACGCAGGCTTGATTTCAAACAGTCGTTCATGTCAATTTCAGAAGTACCATCAGGTCGTTCTCTTCGTGTTTCCATCCTTAACCAGTGGTCGTGGTAAACTTGCAATTCAGCGGTGTCTTCTACAGTGAGTAATCTTCTGTGCCAAGGAATGTACATTCCAAGGCAATTGAGAGTGGTGGTTTTACCTGACCCAGTCCCTCCTGCAATAACGAAATTTGCAGGTCTGCTGTCGAGGCCCTCAATCCACACCCACATCATAGCAGCCAATCTTGGGTTGACCGTTCCAAATTTGATTAAATCAATCATCGTAAGCGGGTCTTCTCTAAATTTACGAATCGTCAATGTTGGGCCATCAGGTGAAACTGGAGGTATTGTTCCATTGACACGAGAACCATCGGGGAGCCTTCCATCAAAAATCGGCACCATGCCGGGACCATCGCCTAAAGGAACATTCGTGAACGATGCAATATTTTTGGAAATAATTTGGCCAGAATCATCATCAATCCAGATATTCGTTCGACACATTCCATGGTCTCGATGTGCAACTTTTACACATTGTGTACCTCCGTTGTACATCACTTCTTCAAGTGCATCATCCTCAAGCAGTGCAGCCAAATCTCCGTAAGGGTTGGCTTGAATATCCCCCTCAACATGATAAATCGGAGAAGGGTGATTCGGTTCAGTGTATATCGTTACTCTTCCATATTGGTCAATTATTTGTTCTGACATTGTTCTTCATCCTCCAATTGCTTTTACGGCACCAAGGTAGAGTCCCATTGAAAGAACCATCCACAATGGAAGCCACCATAGCATATCCTTGAGCCTACCTAACATTCGTCCAGTAACACCAACTCCGATCACTGAAGCGACGGCAAAAAACATAGCAAATGTCGAATTGAATTCTGAGATTTGATACCCTTTGCTTGCAGGGGCAAATAATCCTACAATAAACGCAATAAGTACTGGTAAGCCAATACTTACAAAGAGAATAATAAGGATGCCTCTTCCTTGTAATTCTACTTCTCTTTGATTCATGAGATCGTTCAATCGTTCATAATCACGACTTAAGTCCGCAAGTATTGGTTGTAACGGAGCATCCTGCTGTAGTGCAGTTTCAACCAAAACCATAACCCTTTGAACTTGGGTTGAACGAGTTTTTGCAGCAAATGAAGCTAACATTGCTTCAAATGAAGAAGAGTGTGATTCTCGTAATGTATCTTTGAGTATCGAGGTGAGCAAACCTGGGGATGAATCCGCTTGCTCCATCATTGCTTCTTGAAGGCCTCGACCAGCACCCACGGAATCAGAGAGGGCTTCAAGGAAACCAGGAAGTTGATTTTCGATATCTCTTCTTCTTTTTCTTTCAAGCATCGGTGGAATCCCACCACCAATACAGGCGACTGCAACGATGAGGATATACAGCATCAATGGCGAGTCATTGAAGGATTCTAAGATTCGTGGTATCATAAGGTATCACAGCCCTGGGTCCTTCGTGTGTGCCTTTAAGCCAATGAAAAACATAGCAACGAGCGTCAGAATAAGTCCAACATTGACCACCGAATTCATTACAGCCGCATCGGGTAAACTCATGAATGCACCGAGGTCGCCAGACATGATTTGTGGAACAAGACCAATGATGGCGAGGATAATTGGGCCAATCATACCGATTGATAAGAGTGATTCCGGAACGCCTCCAAGTGTTTCGATGTATTTTTCCACTTCTTCGGTTCGCTCTTCTTCCATTCTTGCACCTTGCTTTTTGAGTGTATCAACAAGGTCAGTGTTCTGGGTAACATTCGTGTAGAGTGTGTTAAGGAGCCGTTGGTAACCCTTGGATTCAGCAGTCTTTTGAAGTGCTTTAAGTTCATCACCTAATCCACGTGTTTTACCTGAAGTCAGTCGTTCCATCATGCTTGAAAAGTCTTCAGAAATAACGCCATAACCGCCCTTTCCGATGGTATGCAAAGCTGCTTCTAAACCAACACCTGAAGAAATGAGCACATCCAACGTTCGAATGACATAGAGAAGTTCTCTTTTTTCCTGAAGGCTTCGCATTGTTTCACCATCAAATTACATCTTCAATAAATTCAAACACAAATGAACCGTCTTGACTATCGTATTCTAAAACCGAAAAAATAACTTTGACATCTCGTTCATCAAATGGGTCATGGATGAACGGTTGACCAGTACGAAACATGGCAACGATTTTCTTGTAATCATCCATATTTAATTCACCACGAACGCTATACACGGAAGATTCTGAACCCTCATCATGTAGGTCATCGCC
Source organism: Candidatus Poseidoniales archaeon (assembly GCA_038110525.1). Taxonomy (GTDB): domain Archaea; phylum Thermoplasmatota; class Poseidoniia; order Poseidoniales; family Poseidoniaceae; genus Poseidonia. The sequence continues at coordinate 58,363 of JAYNJV010000003.1, read as the reverse complement.
TTCACCCCCACGGAGAACAGTTCGAGTGAGTCTTCTCGTCATTCGGACATGAATATCAGCATTTGGAATTCGCATCCAATCCGAACTGGAAGTTGAGGTCGCGGGACGAATAAAGAAATCGATGCCAGCCATTGAGCAAGGGAGGTTAAGTGAAGGTATTCAATTTGACGGGTCAAACTATTGGCCATGAATCATAATGAACCAACCAAAACGTGGTTCTTCAATCACGCCATTTTGAATCAAATGGTCAATGGCTTCCTCAGTGGTTTCCCGATCGAATCCTTTGGACATCGTATTTGACATGATGGTTTGATATTGAACGCCTTCGCCTTGGTCGAAGTGTGAGATGACCGTCTTGATGAGGTCACCAACCGATTGATCACCTGAGTCAGTCTCTTCATTGATTGGTAAACGGATTTCAGGCGGGGGTGTTGTTGCTGCTTCGATTTTTCCTTCAGCAATATCGAGTGCTTGCATGACATTTAGTTTGAAAACCTCGAGGTCGACCTCGCCATAATGGTGTCGAGCAGCCACCATGGATTGATGGAGGCGTTGAGGAATGTCCGTGTTTGAAAAGCCTTCCAAGGTTGCTTCAACCTCAAGAGATGATGACCAGTATTGAATTCTATTGTAGGTTGATTCTGCAGCATCAAGGAGCCAATTTGCATACTTTTGTCGAGTGATCTCGGTCATCTCCTCAGGTCGTAAAGAAGTGTATACCCCTCCATCCTCAGATTGATACCACCTTGTTTTCGCAATCAAACCAACGAGAATGGGTTCACTTGATGACACTCGTTCATGAAGTTGGTGAATTAACTCTTGAAGTGATAAAGACGAATATTCGCCGATTGAAAAGTAAAACAAACCTGTGGGGTCTCGAATTTGACCTTGATACATTTGAGTTCCGTTTGAAGTTTCCCTTACTTCAAGTCTTTCGAGCAGTCCTGCGACTACGATTCTGTTGACTTTACAACCAAGTTTCGTGATGACAAAAGTAGGGTCATATTCACCAGGTCCTTTTTCGTGCAGATGGGAACTTCCAAATTCAGAAGCGAGCATAAGCTCGCTTGGTTGCCGAACAATTTGTCGTTGCTCCATTAGTCCCACCCCCACAATGCACGTAATTCAGTCGCCCTCATTTGTGGATCTCGTTCAGGGATACTAATTTCTGATGCAAGAATCATGGCTCCCTGTCCATCAATAATTGCCCTACCTTTGACCACAGCAAAAGAAGTGAGCAGTCGAGAGCGCAAGTCCATCATAAACTGGTCTTGACCAGCCTCGATGGACTTCTTGAATTCTTTTTCGTCGAGTCCAGTCAAGTGCAAAGAAGCCTCCTTGTTAGCAAGAATAGATGCGGTTGAGCCATGGGCATCAAGAATGAGGCGTAATCGAATGTCTTCTTCTCCTGGTTGCTCACCATGCTCAAAACAGCGTCCTTCCCTCATGACTTTGCGGCATTCGGAACAACGCAAAATGAGGCCAGAATCCTCCTTCACACTCACGATTGTGCCTTGGGTTTCAATGCCAACGCGTGAGCCTCCAGCAACTAAATCATCGAGTTTCACCTCGACAAAATGAGATTCAGGATCGATGTCTCCCTCCCAAGGGGGGTCTTCAAGAACGGTCAATTGAGAGGCAGAATCAACCATAATGTCGGGAATACCTTGCCAAGCGGTAACACGAGCAGAGGTTATTTTCACAAATATTGGGAGGTCTTTCGCATCAAAAGAAACTTCTTCCCATACCGTCATTTTGCACGAACCAGTAGGGTCGATGGCTTGTCCTGACCACAGGTGTCGCTCTTCTCCATCCCGTTCAAATGTACGTTTCATCCAATCCGTAATTTGCACGATAACATCTGCATCTCTTGTTCCATCTCGAAGGTTTGAAATCGTTGTCATCGAGGATTGCTTCAAATCGTCAACAGAAGAGAATTTAGAATCGTGATATGGTTCGATTTTTGTCGTTCGTCCAAAATTTAATTCAGGTGTGTCTCTAAAGGTTTTAATTTGTGCTCCAGAGATTTTGATCAAAGCACCGACTTCGTGAGAAAATGGTTCCCATGAAAGAAAACCGATATGTCCGGATGAATCCGCAATACGACCACGAACCACGTCAATTGAGCCAGAACCATCTCTTCGATGAATTTGGTCGTTTTTAATGGACAGAACTCTGCCGACAACTGTAACATATCCATCGTTTGGCAGTTCAGCAATATCTTGTGGATCTTCGGTTTTGACCGTTGTACCTGTTCCTTCTTGAAGGACAACGATTCTTGAGCTTTGGTTGATGTTGATGGACATTTTTCCATTATATTCATTGACAGATGCTCCTTCGAGTCGGATGATACTACCTGGGAGCAATTGAGAGTTACTGCCCCAATCCTTGTACTCCCACCTTGTTCTTTTTTGTTCATCTTCCCAAGGAAGGTCTTCAATCATTCCAAATGCGATTTGTCGTTCCTCACCACGAATGAGTTGCTGACGAAGATTGTGAGAAACCACCGCGACTTCGATTTCAACATCTTTGTCATCACCCTTTAATTCATTGAATTGGACAACCTTTTTTGTTTGTCGTTGTTGAATTGGTTTCGACTTTGAAGGAGTGTCTGTTTCACTTTGAAACTTACGTAAAACAGACCTCAATGCATCTTGAGGAGGAATATAAAATTCATTTTCATATTTTTCAAAGGCCGAATGAATCTCATCCGGTGATGCATCAGGAATTTCTTTCAATACAGCATCAATGTAATCTGAATACTTTGAATCACTCATTAAACAAGCCTCCGTCAAGCGTGTGTTCTCTAAGCCTGACAAGAGGACAGGCGATGGTTTTTCGTGCGGGTTGGGGAAGACAATACACTCCATTTACCTCCATGGTAAAAGATACCATTGACGACAGGGTATAAACAATGTTATTCAAAAAATTGCAGACGTGATGAAGCAATCAAGCAGGATTGATTTTGATATTTGATTGCAAAGCAACATCTGGGAGATGGAATCGTCCACGGACAGAAATCTCGTGGCCAAGTTCAACATTGGACTGAAGCGCTGATATGAGGTTCCCCGAAATTCCAGCCTGAGATAGCGGTCCAACAATCTCGCCATTTTCGACTCGTAAAATTGTGCTGGAGGTGACTGAAAAATCACCAGATGTGGGGTTGGCAGTATGTGCACCCATCACATCTTGAATAATGTAGCCAGTGTTGATAATGTCGAGCAATTCAGCTCTACTGTGTTGCTTTTTTGTCGTTTCTAATATCATTTCAGAGCAAGATGTTGCAGGTGGAGATTGATAACTTGACCGAAACGCAGAACCTGTTGTTTGTGCCGATTCGACTTTTCCTTCTTGAACCATTTCTGCTGCATCTCGAACGGACCACAACGTATTCATCAATACTCCTTGTTTAATCAGTGGTAAAATTTGTGTTGGGACGCCTTCATCATCTCGAGATGAAGAGGCAAGCCCACCCTCCAATCGTCCGTTATTGGTGATGGTAAGATGAGGGTCAATGACCTGCTTACCCATTTGGTTTGACCAAACCGAAATATTTCTTGCTACACGTTCGCCAATGACAGAGTTTGGCACGATATATTTGAACAGGCTTGAAAATGCAGAGGGTGTGAATATCACTTGTGCCTCTTCGGCAGAGAGATTGTGCTTGATTGGATTTTGAGTCATTTCAGCCCAATAAAGAGCGTTGTCAATACAATGAGGAATGGCATCTAATTTGACCCTTGAACTTTGGTGATCATAACTTGAAGAAAACGAATCTTTCTCTATAGAAAGTTGCACTCCAATTGAGTTCATTGTTGATTCTCCGGATTCTTCAATGCCCGAACTTGAGATGAGGCATGATGCTGTGGTTGAAACTTCAATGCCGCCCCCCGTGACGATTGCATGCTCATTTTTTGAAGCAACGTGGGCAAGAATATCGTCAGCATTTTGAAGCAAATCCTCTGAACTGGTAGCGACAATGGATTTGTCAAACATACCATCTACCTTCTTTGTTGATTCAAATGAAGGTAAATCAAATCCTTGGATTTGCGGCGAGATATTTGCAATTTTTTTTGCTAACTCAATTGCGGAAGAAACGTTCTGAACATCGACCAGATGGGCGAAGCCGAAGCGGCCTTGGTCCACCACTCGAATGCCGAAACCACCGTCACCACCGCCTCCGGCGAGGCTAATTTTTCCCGCTTCGATCTCGACACCTTCGTTGTAGGTTTGCATACCAATAATGTCCCATTGTTCAACACCTGCATTTTTGCAAGCATCAGCAATAACATCTGCCTTTTGGAGCAACCTATCGAGAGCATCTGTTGGAATCATACTTCAACCAACCAGAGCTTCTTTGATTCTCATAAGTGGGCCACCATCACCAACTGGAACTGTTTGTCCTTTACCGCAGAAACCTGGTGAAGCGATAGTAGCATCTTTTGTTAATCCGTCCACGTTATTGAGAATTTCAAGGGTCATTCCACTCACACTCACGTCTTTGAGAGGAGTCGTTAATTCACCATTTTCAATGAGCCATGATTCTTGTGCAGAAAATTGGAATGAACCACGTCCAGTGTCAACTTGGCCACCTCTTGAGCCACATGCATAAACGCCAAACTGGATGTCTGCAAGGAGGTCGTCAAGGTCTTTGTGAGTTCCACCTTGAATAATTGTGTTTGACATTCGTACCATTGGATGGTGCAATCCATCTTGTGCTCTTGCCCCAGCATTTGGTTCAATTCCAAAATGATGTGCTGTTTCTCTGTGATTGAGATATTCGGTGAGAACGCCGTTCTTAATCAATAATTTTTCACGCGTGTTCAAGCCCTCATCATCGATAGGAAATGCTCCGTAACCGCCACGTAGCGTAGGGTCATCAACAACGGTCACAATGTCACTACCTATCTTCTGCCCAAGTTTCCCATCAAGGCAAGAATCACCAGCAGCCACTAAATCTGCTTCACAAGGGTGCCCAAGTGCTTCGTGGATGTAGACTCCGGTGAGGTCAGGGTCTGCTACAAGAGGCATTTTTCCTGATGGTGCTGAACTTGCATTTAGAAGTCGTACAGTGGATTTTTCAGCTTTCGTAGCAAGGGCATCTAAATCTGCATTTTCGATGATTTCGACACCACCTTCACCTCCTACTCGGGTTCTGTATGACATGACATTGGTCCCTGAACGCCCCTCTAATGTCGCATGCATCAATGTGCGTTGAAAAGACCAAACTCTATCCATGCCTTCTGAAGTGACCAATTCGGTGTGAATGTGTTCATCCATCCAACCGCACTTCACCGATTGAATGGAATCGTGATGAACAGAGGATGTAAATTCACGCATATAACCTAATTTTTCCTCGAGTTCAGTCGTTCGAACATCCTTTTTTGTTTGCCAATGAACTTCATCTTGGTAGATTGGTACCTCTGCGAGATCGATTGGAGGGACATTTGATGCCCTTCGATTTGCAACAGCCTTGGCAAGTTTTACTGTTGATGGTACTTGTTCGTGAATTTGGTGAAAGTCAGTGGTTGAATGAATTCCCCAGGAACCATCGACAAGAACCCTCAGCGTAAGTCCAACTTGCTGGCCTGGAACTGCTGATTCGATTTGTCCATCTTTCATCTTTATGTCAGTTTCAGTGAGGGCAACCAGTCGAGCTTCTGCGTATTGAGCACCCTCGTTGATGGCAAGGTCAATCGCCTTGGCAATTTTTCGAGAATCGAGGTATCGATTTGAGAAATCTGCACGCCCACTGTGTTCAGATGAAATGACCATGATATTGCGAAATTGATGGAGTCCTTTAACCCTCCTAAAAATTGGGTTAAGATTGTAAATCAGCGAAGTGTATATGTGAAATTGCTAAGATTTCAAAATCAACTGGCTCAGTAAAATCTTGAATACCGAGTTGATTCAATCCTTCTACATTTGGTGTTCGAGTAGATTCATCTATTTCACAACCCAAGAAATCAAGGAGCGACTCTGCAATTGCATTGACGTCCGAGTTTTGTACCTCTGTGAGTTGAATCACACCTTCGATTTCATCGAATCCAGCCTCAGGTAGATAAATCAACCAACCGGTAATTGAATCCATGTCAACTCCAGCCCTTGAAAATGCTTCAGATACATGGTGGGTACCGGCTAAATACCGCAAAAACTCCGCATCAATGGTTCTTGCCAAAGCTGTTTTCCGTTCAAATCTACGAATGGATGCTTCCCAAGCTGTCCAAAGTTGGAAGTCTGAAAAAATTACCTCACTATGACACATAACCCAGCGATTACTTGGCCTATTGCTGATGAATGTAGAAATAAAATCCGGGTCGGATTCACTACCTTTTCTTCGCCACGCAAACTTGGGAAATGACTCCATAATTCACCGTCATGCTCCAACTTTTTGAATCAGTCGCTTCGTTCTCCTTCAAGGGGAGTGTCGTCAAGCCGTTTGGTTGATTTCTTCGATTGAGTTCTGAGAACTTTCTTGATCTCTGTCATGATTGATTCGATGAGAACAGGGCCCCAACCACGTTTGCTTTCAAGTTCCATTCTTTGTTTTGCACCCATTGAGTACACATCTTTCGGGGTTCGCAAGCCCATCAATGCCAATTCCCTTGCTCGATTTCTACCAATATTTCGAATGTTGACCAACTGAAGTAAATCTTCCTTACAACCATGGCGAATTCTTTGCTTGGTTAAACCAAACCTTTGAGCAATATCGGCAATGTAGGCGGAATGTTCGTGAGAAAAGACATCATCGAGGAGGAGGATTTCTTTGGCACAATACAACAACCACTCAGCAATAGTTGTCCTTTGATGCACATCACCTGGAGCAACATCAAATGTAGTTTCCAAGGTTCGAAATGAATCTTCTTCACACCACTGTTCAAGCATCCATGCACTCTTGATTTTAGCAATCATGTCTTCAAGATAGGTTTGTTCCAAAACAAATTCGTCTTCTGAACTGTTCATCTTAAGAAACATCTGCGAATTTGGCTCTAAATCTTTAGATTTCGCCCATAACGATGGGAAATCAGGTGTTGAGCATACAAGATGTAGCATGCCTAAGGTTGAGATTGGTCCATCTTGTCGTACTGCACGCCGTACAAATCGCCGAAGGCCTGTTCGAAGAATCGTTGCAGATAGAGGGTCAATATAGAGTTGAGAAATCCGAATCCCTAATTCAGTACCTTCATACTGAATATTACCTCCGTCATTATGATGTGTTTCAATTGAAGGATGTTGATGCAGTTGATTAGCAGATTGAAATCCAAATGTTGGAACCGAATGTGCTGATGTGTGTGGTTGTGAGTTGGGTTTTTGAAATTCAACACCTTCTGTTTCTTTTGCTGCAGTGACCCATGAAGGAATCGAATCGTCCCATGGTTCGTCTCCATCTTGGTGTGGATGTTCCTCAGGTTCATACTGTTCATCTGGCCCCAAATTCCTAAGAAATCGCTCCTCGACAAGCCAATTCAGCATTTGAGTAATACGTTCTTCAAGTTGTGAGGGGGGAAGAGTCTTGCCAAGAAATGTGTTTTTGAAGAAATGAAGAATTTTTCCTTTGTGACAATAACCTCCTGTTGCAATAAGAGCAAGCAAATGCATTCTCAATGCCGGTTCAGATGCAAGTTTCGATGAAATATTTTCAACTTGGCCAAAGAAATATCGTTGGGATACAGCATCAGCTTCCTCCCAACCATCCGAATTTTTGCAATAGATCCAAGCCTCGCCTTTCGTGTCGTATTTTGGACGACCCGCCCTTCCCATCATTTGACGAACCTCCATGATGGGCAATGGTCGGTTAAAGCCGTCATCCCATCGTTTCAAATCTCGAATCAAGACTCGACGAGCGGGCAAATTCACTCCTGCAGCAAGTGTTGGAGTTGCTGTAAGGGCAATTAAAAGACCTTCTTTGAAGGCATGTTCAACCACTTTTCGTTGTTGGTGTGTAAGTCCTGCATGGTGAAAGGCCACTCCTCCTCGAATAGATTCTGCGAGGTGATCGGATATGCTCGATTGATTTGATGAATTGGCAATTTGATTGGCAAGTTCAGAAAGACGAGAAATTCTGTCCACATCTTCACATTTGAGGCGTTTCAAGACTCGTTTCGACAAATTTCGTGCCTCTGCCTGAGCACTTTTTCGCGTTCCCACAAACAACAACACTTGTGAGGCCTCGTTCATTGCGTCGTCAACGACACTCCAAACTGGATGAGATACTAAACCTGGTAAGGTTCGAGGGGGCGATAATTTGACTTTTGAAGAACCATGACCCTGAATTTTTCGTGGTTCGACATGAAAATTATGAAAGGTAGAGTATTCTAAATCGACTGGTCTCCACTCGGATAAGATTAACTCAGCATCAAGCCAGTCAGCGAGTTCCTGAACATTGCCCACAGTGGCAGATAAAGCAATGATTTGTGCCTGTGGATGATGCAATCGTAATCTTGTGAGGTTCATTTCCAAGGTAGGGCCTCTTGAAGCATCATTCATGAGGTGAAATTCATCTGCTACAATACACCGGAGTTGTTCAAAAAGTTCGCTTCTGTGTCGAATTAAGGAATCCAATTTTTCAGAGGTACAAACGAGGACATCTGCTTTATCGATATTTTTTGTTTCAGAAGTAGCGTCGCCAATCGCTAATCCTATGTGAAGTCCTAATGCTTGACCTATTTCCATTAATTCTTCGTATTTTTCGCTTGCAAGTGCTTTGAGTGGCACGATATAAATGGCCTTTGCAGGTTTGTATTTTTGTAATGATTGAACGATGGCAGTGTATGCGAGTAATGATTTTCCAGAAGCGGTTGGAATGGAAACAAGCGTATTTTTTCCATTCAAGATGGGTTTCATTGCTTGCATTTGAGGAGGATACAGCGAAGCAATTCCCCACGAATCGATGAGGAATCGCTTAAATTTTTCATCAAATGGAAGATTCTTAATTCCAGCATCTTCCATGGTCATGTTGTTGGACAAATGTCAATAGTCCAAAAGGAAAACGGCTAATATTTTGGCCGACATACCTAAGACCTTCTTCGTTGTGAGTAGAATTCATGAGCGACGATATGGAAGAACTGGTCGACCAACGCCTTGCGGTTTTCGATGATGAACCAGACTTGAATGATTGGGTCGAAATCATGTGCGGTGCAGCAATGGCCGTGCTTGGCATCTTCCATTTGGTAAGCCCAGGAGACCTCGTCGATGAGAACATCATGCGTTGGTTTGCTTCAGCTGTCGTAGCAGCAGGTGCAATTTGGGCAGGACATGGTTTGAAAGATATGGCCGTCAAAGAAGTTCGTCGTTCCATTGCACTCATGGACATTGCGAACCAAAATGATGAAGTAAACCACGGTTTAATTCGGGATGTACTTCTCAATCCACAGGCATACACAGAATTTCTCATGAATGCCTATGATTCTGCGTGGGAAGACGGAGTGATTACCGATTCAGAATATGAAGAATTAAAATCATTCCAAAAAGCATTGGGAATCACAGATGAAGACGCCGCAAAGATGAATGTTCAAGCAGCCGTAAAATCTGCAGCTAAAGATGGGGAAATTACTGATGCAGAGCGTTCAATGATTCAAAAAGCAGCAGAGGACGCAATGATGGACGTGGATGAAGTTCTTACTGATGCAGAAAGTAAAGCAAAGAAAAAGGATTGAGTGACTTCAATTCCACATTTTTGATTGTACTGATGCTTGTATCGCCAACTTCCTTGCCACAATAATCCGCTTGATTTCGATAGAGCCTGCATAGGCACATAGAACGACACCAACCCATGCGAACAACCAAATTTCAAATGCGACGTTAGCGTAATTTACGACGTACTCAGCGGTTGGGACATCGCTTGCATCAAATCGATTTGATGGTTCAAAACGGACATCGACCAAATCGAGTTCGCAGTCACATAACGAAATAGTTAAGCGGTCAGGAAACAAAGAGGACTGTAACTTTGACCAATCAGATTCGGAAACACTTGTTGGGCGGGTAGCCCACGCTGGTGCATTCACGGAGCCAGCAGGGGTCGTGGAAATCATATCGAGTTGTAAATCAAAGACTGATGAGGTTGGTTTTTCATCAACAATGAGCATCGATTCAAGCATCAAAAGGTCAAGCAACAACGATCTCCCAGACAATAAAATGAAACGAACTGTGTGGTCTTCTAACATACCACTATCGCTGAGTTGAGCACCTCCTTTGGAAATTTGAGTAAAAATTGCTTCATCTATTCTGAAGGATTGTAGCTCCTCAATTTGTAATTGCCATCGTCCATCATCGACTTCATAGGCACGTTGAACATTCAGTCTTAGTGTAAATGAATCGCTATGAAGGAGTCCAAAAGTTGCGCCACTATGGCGATACAGATTTTGTTCGGGTATTCCAGGTGCTGCAACGTCCCATAATTGGCTTAGCCTCATGTCGAAGAGTTCATCGAATGAAATCATGCTATCGTCTTGGCTTTGTTGTGAGACAGATATCGTAGGTAATATCACACCTCCCACGAGTAAGAACAACACACCGGGTAAAAAAATCATGTACCGTAACGTCAGATTCGTTGTAGGTTGAGTAAAAAGGAGGAGGGAGAAAAGAAATAAGATTCCAAAGAAAATCAGACCACTCATACCTTGTTTGTCCAGCGAGACCGTTGAATCGGCATTTCCAAGGAAACTTGAACCAGCGGGGAAATATGAAAATGGCTGAAACCCATCAGGATTGACTGGTCCAAGACTTTCAAAACCAAATGAACCACCCCATTGATATTGTTGGAATCGAGCGTCTTGCCCAGAAAGGCAAACTGTATAGCTATCGATTGGGACCGCTCGCCATCGATAGATAATTCTTAAATTTCCCTCCTCAAATTCGCTTACTATTTCTGGGTAAGGCAATTCTTTGCCGATGGAGTCGAATACCAACGGGACGCTGTGTGGCTGCTCCACCTCAAGAGGTGCTTCTAACCAGTCAATGTATAACCTCATGATTTCATTGGTTTGAACTTCAAACCTCCAACAATCCTTGTCGTCTCCAAGAAGTGCTCCGAAATGAAGCATTTCAAACTCGGTTTCAACTGGTTGAAGTTGGGATGAAGGCTCATCAACATCTGCAAAATTAGGGTCTATAGACCAATTGATATCAAGATTGATAAATGAATTTCCACGAAGTCGAAGTTCCCAAGTTCCAGGTTGGTCAAGAACAATGGAAACGAATAATTTGACTTGGTCCTCGGGCCAAACAACTCGAGAAAAATCATAAGTCATCGGTTCATTTTCAAGTCGATATGGTTCATATGCTGACGGACTGGAAAAAGTGTTGGATTCAAAAATCCAAGAATTGACATTTTGACCTGTGATCAGCCGAATTTCAGCTTTAGGTCGAAAGACGCCTAATGATTCAGTTTGCTGTATAAAGTCAATCGATAACTCATCGAGTTCTTGAGGTAATAATGCGATATGGCTTTGTTTGGGCGATAAATCAAATTCAAAATTGAGGACTTCATTCTGAATGAATGTTGATGTGGATTGCCCCGAAATGATTTCTTCTCCAATTGGCGTTGGTGTGAGTTGACAAGTTTCATCATCAACACACGAAAGATAGAACCGACCACCCCCTGGTTCTTGATTCAAATTTGCTTGTACATGCATTGGAAAAATGAGAATTGTTAGCGTGAGCAGGGTAGCCATTTCCCTCAATCGCATGTGTCTCATTTGTGCGAGAAGCGTTTAACATATCAAACAATGTATGTCATGAATACAGTGGTTCATCGACCAAAACCGTTTTGCATGATTTACAGATATATTTTCCACAAGAAGGTTTTTTTCGAAAAATAAGGATGTCACAATTTGAGCACACCCATTGCCAAGAAGCGTTCTTTCTCTGTAAAAAAACGGTAAATTCGCGACCAACTTTTTTTCGGTTTTTGAGTGGCCAACGCGATTCCAATTGTCGAAAAATTGCATCATGATGTTTGAAACCAATACCATGTAAAAACTCATGATACAAGACAAATTTTGCATATTCTTGCCATTCTTCGCTTAGAAGTTCTGGATGAAGTTCAATACCTTCAATGGAGAGATGATGGGTATGTTGTCGCCACCGAGTCACGCCATGTTTTTGTGTAGCATTTTTACGTAATACGCCTAACGGAATTTTTTCCAAAGTAGCATATCGACTGGTTTGAAAGTCATGTATCTCAGCCATTTTCCAAAGAACGAAAGAACGCAATTGCTCGAGACGAATCGTCTGTTGAGCATTTGGCTGGACCATCAAATCCCTCATGACCACCGATGATACGCTGGATGGCCTTCCTCAACAGCAACAAACAATCCGGTGCCGGTAGCACAAACTTTGCCATTTGCCTCCAAGAGCATTTCAACACTGACCTTTCGTTCATCAATGGCCGTCACTTGGCTTGTAATGACAAGTTCTGAGTCTGTTGGGGTAGGCCGTCTCAATTTTACTTCATAGGAGGCAGTTACGGTGCATGGAGGTTCATCATGACCCCATGCATCCATTAGCGCGATAGCAGCAGTCCAGTTTCCATGACAGTCAAGCAGAGTACCGATAATGCCGCCGTTGATCATCCCAGGGAAGGCTTGATGATGTTCCTGGCATCGAAAATGAAGGACAAGTCCGTTTTCGATACGATGAGAGTCAATCTTCAAACCATGGGAATTGGCAGGGCCGCATCCAAAACAGATTGAATTCGGGGCATATTTCCTCTGAACACCTATTTCTTGCATGGTTTGAGTTGCATGCGAAAGTCTTTGATTGTATGGTCAAATCATCGTAGTATTGATGTTCTTCATCGGCTTCGAACGTTTATGGCAGAGGATGGCTCGAGAAAGCCGATTCGTCTTGCCCATGAACTTCCTAAGAAGCGAAAAATAGAGATCAGCAAAGCACTTGAACAACACAAAAGCGAGGATAGACCTGAATGGGATAGGGATGCTGATTGGAGTGATGTTCGATTTTATCGCAAAAAAATCAAACCAGGGACGATTCGAACTGTCGAATTTCCTCTATTGAATGTCTCTCTTGGTGATGAGTGGCCAATACCTGTTACCGTCATACACGGTAATCGACCTGGTCCTTGTATTACTATTCTCGGAGGAATTCATGGCGATGAATTGACAGGTCCTTCAACTTGCACCAATCTTCTCTCAAATGTCGTCACGGATGAAGGAGGAGCCCTCGACCCTAAGTCACTTGCAGGAACGATTCGAATCGTCCCAGTTGTCAATTTACCTGGTTACAGGTCAAAATCAAGGTATTTTCCGGATGGCAGAGACTTGAATCGACAATTTCCGGGTAATCCTAAGGGTTCAACAACAAAGCGAGTTGCACATCAATTGTTTGAACATCTCATTCAAGATTCTGATGCAATAATCGACTTGCATAGTGCTGCAAAAGGCAGGACAAACATGCCTCAAATCCGAGCCAACCTCTCACATGCAAGTTCACACTTACTTGCAAAATCTTTTGGCATCGAAATCATTCTTGATTCATCCCCCCCGAAGGGGTCTTTGCGATATTCAGCGAACGATGTTGATATTCCATGCATCACCTATGAGGGCGGTGGGGCTGATTTTCTCGGCAATCAATCGGTGAAAGTCGCTGTGTATGGTGTACTCAATGTTCTACGCTCTTTGCGAATGATTCCAGGTCAGCCACAGCGTCCAAAATTTCGAATCATGGCAAGTGGCTCATCTTGGTTGAGGGCAGCAGAGGGTGGCTTGCTCGATATGTTTGTGAGTTCAGGCAGCATCATCAAAGAAGGTTCAGTGGTTGCAACCATTTCCGATCCAGCGACGCCAGGTATTTCTGTTGATATTGTCGCCCCAGAAGACGGTCTTATCATTGGAGCTGCAACCAACCCATTTACAGCCCCTGGAATGCCTGTGGGGCATTTTTTACCGATTTCTAAGCACTTCAGCCTCCTCGAGGAGCAAATCGACGAAAATGGCTCATTCATCATCAGTGGTAGTACAGAGAATCCTGTTTGGAGGGATGAAACCGATGTCAATGAGATTGAGCTTTGGGGCGAATGGAGTGGCGGCAGTGTCGATTCTGAATGGACAGGTAAGTACGCAGAAGAAGTTGAGAGCGAAGAATCAGATCCGGATAAGAACTGATTATGCTGTGTGAAAAGCGGTTATCGCATCAAAGATTTCACTGTCAAGCATGTTTCTTTTCTGTTGCTTAGCAACTTCAAACAGATGTTCGACCAAATTCTCATCAGCATCAATTCCGTTTTGCTCAAGCCACCAAATGATGTTTGAACGACCTGACATGTGACCAATGCGGATAATTTGCTTCAATCCAAAATCTCCAGCAGGCACGCCAGAATAGACTCGGTCTGCGAGCCAATCGTCCCCTTTTTTCATGGCTTTGATGACTGCAGAGGCGTGTACGCCAGTTCCAGTTTCGAAAGCATCGTTTCCGAAGACAGGGTAATTTCTTGGAAGTGGTACCTCGATGTACTTGTTCGCTTTTCGAACGTATTCGTCGAGCAACGATAAATCATTATCAATCACACCCATGAGTTTGAGATTGACAAGTGTTTGGTCCAAGGGTGCATTTCCCGCCCTTTCACCCACGCCTAAGGCGGTGCCGTGAATGACATCAGCACCGGCCTCGACTGCGGCGATATTGTTTGCAACGCCAAGACCTCTATCTTGGTGTCCATGCCAATTCACTTCGATATCACTTCGATGATAACCAGCATCTTTGATGACTTCTTCATCAATGAAGTTGAGCAATTTTTTGACTCCGTTTGGCGTAACATGGCCACATGTATCACAAACGCATATTCTTCGAACACCCAATTCCAATGCTCTCTGATAAATCAATTTGACATCCTCGGGTTTTGACCGAGTTGTATCTTCGGTAACAAACATGACCGGCACATCATTCTCAACTGCATAAGAGACGGCTTTTTCCATGGTGGTCACCAACTTTTCCATCGTCCAACCTTCTGTGTATTGTCGAATTGGACTTGTTCCAAGGAATGCTGAGGCTTGAATATGCATTTCATGCTGTGATTGCATTTCAACGAGTGGTTCAATGTCACTCATTAAGGTTCGAACTGCTGCACCGGGCCTTATATTGAATGATTCTTCTTTGATATGACTCAACATTGCATTGATGTGGTCTCTATGGAAAGGTCCAGCACCTGGCAATCCTAAATCGACTTTCTGAATACCGAGTTTTTCCATATAACTCAATAATTCGATTTTTTGGTCAATCGAAGGATTTCTTGCACTTGGACTTTGAAGACCATCTCGTAAAGTTTCATCATCAAACCATACATCGTGTGGATGATTTGAAGGATTTCGTTGGATATCGTATTCGATGGTATTCCAATCGTAAATGAGTTCGTTGTTCGACATGAATACACCTCCCTTTCCACATGCTTGTAAAGAGCGAATTCTCCATGTGGTTTCAAGTCACCGATTATTCTTCTTCACTTGAGTCATTCGCATTCGCTTTGATTTCGTCATCGATTAAATCCGCCGGGAGCCTTGATGTGAAGATAATTTCATCATCAAATCCGGTTTTTGAATCGTTTCTCAATTCCATCACTCTTGTTCCTCGAGTTGCCTTGCCAGATGTTTCTTTTGTTTGACTTGTCCGGATTCGAATAAGCATTCCTTTCTTCGTCAAAATGAACAATTGATCGTCAGGATTTGGTATGATTCTTACGCTCACAATTGAATCATTAAAATCTTCATCCAATTTCATGGTACGTACACCCTTGGCCCCGGGCCGAGTTGAACGGTATCCATCGGTGATCATCTTTGGAGTTCCATCTTCGTCATACCGTTGTTCACCTTGTGCATCCACATCGGGTAGACGTAATGCTGTTCCTAATCGACTTCGTTTTGCCATACCGTATTTTGAAATGGTGAGAATTTGAGTAGATGGGTCTATGATGGAGACCATGCCGATAACTTCTCCTCCTCCAGAGCCTTTGCGGTCGCCAACTTTAATTCCATACACGCCACCTGAAACTCGTCCTGATGGACGGATTGCTGCACATTTGAATCTGGATGCGTAGCCGGTGCTTGAAATCATGACAATATCATGTTCATCGGTTGAACGTCGAACATTGATCAATTCATCTCCTTCAATTTTGAACCGAAGAGCATACTTTCCGTTCTTGTTGATGCGAACATATTCATGCAAATCGGTTTTCTTGATGAGTCCTAATTTTGTTGCAAACATGAGATAATGACCCGATGGTGGCCGCTTTTCACCTGAATTGCCGTTCAAGCAACGTTCTGTGACATCATCCACTAACTCCCTCGGTAGTGGTAAAATGGTAATGATGTCCTCGTCTTCTTGGAGTTCTTCAAGCAGGTTACGAATATGGGTGCCGCGGCTTAAACGACTACCCAAGGGTGTTTCCCAAGCCTTGAGGCCATACACGCGACCTTTGCTTGTGAAAATCAACAACCTATCCTTGCTAAAGCATGTCACAATCGCTTGTGGTGAATCTTCTTCTTTTGTTGCGACACCCTTGAGCCCTTTTCCTCCTCGGTTTTGGATTCGGAATGATTCAACCGGTGTATGCCGAATGTAATTGTCCTCTGATAGAGTAATGACTATCGCCCTTTCTTGAATTAGGTCTTCTCTATCCATAGACAATGGCATTTCATTGATTTCCGAACGTCGTTGGTCGCCATGCCGCTCGACGACTTCACTTAGTTCAGTCGTGAGAATTTTCAATCTTCTTGGTCGAGATTCAATGATTTCTTTGAGGTCTGCAATGGTCAATTTTAGCTCATTGTGTTCATTGATGACTTTGTTCACATCAAGTCGACTTAATTGGTACAATCGACGTTCTGCAATTGCTTTTGCTTGAGCCTCACTGAAATCGAATGCAGCGATTGGCGACATCAGTTCTTTGCCACTGAGAACGGCTTCGAATTGTTCTCGACTTTCGCTTCGTTTTCCCGCTTCGATGACATCATCAATTCGGTCTTGTGCTCGCACCAATCCTTCGAGGATGTGTGCTCTTGCTTCTGCCTTGTCAAGGTCAAAATGTGCTCTTCTCTCAATCACTTGTTCCCTATGTGCTACGTATGTTTGAAGCATGACAGGGAGGGTCATGAGAACTGGGCGCCCATCAAGAATTGCCATCATATTTGCTGAATAAGATTCTTGGAGACGGGATGATTTGTACAATTGATTGAGCACTGCATGTGGGTCAGCATTGTTCTTGACCTCGATGACGACACGAATGCCCTCCTTTGAGGACTCATCACGAATATCTCGTATACCAACGATCGTTTCTTTATTGACCAATTCAGCGATATGTTCGAGCATGTCAGATTTTTTGACCTGATAAGGAATCTCTGTGATGATGATCCTTTTGCCTTCATTGTCTTCAAAGACATCACATTTTGCCCTGACGTGGAATCGACCTTTACCTGTTTGATACATGTCGGAGATGCCATCAATTCCGAAAATTGTTGCACCTGTTGGGAAATCAGGACCTTTAACATGTTCCATATATTGTTCTATAGAGATTGAAGGGAGTGAACCAGGGCTCACATTTTGTTCCAATATTTGTTGAACATGAAGTTCGATAGCACCAGCAACCTCAGTCAAATTATGTGGTGGAATCCGAGTCGCCATACCAACTGCAATACCATCGCTTCCGTTCAAAAGTAGATTTGGTAGCCTCGATGGAAGAACGGTAGGCTCTTGCTCGGAATCATCGAAATTCGGCTCAAAATTCACTGTATTTTTATCAATGTCTTCAAGCATATGCTTTGAAATTCGGTCTAAACGGCTCTCAGTATAACGCATGGCAGCGGGGGGGTCGCCATCGATTGAGCCAAAATTTCCTTGCCCTTCTATCAAAGGATATCGAAGAGAAAATTCCTGAGCCATTCTCACCATTGTATCGTATATCGATTGGTCGCCGTGAGGGT
Source organism: Candidatus Poseidoniales archaeon (assembly GCA_038110525.1). Classification (GTDB taxonomy): domain Archaea; phylum Thermoplasmatota; class Poseidoniia; order Poseidoniales; family Poseidoniaceae; genus Poseidonia. The sequence goes on along the minus strand of JAYNJV010000003.1, from coordinate 40,433 downwards.
GATACTTACCCATAACTTCACCGACGGAACGAGCTGATTTGCTGAATTTTTTATCCGAGGTATGGCCACCTTCATGCATGCCGTAGAGAACACGTCGATGAACGGGTTTGAGGCCATCTCGAGCGTCAGGGAGAGCTCGGCCAATGATAACAGACATCGCGTAGTTGATGTAAGACGATCTCAATTCATCGTTGATTCGATGAGAAACTGTGTGTCCTAATGACCTAAATTTGACTTCGTCTTCTGGTTGTTGTTCGTCTTCAGATGTCAAGGTTGGTCACCTCCTTTGCATTTCGTTCAATGAAGGCCCGTCGATCAGGTACATCTTCACCCATAAGAATTTCAAACAATCTGTCGGTTTCCTCGGCTTCTTTTACGGTCACTTGAAGCATTGTTCGGGTGTCAGGATTCATTGTGGTTTCCCACAATTGTTCAGGATTCATTTCACCCAGACCTTTGTAACGCTGGATGCTAATTTTGACATTCTCGTTTCCGTCTTTGAGTTGCTGAATGATTTCGTCTCTCTGGGCATCGGAGTAAGCATAGTGGGTGGAACGTCCCTTTGAAACTTGGTACAATGGGGGCTGGGCGATAAAGACGTGACCCTCCATGATGGCTTTTTTCATAAATCTCCAAAGGAATGTCAAATAGAGGGTTCGAATGTGTGCTCCATCTACATCTGCATCGGTCATGATGATGATTTTCGAGTATCGTAATTTCTTCGGGTTAAATGCTCCCTCATCATCATCGTTGTTGCCAACACCAGCACCAAAAGCCTTGATAATGGTTTGAATTTCTTGGTTTTGAAACACCTTGGCAATATTGCTTTTTTGTCTTTCAACATTCAAAATTTTGCCTCGAAGTGGCAATATGGCTTGGATACGCCTGTCTCGACCAGTTTTCGCTGACCCACCTGCGGAATCACCTTCGACGAGATAAATTTCACATTCTGTTGAGTCTTTGGATTGGCAGTCGGCTAGCTTTCCAGGAAGTCCACCGCCTTCGAGAACACCTTTTCGGCGCGTTAAGTCGCGTGCTTTTCTTGCAGCTTCTCTCGCTTTGCTTGACAATACAGCCTTTTCAACGACTGCCTTTGCGGCTGAAGGGTTTTCTTCGAGGTATTCTTTTAGCTTTTCATTCACCACTGCTTCGACGATACCTGAGACTTCACTTGTCACCAACTTTGCTTTGGTTTGAGCATTAAATGATGGGTCAGGATGTTTGATTGAAACAACTGCGGATATGCCTTCTCGAATGTCATCACCGCTCAATCCACTCGAACTTTTGAGTAGATTTCTTGATTGAGCATATGTATTAATCGATTTTGTTAAGGCACTTTTTAAACCGGATAGATGCGTTCCCCCATCAGCATTGTGAATGATATTCGTAAAGCAGTGTATTGATTCTGAATACGCCGAAGTCCATTGCAATGCCACTTCAACATGAACTTCACCCTTGTCTCCTTGCCTGCTTCCAATGATGTGCACAGGCTCGGAATGCAGTGGTTCTCTATTTGCATTCATCCACTCGACATATTCTTTCAAACCACCATCGTATTTGTGCTGAATCACTTCCGAACCGTCTGAACGTGCATCATGAAATTTAATCTCAAGTCCAGCATTAAGGAATGCAGTCCTTCGGAGTCGCGTGTTTATCATCTCGAAATCGAAATCAATGATGTCACTGAAAATTGTCAAATCGGGTTTGAAAGATATTTCCGTGCCCCTTTCTTGTGTGTCTCCGATTGCTTTCAAATCTGCTTGAGGGTTGCCTCGTGTGTATTCTTGGGCGTATATTTTTCCGGATTTGTAAATCTTCAATCGAAGAAATTCGGAGACCGCATTGACAGCGCTTACGCCTACGCCGTGAAGACCTCCAGCAACTTTGTATGCTTCGTTGTCGAATTTTCCGCCAGCGTGCAATTTTGTCATAATCACTTGGGCGGCACTCACGCCCTCTTCTTTGTGAATATCTACGGGGATGCCTCTGCCGTGATCACGAACAGTCACGGAGCCATCGGCATTCAAGGTGACCTCAACGGTAGGATTGTGTCCTGCAAGGTGCTCATCTACGGCATTGTCGACCACTTCCCAAATGCAATGGTGCAATGCTGAACCATCATGCGGGTCGCCCAAGTACATTCCTGGTCTTTTTCGGACGGCTTCAAGGCCCTCCAATACTTGAATACTCGATGAATCATATTCAGACGACATTTTCCCATCCTGGTGCAAAATTTTACAGATATTCAATCAAAAAAACATGATTTAAAATTTCGTGTTAGTAGCACCCTTTTCCTTAAATTTTTCACAGGAGCGGGGGTTTGTAAATATAGTGTTCAAAAATTGAGTAAAATGGCATATTGTGAAGTAATTTTGTACAGAGAATGAAGAAATCAAAACCAATCTGTGAAATTATTTTTTGAGAACCCATGCGAGATGGTTAAGAAGAGGTCTAAAGTCGCACATTCATGGCAGACCCGAAAGTCTGTGTCACTTTGGATGGCACTGATATTGAACAAATAGCAGATGAGGCTGCGAGAGCAAATCTATCTGGAGCAGACATGGTGGAACTTCGGTTTGACCGTCTCTATCTTATTCCAATGGAACCAGTTGAGGTTGAAACTGAGGATGGAGAATTGAAACCTATCGTGCCTCCCGAAGAAGAATGGGCAAGGAAGAACCTCGAGGACATTGATGTTGAAGCCACCATCACTCAGCTTAAGGAACGAATCCCCCTTCCAGTTATTTTTACCGTTCGCGGAACAGATGAAGGTGGATTTTTCCCTGGCACAGAAAAGCAACGTCTTGCGATTCTGGAGTCGGCAATAGCCTCGAAAGTATCATGGATTGATATCGAATTGGAAATTGATTCATCATCACGAGATAGCCTGGTTGCCTCTGCAAAGAGCAACGGAATCAACATCATCGGCTCAAAGCATGATGTTGAAGGTACGCCTTCATCCGATGAAATCCTTGAATTGGTTCAATCAAATGTTGAAAACGGCGATATCATCAAATTTTGTTCCACAATCAACGACCACCAAGATGCTCTACAAATAGTTGAGGCTTGCCAAAAACTCAAAGAAACTGAAACAAAATACGCCCTTATGGGAGTTGGAAATGGTGGCGACTGGGCACGCTTACATGCACCAGTTTTTGGACAAGAATTGGTCTACGCATCATTGAGTACTGAACACAGACTGAGCAATAAAGGTCTTGTGAATGTAAGAGATCTAAAAGATGCTTGGGTTTTACTTGAATACTGACTATTCCTCTTCAGATTTTAGTAGAAAGTCATCATAGGTCTTGCTCATTTCATTTTGAACAGTAGGCACAAATGTTGATTGTTGTTCTTGATTGATTCCTGCTTTCATGTAGCGTTGATTGAGGAGAACAGGGACTGCAATTAGACTGGCACAGAACACAAAGAATATCAAAGCAACTGACCAATTAGGCAAGATAAACGACCTTTGGTTTGAAATGACTGTGACATCAGCATACACTGGCTCTCCAAGGGCCTGTGCATCACCAGTTCGAGAACTATCCCAAGCGTCGATAACAAGGTAGAATTCATCCCACACAGTTTCTCCAAAAATCGAGGTGTACGCTTCTGGGCCGTCGAGATTTACGGAGAAAGTAGCGGCATCCACATTCTCGTAATCGTGTACATCTCTGAAACTTTTCCATGAAGAAATGTCAAAATTTTGCCATTCTGGAGGACTTGGATCATTATCCAACCCGCGGTAATCAAAATCATACCAGTAATTGTCATGTGCCATTGAGTATGCTGATTGGTATTTCTGATATTCCGATGAGGTCATAAGATAAATATCCGCTTTAGAAGGTGTTGCATCTGTTGAATTGCTTGATAGGATTTGAATGCAGAACGTGGTTCTGTGGGATGATGATAAATTCAATCGAACAGCACCAGCACTATCATTTCCTGTGACCAATTGAAAGAAATGATTGGTTGTTAGCGTATCGAGTGGAGAGGAATATGGATATGCATACATCCATTCTTCTTCTGGATGTAAGGCTTGGTCAACTTGGACTTGGACCTCTTCATCCATCATGGGTTCAGAAACGACCACATCTTTTCCACCAAAGCCATCGTCTTCATAGTAGAACCAGTTGTTGTAGTAAAAGGGTACCAAGGCATGTTTTGATATTGATTCATTCCATTTTGTATTTTGAATATCGCCTTGGCATTGATGATTTGAAGACATTGCTGTTGGACTTATGACGATTGAGAATCCCACAATCGACATCAACAAAAAAACGAAGGTGAGAGCCGATACTCTCTTTTCTATAGAAAGCAATATTGCACTTTTTTTTGTCATGTAAATTGACCTCATCGTCTTCGGAGTGGGCGAACGTATCCACTTTCTGAATTTCGTCGTTCTTCCTTCGATAGTATTTTCGGAGCCGGTGGTGGTTTATGATGATCCATACCAAGCATCCCGCCTTGAGTTTCGACACGTTCCAAGTCGTTGTATGTTTCAGCAGCCTCTTTTGCTTCTTCCTCGAGTTCAGAAGGTTCTCTTAACCAAAGGTATCCGAGGACCAAAGCGACGATGATAAGTCCCATAAATTTAGCAAATTCCGATCCTGCATCTGCAAGCCAAGATTTCCATTCATCAGCACTAAATTCTGATAGCGAGGGTCGATTGGAAGGCTCAATTGTTACTTCAATTTCCGCCGTCAAAAATGAACAGGTACCAAAACCGTCACAAACCTGTACTAAGACCGTGTATGATCCTGGCTCACTCCATGAAGTACTTGCCCTTGATACTGATCCAGCAAGCGGGGAAACCCAATCATCGGCAGGGTTCCCGTTCGCATTTTCATCCACTTCTGTATCGAAATCCCATAAGACATCAAACTCTTGGGAGATACGTTCATCTCTGTCGAAAATAGAACCATCTTCAATATTGGTATCTCGATAAATTTCAGAGAGGTATAAATCTCCATTTTCATTCAAAATCTTTGCAAACACAGCATTTGCAGTATCGACATAGATATCATCTGGGAAGAGGATAGTTTCGATGTTTGGAGGAAATGCAACGATAATTGTGAAGGTCTCTCGACTCACATCGCCAGTTCCGAAGCTGTCTCGAACGGTGAGAGAAACATCATAGATACCCGGAAGCAAATAGGCGTGAAATGGGAACGGACTATGTTCCACAGGTGTCGCATCACCGAAATCCCATGTGTACTCAACAATGCCGTTCCATTGTTCCGTATCTGCAAGGTATGGAGAGAATTTGCCTTCATACATCCTATCTGCATCCCTTGTGCCATACGAATCAAAGTACAACATATTTCCAGGAGAAGTATAAATTCTATTATCGTCATCAAAAGTATGGGTAAAATAATCAATTTGTGTGGTGTTCGTAAAAGAGGTTGAACTTGTCACTTGCTCCCCATCAATCCAAGCATCAAGAATGTTCACAGCGATGATTGGCCTTGGGTTTTGAACATGCAGGGTCACGATGCGGGGAAAACTCTCTTCTCCATCGGCATCGGTTACGATAAGGGTCACGGTGTGGATTCCTGGTGAGGAAAATGAATGTGTAACTTGTGGTCGATCGTTGGTTGTACCATCAGAAAATGTCCAGTTAAAACTGATGTCCGATGAATCCCCTACCAATCCATCTGGGTCGGAACTGGTGCGTCCATCAAATGTGTAAGGTGTATCAATGGTTGCATCTTCAGATCTAAAGTCCACTGGCACAGAGCCCGATGTTGAAGAGGTTCGGACCGAGAATTGGGCGATTGGTTGTTGATTGAGAACATTAACAAACAGTTGAGCAGTAACTTGGCTACCGTCGTCATCCGTAACTTGAAGAGTGACTGATTTAAGGCCTGGGGTATCCCACGAAATAAATGGGTTTTTCTCAATTGATGTGGTCATGATGAAATCATCATTTCTGTCTGGTGCCTTGCTACCAATGTAGACGCCGTCTTCAAAATTCCACAAGTAGGAAATAATTTCGCCATCGTCATCGACGAAGACATTTGGCATTTGAAGAGGAATGTAAGTTGAGGTCGTGAGTTGGTCTGAGTAGACTTGAATTGGTAAGCGGTTGTTGATGGTCACTTCAATTTCTTTAAGACCGACATTAATTCCATCCGATACAGTCAAGCTCAACGTGAAGGTTTGATTTTCGCCTTGAATATCTCCCCATTCATGTTGTTGGATATACGCGCCAACTCCAGAATCTACGGTTCCATCGCCCCAATCCCATTCGAAGTACAAGTTATCGATTGGAACGTTGTCAACAGTTCGTCCTGCAGAAAATAGAATTCGCTGATTGGTCATTAACGAGAGAGCATCATCGATGATGACATTGTTCACAGTGACAATTGGCATTGGTTCAGTATCATCAGTCACATTCACCTGTTCAACATCAACGTTCGACCATGTGCCGCCTTGGTCTTGAATTCTCAAGGTTGCATTGTACTGACCTACATCTGTATACGAACGGAGTGGAGATTTTAGATTTGAACTTTGGTTGTCTCCGAAATTCCAATAATAAGCGACAGGCTGATCTCGATACGGCAGTGTGTTGTTCTCATTCGACAACCCCCAAGCATCAAAACCGGACCCGATGAATTGTAAGTTTTCCCAAGTTTGTACATCGTTTTGAGATACAGAACCGTTCGCAGTTGGGGCCATATTTCCAAGGGACGTCGGGGAAGTTGTTGCTGTGTCGACCTGCGTCCCAATCACATCGGACATTGAGAATTCAATTCGATATTGGTCAACCTTTGGGGCAGTGAAATAAACTATGTGCGAGACAGGTGAACCGCCGCCTGCTTGAACTCTTCTGGTGAGAGTATCAACGATGGTTCCATTGCTGTCGCGTACGTCGAATTTTACATCCAGGTCTTCGAAGAATGCGTTGGAAAGAACATCATATCCGATTTCCATCGTATCGCCTGTTCCGTCGCCATCCCTGTCTGAAACCATTGTCGTGTTGATGCTCAGTGTAGCAGGAGATGTAATTCTGGCAGCCTCCACATCGATTGTGCCTTGCGGGTAACTTGGTCCACATGAAGTGTAATCGCAGTCCGCTACGGTACTAGCGTACCATGTGATGACCCAAACTTCATCTGTGAGGTTTCCAAATCCTGGTATGAGAGCAGTTGCTACATTGTTGTTGAAATTGAGGTCCGTTACACTCCAAAGTCCATCCGTTGAGGCTTTCGAGACCACAACGCCATCAAAATTACTCACATCTGCAGTAGCACGAATTGTAAGTGGTGCTGGCGAGGCGGAACCGGGTGTAAATTTAAACGAACGAATTCCCCATCCTTCGACAGAATTACCAGTTGAAGACCATGGTGTACTCCAATCACTATTGATTTCAGTTGGTTGTGCCCTGCAAAATGCACCTGAAGAACAGACAGGATTCAAGTTGAGATTGGGAAATCCGTAGATTCCTTGGTCTGAATCGAGTGTGACTGCAATCGAAAAGTTCGCAAAGGCTTCACCCATGTTTCTTCCAAGCAAACCGACTTGTCCTGCTAACGGAGAGAGCAAAAGATTGCGCACGCCTGCACCACCAGTAGCCGTATCTTGCACGAGTTGACGAACGGCTGGGCCTCCTCCAAGGTGGTCTTGAAGATACATTGTGAAGAGATATCCAGCACCATAGTCTGCAAATCGTTGATTCCACCATCGTACGGACAATTCAGGTGCAGCAGTCCACTGGTTGACGTGACTAACAAGTGTAGAATCCACTCCGAAGCAAAGATAGATGGCTACGTCTGCATTTCCTTCATCGAGCCACAAATTTTCATAAGGGTCAAGGGCGTTGTGCAACAAATGTTCAAGTTCGTGAGCAAGAATTGATTTTCCCCAACTCAAGGTGATGTCCGCAAAATCAACGAAAATTGCTTCTCTCGAACTGGCAAATGAAGGAGCAAAGTATCCGCCGGTATTGTATGCACCATCGATAGCGTAAATGATGATTTGAATTTGACAATTATTGTCGACATCGGGGGGAGCCAATCCTCGGCCGTCTTGGTAATCTTTACCGTAGTATGTTGTCATGGTCGGATAGATTGTGTTGTCCCAAGTACTTGCAAGATTATTGAGCACAGTTGAAGATAGGGTTCGGCCACTCTCGACGATGAAAGCGACCGATTGAGTTGTTTTTGCTACATACGCACTAATTTGGCCACCCGCAGTGTTGACATTCAGTGTTTCGCCAACAACATGCTGCGAACATGCACGGGCACTTGCGCGACCTGATGTTTGTGCGTCAACGACCATGTCATCAACACCTGGCCGTCCAGCATCAATCCAAGCTTGTCGGAAAAATTGTGTTGCTGAAACTACTGGTTGTTCTTCGTGAATAAAGAGATATTGTGAGCCAGTAGAAGGGTCGAAGTCATTTATGTCGCCGATGATCGTTCCCAATGGTGCATCATATGGCTGCGAAATTTCAGGTTCAGCCGCCCCCGGAAGAATTGGAAGAAGACTTGAGAGTGAGAAAAGAAAGATGATGAATAAAGCCTTTGTGGAGCGAAAATCATACATTCTTTCACCTCAGCATATTGAGAGCAGGCTCTCTTTTTTTCCCACATAAAAGGTGGTATTTAAGTGTCCGTGATTGAAGCATCACTTTGATGGCATCAAGATTGCTTGTTTTTTTCATGGTCTTGTTTATGTTATCATCTTCGTTACCAAGCACCTTCAACGAGGTGTCTGTTCGGCATTCTTCGACAGTTTCGCCCGACTGCGGACTATTGGAAAATTTGAATTTCAATGGCAGTCGAGCCTTCTCAGATTTAGAATGGCAAGTCTCACTTGGCCCCCGTATCCCAGAGAGCAACGCTTCCACCGAATTTCGCAACAATGTATCTGAATTTCTGCAGTCCCTCGGTTATGTTGTTGAATTGCAACAACATCAACATCTAAATTATAATTTTACGAATGTTATAGCAAGATATTCTTCACCTCATGGACAAAACAATGAAAAGACGGTCATTTTTTCTGCTCATTATGACTCTCGCAACATTGCTGATAGAGATGAAAATGAAAGTTTACGTTCTCAACCTATCGATGGAGCGAATGATGGTGCAAGTGGGACGGCTGTTCTCATTGAGTTAGCAAGATTAATACCAAGTATGAATTTATCATATGCAGTCGAGTTTCTTTGGACTGATGCAGAAGATCAAGACCAAAACTTTACTCTGGGTTCAAAAGCATGGGCAGAGAATTTAACATCCGAAGAAATTGATAATATTGAAGCATTTATCCTTCTTGACATGGTTGGTGATAAAGATTTGAGACTTCACAAAATCAGCCCAGGAAATGATTCTCTTTACGGACAAATCGAAATGATTGCACAAAGACTTGGGTATGGACCAAACGCTACATGCCAGACAGATTTTCCTGAGGGAATTCTCGATTATCAAAACATTACATTTGTGTTTGATGACCATGTCCATCCACATCAACTCGGTATACCATCAATTGATATTATGGACCCTATCTATGGAAATGTATCTAATGGTGGATTTGGAAGTCTTTGGCACACAAAAAATGACACGATAGACAATGTTTCACCTGAAGCATTAACCGCTATAGGACGCATGATGGAATTTGGTCTTCAAAAAAATTATTTTGTGAATTTTCACAATGATGAATGGACAAATGATACACAACAAAACCATACAGTTGATGATGAAAATAATACTATTGATGCTGGCTCCTCTGCTGAAGATTATATTTTGCCAAGTCTTCTCTCTATTGGAATTTTATGCTTATCAGTTGCACTTTTTGTGTATAGATTGAAGAAGGTTCATGCGCGGTAAGGAATGAAAGGACTCATATCCGCGTATGCAGTGGTATGGATGGGTGAGGAACATGGATGCCGATAGAGAGCAAAGAAAACAAGCTCTCAGAGCCCGAGTTCAAAGTAAACTTTCTCAACAAGACCAAACAGAACAAGAAATCATTGTTTCATCCGATGAACTGATTGTTGCTTCCCCAATCGTCGAAACAAATCCACCTCAAATCTATTCCTTTGTGAAAGATGATTCCAATCGGGTACAATATGTAGCATCCATGTGTATTCTTATCGGCAGCATTCTGGGTGTTATCAGTGGCATTCTTATTTTTCAAGGCAATCCAGGTGATTTGCTTGCATCTTCGTTCTTCTCTGAAACTGATAGCGTAGATGTGACTGGAGTTGTTTTATTTGATGATGATGGAGGAGGCCTTGATGCCGTTCTCATTGAACTAAAAAATGAAGATAACATCATTCAACAAACTACAACCTCAAATTCCGATGGTTATTACCGATTTGAGAATGTCACAACAAATGTCCACATTCTCGTTTTTTCCAAAGATGGTTTCGAGACAATAGAACGGACATTCATTCCTGATGGTGGAAATTCTTTGCCAGCAACAATGACCGAAGGAGATGGTGTTCGAAAAGAAGATTTTCGTTCGAGTACGGGTGGCTGGAGTCTTGATTTAGCCGTCGGGTTGTCGAGTATTATCGGAATTGTTACCATTGTTTGCGGATTTGTGGGCATCCAAGGGGCTGTGGAAGTTCGCAGGGCACGACATTACAGACGTACACACTATCTGGCAGGAATCGGTTTGTTTAGTCGTGGACTCATCATTTTCGGCCCCCTTCTCATTTTGCTTGGTATGATTCTCATCACATTCATTCGCGAAGAATTTGAAGACCAGCTCGGGGTGTAGATGTGTACCTCATTTCCGTTGAGGGGGGCGACGGTTCTGGAAAAGGTGAAGCGGCTCGAATTTTGGCTGAACTCCTTTCGGAGTACCCATTTCCAGATGTCATTTCAACCCATGAACCACGAAGACAGAGTGAATTGGGGAAACTTGCTTTGTCTGCTGTAAAACACGGGAAAAAAACACCCCTTGAGGAAGCAGGCCTTTTTGCTGCGGACCGATTAGACCATTCCCACACCTTTATTCTTCCACATCTTGAGCAAGGTTCAGTGGTCGTCTCCGATCGAAATGTACATTCATCACTTATCTATCAAGGGGTTGTTGGTGAACTCGGAATTGACCAAGTTGTGAAAATGAACGCTGCGGCAATGATTCCAGACATCGTGTTTTGGATTGATTGCGACCCAGAAAAAGCGATGAAAAGAATTCAAACAGGAACACTCAGGATGACCAGTGGTAAGCAAGAGTATTTTGAAACAACTGAAATTCAAAAGAAAATACGTCAAGGATTTCATGAATTACTATCAGGCGAAATACGCGTCCCTGCTCCTTTTGATAAGTGTCAAATTGTGGGACCGATTTTAAATGAAGGTGGTTTGGATGAACTTAAATCGAATCTTAGAGAAGAATTGAGGCGATTTTTCAACAAGCGGTCCGAACCCCTCAATGTTTCATCCGATGAGGTTGATAGGGTTCTCTTATCAAAACTGGTTGAAAGTGTTCAACTTCAAAGAAGGTTGCCAGGTGCACCTATGGAAAAAACCGAAATTCATACCGATTGGTTAAGTGGCCAATCCCCATCATGGTGGTTTGACCACGCAGAGAGCCGTTGGAACTCCGAGTCTGCGAAGGAGAATGATGTTCCTGCTACACCATTTGCTCATTCATGTTGGTCGGTCTTAGGAACATTATCTCTCATGGGGGGTTCGTGCGAGATACCTCGATTATACACATCTTTTGGACCATCAAGAATGGTGACTAAACGCCATACGCAAAGACTTGTGAAGTGGCTTGTGGAAGAGAATTGGATTCACAAACAACAATCCCATGTTCCCTTCGTGGATGCCCAAGTTTTCAAATTGAGAGATGACACTGTGGGCTATTCAAGACTGACACTTGCATTGTGGCCTGCAAGGCAATTGTTTTCTGGGTGGAGAAGGGCAAACCCTGAATCGGATTGGAGTGTGGCATTTGAATCGATTTTTGGAACCTCCACATCGGATTTAACTCCATCTCAACAGAAAATGATACAACAGATTTCCATGAGGCTTGAAATTTTGACAAGTGGTCACACAGGCTGCCCAGTACCGAAAAATGTGGAAGAGATGAATGTCTGGTGGTCGATGGAGCCGCCTTCACTCTGATTCTTCAGTTTTGACCAAGGTGAATGAAACTCCTCCCGGTAATCTAACAGCTGTAGCATTTGAGAAAAACTGAGAACGTGCAGCGTACATTCCCAAGAATAAAATGCCAAGTCCGAAGCCAAATGGAATTCCTGTCATTATTCTGACAGTGTTGTTCGATTCGTAACTGGTGAGGAGTTGATAGAATCCATCGAAAATTAATGGTAAGCAAAGAATGACTCCACTGAGTAACCATGCAAGAGTTCGCTGGTTTCTTACATAAATAGAATTGAGCCAACGGTCTGAATACAATGACAAGCAGGTATCGCGTACAGTCCATCGATTGACACCACGGAAATAAAACGCAACGCTCCCTAAAAATAAACCAAAGAAAATGCCGATATCTCTTGTACAAACCGGCAATTGGTTCTCATTGAGCATCCAACTTCGTTCATGTTTTTGGTGACAGTTTAAGTCACCAAATCCGTAGATAAATGCAGCAAAAATGTTTAACTCGGACCAAGCAAATGAAGAATGTTCAACGATTTCGCCGTCGTCATGTTCATGAGGTCCAACTTTTTTGTTCCCTCCACTCCCCCAAGAGTCCTCCTCTTCCGACACATAATCAAACAAATTGGCATTTCCTGATAGATGTCCTGTTGCACCTTTCTCAATAGTAAAGGGGGCAATAAAAAATGAAATGAAAAAGAACCCGATCACAATGGATGACCAAAAGGCAAATTTTTGTTCACGCCCTCGATGTTCGAGGCCGTTTCTTTCCACCATGTTCATTGTTATACGCCGAAGTATTTTGGTTTTAGCATGAAATCTAAAGGTGTTGAAGTAGTCGGGTTCTCGTGGAAGACCCGCCATTACGACGTGTTGGATTTTCAACAGGCATTCAAGCTGGAGTTGTGTTAGGGTTGTATGTCGGATTTTCGGTTGCCGTCGTATCTGCACTCACGCGACCGGATGATTTACTTCGTCATCTCCAATTGTTCTGTTTTTTCCCAATCCTTTTCGCATTGGTACTTGGTCCAATCTTAGGATTTCGTCAAGTTCCTGATGTCGAATATGAAAATCCAATACAAAAAGCGAGAGAAATTCTTGAAGAATACAATGAAGGGCAAGGAAACTGGAGAGTGATGAGCCATGTTCATTCCGATGGCAGGACATTGAGAATCGATCTGAATAATTTATCAAATATCCGAGGGGTAGTCAAAACCTCATTGCAACTGACGAGCAAGGTTCCTGTTCGATTTATTGTTGGACGAGGGACGAAAACGAGTCGGAACCCTGATTTGAGAAGCCATGTTTTGGGTTATATCGAAAAAGAAATTCCAATGAGTAGAGTAAAAAGAACCACATCTTCAATCGAAGTTTTACCACCAACAGTCTTGTCACAGGTAGAGAAATCCAACACGATTGAGAAAGTCGTGTTGTACAGTCTTCCGATTGTCATTTTCCTTGCATGGCTCGAATTACAGTAGTGCAGACAAGAACAACACAATAAAAGGGAACACACTCACCATCATGTATGGGAGACTATGTTGTCTGCATCTCCGGAGCCTCAGGAGCAATCTACGGCATTCGCCTTGTTGAAGTGTTGACATCTCATAACCATGCAGTCCGTCTTGTTGTTTCCGATTCTGGAAGATTGACATTGCAACATGAATGCAACACCACTCCTGAAGAAATTGCATCTCGAACAGGTGCATTTTTGGAGGATGCAGAAAATGTTGCAGCAAAGTCCGCATCAGGCTCTGCAAAAATTGATGCGGTTGTGGTTTGTCCTTGTTCTGGAACCACCATTGGAAAACTTGCCGCTGGCATTAGCGATAATCTCATCACTCGGTCTGCAATTGTTGCTATGAAGGAACGTAGAAAATTGATTATTGTACCAAGGGAAGCACCCTATGCAACCGTGCACCTTGAAAATTTAACAAAATTATCTTCATGGGACACCATCATTATCCCTGCATCACCCGGGTTTTATCATCATCCGAAAACAATCGACGATTTGATTGATTTCATCATTGCTCGAATTTTGGACCATCTTGAGCTCGATATTGAACTTTCTGAACGTTGGACTGGTGACGAAATCGATGTATAATTCACCTAACTTGGTCGAATACCAAAACATCCACTAAACCATGTAGTTCATCAATAAGGATACCGTGGAGTGTGTTGAGGCGGCTTGAATGAGTGGAGGCTATGTGGCATTTACAGTTCAGGAGCTCCGAGAAGAGGCAAAACAAAGGGGACTACCTGTCTCCGGAAACAAATCGGAATTGATTGAACGGTTGCATCAATCCGATGTAGCATTATCAAAATTAAACGACGATGAGATTACCGATGATTCAAAAGTTTCAGTTATTATGCAACGTTTACGAGAGCCTGCTGTCGGACCAATATCTCTTGGAGGCGTGATTGCTTTCGGTATTGCGATCATGCTCGTGAGCACAGTCCTTATCGTGAGACCTGCGTGGCTTGGCTTCGGAGAAAATTATGATTATGAATTGATTGATTTTGACCAAGATTCCGCACGTCAATTTGCAGAAAATCTTGTCTCGTTTGGGCATCCAGATTGGGAAGGAAGAATGAGTGGCACCTCAGAAGAGAGGAATGTTTCCGAATACATTTTGTCTGAATTTGAGGCCATGGGTATGAAAGGCACGCTTCATCCGTTTGACGTACCAATGCACCATGTCAATTCAGAACCAAGCTTCCGTGTTTGTGTCCGGGGAGGATTAGGGCTAAGCCCTTGTGATGGTGCTCTTTCATTTGCTTCTGATGTCACATCCTTTCAACATAGAATCGATTATGTGATTCAAGGTTTTTCTGGACAATCCGAATATACCTTCAATCAAGATGTGCAGGTCACAGATTTGGGAAATGGAAGTGATGAAGGACTTTGGCAGCAAGCAACTGGGACTTTGGGTTACATTCGAAGTGGAGGATCTATTTCGGGAAATACTGCAATGTACGTCAAAGCAGTTGAAAATGATCTTGCAGGGTTAATCCGTGTGAATAAAGACTACAATTGCGGGAAAATCGAAGGAAACGATTGCGTGCCTATCTTCAAGGGCTCATCTATAGATTCAATCACTGAAGCCAATGGCGGGTCAGTGCCTACCGATATTCCTTTTATTGCTATGTCCAAAGATTCCGGTGAACTTTTTGAAAGTCTGGTATTCAACGGTTCACAGAACGCTGCTGTTGAGTTGATCGTCGATGTGACAAATGACCAACAAAGGACGGTGTATGTTCCATGTGGTGAAATCGATGGTAAGACGAGTGAAGTCATCATCGCAGGTGGGCATCACGACACAGTCTATCATGGTCAAGGTGCAATTGACGACACTTCAGGTAGTGCAAGCGTGCTTGAAATGGCACGACAAATCAGTTCAATAGTCAACAAAACAGGTCAACCGGATAGAACGATTCGGTTTTGCACTTGGGGGGGGGAAGAAGAAGGATTGTATGGAAGCCGAGCGTATGTTGACAAATTCAAATCTGAATTAAAACAAGATTTACGATTGTACATCAATTTGGATATGAACCATGTTGACGGTGATTTTGCAAATAGAGGAAATAGTCTCACCCTCTTTACCAACAATGAAGATGATTATGACCACATCGTTCGAATAATGAAATTGTACAAAGACGAACGTTCAGAAGTTGCGAATAAATACGACATCCTTACTTTATTGCTTGAAGGGCAAAAAGGTGAACCGAATGGTATGCCTTACAATTCTGACCATGGTCCATTCGTGTATGATTTAGGTGAATCATATCGTGGCCGAGCTGTCGTGTGTTACGGAAGTGGTAGTTGGGAATACCATACCTACCTTGACACGCTCGATCGCTTCAACGAAGAATCGCTTGGTGTTTCCGTTACTATTTACGGCACATACATGCGATACCTTGCTTACAATCCTGAAATGTGAAGATGAAGGAGGCAAATTGAATGGTAAAACCTAGTGCGTGGGCCTCTCATATTCTTGTTGAATCCAAATCTGAGGCAATTCAACTCAAACAAAAGATTGGCAAACTCAAAGATTTTCAAAAAATTGCACGTAAGAAAAGTTCGTGTCCCTCCAGTCAAAAAGGTGGAGATTTAGGTTGGTTTCGTCAAGGCCAAATGGTTCCTGAATTCGATGCAGCTGTATGGGAAACACCTCTCAAAGAAACCTCTGAACCCATCAAAACAAAATTTGGATATCACTTAATTTGGGTTCATGATCGAGAAGACCAGTAGGTGATTGCGGTGCGAACTTCAGTTGGTTTGGATGCCTATGAAGTTCATGCGATTCACGGCTATTTCGACGAAGAACATCACAATACGCAACCTTTTATTGTTTCAGTAAAAGTGACCCTGGTTGATGGGCTGAACGTGATTGATTTAGGGCACACCATCGATTATGGCCGACTTCAATCAATTGTGGATGAAGTGTTTCTTCATTCTGAACCAATCCGTTTGTTGGAACTGCTTGCAAATGCAATGATTGAGCACCTGAAGGACGAATCTCATATTGCAGAAATTTGGATTCGAATCGAGAAGCCGAATGCCCCCTTGCCACACCCCGGTGGCCTTCCATACATCGAAGTCTTGTGGCAAAACCAAAACCAAACTTAAGAGGAGAAAGACAATCCTTCGACTATGAGCGGGACGTTTGAAGAGGTCTTTGTTCCAAGTCTTCTTTCAATGTCTGATGAAACCACGGCGTTAGGATGCTTTTCATCGGAAGATGTTGCATGGGAAGTTCTCAAATCGCATTTACAACATGAATTGTCTGAAAAATATCATTCCGCCAGTATAGTCAAATGGGTTGTTGATGTTGTTGGCCAAGAAGCCTTTGAAGTTCGGACTACAATGAACTGCAGAGAATGTCCAGCCTGTCGAAGAAGTACATTTTGGATTGATTTTGAATCCTCAAAGGGCCAGTGTCAACAAGTTGCATGCCAAGCATGGATTGAGGAGAAATCTGAGGATGAAGTCCATTGTGGCTGGCCTCCTGTACACTATTCGAATCAAGTATCAAGTCTTTCTGAAGCAATGAAGACATTGCATGAAAGAGCCAGTGAAGCCGACGCAGCAGGTTCTTCGGGCGGTGGTGTTGAGTTAACCGACGATTCTGAAAATCATTGGTCCAACAAAGCCTAATACGAACAAACCAAAGAAAACAAACATCCAAAGTCGAACAGATTTCTGATTTTTTTCGTCTTTGATGTTTTTGTCGATGCATTCTTGTTTTTTACAAACGCGTGGCTCGGCTTGGATCGAAATGGCCTCGTGACAAATTCGGCAATGTTTGTGTGGAGCCACCTTTTGGGTCGAATTCATGATATTTTTACCGGTATTTTTCACCATATTTTTCACTTTTTGAGCATCGACCATTTCATCACCTTAAGGTTGAACAACTGTCCCTTCAAATTCAAGACCAGTAATCGCTGCTTGAATTCGCATCGTGTCCCTACCATCGACAACAAGCAATTTCATTTGACCTTCAATCGCTCTTCTAATGGCAACAGGATCAACAACAGTGGATGCACCAGGTTCAAGTGACCCTCCACTCAATTCAAGCAACTCATGAAGTCGAAGAGATGAAATTGGTTGAGCATCAGCATGATGTCTCGGGTCCTTGGTAAATACATGAGAGACATTGGTCGCGATGAGGCAATGCTGGGCTTGAATGAAACATGCTGCCTCGACTGCCACGGTATCTGTTGTTTGACCTGGCTGTGTGCCACCCATAACAACGATATCGCAATCCTCCACGGCACGATTGAGTTCAGAAATTACGATGGGAATTGAGGAATAAACATGTAGTCCATGCGATAAAAAAATTTGTTGTAACAATGTCGCATTGAGCCTTGTTGCGGCAATCCCGATGGTGTCAAGTCGATGTGAAGAAGATACGAAACTTTGAGCCATCGCGATATGTTCTCTGGCCGGCGCCCCGCCACCTATAACCAAAACAAATTTCATTCCAGTTTGAACGCCTCGCGTCAAGATTGAGAGAATATTGTTCATCCAATCGTTTTTATCGTGGTCCGAATCAGGACGGAGAAGACTTCCACCCAAGGCTATGACTTGGATTTCACCCATGTTCTTTGCATAAGTGGGTCACTCTTTCATCATTTCCGTTCCGATATACGCTGCCGATGTCTCATTTCGTGGGGGAGGGTTCAAGAGATTAGGCTTAGCCGTTGATTTTAGGGGCTACCATGTCGGAGGATGCGTCGTTATCCGCACGTCGACTAAAACTCAAACTCGCCCTCGAAGACCTCCGTGAAATGAGAGGTTTTGGCACAGAGTTGGTCACCCTCATTATTCCGCCAGACAGACAAATTCACGATGCGAGAACAATGCTTCAAAATGAACACGGTCAGGCTGCAAATATTAAATCAAAAGGTACTCGAAAAAATGTACAAGGGGCAATTGAATCAGCGATTTCAACCCTGTCCCGTTATAAAACCCCTGGGGACCATGGGATTGCTATTTTCGTGGGTTCTATCATTGTAGGAAACAACAAAACAAGAATGGTGAACATCGTTGTTGAAGACCCGCCACAGGAACTCATGTCATTTCGGTATCGATGCGATTCGACATTTGAATTAACCCAACTTGAGGAGATGCTTATCGATAAAAAGTCCTATGCTCTTTTCGTCATCGACCGTTCAGAAGCTGCGTACGGAGTTGCTACCGGAAAACGAATACATGTTCAAGAACATCTGACATCAAATATTATGGGAAAGCACAGGCAAGGAGGTCAATCAGCACAGCGATTTGAACGATTGATCGAAGAAGCGGCACACAATTTTTTCAAACGTGCTACAGAACATGCATCCGAGTATTGGTTGCCACATTTGGAAAATATCCAAGCAGTGATTATTGGAGGACCTGGTGCAACAAAGGATTTTGTTGTCAAAAATGATTACTTCCATCACGAAATCACAAAGAAGATCGCAAAAACAACTTTCGACGTTGGATATTCAAATGAGTCGGGTATTCGTGAATTAGTCGACAATGCTGGTGCATTGATGGGAGAAATTGAACTCGACGCTGAACGACAGCTTATGAACCAATTTCTCGCTGAATTGGCTCGGGCTCATCCAAAAGCAACATATGGTGAAATGATGGTCCGCAGTGCCCTTGAACAAGGTGCAGTTGACCGATTACTGATTTCAGAAGGCCTACGAAAAAGTCGTATTGAACTCAAATGTAACAATTGTTCTCATCATTGGACTGTGACGCTCGGTCGAACTGAAGAATTACCGAATTGTTCATCCTGTAATCATTCTGATATTGAAGAACTCCAATCCGAATCCTTAATTGATGAATTTACGAACTTGTCAGCAAAAAGCAATAGTTCTATTTCATTCATATCAAATGATACGGAGGAAGGGGCTCAATTGCTTCAAGGATTTGGTGGTATGGCTGCATTGCTTCGGTATTCATTGATGTGAGGGCTTGATATGAATCGATTAAAACCCATCATCATCAATGAACTTCGTCCTATTTTTGAAAACTTGGGGATTGATGAGAATCAATGGCATCCCCTCATTCAAACATCAAGGGAATCCAGTCAAGGTGACTTGACACTCCCTTGTTTTCCTCTTGCGAAGATTGTAGGGAAAAATCCACTTGAGATTGCAAACTTAATTGCGTCCGAGTTTCCCTCGGTAGCATCAATTCAACAATGCATTGCTGTGAATGGATACGTAAACTTCCGTGCTTCAAATGTTTGGATGTTTGAGCAATTGCATTCATGCACCGATTCGATGCTCGAGAAAAAGCATATTTTGATTGAACATACCTCTGCAAACCCGAATGGGCCTTTCCATGTTGGGCGAGCACGAAATGCAATTCTCGGTGATACACTCGTACGTTTGCATCGTCTCGCAGGCAATGAAGTCACCGCTGAATATTATGTTGATGATATGGGTAAGCAGGTCGCTGTCCTAGCTTGGGCGCTTGAACATCTGACAAAAGAAGAAGTTGATTCGATATTGGCCGATAAAGAAGAAGATTCTGGTCAGTGGGAAGGGAAAACCGATCATCAATCCGTTCGTTGGTATCAAGCAGCCCAATCTCTTCGTCAATCATCAGAGCGAAAAGATTCGATTGAAGAAGAAATTGCAACCCTTGTCCACGCCAGTGAGCATGGAAATTCAGAGGTACTCCGTCAATTTGAAAACGCATATCAACCTGTCCTCGATGGCATGCTTGAAACACTTCAACGTCTTGGAATCCAATTTGACCGATTTACAAAAGAATCAACATTTGTCATCAATGGAGATGTGGCAACATTGATTGATACATTGAAAAAATCAGAATTACATGGAGAGGCAGAAAATGGGGCACTCTTTCTGGATTTAGAGCCGCGTGGATTAGCTGGAAAAACTGAATTTTTCTATTGTCGTGGTGATGGTTCTTCTTTGTATGCAACAAGGGACATCGCCTATCATCTTTGGAAATGGACGCAATCTGAGAACTTGGTCAATGTGCTTGGAGAAGACCATAAATTACAGGCAAAACAAGTTGGATTGACCCTTAAAGAACTCAATTCGAAAGCTCCAGAAATTGTTTTTTATTCTTTCATTAAATTACCTGAGGGTAAGATGTCGACACGAAAAGGCAATGTTGTCTTCATGGACGATTTACTCGAAGAGGCTCATGGACATGCTGCACAGGTTGTTCAAGAATTGAGGCCCGACTATTCGAGTAAAGAAATTTCAACGATTGCAGAGGCGGTTGGCACTTCTGCAGTCCGATTTAATATCATCAAGGTAAGTCCAGAGAAAGGATTCACATTCAAATGGGAAGATGCACTTGCATTTGAGGCAGGTTCAGCACCATTCGTGATGTACGCCCATACTCGGGCATGTTCAATCAAAGAGAAGGTTGAATCATCAAAAAATTCATCTTCATTTGATATTGATGATTTCATCAATCTTCCAGAAGGTTGTGAACAATTGTTGAGAGCCCTCATGGTCTTTTCAGACCAACTCGATACATCAGTTTCGGAAAATAGACCCCATATATTTGCCAATTATTTGTTACAGCTTGCAACATCATATCATGCATTTTATCGTGATTGTCATGTGCTTGATGGCAATGAAATCAATACGACATACTATGCCATCTCAGAATTTGCTAAAGATGCTTTGAGAAAAGGCTTGGTTGGATTAGGCATTACACCATTGGAATCAATGTAACTTATTCACGATGCCATCCATCAGGAAGTTGTAATGGGTCTGTTGCCCATTCTTGATTAACAAGTCGAATAATCTCCAATCTCATTGAGTCGAGACCTACATTTTCAATCGCTGACATGGTCACTATTTGTTCCGAGTCGAAAAGGAGAGGTAACTTAGGCGTTCCTCTTGAGCCCGCGTTTCTCCAATCATTCTCGGTATCTTTGACCTCATCCCAATTTGAAGGTCTTGGTTGAATAAGGTCTGCTTTTGAAGTCACAACAATAGTTGGTGTATCACCGAGCAAGGAACGAACATCTTCAAGCAAATGCATTTGTTCTTGGAGTGGAGTTCCACACTGTTCACTTTTGTCAATTAAGAACAAGACGAGTGAACCGATGTTCTCCAGTGCAGCAATGGCTTGCATCTCAATGGCATTTCTTTCTACCATTGGGCGATCGAGCAAGCCAGGTGTATCGACCATTTGGTACGGTAATCTTCGATGTGTGAAGTGTCCGACATGGATTTGTTTGGTGGTAAACGGGTAATGATTCACTTCCATATTTCCAGTCGATAATGCGGAGATAAATGCGGATTTTCCGACATTTGGGGCCCCACAAACAACAATGACCGGTAAACTTTGGTCAACGGTTGGAAGTTTTTTGAGCGTCTCTCTTGCCTCATTTAACCAAAGTAGTGATTTACTTACTTGACCCACAATCGATGAAATTCTGCCATATGCCTCTTTTCTTGCTTCGTGCATGAGTTCAGTTCTGGCAGTCCGGGTAATTTTTTTCGCATTCTGAGAACTCACTTTCATGACTTGATTTGCAGCCCATTGTAGATTCGACAAATGATGTCGATATTCATCACACCCAACACATGCATCGATTAATGCAAGGTCAAATTGTGCAGATTGGTCCAACGATGGCCATGAATTGACCGTATCCAGAAGTTGAGTTGAAATAACATCTGCAGAGGTTTGTACCATTCTTGTAAGTTGTTTTCGTACACGAAAAGTCCTGTCTTGGTCTTCCACTCTGTCAGCTGCTTTTTTTGCTCGTGAGAACGCTTTGTCGAGGATTTCATCCTCGAGCAGGACCGTTGGCAATGACTTCCATGACACCTTCATTTGCCTGCCCCAACCGATACGAAATCCTCCGTGTTCATGAACTGATGGGGTCAATCAAGCCTCGTACCTTTCCAATAGAGAGGTTGAAAAACGGTCGCTTTGTGTAATTGTCATGGCCAAGAAAAATCCGAGTTTCCAATTGCCTGATTGGGCATTGCCAATATGGGAAAGTATGGGTTCACCAAACCTATCCGAAGTTCAAGCAACGTTGCATGGTGATTTATTGGAACGGCGAAATGGACTTCGCAAAGACGACATCGTCGAGATTCTTCTTGATGCACGTGCTTTTACCGATGGTGCAGATATCATGATCCGAGGCGTATTGCTCTCAACAGGAAAAGGTAGCCTTGAAGTCCTCGTCGATGATGGAACACGTCAATTTATTTCCCGAGATGTCATTGTAAAAATTACACTTATCGCTCATACGCGACCTGCGTACATCGATGATCAAGAACTACTTTCCTTTGAGAGGGAAGATATGAAGAGAAGGTCAAAGCTTCACGAGCGGGTCGAGAAAGAAAGTGCTGGGGATACTGACTCACACCTTTGGGGCTGAGTTTTTGGACCTACCCAAGCCTTGGCGGATCGAAAATGAAAAACTTGTAGCCGAGTTTAAATTTACAAATTTTGAAATGGCAAAACGGTTTGTTGATGAAATTTCCATATTGGCCGAAATCCAAAATCACCATCCAGACATTTCATTTGGTTGGGGCTATGTGCATCTCATGCTCTTCTCTCATGATGAACAAAAAATTACGCAACGAGATATCGTTCTCGCAAACGCAATCTCAAATATTGATTGAGGTGATGGGATTGACCAAGGATACGAATGATGAACCTGGTTATCTGAAGCACGTATTTGTGTGTGGTCATGAACGTCCAGAGGGGGCACAGCGACCTCATTGTTCAGGGAGAGGAAGTCTCCAACTCTTATCTCAACTCAAAGCATTATCAAGAGAAGCAGGAATCGAAAAAGTACGAATTCAAAAATCAGGGTGTCTGGATTATTGCGAACATGGTATCTCCTGTGTCGTCTATCCGGAAGGAGTCTGGTATACGTTACAGGGTGAGGCAGATTTGCCATCGATCATCGAACATGTAAGGGGTGGAAAAATAGCTGGTCATTTGCTTATGAAGTTGGACGGATAAATCGGCTCAGTATCACAATTTAACAGGTCTCGTTGCTCCGCACGCTTGACATTTCAACAGCGTTGTTCTATCCTCTTTTACAAAGTGTGTATCTGGTGCAGAACATTGGTTGCATTTGATGTAGGTATTGACATAATTGACCAGTGCTGATTTGATTCTCTTGGGTGGAATTCGTCCTTTGAAACGTGCACGCGGCCCATCTCTTGAACCAGAAGTACCCAAATCATTGAGCAAGTATTGATACACATGGTTTTCATCACGTTCCATCATTGAAACAACATCGTTGAAATTTCGAAAGATGGTGTTCGCACCCTCGATGAGGATTTGAGGGGCCGGTAATTGCCACCGTGCACGATTTGAAATTTCTTCAGGGATATTTTCTCGTGCTTTATCGAGTAACGCCTCGTAGTCGAAATCGCCCATGTGCCATCGTCAAAGTTCCACTTCTTCAATTCTTGCAATAGGAAAAGGTGGGAAGTGTTGAAGTATCATCTGCTTCCCCCTCTCCTTGATAACGATGGTACTCAGCATTGAAGAACTCAAAACACTGGCTTTGAATTTGAGAAAAGAGGGCCTAAATCCTCAACAAATTGCAGATGAAATGTCGTTGTCCCAAGACACCATTGCTTGGTTGCTTACCGATGCCAGTGAAGTGGAGCGACCTAATGATGTCCGAATTGGTTGGCGAACCATTGGTGTTCGGCCTGAACGCATTTCCGCTATCGGCGATATTATGGCAGATATCGTGATTGAAGAACTTGGATCAAACATTGATACGATTGTTGGGATTTCAATTAACGGAATTGCATTTGCATATGAAGTAGCAAGAAATCTAAGTGTCGAAATGACGGTCTATAGAACGACAGATTCTGGAGATGGTCATGGGTCATTGTCCAATAAGTATGGTCAAGTTTCAGGCAAGTCAGTTGTGATCATCGACGATGTGCTCTCTTCAGGTGTAACGATGTCAAGAACGATAGAATCCATACGTGAAAAAGGCGGCGAGGTTTTACTTGCCGTGGTTCTTGTGAACAAAACCACAAGAAACGAAATTGATGATGTTCCACTTCGTGGTCTTATTCGTGCTGTATCGGTTTAGGTGGATTTATGCATTGGGCAGATGTAGCAGCATCTCAATTAGCAGAGAGGGGCTCAAAACACATCATTGCAGCGGGGATCACACCGAGTGGAGAATTTCATATCGGCCACATTCGTGAAATCTTAACCGGAGAAATTATTTCGAGGGCATGCCAACATATTGGACTCGATGTTGAATTCATATTCATCGTGGATTCAGCCGACCCACTTCGAAAAGTCTACCCATTTCTCCATCAAGATTACGAACATTATATTGGGCACCAAATTGGAAACATTCCCCCTCCGGACGAGAATGGGAAACCAGATGTCAAACTTTTTGAGACGACGGGTGCGACCTATGCTCAGCATTTTCTTGAACCGTTTTTATCTGCCTTGCAAGAGATTGGTGTTCAACCAAGAATCGTCGATAATTTGGAGATGTACCGCACTGGAAAATTTGAACCATATGCACAAAAAGTATGTGAAAATAAAGAAATTGTCAGAGAAATTATAGAGCGAGTCTCAGGAAGAGAATTACCAGAGGATTGGTTTCCATGGACGCCACTTTCCTCAAATGGTACTTTAGGTAATGTCAAAATTATCGATTATCAGCACCCCATTGTAACATTTGAAGAAGATGATGGAACATGTGGGACTTCAGATATTTCCAAGGGAGAAGGAAAATTACCATGGCGAATCGATTGGCCTGCCAGGTGGTGTTTTAATGAAATTACAATGGAACCATTTGGTAAGGACCATGGAACAGCCGGTGGTTCATACGATACTGGAAAAGAAATCGTTGAGTTTTTTGGTCATAGTGCTCCCAATCCTTTGACCTATGAGTGGATTAGTCTGAAAGGCATGGGGGCGATGTCCTCCTCGGTTGGAAACACCATTGGTCCGATGGAGGCGTTGAGGCTCGTACCACCTGAAATTTTGAGACTTCTTGTCGCGAAGACAAAACCGAGTAAAGCCATTGAATTTGATACTGGTATGGGCCTTGTAACATTAGCTGATGAATATGAAAGGCTTGCTTCAAGAAACTTTGAAGATGAATTACTACAGACAGATTTGAGCCGTAGGCAAAAAGTGCAGGTTGAAGATGCAGAGGCATCCATGAGGTATGCCGTTGTGTTTCAAGGCGAGAAAGCGAAATCTGAATCTGTCAGTTTTCGTCATCTCGCAATGTTGGCCCAAATTCGCGATTCTGACGAGGATGTTTTTGATTCACTGCTCCAAACTGGAATGATTTCAGATGTGTCTTCTAAACTTCGTGACCGATTAGGTAGAATGAGATATTGGATATCGTCTGAGCATTTCCCAGAAGAAATGCAAATACGTTTGCAATCAAAACCAACTGAATATTTTTTTGAACATTCAAATGAAGTGGACATCAACATCCTAAGACTCATGCATGAACACTTTGCAGCCATTCCTTGGACATCGACTGATATCCATTCGGTTTTTGGATTGATTGCTGAGACTATGAATCTCAAGATGAAGGAGGTCTATCGGGCGTCCTATTTGCTCTTCCTTGGTGCTGAAAAGGGTCCTCGATTAGCACCTATTTTGGAAGCGTGGCATCGTGATTCAGCGATCCAACTCCTCAAGTTAGCCATTGAATAATTCCACATGTTTGAATTGTTTAATCTTAAGGCGTAAATGAATTTTTTTTCGGAAATGATTCAAAAACCGTTGAGGTTATTGATGGCCATGGCGGGAGTCTACTGTCCGACTTGTGAATCGAAAGTCGAAGTGACTGCCACCTATTGTTTGACCTGCGGACACGATTTGAATCGTCAAGGCCCCATCACCTCAACAGGGCATGACCTCAATCAACTCAAAGAAGCCATACGTATGAGGGATGACCTTTCAATGGCAGACAAATTTAACATGATTGCCAAAGTCGAAGAGGGAGCAAATCCAATTGAACTCGGTATTGCAGCAGCAGCTGATGATGGTGGTTCGCTCGACGATGCATTCGCCGTTGCGGAAGCGATGGAAGTACCAACCTCTCTTTCGTCAATTTCGTGGGGTAAATCAAACACTCCGAAGGAAGTCATTCTTGCGGCATTCGAAAAAGAACCTTTTAGCAATACTGTGACCTCAGGAAAGTTTGATGCCCATCAAGATTTAATCAATGAATCGATGGATATTGGCCTCAAAACTCTCCATACTCTCTTGGACATTTCTCAAAAAAAGGCGTCGAATCAAATGATGGATGTGATGAAAGATATTCCCATTATGAAACCGCCAAAGAAGAGTTTCTGTCCAAAATGTGGTTCGGATATTATTGAAAACACCATGTTTCAATGGAAGAAATGGCAAGGCCTGAACAACGAATTATTGGCCCTTCAACTTGAATCCAGTATGTCTGCAGCTTTGATGCATGCAGCGTCCAAGTATATCGATGAAATACGAGCACTCAAAGATACGATCGAAAAACTTGAATCCAATCAAACTTCATCTGCATCAAAAACTGAAGAAAAGAAGGAATCATCTGAGAAGGACTCAACCAAAGAAAAACAGGAGTCAAAGCAAGTTGAATCGAAGTCAGAGCCTAAAAAAGAAGAGGCAATTCCTGAAACAAAGAAAGAAGAGCCAAAAAAGAAGGCAGGGGGCCTCTTTGGTGCAAAGAAGCCAAAAAGAACCTACGAAGGAGAGCCTGGTGGAAAAGCTGAGTGGTTCCTAAATGAAGCGCTTGATACAGTGTATGACCCTCATGGCACTGGAAAAAACCTCAAACCAAACACGATCTTAGCACGTTCAGCTGAAGGAAATGTTCGAGTGAAGGATGTCATTTTGACCTATGCAGAACAAGGAAAAGATGCGATACCAGAATTAGCCCACACAAGCCCAGTTACAAAATACTTGATTGAAGCTTTTGATGAGTGCTGATCAGTAGTGAACAGTTAACTGTCTTGGCTCGAGCGTATCTTTTTGATGAGCTCGCATCGCAGCCACTTCCATTGTTGCTCCACGTATTGTCGTTACGAAAGGAATGTTGAGTTCGACAGCGAGTCGCCTCATCATATTTCCATCACGAACTGCACCGCCTGATATGGTCGGGACATTGATAATGAACGAGACCTTTCCTTGTCGCATTAAATCTAAGGCATCGGGATGCTTTCCTTCAGCGATTCGATACACGGTTGTCACTGAAACACCTCCATCTCGCAGAACATCACCTGTTCCTGGTGTTGCGTAAAGAGTAAAACCAAGTCTTTGTAATTCTTGGGCTATCGGAATAAGTTCTTTTTTGTCTTCATCTCGAACAGTCAGATAAACTCCACCCGAAGTAGCGACTGGAACTTCGGTAGCGAGACGAGCTTTGAGATATGCAAAGTCTGCACGTTGGTCCGACCCATAGACCTCTCCTGTCGATTTCATTTCGGGTCCTGGGGCAGGGTCAAGTCCCCTGAGTTTAATGAAAGGAAACACAGGGGCTTTTACACATACTTGGCCGCTGGTTCTTCTCGGGATATTTTGACTCGACAAAGGAAGACCAATAGTAATCATCGCAGCGATTTTTGCTAAGGGAAGACCGGAGGCTTTTGCAACGAAAGGAACAGTTCTTGATGACCTCGGATTGACTTCGAGAACATACAATGTATCGTTTTGTATTGCAAATTGGATGTTGTAACATCCCTTAATGCCTAAGCCCAAGCCGATGATTTTGGTCTGCTCCTCAACTTGACTGAGGAGATTTTGCGAAATGTTTTGTGCAGGAATGAAGCAGGTTGAGTCACCTGAATGAATGCCAGCTTCTTCGAGATGTTCCATGATTGCACCAACAAGCACTTGGTCGCCATCGGATGCTGCATCAACATCCAATTCAGTCGCATGACCCAAATATTCATCGATGAGCAGGGGTTTATCTGGAGCAATGTATGCTTCTTTCAAGTAATTTTCCAGTTGTGTTTGGTTGGAAAGAATCTCCATGCCTCGACCACCAAGAACATATGATGGACGTATGAGCACGGGAAACCCGATTTCTTCAACCGCGTTTCGAATGTCATCCGAAGTTGAACCAGTTGCACCCTTTGGCATCTTGAGTCCTGAACGCTTTGCAAACGCTTCGAATCGTTGTCTATCACTCGCTTCGTCAATAGCATCACATGTCGTTCCAATGATGCTCATGGCTAAACCGTGGACACGTAAATCGGGTAATCGACGTTCGATTGGTTCAGCGAGGTTGATTGCAGTTTGACCTCCAAATTGGAGTAAAATCCCATGAGCCATTTCTCGTAGAAGAATTTCACTGACAAACTCAAGTGTGAGTGGATCAAAATATAGCCGATCGGATGTATCAAAATCTGTTGATACCGTTTCGGGGTTGTTGTTGATGATAATCGCATCTTTCCCACTCTCCCGAATGGCTTTGACTGCGTGGACACATCCATAGTCGAATTCAATACCCTGCCCAATACGAATTGGTCCACTGCCAATTGTGACGATGCGTTCTTTTGTTCTTGTCTCAAGGTCAGGCAATAGGTCAATTCCTAATTGCGTATGGGTTTCGTATGTGGAATAATAATATGGGGTTTTTGCAGCGAATTCTGCAGCACACGAGTCGACCATTCTGTATCTCGGGTGTACGCCTAATTCGTGTCTTCGAAGCATCACAGATCGTTCGTCCATACCGACAGGCAATGATTTGTATCCTTCTGAAGGAAACCCACAAAGTGCATCAGCGATATGGGCATCAGTAAATCCGTGGGATTTCCATCGAATCATCGAATCTATGGAAATTTCAGAAGGAGATATTCGCGATTCAACAATCTCTTTTTCAAGACGTGCAATCTTTTCAAATCGGTGCAAGAACCATCGAGTGATACTCGTAATTTCAAACACTCGTTCTATGCTCCACCCTCTTCGAAAAGCCTCAAGAAGTGCACCCATTCTTCGATCAGTAGCAATTCTACACCATTCTTCAAGGGTTTTATCTGGTAGTTGTTCAAGTGAGCGTTCACTCATACCTTCCCCTTCAGATTCATCTGCTCTGGTGAGTGGCCTTGGATGCGGACAACCTTGTTCCAATGAAGCCCATGCCTTGAGAAAAGCCTCTTCGAAATTTCGACCAATTGCCATGACTTCGCCGGTCGATTTCATTGAAGTACCGAGTGTCCTGTCAGCGGTCCGGAATTTATCGAATGGCCAGCGAGGTATTTTCACTACACAATAATCAAGCGTTGGTTCAAAGGCAGCAGTCGTTCCTTCTCCTGTGATTGGATTGGGCAATTCATCCAGAGTGTAACCCACAGCAATTTTCGCAGCCATTCTCGCAATTGGGTAACCTGTTGCTTTTGATGCAAGTGCTGAGGACCTCGAAACACGAGGATTGACTTCGATGACTCGAATTTCACCAGTTGATTGATTGAAAGCAAATTGAACGTTGCATCCGCCTTTGATGTTTAGGGCACGAATCAACGCAAGTGCTTGATTTCGCAGAATTTGGTGGTCAGCATCGCTAAATGATTGCAATGGGGCTACCACGGTCGATTCACCAGTGTGAACACCCATCGGGTCTATGTTTTCCATAGTACAAACGATGATGGCGTTATCTGCTGCGTCTCTCATTACTTCGTACTCAAGTTCTTGCCAGCCGAGAATTGATTCTTCAATAAGCACTTGAGAGATCCTTGAATTTCGTAGTCCTAATTGAGATATTTCGACCAATTGTCCCATATCCCAAGCCGTTCCCCCGCCTAACCCTCCTAATGTAAATGCAGGGCGTATGAGGATCGGCCAGGAGCCAATGGTGTTTGCAGCAGCGATGACCTCTTCAATAGAATTGCACGCAATGGCTTGGCTGATAGGAAGTTGAATTGAATCACAAACTTGATTGAACAACTCTCTGTCTTCTGCTTTGTCTATGGCATCGAGGTCAGAACCAATCAGTTCGACACCTAGCCGTTCCAATGTTCCATCATGTGCTAATTCACTTGCGATATTCAGAGCGGTTTGCCCACCCATGCCTGCCAGCAACGCACATGGCTTTTCGATTTCGAGAATTCTACGAACGGTTGCTGGCAGCAATGGTTCGATATAGACCACATCTGCCATTTCTGGGTCGTTTTGAATCGTTGCTGGATTTGAGTTCACAAGAATGACTCGATATCCATCTTCTCGTAGTGCACGGACGGCTTGAGAACCCGAGAAATCAAATTCAGCCGCTTGACCAATTTTGATTGGGCCGCTTCCCAAAACACAAATGGTGGTTAAATCGTCTCGCCGTGGCATTACACTTCACCTCTATAATGTGTATCGACCATTGTCCTAAACCGTTCAAACAATGGAGAAGCATCGTGTGGCCCAGGGCATGCCTCAGGGTGAAATTGAACAGTGAAGCATGGTTTGTTGATGACATCAAGGCCTTCCACCGTTCCATCGTTTGCGTTCACATATCGAACTTTGATTTCGGAGCCATGTAAATTCTCAACCTTTGGCGAGGTTGCTCCTGTTGGATGTGCAGCGAGCATTCCATCATGAGGATGTGCTACAGCAAAGCCGTGGTTTTGACTTGTAATTGCAACGGTTCCACTGACCAAATCAACGACGGGTTGATTGGCACCGCGGTGTCCATACCTCATTTTGTAGGTTTGTAATCCCGAGGCAAGTCCCATCAATTGGTGACCTAAACAAATGCCCATGACGGGGAGGTTATCAAAGACCGCTCTTGCAAGAGTCTTTCGAGCCTGTGTCGCTTTTCCTGGATGTGCAGGGTCTCCGGGGCCATTTGAACAAAACAATGCTTGAATGTTGTAGTTCGAACGTAAATGGTCATAATCAACATCCGGAGGACACCAAACAACATCAAAATAGGCACATAAGTGTCGCAAAATGTTGTATTTGATGCCGCAGTCAATGACGCCTAGACGAGGGCGGTCATCGTAGGTTTGATTCATGTAATATTGTCCTAGATGAATCGGTTCGTTGATCGAAACCTCATCAACTAAATCTTCAAGGTCGGGTGATGTTAAATCTGCGAGCCTTGCCTTCATTTGTTGTTCATCTTCGAGAGGTCCAAAGATGCAAAGGACGGTACCAAGTTCTCTCACATGGCGTGTAATGGAACGGGTATCAACCCCTTCTATACCGGGAACGCTATGGAATCTTAGAAATTCATCAATGTTGGCAATGCTGTCTCTATGGTCGGGGATTGGTGTGGCGTGGCGAACAATGACACCTCTTGGCCAAATTTTTGATGATTCGGACTTGCCCTCATGGACTCCATAATTTCCAATGAGTGGATATGTAAATGTGAGGATTTGTCCAGCAAATGAGGGGTCGGTCAGCGATTCTTGATAACCCATCATCCCAGTAGTGAACACTAATTCTCCTTCAGCCCAACCTTTTGCTCCAAAAAGGTCGCCTTCGTACCTTTGGCCATCAGCAGTGAGGATGACGCCTTTGCCAGTCGCTGTTTCAGGTAAGTTCTCAGATGATTTGAGCCCATCGGTTGCATCCGGGAGTGGTAAGTTCTCAAGTCTGTCAGAGGTAAAGTGCGCCTTGCTCATGCTTAGTTCAGCATTAGAGGCCTCTGACATCAACTTCTTTCAGAAACGGTAGGTCATAATTATTGGGTGTGATATTGATGTTTTTTATTGCAAATAAAAACCATCCCTTTTGTGCTAAACTCACCTGCAATATCGCAAGTAACTTTCTATTTACTCTTCTTCAAAATCCTTCATTGAATGTACAATTTTTCCATCGGCGGAAGGTTCGATAATCAACTCAGGATTTACAAACATTGGAACCGAATTTCTCGAAGTATTCAACTGGTCAAGAAAGAGGGCAAGTGCGGCCACTTCAGAATGAGGTTGCGTTCCAACTGAGGCGTTAAAATCAGAAATTTTGAACACTTCTCCAGGTACTTTTGCACCTCCTACAATAATTGCTATTGGTCGATTCGATTCTATCTCAGAAACGACTTCTTTGTAGTTTTGACCATACATCGTCAAGTGAACAATGACACCATTTGTTTGGTTTGGGTCTTGGAAATTTTTCATCCAACGCATTAATCCCTTTTGATGATGGCACTCCATCAAACCACCGAACCGTTGATTGACCTGTTGGATGGTTGAAAATAACTTGGAATCTTCATCGCCAAAGACATGGAAGTATTGTGCCCCCCACGCTCTTGAGACGAGACCCAAATGGGTTGTTATTCTCGGGTCACGCCCAAGACGATATCCCAATCGTACCACATGAATTGGAGTTTCTTCCAATCTGATCACCAAACATCATTCTTTTGACTCGGTGGAAGAATCGACGGAAGTGAGGCTATTCATTTCATAGCCCCAATTTTCACAGAATCTTTTCACCCACGCTAACTTGAGCGACAGAGCGAGCATACTCGCACTAATCCAAGCTCCTGCCCAAAGAATACCCAATCTCACTGTTCTCCAAAGGCCTAAACTCGTATCATATTGATCAAAAACAAGTGAGGCGATGATTGGTTCTGCAATATAGAGGGCACTAAGAATCAACATGCCTCCTGAAAAGGGAGATAACACAAAAGTGCCACGAACTCGGCTTACATCTGAGGAAATCGTCGATAACATACACAACGCCAATACTGCAAGTGCTACTTGAGAAAAATTGAGTCCAAAGAAAAGAGAAGTGCCTACAGTCATATCTTCGTCCCAACGAGAGATAAGCAGCCACCAAAATACGATTGTCGCCGTGAGGGCCATTCCTCCTGCTTTTCCATACTTTGATGCAAGTTCGAACAGTTGGTTTTGGTCTTTGGGTTGAAACTGTTTGAGAATTCGAATCGCCAAATCAAATTCTTCGTCGCTGTGTCCTTGTGGCTCAATTGATTCGGAAGCCGAATAGGCGGTTTGAGAGGGTTCTAGAAAATCCTCTATCTCCGACATGAGACAACGTTTGCAATCACAATTTATGAAACCTGCCTTTGATGTAGCGTAATTATGGCGAATATAGAGGGCAAGGAAAATCGCCAGAAATTCTATGCTGACGCCATCAAGAATATCGATAACTTTCCGAAAATCATGGGAATTCTGAATGTGACACCAGATTCATTTTATGAAAATAGTAGAGAGCAACGGGTCGAGCAAGCCATTTCAATCGGCCTTCAAATGTGGAAGGATGGTGCGACATGGATAGATATTGGAGGTGAATCAACCCGGCCAGGAGCTGACATTGTTCCGGTGGAAGAAGAAATTCAGCGTGTCATTCCAGTGATTGCGGGGTTGAGGGAACATCATCCACTCGGTCTAATTTCAATTGATACTCGAAATCCGGAAACAGCAAAAGCGGCGCTTCTCGCTGGTGCTGATATGGTAAATGATGTGACAGGACTACAAAATGAGTCTATGTTTGAACTCGTCCTTTCGATGCAGTGTCCTGTTTGTGTTATGCACATGCGGGGTGAACCCAAATCCATGCAGTCGGATGTTGAATATTCTGATGTTGTTTCTGAGGTGAATGCTTTTCTAAAACAAAAAATTTCACGATTGGTCGAAGGAGGTTTTCCCTTGAATCTTATTACCGTTGACCCAGGGATTGGATTTGGAAAATTACTCCATCACAACATCGAGTTGCTTCAGGCTGGTGCATCTACCAAAAAAACACTGAAATGCTCTTTGCTCTGGGGTGTTTCTCGAAAATCCATGATCGGTGAATTGACGGGGAATTCAAAACCATCCGATCGCTTAGCAGGTACGCTCGGTTCAGCAGCTTTTGCTATGATGGAAGGCATCGACATTCTTCGAGTGCACGATGTGAAAGAACATGTTGAATTTCTCAAAGTTCTTTCTTCACTTTACAATGGAAATCGCCAACCGCTCAAATAACCAGCAGTTGCAACCCATGCACCAATCATTGAGCCCAAATTCGTTAAGGCGGTGACAAGGAGAACTTTACCAGCAGGATTTTTCCAAAATTGAGATATTTCCTCCAATTTGAGAAAGTCTTGCAAATCTTTTGCCGTCGGTTCTTTTACTTTGAGTTGCACATATCCAGCGAACCAACCAGCGGCAAGGGCTGGATTGAGTGAAGTGATCGGTGAAGCGAGGGCTGCGGTTAAAATGGCATACGGATGCCCTCTCGCAATCATGCAAGCCAATGCAGCAAATACTGCATTGGAAATTGTCCAAATCGTAAACAATTCAATCCAATTGATGCTTTGGTTACTCATGCCCCATGCGACAAAGAACACGAGGGCGAGAGGAATTAACCAAGGGAAAATTTTAGAGAAAAATCGTGCCTTTGGTGGTTGGTTGATGGCGTTTAAGTGATCTGAGCCTACTGGACCCTTCTTGATATGTTCTTGGATGCCTTGCATATGACCTGCTCCAACGACAGCAAGAATTTTTTTATCTTCAGGCAATTGGAGAATTTTTCCTGCTAAAAATTGGTCCCGCTCATCAATCAAGACTTCACCTGCACCTGGGGAGAATGTTTTGAGTTCCTCCATTAAAGATGATAGCACATCTGAATTCTGCAACAGCTCATCAATGTCAACTTCATCTTCATCATCATCAGATTCGGATAACAGGCCCATGAGTACCTTCATTTTTTGAAAAAAAGTCATTCTTTTCCAAGCCCTTCGAAGGGTGATTTGAATATCTCTGTCAACCAAAGCCACCTCTTTATTCGACTTGTTTGCTTCGTGAACAGCAGCGAGCAATTCTGCACCCGGCTGCATATTTTCATCTAATCCGAGTTTTCGTTGTTCTGCACTCAACATAGATTGAAGCAACACCAATGGGGCTTTTCCCTCTTTGAGAACTTTCAACAACCCTTCTTTATCGAAACGACGTTCTTCCATCAAAGCGTCATGCCTGGATTGACACAATTCGACGGCAACAATTTCAGGGTCGAATTCGGCGATATGAAATCGTACATCTTCAACAGACTGTTGTGAAATGTGGGCTGTACCGAGAATTCGTATTCTCGGGCCGATGTCAACAAATGGCATGTTTTGTCACGTGTTGATTCAGAACTGAATTTGCACATTTTCTCGAACGTGTGCAGCAACTTCCCACAATTCCTTTCGCTCGCATCCTTTGACGCTTGCTACAATGTTTGTAGGAATCATTCGAATGGCCTTGTTGAAACTTGTTGAAGATGCATTGTAGAATTCTCTTCGGTCAGCAAGTTGGTTCTCGATGGATACGAGTTGGTTTTGAAGTTGCATGAAGTTTTGATTTGCTTTGAGGTCTGGGTATTGCTCAGATAGCATGTTGATTCGAGGCAACATGCCCGAAAGAACACCTTCTGCTGCAGCAACTCCACGGACATCACCTTGTTGAAGAGCGCCTGCGGCCGCTTGTCGGGCTTTTGCAAATTCTTCGAAGATACTTGCCTCATGCTCAGCATAACCTTTGACGATATTGACCAGATTTGGAATCATGTCGTAGCGTTGATTGAGAATGACGTCAATATCGGCCCATGACTTGACTGCGTTCTCCTCAAGGTTTGTTAATCGATTCCATGCACTGATAAACCATCCTAAAAACATCAAAACGACGAGTCCAGCAACAATTGCAATAATCATATTCGTGTCCATGATGTTTGGTAAACAAAATTCATTATTGATACTTTCCCATGATGCATTCTCAAAATTTCATGAACGTTTGTATAAATTATTCAACGTGTGGAATCAAGCGAAACAAAGAGTTAAACCATGATTTGTACAAAGATTCACCATGAATGTTGGTGGAAAAGACCGAGTGTTGAGGCTTCTTGGAGGTTCATCGCTTCTTGCATTCGATTATTTCGCCTCTTCGACCTGGGAACTTATTTTACTCGGTGTTGGTTTGTGGGGGCTTATCACATCTGTTCTCGGTTTCTGCCCTTTTTACACACTCATGGGAAGAAACACATGCCCGCAAACCTTTCCTCAAATCACATCGATTCAAGAATAATCGCGATTCCTTGTCCGCCACCAATGCACGCTGTTGCAATGCCGAAGCGACTGTTTGATCGCTTCAATTCGTGGGCTAAAGTAAGGACGAGTCGTGTTCCGGTTGCTGCGAGAGGATGACCTAATCCGACTGCTCCACCATTGACATTGACTTTGTCGACATCTAAACCTAGATCACGGATGCAAGCAACAGCTTGTCCAGCAAATGCCTCATTGATTTCCCATCGGTCAATGTCTTCAATATTCATGTTTGCTCGTTCGAGCGCTTTGCGGGATGCTGGCACGGGGCCGTAGGCCATGATTGCAGGCTCTAAACCAACAATTCCCCAACTCACAATCCGTGCTAAAGGCGTATCTCCGTCTCGTGTTGCTTGGGAAGATGATTTGATGACAACAGCAGCGGCACCATCAACGACACCTGAAGCATTACCAGCAGTAACAAATGACTCTTTTCCAAAAGCAGTCGGGAGTGACGCAAGACTCTCCTTTGTTGTATTTCGAACCACGTGGTCTTCGTCTTTGTGCGTGATAACGGTATCTCCGCGGCGTGAGGAGATGGTCACTGAAACGATTTCCTGCTCGAACACATTTTGGTCGATTGAGTTCGCAGTACGTTGATGAGAAAGTGCAGCAAACTCATCAATGCTCTCGCGGTCAATGTTTTTTCTTCGACAGAGTTCGTCTGAAGTTTGAGCCATAAACAATCCACAAGTCATGTCCTGTAAATTGGTCATCATGTAGTCTTCAACGGGGGGCGACCTGCCGAGTTTCCAGCCTTGTCGAGCACCACGAAGAACGTGGGGGGCTTGAGACAAATTTTCCATGCCTCCAGAGACAACGGTGTTTGCTTCACCAAGTTGAATCATTTGAGCACCCGAGATGATGGATTGAATTCCTGAGCCGCAAATTCGAGAGAGCGTAAGCATTGGAACTTCTTGTGGGATCCCTGCTTGAAGTCCAGCGTGACGTGCACCATAGATCGATTGTGCACAGGTTTGCAGTGCATATCCCATGACAACATGATCAACTTGTTCTGGTGAGGTGTTCGATTTTTCTAATGCCCCGCGAATCGCAATGGCTCCAAGTTGTTGGGCTGAAACGCTTGATAATGCTCCCCCTGCTTTTCCAGTACCAGTTTTTCCACCTGCCCATTCACAGAATGGCGTTCGGGCCCCTCCAACTATGACGACATCCTCGACCATGAACTATGCACAAAGGTGCGATTCATAATCTCAACGATGGCCCGTTTTGTGTTTTACAATTGGGAGGAACGGCCAGGAAGACTCTGTGGCTGTGAATCCCAAATGACCCAAGTACCACTTGCGGTAGCAATCAATCTTGTATCTACACGGATTTCACCTGCAAGGTGTGCTACATTTTTCCCGCGCCGGACAACTTTCCCTCGTGCTATGGCCTTATCACCAACATTGAGTGGAGAGATGAAATTGGTGACGAGTTGAGTTGTAGCACACCATTCTTGTTTAGGAAGTTGCGATACGAGGCTGCCGCCTAAGGCGGAATCGAGCATGGTCATTATCAGTCCGCCATGAGCAACACCACCCTTATTGAGGTGTGATTCATTGACCTCTACACCAAATTCCACGTTGCCAGGCTCCCAAGTGAGGAGGTGAATGCCCATCATTTCAGCCATGCCAGATAATTTTGGAGGGTCAGAAAAAGGAGAATCAGTCATGATGTTATCACTCCAACAACTTTGATGAGAATTCTCTTGTTTCGTTGCCCATCGAATTCAGCGTAGTGTATTTGTTCCCACGTCCCAAGATGGAGACGTCCATGTTGTACAGGCATGGTCACTTGTTGTCCCAAAAGTTGTCGTTTAAGGTGGGCATCACCATTGTCTTCACCAGTTCGATGATGTTGATACTCTTCTCCTTCTTTCCCGTCAATACCATGGAATGGAGCTATTTTTTCGAGCCATTGCATGATATCATGATGCAGGCCATATTCTAAATCATTCACATAGCAAGATGCAGTAATGTGCATTGGATTCACAAGGACGAGACCATCATCAATGCCGCTCTCTCGTACGATTCTCTCAACTTCTTGTGTGATGCATTGTATTTGGTAACGCTCAGATGTTCGTATGGTTAATTCTTCAACATAAGTTGCGAAAGTACCGGTGGTTAATTTTCCCATGCAACGAAAGACTACAACTCATTTTATGAAGAATGTGTCATACTTTGAAAAGGGAAGAGTCATCTAAACCGCCGTTGACCATGAGCATTGGAATGCTCACTAAAAGTCCACAAAATCCGTAACAAATGATGGTAAATACGGTCGATAATGTCGATACAATACCACTTCCACTGATTTCGGATAAATTATCACACTCTTCCCTCGTCAGCTCTCCAGCTTCACATTGTGATTCAATAATTTCGTCAGTAAATTGAGCTTCAACAACGCCTAAGACCCCGAACAGTACGACGGTCAAGAGGGCAAGTTGGACACCTCTTCGCTTGTACTTGGTCATTTCAAATCCACCAAAAATAAGTGAAAGAGATAACGGGATGGTAAGAATCGTTGTTAATTTTAACAAGGCTAACTCTGGTAAACTGTATGCGACCAATGAATATCCAGATGCCAATAGAGAGATGACGCCTGCGATAAATACGCAGACACCAATGATTGAGGCAAGACTTGACTTACCTTGGATAGGTATGGCGCCGGGTCCATATGGTGAAAATGAGGTTTGATTAAATCCAGAGTTACCAATGATCACCGTCTGAGGTTGCGGTGGTGCTTGATTTGGATAGTGGTGATGATGGACATCACCTGAAATCACACTATCTCTGATACCACCTTTTCCAGCATCTTCAATCATTTGGAAAGTGGATAATTCGTCATCGTTTGGACCGGCTTGCATGTAAGTCCTAAGTCAACGAAGGTTTTGAACATTGGTTCAAAAGAATGTGTTCTTGAAGAAGAAAGGTTTGGTTTGAATAGGGCGGAACATGAATATCCTTGCAGTCTACAAGAAAAATTTTGAATCGGTCCATGATTCGAGTTTAGAAGATATGCAAAGAATACTCAAGCAATGTCAACAAAATTATGAATTTACCGTCGAATACAAAGCAAGAGAACTTGTTCGGAGATCTGATTTCATTGGTCGAGATTTGGTGATTGTTCTTGGTGGAGATGGCACACTCACTTCAATTTCTCATAATGTCGATTCGAAAACACCTGTCATGGGGGTCAATTCCCATCCCCGTTCAAGCGACCCTGAAGGTAGTTTTGGATTTTATATGGGCTCTTCTATAGATTTATTTGAACAGGATATTATCGCAGTCTTCGAAGGCAAGGCAATCGAAAATGTTCTTCCACGTTTGCAAGCAATTATCGAAAGTACATCTGGAAATAAATTTACGACCGACCCGGCAATGAACGACTTACTCATTGCAAATACACATCAATATGCCCCAAGTCGATATCATCTTCGGCGTGGTTCAAACAACAAAGAGCAACATAGCAGCGGACTATTGTTTTCAACATGGTATGGGCAAGGTGCGTGGTTTCGACATGTGCTGCATCAAGAGGATTTCCAAAATATTGCCAATCGGTATCAAATAGGTGAAGAACGAACGCATTATTTTGTCGTTGCAAGAGATATATCTCACCAAGAAAGGAACGCTACACCATGGGCGTGGCTTGATTGGACAAAAGATGACACAACCATTACCTCGGACATGCATCGGGGTTATGTTGTACCTGATGGTTGGGATGAAGTCCATTTCAACCGTGGTGCTACGGTGACAGTAAACTTAGACGCCCCCCCACTTCATTTGTACACGTTTCGAAAAACAATGAACGAAGTTCTCACTGAGAGTTTGTAAAAATAGAAAAAAGGGGTGGAAACGGGGAGCCGAAGCTCCCCGTCTCCGGGTTTCTTAGGAGG
>JAYNJV010000002.1:9342-130484 GCA_038110525.1 Candidatus Poseidoniales archaeon | reverse complement strand
GTCATTACCGTGTACTACGGCAATTATACAGATTATATTCGAGCCAAAAAAGGCCAACCGCCTCTCGGTGACGATGAGGTCTCAGATATTTGATTCAATCTTAAATTTTAGATGGTCTCTCTATCCACCATCGAGTAAAGGAAGTAGCATTTATATTTTCATTATGGTGAACTTCATTGAATTCTTCACTTTTGATGTTATACATTGCTCTAAAGCATATCGTTGTCCAACTTTTTGCAAGAGTCTCATAAATTCTAAATCCATCTCCTTCTCTTGTTTTTATTGGTATAATCACAATACATTCTCTTGGATTTAATGCATGTAAAAAGTGCACATGGACGAGTTGGTCAGAACATACATTTAGTACCCCAATATTATTTTTGTTGTGACTAAAAGTCGGAACCCTGGCGCCATCGTATTGAATAAACCAAGGCAAAGTGACATAGGCCTCCCATGGGTTGTTTGGAAGTCGGTCAGTTGAGCCAAAGCCTTCCATAAATCTCCATTTTTCTAATGGTGGCATGCTTCGGCCACCTCCAATTCGAAGCACCATCCATTTCACATCTGAATAATCTGCTATAATACTTGCATGAGTTTCACTTGGATTATTTCCGATTGAATTGTCACAATGCTGACGATTACCATTCAAATCATATAATTCTAACTGTGCTTCAATAAACCTATCTTGGTGAGATTGTGTTAAGATTCTATCACATACGACTTTGTAACCGTGATGAAACACATTTGCTTCTCGCAAATTCATTCCTAAACCTTTGAGATGATTTGGAATATGAATCCCAAAGTTCTTAACAAAAATATACAATAAATCAATGATTAAATTTGATATAGCAAATTTCTTCATTTGTTTTGTCGCATTAGCATCGTTTCCATCTATCTCCGACATCCAGCTAAGGCCTTCAAAGGAAGGAAAGTATTCCTTTAGAAGAGCCAAAGCATTTATCCAGTCCATAAATGATATGCCAGTCCTAAAATTTTTGATGAAAGGTATTAAGGATTCAATGTTTAATCCTCTACACAAATCACAAATCAATTCAAGATATTCATCAAGTGTATTTTTAGTTTCCAGTGGTATTACAAAAGTACTATTAAATCCAAGAGACTCTAATTTTTTGAAATAATCCAAATATTCGGTCAGAATTTTTGTTTTAGATGCGTTTATTTCATTCATTGCCCTGCCACGAATCGAAGACAAAAATTCTATTGCAATCATCATCTCAAAATAACGGATATCGTCATCATTCATGAATTGCCTTGGGTTATTTGTTTTGCAAATTTCATAAAGTGTTTCAGGTAGGCCATTTCCTCCATGAGGGTCTCTGGTTGTAGAACGAATTCCAAATCTGTTTTCTCTCCAAAATTTCATTGCATCCGCCTTTTGTTTCGCACATTTTCCCTGTAAATTGGGTTTAGCCAATTCGTAAAAGCGTATACTGGTCTGTTCGGCCTTCTTTAGAATTTTTTCAACTGATTTTTCAGTTAACTTCTCTAAATTCAAAAAAACTCCTTCCTCAAAAATTATCGTCCCACTTTCCAATTTTTCGTCTCCAGGAGAATTTCCTGCCTCAAAAGAAACCTTTTCTCCATTTTCGACAATCTTTTTTTTGTCAATCTTCGTTACAACCGGGATTGCTCTGGAGCCATGAGGCAGTGTGTATATTTCTTTTAAACCATATGAACCTCCAAGAATAAGTTTGTGACCTGGTAAATCATCATCAATATGCAAGATTGAATCAACGCTATTCTTTCTTCCAATTGAGGCGCCGCGAGTACTAACTCTTAATTCGTCACCAGAATGTAGATACAAGTACTTCCAATTTTCAGCCATGAACCAAAGATCGATTTCTATTATATAGTCTTACTTTTCCAGTTAATTGACCGTAATAGACCAGTTCACATAAAGAGCAAACAATCT
This sequence comes from Candidatus Poseidoniales archaeon, assembly GCA_038110525.1. Taxonomy (GTDB): domain Archaea; phylum Thermoplasmatota; class Poseidoniia; order Poseidoniales; family Poseidoniaceae; genus Poseidonia. Next base: position 128,551 of record JAYNJV010000002.1, on the reverse strand, counting down.
GTTGTGCGAAAATCCGAGAACATCCCACCTACCTGAAACTACAAGCGGCTCGTCCAAGTCGGGAAAAATGAGTTCCACATTGACTCCCCAATCAGATGTTGTGATTGATGCAAAGCCAGTTTTCGAGATTGGGCCTTCTTGAAACAACACATCTTTTTGATGAAAGGTATCGATGATTCTTGACTCAAGTTCAGCACGTATATCTTCCAAATCTTGTTCTTCAGACATGGGTTTCACCTGGAACTAAGCCATCAAAGTGCTGGTTATCATTCGATGGTTTGAATTTCTTCGTCAAATTTGGACAAGAGATTTCGTAGTTTGACCTTCATTGATGGTGTCATCATATCGTTGTCCGTTGTCCATTCTTCGTGGTCAAGAATGATGGTTTTTGCAACTTCATAGCCCTTCCAATCAGGAGCCTTCATGTTGTTGGTTTGCAATTCACCAAGCAACCAATTTCGTACTTCAGGTTGCTTGCACATGGCCTCGTCCGATGCATCGACGGATACACCTGCCGATGAAGCTGCACTTCGAAGAGCGGAGAGGTTTGGATGAACGATGAGGAAGGTGTTCTTCATGTTTCGACCATCGAGCACAGCCTGTTCAACGAGTGGTGAAAGCTTGAGGTTCTCTTCGAGTGATGAGGGTGAGACGTACTTGCCGTTCTCCAACTTAAACTGAGACTTCACACGGCCCGTGATGGAGAGGTAACCGTCCTTGGTCAACTTTCCAAGGTCGCCAGTTCTGAAGGTGCCAGGTTCAACGATGACCTCTTTGGTTGCTTCTTCGTTGTTCCAGTAACCCATCATGACGTTTGGTCCAGTGACGACGATTTCGCCCTCATCCGGTCGGTCTGGGTCGTCCCAAGCCGAGGTGTCAATGGTCACTTTCACACCATTTGCGACTCGACCAACGGTGTTGAGTTTACTTGTACCTGGACCCATCCATCCATTTGCTGACACGAGAGGAGAGGTTTCTGTGAGCCCGTAGCCTTCGTAGCAGTTGAATCCAACCATTTGGATAAAGGAAGCAACATCAGGAGAGAGAGCTGCTGCTCCAGACATACAGAATCGGATGTTTCCACCGAAACGAGCACGGACTTTCTTCCACACAAGTTTGTCCCACAACTTGTCACCGAATCCCTTTGGTGGAACGGCGTCACATTCGACACCAGCCTTAGCAATTCGCTTTGCAGCGGATTTCTTTGCGTTGTTGATGAACTTCTTCTTGAGGCCGGTTGCGGCTTCAAACTGACTGTTGACTCTGTCGTAGAACTTGTTCCAAACTCTTGGGACTGCAAGTAACACAGCAGGTTTAATCTCTTGGCATTCATCTGCGATCTTTGTCAAATCTGAGATAAGGTTGATGTGAACCCCACAACGAATCATCCAATGCAAATCAAATGTTGAACCAAAGGAGTGAGCCCAAGGTAGGAAGGCTGCGTTTTTGTCACCGATGTAAATTTTGAACGCAGATTGAACACAAAGAATGTTGGAGAGTGTGTTCCAATTTGACAACATCACACCCTTCGGATGACCAGTGGTACCGGAGGTGTAAATCAAGGTGTTGAGTGCAAATGGGTCATCGGCGATGTCGAACATTTCTGCACCACGACCAGCGTTGACGAAATCTTTCCATGCATAGACTGAAATGCCATCGGGAGGAATTTCGTTTGCTTCTTCATCACCAAGAAGAATGATACCACACCTTGGCCAACCTGATGCATCTTTGGGCATGTGTGCAACAAGTTTGTCGAGCACTGAGGTGTTTTGAACCGCAAGGATAGCGGGTGTCGAATCCCCAAGAATGTAAGCCCATTCTTCGCCGTGTTGGTGCGTATACATGGCAGTATATGCAGCACCAATGCCATTGGCTCCGTAGGACAGGGCAGCCCACTCGACCGAGTTATCGAGGATGATGGCAACTCTGTCGCCGGCTTCAACACCAACGGCTGCCAACTGTTTGCCAACGGCGGTGGCCAAATCGCCAAATTCGTTGTAGGAGAGATGTATTCTTGGCATACCTGGACTTGGAATGTATCCAAAACAGGGGTCGTCGCCAAACATTCTGACGCTCGTTGCCAACATTTGGTACAAAGTTCGTGGGTCGTCACCTTCCGGTTTTTCCCATTGACGGTCATCTGGTTGTCTTTTCCATGCCATTTTCAGTTCTGTCATGAACACCTGATGTAGTCGGCAACATTTGAATGTCACCCCGAATTTTTATGAAGGGTTTCGAGAACATTTCTTTTCCAGTCCTCACCATTGTTTCGGTTTGCAAGAGGGCTTGCGGGGCTTGGATGCCAAACGGTTTGCACAAGGATTGGCATCCCGTCATCTCGTTGGCCGACTCCTTTTTTCGAATTGAACACAGATGCAGCACGTCGCTCGGCATATTTTCCAACGCCAACGATTCTTTGAATACCCAAAATATTGACAATATCGTTAAGGTACTGATCACAGACATTCAAAACTTCATCCATGAGGGATTGAGGGAGTTGGTCTGGCGTGATGTTTTGACCTCGTCCTCCAAGCAATAGAAGTGGGCAATGATTCACAACAAAGACATGCGAGAAACAGCGTTCGGGCGTGTGATATTCCGATTCAAGCAAATTCCAAATTCGGGTGCCTGAAATTTCTTGTCGTTCAAATCGGAGACCTTCAATAGGGCGCTTTGGATGGGCATTCATTGGTGTTTTTAGGTCCACATCCTGAATCTTCAAGAAGTCCCGAACACACTGCGTTGCTCCAAATGGAACGCCCGACTGAGCCATGCCAAATGGGCCCGGATTCATTCCGAGCAAAATGGTTTTTGCTCCATGACCTGCCCACTTTGAGAGGTATTGTTCGTGAAGCGGCCAAGCATAATCGAGCGGATTGGTTGCATGTGCAACTTGCTCGTGTTGTTCGAGTTTATTGATGAACTGCGAGCATGCATCTCGAAAACGCATCGTGCGTTCAACGAGTGTTTCAACAACCCCCCCCATAGGAAGGGGCTGGACCCCGTTATTCATGGGTTTATTCACTCGAATTTTCGGCGGGAAGAAATCACAAGGATTCCACCAACAATGGATAACATCGTGCCAACAACGCTCAAAGAAGGTAGAATTGGCTTTGCCTTTTCATCTTCGGAATCAGTTTCGTTCGAAACCTCACCTTCAGAGCAAACTCCATTTTCGCATGTAGCTCCTTGAGGACAGTTTTTATCACAAACACCACAGTTGAGAACATCGCTGTCGAGATCAACACATGTTCCATTGCACTCAATTTGGCCATTTGGACATGTCAATTTTTCACAACCTGTGCCGTCCACTGCAGTTCCGCTTAGAGTGTAGGGGCACATGTCATTTGAATCATAAATTCCGTCGTTATCATCGTCTTGGTCGATGACATCGCACTCACCATCACCGTCAAGGTCGGATGGATAGTCCGCGCTATCGTTTGAATTTGTGCCGCAGATAGATTCATCTTGGTCGGTCCAACCGTCTCCGTCTGAATCATCGGTAGAATTGGTTTGATTGTTTTCGTATGAGATGTAAAAGCAAGTGTATGCACTATTGAGATAATTTGTAAAATTTGTGCCATAATTGTACAACACGGCACTCAGGCAGTATTCACCAGCAGTAAGTGCATAGAAATTGACTTGTTCAACATGACTGTCCATTGTGGCAGTCCAAGTGTATGTTCCTTCCATGTTGTCTGATGTGGTATTTGCTTCGAAAGATGAGACATACCAGTTCACTTGGTACGTGATGCCGAGGTTGAGGTCATAGGATTTGATTTCCGTCGAAATCTCATCGCCTGGGAAGTATTGATATCCATAGTTATCGACGAAAATATCGCCAGACACATTTGATGAATTGCCATTTGATGAATTGCCATTTGATGAATAGACAGTAAACGTGGTTGAATACCATGCAGTTAATGTGGCAGTTGTGTAATCCCCACTCCACCCTTGATACAAAGTCGCTGTAATCGTGTAGTTTCCTTCAACTAAGTTTTGAACGCTCCAATTAAAGAAATAAGAACTGGTGTTTCCTGTAAAATAGTCGTAAGATTGCGTTGTCGTCGTACCATTAGGGTGGGTCAAATTGACATCAATGTGTCCATCGGTGTAATACAAATTGCACAAAGATTGAATATTTACATAGAAGATGTCATCATCAAACATATAGTTTGGTAATGATAAACTAATGCTTGTGTAATTTAACTCATTACCACATTCAGTGTTGTTGGTTTCATTTCCTTCACCGCCGGTGGCATTGCCGATGAAAATGCAAGAATCATCACCTGCAATCCATGTTGAGGTACTGTTTGCATCAATGTGGTACAATTCTACTTTGAAACAGAATGAACCGTTTGTTAATGGTGCACCGTCAATGGTGTAATTCTTCCATTCCATACTGTTGTTGTTGATTGCAATCCATGTAACTGAGCCATTATCGATAATCATTTGATTTGGTGTGACAACCCTCCATTGAAGGTTGTAGGTTTCGTTGATAATGAGATTATAACTTTCAAACGAAGCACTTACCTCATCGCCCATGGAATAGTTCTTTCCGTTCAGATCAATATCGACGGCTTCACTTAATGCATTATTGCTCGAATTGACGAAAGAAAAGTTCGTTGTATTCGATGTTTGCAACAACCATGATGAAGAACTTGAATTCCAGATATAGATGTAGGCGTTCAACTGATATTCTCCAACACCGTAGGTTGCATTGCCATTTAGGTAGTGAGTGTTGTTGACATAATTTACACTCCACGAGATATTACCTGCATCCATGTACGACTGAGATGTTACATTGAGAACAAACCATTCCACTTTTGTTTGAGAATTGTAGACCTCGCAAGTGGTAAATATTTTACCTGTAAAAAGTGTCCCTACCTCAAATGACTGTGCATTTGGTTGAGCATTGATGGTTGTAAGGCTTGAATTGTTTCCACAGTCGTGATTGCTTCTCCCGCTTGAGAGTAATACATCGTTCATATTGATGGTTGGATTATCACTTGGGGATAATAAAGGTGAAACGCTACTGGCCAAAAAAAGGAAAAGGACAACCCAAATCATATTTCGCATGTAGGTAAATACTCAATTTTAGTTTATAAATTCATCTTAGAACAATCCCAAAATCGTCCAACTAATTTACATTGCATCCTTCAAACCAATCTTCAACTTCGACTGTCTGACCTTTAGATTTCAGTTGAGATTGAAAACGCTTCGTTCATTCGACCTGAAGGTCTTGAACACTGCCCATGCCAACGCCTAAGGGTTGACATTGATGTGCTTATTCACTCGGTTTTTCGGCGGGCTTTAGTTACGAATAATGCAGCAAGAACCATCATCAAGGTCACAACCATGCTAAGGGGTGTGTATTTGAGTATCTACTTTAAAAATTTTTGAGCAATATTTGTTCTATTTCATTGGAAGGTTGAATGTTGGCCTCCTTAAGCCAAGTGTCGGGGGCGAATTCTAAATTTTTCGATAATGTCTTTGCTCGAGAACTGATGAGATTCCACGCAGTCTTCTTGCCAATACCCGGTATTGCTTCGAGTTGTTTATGGGTAACCGTCTTCGCATCAAGTCCAATTTCAACCCCAGTAATTGACCTCGCCCCATGACCTGTGACAATGACTGATGAAGAGGTTTCAAGTGGAATTTTGTATTCCACACCAACAAGAATCGGATAGGCTCCAATTTGCCTACCAAAAGTTACACCCGCTTGCCCATGAATCGACCCATCTCGATGTTGTGAAGTCAAGTGTTGAGGTAAACGAGTTCTTGCATCGTGGGATTCCCAATGAATTTCGTGCAAGACGTGACCAAGTGGGAATAATTCTTTGAGAAGTGGAGTGTCGATTTCATCCCTGCAATCGTTTTTGAAACGTTGGAAGTGCTCTTGCTTGACATCTTGAAATCCTTCACCCTCGACTTGTCGAATGTTGATTCGACGCAACCAAAGGTCATCTTGCCTTAGGTTTCGGAGCAAGTCCATGTTGAGTTCGTATGTCTTTGAAGACTCGCCATTGAGACCAGCGATGAAATTCAGTCCAGGTAAGAGTTTTGGGAGCCCTCGATTCCCTCGTTCTTTGCCATATTTGTTGATGAGTTGAATTGCAGATTTCAACTGAGTGGGGTCGCAATTGAGCCAATTGAGTTCATGCACCTTGGGGTCTGCAGACTCGAGTCCAAATGAGAGGACCGCTCCATCCGATAACGTATCAACGAGCGTTTTGGTAATCTCTTCAGCAGGTTCAAGATGTTCAGCGATAATTGATGGGTTCGCATTGTCAGTGTGCAAGATGTCGAGCCGTTCATCATCTCTTAAGCCATACAGCAATCGTTGAATTGGTTCAGGATTAGGAATTGGATATTCAAGTTCAACAACGCCATCGGCCATGTAGGTGTAGGTGTCGGTCATCCCTCCAAGTCGCACATGTTGGACTCCTTGGTCAAGGGCATACTTCACTTCTTGAAGGACATCTTCGGGGTCACGCCAAATCGGTACACCTTTTTTCGGCTCAATGCAAAATTTGCAACCATGTTTGTATCGAACACATCCTTGATACACCTCGACTTCAAAGGTGAGTGGGCCGGGATGATCTTCATTCCCAAGGTCTGGATGGTCACGTACAGCTCTTGATTTCGCTCCAAGTTGGGCCCAAGTTGTCCATTGTTCAGATGTTCTTCGCTGATGTTTCAACTCACCTGTATTGAGAAAATGATTGAGAGTGGCATCAGTATCTTGAACACACAAGAACAGATGTTTTCGAAGTGGTTGCCATCCTTGATGTCTCCAACCGCGAATAGCCCAGCCACCAAAAATCATCGGAATGTCACGAGGCGCTTGGGCGATGACCTCATTGACTTCTTTTTGAGATATTGGTGTGCCCCGTAGATATTTTCCGGGAACAATCGCGCCTGCTATGAGTGCAATTCCTTGGCTGCTCGACAAGAGTTTTGCCGCTTCATCTTGTCGATTTGATACAATTCTTCGCCATTCATCAATGGTCATGAATCGGTATGGGAGGGCATGTTGTTCGAGTACGCCACACACATAGCGGATATGGAAACCAATGTATGGTGGAACTCCAAATGCTGCAGGTTCATCCTCATAGCCGTCGATGACGAGCCAATGTTTGGATTCTCCTGAGTCCATGAACAACTCAAGAAGTTTACAATTTCAATCCTTCTTCTCTTTTCGAGGGCGATGTCTTTTTTTCTTTCCGTCTTGTTCTTCTTCACGCATGGCTCGAAGTTCTCTCGACGATTTATTTGATTTCTTCCCAGATTGACCTGCGACATCGATGCGAATTTTACGACCATCGATTTCAGTATTCGAGAGTTGGCTAACTACTTCATCTGCGTTGGTTTCGGATGTTGTTGAAACGAAAGCAAATCCTTTCGGTTTGTTGTCAGGACCAGTCACAATGTTGACATGTGTTATTTCGGCTTGATCTTTGAACAATGCACGAATTTGTTCTTCAGTAATTGAAAATGGTAAATTCCCGACATAGAATTTCACCTCAGGTTTCGATTTTGGTTTGTCTTTCTTACTTTTGTCATCGGCTAAATTCACACCAAGAATCCGACCTTGAACCTTTTTGGATTTCATGGCTTGAATGGCCGCTTGAGCCATATCTTTGTGTTCATACGTGACAAAACCAAATCCGCGGCTGTTGCCAGATTCGTCAGTCATGACGATGCAATCATCCATTTCACCGAATTCACCAAAAATTTCACGAAGCCCATTGGTATCGATATCTCTCGGAATTCCTCCAACGAAAAGTCGGCAGTCTGGGTCTGCTTGTTGCTTTGCTCCACCACCACCTGAAGAGCCGCCTTCGAAAGAAAAATATTCGATTTCTCGACCATCATTTCGAATGTCGGCTGCAATTCGAGTTGCTCGAGCAGAAGGACCGATGTTTCTAAATTTCTCAGTGGCTTCACTCCAGCGTTTTCCTTTCCTTGAAACTTCATCGATGTCTTCTCGACCAGTGCCCCAACCAACACCGAATTGGTCGGATACTGCACGGTAATCTTTGGTGTTGCAGACAGTGCAAGCAACATTCCAATCGCCATCAAGTTCAATCTTCATGTCACCGCCACATGCACCGCAAATGGTGCTGAGCACACCGAGCTCTGAAGAGGAGCGAAAGTCAATTCTCAATACAGGTTGGGTTTCAATGACCACACCGCGGCAAATATCACGGATATTGAGTGCATCTCGTGTTTGGTGGAGATAACGATCTGTAATATTGGTGACGTGGAATTGAGCAATTAAGTTCTCTGCATCGATTGAACCTTGCTTGCCTTCGATGACAAGTAACGTGGCTTCGCCATTTTTTTCATTGAGGCGACTAATTTCACAAAGGACTTTATCGCCAATTTCTGGTACAGGAGGTTGTTTATTTGCAAGGATACTAATGACCCCATCGAGGTGTTGAACTTCCCCAAAAATGCTTGCCCTCAGCACACCCTCGTGGGATATAACTCCGTGACCGGCCTCAAATTCACCGTCATTGCACAACTTCGTTCCGGGGGTGACGATGCTCGCCGTCATAATTCTCATTCCTTGGACATGGCCATCGACAGGTCGCACGCCGCTAAACAACCCCACATGTCATTCCTTTTCAAACCCCTTCATTCAATCACAACCGTGCATTTCACATTCATCGTGTCAATGCCCAGCAAGAAATTGATGTGGATTGTTGTCGACTCTGATGATGCTGATATGTTGCTGGTAACCGAAATTGGTCGTTGAACAATTTTTGACAAGACCAACCCATGTTTTGTGCTAATGTTTGGATATGCTTTGCTTCAGATGAATGAAGCACATGTACTGAAGATGCCATGCAAGATAGTGCAGTGTTGAAAAACGCTCGATCAGCCATCGATTTTTGAACACCCCATGGAGGATTCATGATGACCATTTGGATGTTTGATGGTAATACGGTATCTTCATCGATACTTTGGTGAACGATAGTGTACCTTTCACTTGGAATGTCCGTCAAATTTTTTTGAAGAATTTCAATGGCATTCAAATCAGATTCGATAAAAGTCACATGTTCAGCACCTAATAGCAAGCATCCAATGCCAAGAATGCCATTTCCACAACCCAAATCAGCTACAATCACATCTTCGATGTGGTATTGCTGCTCGATGACGGTTAACCACCTTGCAGCAAGTGCCCCTTCGGTTTGATATTGCTCAAGGGCAACATTGAGTTTGGGATGTTGCTCAAGACTTGAGAGGTGCATCGCGAGATGCTTCGTTTTCATTCCCTCACCATCGAGGTGGCTGCTGATATTGTTGTTGTTGCATTTGGAATCTTAAGTTTTGAATTTGTTGGGCTTCCATGCGTAGCCGTTGGAGAAGGGCTTCACCAGGTTGTTGATTGCCGCAAAATCTGCAGAATCGCGTTCCATCTGGATGTTGTTGGCCGCAGTTGATACAAAATGCCATTCCTCTTCCTCCATTTTGTGCTTCATTGAATTCCTTTTCAACCTATTGATGTCATGTCGACCAAAATAGACCAAGTATCGAGTTGAATGGCAATCGCACGTTCGTTCAACTCCTCCCAGCGTGGGTCATCCATAAACTCTGAAACTTCCGCCCCGGCGTCCATTTTTTCTTGAATAAATGCTCTGAATTCAATTTCAATCTCTGACTGAGGTTCCGCTTCCTCTAGAGGCTCTTCTTCGATGGCAACTTCTTCGACATCGGGTTCCTCGGACTGAACCGATTCTTTTGGAGCCGTGGGTTCTGAGTCATCGGTATGTTGAGTGGGCAGAGGCACATCCTCGACTTCAACAGCAGTTTCTGAAGGAGGTAAAGGAACATGTTCAACCTCTTCGACTTCGACCTCATGTTCCTCAGGTTGAGACTCGATAACTTCAGGTTCTACGACCTCTTCAACAACCGATTGCTCGATGGCAACTTCAACAACTGGTTGCTCAACAACCTGTGGTGCAGGTCGTTCAAGTCGCCCAACTCCAAGCACTTCGGCTTGTTGTCGTGCAAATTCCGCTGCTTGTCTTCGTGGAAGACTTACGAATGCTTTACCAGGTAAGGAACTTGTTGGAAATGGTAGAAAGTATTCGTTGATGGGTGCGATATCGGGATGGGTAAAACACATGATTTGTTCTACTTCAAAGGCCCGTTGTGCTGGTGAATCAATCGAAAATGGAAGTGGGCGAACGACAATACTGCTTCGTTTCCATCCCTCGTTTTTGATGAGGTGTTGAACCCATGGGCCCAAATCAGTCGTGGCAAGGTCAACGAATTGGAAAGAGGCATCTCGTGGATTCAAACCTTGCTCCTCGAGAAGTTGTGCTTGCTCACGTGGGCGGTGGAACATTGAAACAATCGGTTGTCCATGTTCAACGAGATCTCCATGCAATTCCATCATTTTACGGTCCTTTCTCGGGCACAACATAAGAATCCTCATGCGGGTGGCGTTCACATCCCAAATTTCCCCCCATCGTTGTTCAGCCTCATCGAACAGTTGTCCCAAGGTAGCATCAGGAATCATCGCAGTTATGCCCATCGTCTCACCTGTGTGTATGACATTGTTTTCCTCTTTAGCCATGAGGGTCAAAAATCATGAACCAAAATACCCCTTCATGTGAGCGAATTCAGCCAAGTAAAGCACACCACCAGCGGCGCCACGGATGAGGTTGTGAGAGTATCCTTTGAATCGAATCGTTTCTTCATTCACTTGAACGACATCACCAATCGTTACTGACATTCCATGACTTCGTCGATACGCCGACTGGTCTGGTCGCGCGCTCGAGTTTCCATTTGACCATAAATCTGAATTCACGTCGATGGATTCACGAATGCTCATCAATTGCTCTGGGCTTGAAGGCAGACCAAGATGTTGCTTGGAATTGAAGTCTTCAATGGATTGCTTGAATTCTATCATGCTACAAGGTTCTTCAAATATCACTTGAACTTCTGCGATATGCCCATCTTTTCTTTCCACACGGCTGCATGAAACACTGATGGGTATGTTTGTGTTTGATAAATATTTGAATTCTTGAACTATTTTTTCTGCCTCACCAGGAATGGTTGGTTCAGCAATCCGTCGCAGCTTTTCAAAGTCTTCAATGAGCCTTCGACCTCCTCCGGATAATGCTTGTTGGGTAAGTACTGTACAATCACGAATCTTCTTGTCTTGGAGTAAAGGTTGAAGAGCGAAAATAAAACTTAACACGGTGCAATTTGTTGCACAAAAGTGCTTTGAGGATGCATGAAGGTCGAATAATTCAGGATTGATTTCAGGAACGATGGTCGGGATGTCCTCTCTGCAGCGGTATGAACTCGAATTTGAAAAAACAGAAATACCGTGCCGAGTCCAAAGCGGTTCGATATCATGTGCAAATTGCGAAGGTAATGTCGAAATTGCTAATTGAACACCGCTTTCAGCAAGGGAAATGATGGTTTGCTCGTCATCAAGGGGTACAACATTATTCTTTGGATTTGATGGGCGAGGGTACTCGATCCACCAGGGCAATTCTTGGATTGGTGTGCCTATTTTTTGCGGGCTGCCAGCGATAAAATCCAGAGAAAAATAAGGATGGTCTGTGAGCAAAAGTTGGACATATTGAGAGACCATTCCTGTTGAACCCAACAGAACTGTACTCACCTTTGTCATACAATTTTCACCTGGTCCTTCTTTTTCAAACCGTGTTCTTATGCTTGGCATCATAAGGCAGAGGGAATATTCTCCGAATAATCAGTTTTTTCAAAATGTGCCAACCATCCGAAGTTGAACCAAGTTTAGCCTCACCAATTCTTGGCAAATACTGAATGGGAACATATTCGACATCAAGACCGAGATGGACGCATGTTGCAAACATCTCTGCTTCAAGTTCAAATTCGATACTGTTCAGTTTCATTTTTTCAAGTGCTTTTGATGAAAACATCCAATATCCCGAGCAAAGGTCTTCACACCGCCGATTGAAGAGGATTGATGCAAACCATGTCAGAATGTGATTTCCGAGTAAATTGAGTTTCGTCATTGCACGTGGAGATAATCTTCCGCATAGCCGATTTCCAATGATGACATCGTGGCTTGACAGATGTGGAATGAACTCGACCATCTCATTCGGGTCATATGTTCCATCAGCATCGAGCATCACAATGATGTCGGGATTGTAGGTCAACGCTTTTTCAAATCCTTGACGAATGGCCAAGCCTTTGCCTTTCCCGACTTGTTCAAACACATCGAAGGAAAGGACTTCAGCCAATTCGCTTGAACCATCATCCGAGTGTCCATCTGCAACAATACACGTGGTTTCAAAACCCATGTGTCGCAATTCTTGCAACGGAAGACGCTCATGAACCCAACGTAATCCATCAGCTTCGTTCAGGGTTGGAAGAAGAACAACAAGGCTCTTCATATGATGCTCGAAGCAAGAATCTCCATTGATACTTTCGCCTTGTCAATTTGTCTCGATGGCCACAAGAGAAATTCCAGTCGAATCAACGATATGTTCTCCTCGACCTGATATTCCAGTTGGGTTGATGTACATCGAAGATGATGTATGTTGCCAATGAATGGCCAATTTTTGGACATTCAGTTCAGGAATACAAATTCGATGGAATCCTGCCGATGAATCAAGCCGATGAGATTGATTGTTCACCAACATGAAAACCCCTCCCGTTGAACCATGAGTTATGTAGGTCAAACACATGGATTGCGGCTGTTGAGCGATATTTTGGACATAAATTTCAGCAACTTGGCCTTCCTCGATAAATTGAGTTTGAGCGCCAAACCCAAGACGTTCGCCCATACTATGCTGTTCATACCAAATGTCATGTCTTGATTTGCATCCAAAGCAATTCTCTGAACTCACATGAACAATGTTCCACTTCATTGCGGTTCCTTCGACATTGAATTCCCACAGCCGACTTCCATCGATATTGTCAACCTCGCTCCAATATTCTGAGGTTGAAAGATACCATTGTAACATCCCCATTGGTGAAGTCAAGACTGCATCGATACCCAATTTTGAAATTGTTTCAACATCGTTGAAGCGAATGGCTGTTAACGCGATTGTATGCGTTGTTGAATCAAATTTTGCGAGCCCAACGGTTGGTTTGCCAAGAAATTCGCTATCATGGTTGGTCCATACATATCCCCAAGGAGCATTTTCAGTAAAAAGCGAGTCATAGTGGGTGGAATATCTCTCCATCAATTTAAGATCAGAAGATTGGATTGCTTTGTTTTGTGCGAGAGGAGTCACCTGCAAAACAAGAACCAGTGGAAGGATGAGCAAGACAACAAGAAGGAAGGATTTCAACCATTTCAATGACTCCTGTTGGAATGTGATGTTCTTGGTTCCAAACGACAGTGCAACGATTCCCGCTAAAGGAATATGGAATGCATGCAAACTCATGGAATAGAGAGTTTGAGATAGAAATCCAAACAGGAGGATAGGAGTCATCGGACCAATGTATTGAATGATGCTGAGCAGATGGAGGAACAAAAACCAGTGGCTAAACAAGCGTACATCCCTCGTCTTCGAACATTGGAAATAACAATACAATGCTGGAAGGAGAAGCAGACCATTATAGAGGAGGAATGGAACTCCACCCTGCCAACCATATTCATGCTCAATCCAATGGTCTGTCGACACATTGAACACTCGAACGACGGTTTCGAATCCGAGGAACAAGAGCACCATGATGAAGACCAATTGAGAAGTCATTCGTGGAGTAGAGTCTGGGTGATCATCCCTTAACGATTGGAAGAAGATGGCAAAATAAAAGAAGAGAAGATAAAGAAACCCAGTGGGATGAATGAGTAGGGTTCCAACCAACAAAACATAACGCCTTATTGTTGATTCCTGATTTCTGAAATGGAGAAAGATAGCCAATGAAATTGGGATAAGACTCGAAACAGTGGGGTATCCTGAATCAAAGAATTTTGCAAAAATTGCGATGCCAACAATCATTGAAACCATCATTTGAAAGGATACTTCCCGTTGTTCAAATGCACCATAAAGACCGCATAATAAAGCGATGAAGCCTGCGATTCCAACATCGAATATGGTGTTGAGGTATCCTTGAGACGTAAAAAATTCAACATGGGCTACGAGGGCAGGAAGTGCTGGAGAGTACCACCAATTGAATTCTGAAAAAATGAGGCCTTGGTTGGCGAGACCATATTCAGAAGCAATGACAGCGAATCCAATCCAATCCATGCCGAATGGAATTGAAGTGATGAATCTGTAGACCAAAACGGTACCAATGGTCGTATAAAGTGGCAAAGAAGTCCATCGATTTGAGTGATTTTTTAATTGCACAAGTTGGATTTGGGACCACTTCCAAATCAAGAGCGAGTATAGATTTACAACAACGATGATTGAGAGGTAGAGCCATGGCAAATATCCCATGATGACAACCAAGATCGCCGACAACATCAATTGAAGAAAGACAGAAAGGGCAATGGCTAAGCATACCAATTGTGTTTTTGTTTTGAATTCAAACCTCGACGCCAAGTATATACAACTCGGTATCAATCCTGCAAGGAGAACAAAAAAGACTCCCCACATACGACAAGGGTGACCATCAAACCTCTTTTTCTTTCTGTTAAAGCATAAGTAGAACCGACGCACATCAATGTTTGAGCGTGTTTTCGTGTTTCATGCAACGGTATTTCTCGATGAACCCTATTGGGTATTTGATTTCACGAAACCAAGCTCTTCACCTTGGCAACATCAATTCAAATACACGGTTGGACGATACGATGAGACTCGACCTGGCATGTACGAAGCAGCATTGTTTGAAAACAAGCGCAATCACCATGTCGGAATTGATATCGGAGCCCCAGTCGGTACGCCAATTTACGCCTTTGGAGACGGTGAGATTTTCATGTTCCATAACAATGCAGAGGAGGGCTCATATGGTCCAACGCTGATCACAAAACACACCCTCTCTTTGCCTTCAAGAATAGGTTCAGATGAAATTGGCGAGGTTCGAACATTTTGGGTTCTTTACGGACACTTGAGGAGTGATGTACTGACCATGTGGACAGCTGGTCAATCATTTGTCGAAGGGGAGGTTCTTGCGTACATTGGTGATGAGCATGAGAATGGAGGTTGGGCACCACATGTTCATGTTCAAATTTCTCGAATCGAGCCAAAAGTTTGCGATTTACCAGGCGTGGTCGCTTTCGAAGATAGAAGCCAAGCACTGTTGGATTTCCCAGACCCGAGGTTGATTCTCGGTCCGATTTATTGAACAGATTTGAGAAATTCTTTGAGCGCAACAATGGGTTTTATTGTATTCGGGTCTTTTCCATGAAGCAGCGATAATGCAATGGAAAGCCAATCCATGATGATGCAATGGTAGAGAAGCGATTCGAATAACGATTGACCCTCGCCTCGAATTCTCCAAGCAAATTCGGTTGGGCTATGGGCAATGAGCCAATCCGTCCGTTGGAGAACTCTTGGATGCATGCCTTCCCAAGACAACACGAGCAGGACCTGAGTGTCACTTGCGGGGTCGCCATGTTCGCCAACGCCACCCCAAGCGACAATTTCGTTGTGATTCATTTCGGGGATGAGGCCGATTTTTGCAAATCTTGCTGAATTTTCGTTGAGTTGATTTTTGAAACGAAGGACTGCTGGACTACATTCAGTTGGTCCAAGAATCGATATTGGCCTTGAGGTCATGGCTGCTGCCAATTGTGCAATGTCACCTTCAGGGTCGAGTGTAAAATCAAAATTTTGTGAAACATCTTCAAGCCTGTCGAAGATTTCATTCAATTCTTGTTGGCTTTTTATCTTCATTAAGCCAAGTCGTTGTAAGCATGCATATTGGCGACTAAAAATATGGCCAAATGCGGTACGAGGAGGCTGTCCGCCAACGGTTGGAAGCAGAAAACACGTCGAATATAGTTCAGATAACCCAGCAAGCTCTCCTCCAGATGCAATCACAATGACCACCCCACCACGCTTGAGAATTTGCTCGGTGGCTGAAACGGTTTCTTCTGTGGTGCCACTATGGCTTGTTGCAAGAACAAGCGTTTGGTCATTCCACCATGAAGGCACATCGTAATCACGATGGACTCGAATTGGAAGCGTACCTTCATGGTCTGCAAGAGCAGCCAAGAAATCACCGCTACTTGCTGAACCACCCATGCCCAAACAAAGAACAGAATTCCATTTCTGCTCTGCAAGTAGTGAATACCATTCATCGTTTGATTGTTGAACAAAGGCGAATCCTTTGCGTAAATCGTCGACGAACGACTGAGTATGACCGATAATTCCCTGTGTGTCAAACTTATGAGCCAAGTCGACGAGTGTAGGAACTGAAGTTTCTTGCTGGTCAACCATGTGTATGCACCCAGTTTCATTGGCTTCCATATTTTATTTTTTCATCAATTCCGAGCCTCGGAAGGGCAATCCACTCCCCTTCGATTTTACACAAGAGAATTCTTGATTGTTGTGCATAGGTGTATGGCAATCGAACCGAACTCATCTGCCAATTTGTTGGGTCAAGGAATTCACCGACCGATGCGTCTTCGGTCAGCAATTCTACTTCGAGGATATCTTTTCGCCTTGCTGCTACATTTGCCGATTCAAGGTCTCGCCATGAGACTCCAGTTTTCTCATGATGACCGACCCGTTGAATAATCGCACCATCCTTCGACCAAGAGGTTGGTCGCCACAACCCATCTCGAAATGAAATCACATCACCTAAATCATAACCTGGTTTTCGATAGAGTAAGGTCAAACGAGTGACATCGACACCATCCTTTTTCCCGACGACAGAATTTGTTTCAACGACGTGCCCTCCGAATTCAGAGATGAGGTGACGGCCCCACGAACGCGCTAAACCTTTGCTTCCGAGCACCACATCATAACCACCCTGTACCGGACCTTCTTTTGAGATGAAAAACATCGGATCATTCGGCATAGAGTCGAGAACATCATCAAAGGTCTCTCGAAGTGCTTTGAATTCCCCCTCATCGAGTCGACGGGCGGAACTGCGAAGCTGAACGGTAGCCTCAAAGTAGTTGCCCGCCTTTCTCGTACAGGTTATACAAACGCCATTCGCCATTCTTGCCCTCATGGTATGCTCTTCTTGATAGAGCAACGAATCAATCACACCTTCCACTTGAATATGAAGCAAGGTATGGCGTTCACTTACTCGCTCAACTTCCATTGCAATGCTCGTTTGTTCTGCTAAATGATGAACTTGGACATGACGTTGAAGCAATTCATCCCATAATTGGTCGAATGAAATGTCGGTCCACTTTCCTTCAAGTTCAACAATTCCGCACCGTGCACAACGCACCCAAGGAATATTTTTTGGCACAAGGGCAAGTTTTGTTCTCTTTCGACAACAATCCTCACACAATCGGTCGGTAAAAAGCGGAGGCTCTTGCCCACAAACGAGGCAAAATTCACCACCGAGGACACTTGACATAGAGAACGCCAAAGGTGAGGACAAGCCACTTTGATTTGAAGATATAGGATTGTTATTCATTTTCCGAATCTTCTTTGTTCCCATTTTGTTGACCCAGTGCTTCTTCAATCGACTCAATTTGTAACATCAATCGGCTATGTCTTGTTGCGACGATATATGTCCAAATCCCGAGGGCAAAAATCATGCCTAAGTAGGCAATGGCAAGGTAGGTTATGCTTTCCATGATCATCCATCCATTTTTGATTGTAAAACTGCAAGTTTTTGTTCAAGTTGACTTGTTTGTATTGAAAGCAAAACTTGGCCAATGATGGCAATTGAGAATGAAATCGCACCAATGAGGAGAACAAGTCCCATATCAGAATCAAGCGAACTGCCATCTCCTGTGGCGACCACAGGGCCAGGATGTCGAATGGTCCACAATCGTGTTGCGACATAAGTGACAGGTACCAGAACAAAACCATAGAGCCCAAAAGTGGAAAACGTATCACGTGATTCAACACTATCCGGTTGGCTCTGTCTTCCAAGCACGAGATAGATAGCGAGAAGCGTGAGCAGCCCAAATGTATTCAAACGTGGGTCAGCCCAGTCCCAAGGCACCCCCCATTCTGCAGCACCCCATATACAGCCGGACCAAACGGTCATGAGACCGGTGACAAGTCCTGCTTCTGCCCCTGCAACATGCAGTTTCCAGCCGAGTTCTGACCGTCGGAAAATCCAAAGCGCTGAACCCACGAACAGGATACCAAATGCAAGAAAAGCAGCCCAAGCAGATGGTACATGCCAGTAAAAAATACGTTGGGCACTCGGTGACTCAAATGCATCGATGGAAACTTGGGGAGCCCACAAAAAGCCCAGTCCTAAGGTGGCTGCAACCCCAAAATAACCCAAGCCCAAAAAAAGTGGGGCTTTGGTGGTCAGCATGATTTGTGGACCATGCCCCCCTTCTTGAAGATGGTGTCATTGGGACAAGAAATCAAGCAGGAGGGCAAATGGTAAGATGAGCACGGGGGTGAGCAATCCGATAAAAACTGCATGTGGCCTCGCCAGTTTTTCAACTTGGAGTTGCACCAGTCGCATGATATGGGCGATGATGCCTGCAAGTAATGAGCCCACCATCACCAATTCAGTGGTTGTTTGGTCAATGCCTGCTAAGATTGAATTTGATAGAAATGTGACGACAGCCCCGAGTAAAAATGGCAACCAAGAAGAATGTGGCGTCCTATAGGATGTCGCTTTCCACCACGAAAGACTTCGTTCTTCTCTCAACATGACAACAAGCCCATCGCCACACAATCCTATGGCAAGAGCCGGAGCAAGAATAAACCCAAGGTGGTCAATCGAATTGGTTCCAATTGGTATTGAAAGAATTGCCATAAGAACACCAAGGGTCATCATGGCTGCAAGACCATTATGACTCAACCATCGCATCGTTCGGAACTGTTGACGTAGTCCAAAGCCCGACGGACGCGTTCTTTTGCATTCTTTTCCAAAAGGCATTTCTGTTTGAGCAGGAGGCTCTGATGCTTTATGTTGTTGTACGGTGTTGTCATCAAGCGAATGAATGTGGGTTGAGAGCGACTCAAATACGCCTTGATGAGAACTCAAAACGATGCCATGACCGTTGTGTTGTAAAGTACGAAGCCACGAGTTTAAGGTTTGAATTGAACCTTCATCGAGTCCTGCATCGGGTTCATCGAGAAGAATCATCGTCGGCGATGCTGAAGCAAAAGCGGGTAGAATGGCTGCAAGAATTGCAACCTTTCGACGCTGACCAGCCGATAGCGTTGCGACCAAATCATGTTTTCTGTGGAGAAGTGAAAAGGCCTCAAGAAATGGTGATTGGTCAATATTTCGACCATACATGCTGGTTGCATATTCAAGATGTTCAGCGATGGTTTCTGAACCCATAACACCATTTGATTGAAGGGCTATGGCGACGGGAAGGTTGCTTCTTTTTCGACGACCTTCACCGTCAGCAACCAGTTGCCCATCATGTTGCAAGGTACCTTGTTCGAAAGTCGTCAATCCAGCAAGCGATTCAATAAGAGTGGATTTCCCAGAACCATTCGTGCCAACAAGGAGGTGAATGTCTTCTTGTTGTACTTCGAAATTCTTGTCCTTCAAAACAAGGTGCATCCCTCGTCGCACTGTGACTCCTTGGAGTTGAGCCAATGTGCGAGTCATGGTCGAGCGAAAAGGTCCTTCTAAGTCAATTCTCCGACCATGAAAACAGCGTCAAACCAATAGGTAACCACTTCATCGATGCACCTATGGGCTACCATTTCATGTCTTTTGGTGCAGCGGAATGGGCCATCTTAGGGTTGTGGTTCGTCGCCATCCTCGCTCCTTTATGCTATGCTATTCGACACCAGACTTCTCTAGCTCTTTCACTGACCCTGAGTGTTTTGCTCGGCTCAATTGTTCAGGTTCTTTGGTCGATTCTTTACAAATCAGGTCTGCTCTCGACTTGGCTTTGGTATGATTTTGTCTTGGTTCCATCTCGGACCATTGAACCAATGTGGTGGCACACCATTTTCACTTCGGGTTTTTTGCACAGTAACGATGTCATGCATGTGCTCGGAAATACAATCATTCTTGCATTGGTTGGCATACCGCTTGAACAAAGGTTAGGCATGAAAAGATATGCATTGGTGTATACTGCAGGTCTCTTTTTTGGTTCAACAGCATGGATGTTGATGAATTTAGAATCGAGTAGGCCTGCGTTAGGGGCTTCAGGTGCTGCTTTTGGTCTGCTGGGTGCATATCTCGCAGGATGGCCAAAGGACGAGATACCCTTCCCCTTTATTCTCATTCGAAAATGGCCAATTACTTTGATTGCATTGGTGTATTTTGGTTTAGAAATACTTCGAGCATACTCCACCTTGGGACTCAATCAAACCAGTGATGTAGCACACATGGCTCACTTAGGTGGTTTTCTCGGTGCCTACATTTGTTTGCCCCTCATTGCAAAAGGTGGACCAGTTCCACTCGGTATTGAAGATGGTGGACCTTCGCTCATCAATTCAATACAAAGCAAAAACATGGCCATACGATCTAAAATGGTGGACCTATCAACTCTTGAATCCCCATGGGAAGTTGATGGATCCATTCCAAAACATCTGCGTGAACCATTGTCAAAACTAAAACAAGAAGGTGATGAAGTTGAAACGAGGTTGGCATGGATGGAGCAAATATCCTCCCTTGCATTTTGCCCAATTTGTGAACAACAAATTGTTATGACAGAACACAGCGATGGCCCAAGATTGACGTGCACAGAGAATGCATCTCATCTCGACTGGCCAAAGTCAATTGATTGATTTTTCAGAATTTTTCATTCAAAACAAAGATAGAATCAAAGAGGTAAACCATGACATACAGGCAGGAGGGGTGAAATGCAGCATCAACGAAATTCTCGATTGAGCATCCTCATCTTCATGATATTCATCATGGTCTTTTCAACAACACTTTCTCCGATTGTTGCACATCCTACCTCAAATGATGTGGTAAAAAACATCGATGAACCGATTCTCATCGAGGGTTTGCCCCCACTACTGTGCGGTGAAGAACTGTGTCGATTCAATGCTCGTTTGATTGAACGAAATGGCATGCCTGCATCTGAAGATGACCTTTGGTGGTTGTCGTACGGTCCAGATTTGGATTGGAATGGGATGGACGATAGGCTACAACGTGTTCTTGCGGGAGCGGAGTCGATATCCCCTACCGCAATTATCGGCCCTGATGGCAGAAAAACCGTTGCCATCGTTGTCGATTATGCTTGGCATCCAACAAGCAAAGAGCATGAAGAACTTCAAGGGATTCTTCACGCCCATGGTTGGGTCGGCGAAGAAGGCGGTGCGTGGTACCAAGCACTCGATTCATTGGATGCTATCGTTGTTGACAAAGTTCCAGTGTCAGCTCTCATGGATATTTATTCATCCGAAGGGGTTGTCGTCATTGAAATGCAGAACGTCATGGTTCCATCCAATGACATCGCTACAAGGGCGCTCCGAATGCGGCCATCAGATGTGTACACTGCAACGGCATATGAACGAGGATATGATGGACAAGGGGTGGTCATCGCTGTCCTTGATACTGGGGTTGACAATGAACATCGTTCATTGAATGATTTTGACGATAAAAATGACGAACCAGATGAAGACCCCACCTCTTATAACGACCAAAAGTGGGTCGCAGGCTACGATGCCACCTCGGCTGCAGCGAACCAGGATGGTTCGCAAGACCCAGATGACGGACAAGGGCATGGAACCCACGTGGCTGGAAGTGCCCTCGGGACTGGCGGCAGTGACCGAACCCATATGGGAACAGCGCCCGGAGCATTCCTTGTGGACATCAAAGTTCTTACCGATTCAGGCGGCACAAATTCACAGGCATCGTTGAATGGAATTCAATGGATGATTAACAATAGAAATACCGATTGGGGCAACAACGCCTCAAGTCGAGGCATTGATGTGGCTTCGATGTCGTTTGGTTCGGTATCATCCCCACTCAATCCCGGCGATGAAGGAGATAATGGCTCAGGTGCTGAGGCACGACTTGTGAATAATGCGACATCGGCTGGAATTGTTTGCGTCGTTGCCATGGGTAACGATGGTTCTCGACGAGTGCCTTCTCCGGCAAGTGCAGATGGTGCAATATCAGTCGCTGCCGCAAATGATCGAAACAATGTCAATCGAACCAACGACGTTATCGCATCTTATTCCAACTCGGGCCCAAGGATTTCAGATGATGACGATGATGATTGGGACGAACTTAAACCAGATGTAACATCGTTCGGCACGGGAATAGTTTCTGCATCGGCAGCAACAGGACCTTCTTTGCCTGGCCAATTCAAAACCCTTGCCGATAATGACTACGAGTCGATGGACGGTACCAGTATGGCTACCCCGCTTGTATCGGGGGTTGTTGCTATTATGTTACAAGCAGACGACTCGTTGACGCCCGAGCAAGTCAAGGACATTCTTCGGAACTCATCAGAAATGAGAGGAAGTGCCAGCGAACCATCCATTTCGAATCGGTGGAACGCAAATTGGGGTTTTGGTCTTGTTGATGCCTCTTGTGCCCTTGACCACGTCTTGAAACGAGTTTGTACATCTCTTGACGATTCAGGCGTGGTCATTGACCCCCCACCAGGCGGTGGTGTTGGTGACCATGTTAACCTCGATGAACCAGAGAACCAAACCTATCACCTTGCTGGCCAATATCTTCGAGTTGCAGGAACCACAGATATTCCAAACGATGTGAATTATGTCCAGGTTCAAGTTCTCCTTGAACAAGTCAATGATGATGGAGATAAAACTGAACTTTTGCCGTGGACTGCGGCGACAGGTTCTGTTGATTCATGGTATCTTGATGTCTTGGTCCAAGACGATTGGGCAGACCCAGAAGCCGATTACAATGTCATCTACGCAAGAGCCGTAACCGATGAGGGTGATGCGTCTGCAATAGCATACAAAATAGTCCAATTTGGGAAAATGGATATTACCTTTTCATCACCTCTCGCTGACGCTACATTGTCTGGTATTGTTGAGGTTTCTGGAACTGTAGAAGGAACCGACCATAATCGAATCGAATACAAAGTGGATGGTGGGGATTGGGTGGTTGGAACCACGCTCTCGCCAATGGAAGAGGGACAACAATCATGGTCATTCACATGGAATTCACAAGAGGTCGAGGATGGAATTCACAAATTAAGTGTTCGAATGGTCAATGATTCCGAAATAAAGACCGATATCGAACGGAGGTCATTTACCGTAGATAATTTCCCAGCTGCTCCAGATTTCGAGATTTTTGGCGTACCTGAAATTCACGAGCAAGGCTTACCCGTGTACGAGGCAATCGCAGGCACCTTACTCGAAGTGAAAGTCTCAATTCGGAATATTGGCGATGAAGATGGTGAAAATGTGTATGTTCTTCTCGATGCCCCTGGAACCGACTCAACATCCTATCCTTCGGATTATGAAGTTGCGTTACTCGAAGAAGGCTCAACAATATCAATCACACTTCATTGGTGGGCTACTGAAGCGGGAGAGCACACTGTCAGCATCGAAGTTGACCCGAACAACCAATTCTCTGAATCGAATGAAGAGAACAATGTCTACACGTTCAATTTTAACATCAATGAACGACCTACCCAACCAGTCTTACGTTTTCAATCAGGTTCAGTAAGTACAACACCAGTCATACCGACTCCAAACCAACCGTTCAAAATCAATGTTCGAGTGGATAATTATGGGCAAAATGATGCAACAAACTTGCAACTCGCTCTCGATCGATTCGTTGATGGCATAGGTTGGAATCGGTTGGATTCGAAGGAAATCATCGTGATACCAGGGTCAATTGTTTTCCCCGGTTTTATTGAAGTCGAATTTACCGAACTTATTCAAGAGGCCGGGCCGCAACAATACCGTGCAACACTTAGTGGGAACGGGGTCGAAGTTGAACATAGTCAGTATCGCTTCAACATTTCAGTGTCAGAATACACGGTTAGTGCACTCGTTCGACTCAGTCTCGATGCAAATGAAGTTCCAATTGACCTTGTCAGTGTTGAAGATAGATCGCTGCTCTTTACCGTTCGAAAAGGCGAACTCCATGTTAGAGTATATGGAAAAACCAATCAATTGATTACCGATATTTTGCTTGAAGGAAACTGGGATGGCGAACTTGCCACACTCGTTCGCGAAGATGACTTGGTTCACGCTGCTTGGACTCGTAAAACCGAGAGTGTTGATGGGTATACGCTGACCAACATTGGTATGACTTCAATTTCAAGTGAAGGAAAGATAACACCAAAACACTATCATTTGCAACCATTGAAATTATCCGAAGGAAGTTATTGGGGTCTTGCCTTGGATGAATATGATGAACGAGTCGTTCTCGCCGGTTACCATAGAGATATATCTACTGGTGGCTCGTGGCAAGATATTACCTCCATATTTGTCCTCGTAAGCGACACACCCGACCGAGGAAATTCTTGGGGTAATGAAGTGGTCGTACTTGCTGATGTCGACATTCGAAAGAGTGAGGCACAACCACTCGCTATTGCACTTGGTGAAGAATACTTACACATTCTCTACCAACAACGCAGAGATGACATCACGGGCATCGAACGTGTTGGACTCATGTATACACATGGCGAACCAACACAAGCCTCTTGGTCGTTCAAATCCGCTGTTGACGATGAAAGTTACAATGCTGTCATCGATGTTCATGTGGAGGATAAGGAAGATATTCTCCTCGCTGCTTGGATGAAAAATACAGGTAGATATACACAAGTTGCTACCGCAGTAACCGACACCAGTTGGTCCATTGACGACCCAACGTATGTTTCTGCACCGGGCTCGCAATTTTTGACCATTGGTAAGCACCGCGATGGGTATTATGTTCTGTATGATGAAATCAATGTGTTTGGCCCAGTCACCCGTTTTGGTCAATTTGCTGATGACGATGGACATGCAATAAATGGGCTATCAAACATCATTTCATCTGGCTATATTCGAGGTTATGGTGTTGATGAAAATAACGATGGAGTCATGCTTTTGATCTCTACAACAAGTTCGTATGAATTTAAAGACATCATCTCTGGCGAAGATAATGAAGAAGGTGAAAAGTTAACAGGTTTGGAATTGCTCCTTGAACCGCTTCCAGGGTCATTTGAAACCAAACTCATTGTAGCATCGACGAGCGTTGTCTTTTTGGCACTGTTTCTCATCTTCGTTGTCGTTTCTCTCAAGAAAAGTCGTCGAGAGGTAGAATTGGAAATTGCAAAAGCGGCAGAAGACCAAGACAATATTGAACTTATGATACAACCCGAAGAAGACATTGGTCCTTTGCTCGCTATCGATGCGGAGGAAGAAGACCTTGTTGTATCAACATCTGCACCGGTGGTCCAAGAAGATGAAGAGGAGCAGTCACTTTCGGAGGAGTTAGAACATAAAATCGAACAAGGTGAAGGTAGTGCAAGACTGGAGAGAAGAATGAAACGCATGAAAGAACGAGAACTTGCTGAGATGTTCGCTAACATGCCTGCCCCTAAACTTCCTCTACCAGGGGATGTACCTCCGCCAGCGTTTGTTCCTGCACCACAGGCCACAATGCCCCTTCCTGAATTGTCAAAACAAATGACATGTCCAAAATGTTCTGCTACGATTAAGGTCAAAGATATCATGCGAGCATCAATCACATGTCCAATTTGTTCAGCCAATATTGAATCCTAAAGTGATCATATGTGTAGCATATTTGCATATATTGGTTATCGTCAAGCACAACCAATCTTGCTTGATGGCATACGAAGAATGGAATACAGAGGTTATGATTCTGCAGGTATCGCAGTCAAAAACCTTGAAATTCAAGTTATCAAATCTGTTGGAAATGTTTCTCAACTTCAAGAAAAAATCACACAGACCTTTGATGGCCAATGTGGGATAGCCCACACTCGATGGGCTACACACGGAGGAGTTACCGATGAAAATGCACATCCTCATTTTTCATTCGACCAAAAAGTTGTTTTGGTACACAATGGAATTATTGAAAATTACAAAGCATTAGCAAGGCAACTTGAATCATTAAACATTGAACTCAAATCACAAACTGATACTGAAATTATTGCCCATCTTGTCGCTCTCGAATTAAAATCAGGGAAAAGCCCAACTGCATCGGTTCTCAATACCGTAAAGAAACTTCGCGGAACATGGGGGATTTGTGTCATGTTTGCCGACCATCATGAACTCGTATGTGCTCGGTTTGGTTCCCCGTTGCTCGTTGGTAAAAATGAAAATGAAATGTTTGTCTCAAGTGACCCCCACGCACTGCATCCCTACACAGACCGAGTTATTTTCCTCGAAGAGGGCCATATTGCTACGATTACTCAAAACAATGTTGAATTGTCATCACCTACAAAGAACTCGGTCAAAGCGGAAATTGTAACTTTAGAACAAGACTGGGGCGAAGCAGAATTAGGAGAGTTTGAACATTTCATGCTCAAGGAGATTTACGAGCAACCCGATGCGCTCCGTCATTGTGTTTCGGGGCGAATGAGTCTGAATCAAGGCATTGGACGTTTGGGGGGAATGAGGTTAGAGCCAGCTGTATTGCAACAGACACCGCATGTACGACTACTTGGATGTGGAACAGCATTCCACGCTGCAGAAATCGGTGCTGCATTGGTTGAGCGTTTAGCAAGAATTCCTGCAGTTGCTACTATTTCGAGTGAATTCAAAACCAACGACCCAGTGATTAACCCGAAAGCAATTCATCTCGCGATATCTCAATCCGGAGAAACTGCCGATACAATTGCTGCTATTCAAGAAATTCATCTCAAAGGTGCGAAAGCGTACGGTGTGGTCAATGTTGTAGGTTCCACCATTGCACGTCTGTGTGGTCAAGGTGTGTACATTCACTCTGGTCCAGAGCAAGCCGTAGCCTCCACAAAGGCATTCACAAATATGATTGCAGCATTGACATTGTTTGCCACTCAAATTGGTCGTTCAAGGCACATTTCAAAAGACCAGGGGGTTGATATTCTCAAAGAATTACAACAAATTCCGCACAAAATGGAAGCATATCTTGAGTCACAAGGCGACATTATGGAAGCAGTTGAGTTACTTAAGGATGCAAAATCTGTGTTGTTTTTGGGGCGAGGTATATCTGCACCTGTCGCCAAAGAAGGAGCACTCAAACTCATGGAAGTTGCCTACATCCCTTGTTTGGCATATCCTGCAGGTGAAATTAAACATGGACCTATCGCTCTCCTTGAGGAAGGTAGTCCTGTCGTCGTCGTAGCACCAAACGACTCACTGCAAGTCAAAGCGCTATCAGCAATTCACGAATGTAGGGCAAGGGGTGCAAAAATCATTTTGATTCATCAGGAGGGTGATTCAATTTCATCTGAGGGAGATATTTCTATTGCCATACCAAAATGCCATGAGGTGCTCTCACCTCTTTTGACCGTCATGCCATTACAATTGATTGCTTACCACACAGCTATCGCACGAGGTTGCAATGTGGACCGACCACGCAATCTGGCAAAATCAGTCACAGTTGAGTGATCTCAGAGAATTGAGAATCGTTGCTCCTCGGCTTTCCAAGTGAATGGTTTGTACCCAAGGATATGTCGAGTATGTCGCATTTTAACAATACCAATTTTTCTTGAGACTTCATCGCCGTGACGTTCCATCACAAGGTGAATCACGCCGTCTGATAGATAATCCTCCACACCATATTCACCAAATTGTTTGTTGTCTTCACCAGTCATTTCACAGATAAAGAATGAAGTGAGATTTAATCTTCGAACTGCCTCGAAGAGCCTAAAGATTTCATCTCGTGGGTTCTCCATCTTCGTCAGCGTGAAGAATGCTCCAAGTGAGTCGAATACAAGCAATTCAAAACCAATGGATTGTCGATATGACGTGAGTTGTTTGATGAGTTGCCCCATCCAATCCACTCGCTTGCTCATGCCTTGCTCATCGAGTTGAACACGTAGATCAGCAAGGTCGATAATTGCGATTCTGTTTCGAACTCGGGCATCTTCGACATTCATGCCCATGTTTGCCATGTGGGATCGTAGGGACTCTTTGCCTTGTTCAAGAGTCACATAAATACCGCTGGTTTCACCGTAAAGAACAGCGTTGTAGAGCATCGAAAAAGTTAGACTTGATTTCATCGCACCTGAAGCCCCAGCAACAATACAAATGTGGCCTTGGGGGATTCCTCCTTGCATATTTTCATCTAATCCTTCAATGTTCGATGGGATTCTTTCACTATCCGCCACTTGACTCACTACTTTACGGGAATTGTTTGGTTTCTTCAAGTTCTCGTTTGATTTTCATGGATAAAATTACGGCATTTCTCCAATTACGGAGTGCATGGAGGTCGTATTGGCATCCGCCTCGCCAAGGCGAAAAACACTCCTTGAGCAACTTCATTTTGTTGTGGAAACAAAGCCAGTGATAGGTATTGATGAAACCCCGCCATCAGGGGTTGAGGTCCGTTTGCAAGTCGAAACAATTTGCCGTAGAAAGGCAGATGGCTGCGACTTTGGTCAAGATGAAATCATTATTGTTGCGGATACGATGATTGAACATCCGCATGACTCAAACAAGAGCATAGGTAAACCAGAAGGCTTGAACCATGCCAAAGAAATCCTGAGTCTATTGTCTGGGCAGACCCATAAAGTATGGACGACAACGGGAATTTTCTCAAAAGGAAAATGGCATATGTTTACCAATGAAGCGGTTGTTTTTATCCCGAGTTTGGACGATGAGACGATGATTCATCTCCTCGATTCTGGTTCATGGCAAGGCAAGGCGGGGGCATATGATTTGCATGGTGAAATGCAAAAGTTTGCTTCACTAAAACTCGGAGAAGAATCGACGGTACTCGGAATTGCTTCGGAAGCCATTACTTTTCTTCAAAGCATGGCTGAAGGCGTCATTTGAGGTGTTAATCCTAATTCATGTTTTGTGGCATCAACGACAACATCTTTGCCCGGAATAAGGAACAATTTATCGTATTGGTCGAGGGCATAAACGCCAATTCCATAATGACTTGATCTCGATTTTAACTCACGCTTTAGTGCATCTTGATGTGTTTCCATATGAAGGAGTGAACGCAAATCGAGAATAATGGAGTCGCCTTGAATCACTCTTTCAAACATTTCATGGAAGGGGATTCGAAATTTTTCATCAGGGCTCACATATCGAACGGCTTTGTCAGGAATTGGATTTTGATACGTAAGTGGAATGCCAAGGTCATGAAATGGTTCACCGTCTGATGTGACAGGACCCTTCCAATCGAACGGAATTTCCCTTCGTTGTTGCGGTGTTGCCATTGGCATCATTTGAGTGACAGGTGGTGGAATATCCAAGAGGTCAGCATCAATCAAGGGCTCATCATTTGATTGCTGAGGCTGAGTTCTTTCTGAGCGCTTTTTCTTTACAGGTGGCTTGTTTCCATCTGGGTCAGGTAAACCAAAAAATTGCCACAAACTTACCATATTGTTTCCTCAAAAGTCCAAGTCATCTAACAAATCGTGGATAGATGATGGTGCAGGTTGAGGTGCAGTATCAAAGGCTTGTGGTTGCACAGGTGGTGCAGGTGTCGAATTTGCATCCAACCACTGTTGGCCATAGTAATTCCATTGGTCCATCGTCCAACCCTGAGGAAGACCAGTGGCCGGTAATGGAGGGCCGCTCGAAACAGGTGCAGTTGCCATTGGATTGGGTTGAATCGAAGTTTGTACTACGTCGAGAGCTGGTAAAGGTTGAGGCTGTGGTTGATGAGGTGAAGCCTGCAATGAAGGTAAAGCAGGTAAGGCTGGTAAGGCAGGTAGAGGTTGTTGTTGGAAGACCGGTAGTTCGGCTTGGCCTCCTATCCCAAAGACAGCATCATCGAATTTTGTTTCGTACACATCATCAGAGGCTCTTGGTTTGGTGATGAACATGAATCCGATGAGAAGAACCACGACGATGACGATGGTCATGAGCGTATACGTCATTGTCGGTCCAATGGCTGACTCAATGGATTCAAAGATGCCATCTGGGGGTTGTTCTGTGACTTTGATGGTCATTGATGTTGTTTGGAATTCACCGTCGTCATCAATCACCGTGAGTACAATTTCCCATGTACCAGGTGGAAGGTTTGTGAGTTCAATGGATTCGGTTGTAAAATCAACATCACCTGCGTTTTTCCCATCGAGATTTCCATCGAGGTAGCCAACATCCCATGAGTATTGAAGATTCAATTTGTCAGTTTCTGTCTCTCTTGTTCCTGCAGCAGAAAGTATGATACTATCGCCTTCCATCAAGTCTGTGAGGAGTGATTCAGTGCCAATTACAGGAACAGGTGGCAGATTGAGTACGCTGACATTCATCGAAATCGAGGCTGAAGCCCCGTCGTTATCGATCACAGTAGCCGTGACTTGTCGAACACCTTTTGTTCCCCATGATGCGTTGAGATTTTCTCCCTTGACTTCACAGTCGTCATCCATTACACCGTTGTTATCGAGGTCAACACTCGAGTCGAGGTCCCAGCACACAACAAGACTTTCCAAATCGGACGGCGTATCATCGATATCAACGGACAAATATAGTGGGTCATCTTCGAAAAGCGGAACATCTCCAAAGAATCCGGATATGGTGGGTGGCACATTGTTGACCATCACTGTACCATAGCGAAGTTCAGAGGATGCCCCATCATCATCCACGGCTCGCACTGAAATGATATGTTCACCAGATACATTCCATGAGATGAGTTGCATCGATTCTGCTCCGGTGGTGGTCAATGTCCAGTTGGCGTTTTTATCTGAGGGGTGCCATTCAATGAGGAGTGTTGGCTCATCGCTGATTGAATCATCAGCAAGGACATTGAGGAATCCGACCTCATCTTCGTTGACAACCCATACACCATCACCGTTGACAACTGCTGGCTCTCCGGCGAGAATGAGTTGGG
The DNA here is from genome assembly GCA_038110525.1 of Candidatus Poseidoniales archaeon. Classification (GTDB taxonomy): domain Archaea; phylum Thermoplasmatota; class Poseidoniia; order Poseidoniales; family Poseidoniaceae; genus Poseidonia. Next base: position 97,642 of record JAYNJV010000002.1, on the reverse strand, counting down.
GTTGGCCAATCGTTGGTGCTATGTTGAGAACAGTAATGTTGTATTCCACTTCAGTTGTGGCCCCATCATCATCAACGCCAACCGCCTTGACACGCATTGGCCCTTCTTCGAGTGGTGTAAATGTGCACACTCGCTGGGTCATACCTTCGTCACAATCAAGTCCTGGCCAAGATATAACGACATCTTGCCCTTCTGGAGAAATCGTGTCGTTATCTACTACGCCGACGGCTTCAATTGTGATTTTTGATTCAACCTCGACCGAAGTTGGTCCTGTGAGTTCAAATTCTGGTGGTCGATTGAGGACATTGACGGTGTGATTGAGTTCTGAAGTATCCAATTCATTGTCGGTGACAATGAGGTGAACATTCCATTGCCCATCGTCTGACCAGTTGAATTCTGTGATGCAATTTTCAGCATAGATTCGTGTGATGAGACTTGGCTTGTATTCGATTTCAAACATACATTCGATGTTTCCACCGTCTTCGTCAAAACTTGCCGATGCATCAAGCATGATGTTTTGCCATGTGAACATCCCTTCGGTTGAGGTCATGTTGCTCGTGGGTAATCGTCCAAAGAACAGATCAACATTTCCTTGATTGTTTGTTCGGTCGGCATCCTCGGTTACACTTTGTGTAGGGTCGACGATGTAGGAGAATGTTGATGTGCCGATGGCTTGGTCGACTTGGACAGTGTATTCAAGTTCGACTCGGTAGGTCGAATATGGGCCGATGGCGGGTACTGTGGTGCTTGAGCTGGTCGAAAGCACATTTCCATCGAGCAGGAATTGCACTGTTGTCGCGGGAGACGTAGCAATGCCTCTGTTTTCAATGGGTAAGGAAAAGGTAAGGATATCACCCGGAATTGAATTGAATCCGACTGCTGAATTTAACGTGGTTGTTTCTCCATCCCTCGTCCTTTCAACAATTGTAGCAGATGCTTGTGCAATGAGGTCAACTCCAACGATGGACAAGTCCATGACAACGCTCGTCACTCCAATGACCCTTGCAACAGGGTCCCAAACGATGAGACCATTGCTCGAGTAGTCATCACTTGCAGGTGTATCATCGGTAAATTCAGAAGTATCAAGGTCGGATATCGAAATATTTCCTACGGAATTTGTCGTTGGATTTCGAATGTTTTTATCAATTTCATATCGAACTTGTAGGTTTGTGTTAGCAACAGCATTTCCACCGTTGAGGTATTGAGCAGAAAAACTCGTTTCGATTTCCGGAAGGACTCTTGGATAGGTCATTTGTACATTAATGACTTTGTTTCGAGTGCCTGGGTCAGAGGTTGCCGAAACCCCAGTTGAATCAGCAGGACTGTATGTCTTGAGGAACCAATCGATAGTGAATCCTGCGGTGTTTGACACTCGGTTCCACGCTGGGCCCCGCACATTTGGACAATACCAATTGAATCCTGTATTGACTCCAGTTCCGTTCCATTCCATGATTTTGAATGAATTTTGACAACCTTGGTAGGTGGGTGACTTTCCTCCTTCGGATGGGGCTTGATTTTTTGTGATCTGCCATGAGTAATTTTCCGTAACAGTGTTGTCAAAGCCTGATGGGTCAAAATAATCAGAACTTCCGGAGACATCGGTCTCGGCCTCGATAAGAGAATACCATTGATTTCCGTTTTGCAAGGGAAAGTCGTGAGATTCTTTTGGAGGAGAATAGGTCGTATTGAATTCAAGAGTTGCAATATCTTGTTTCAGAAAGCCGATATTAAAGGGTAAAAAATCAACATCGAGTTCAAAAACGGTGACAATGGTGGCTAAATCTCGAACCCTGACATAATCTGCACCATCATAGGCAATGTTGAGTGTACCTGAAATCGCATCGAGTGTGGCACCACTTGCTCCGGAGGTAAAATCTCCACTAATCAAAATCTCGTACACAAGGGTTTGAGTGCCATCCACATCGACAAATCCGATGGCGTTGACCTCACGAGTCGTGTCTCCGTCGAGGGTGTTGATGGATGCGGATACACCGGATTGTTGCACAAGACTCGAAACATCAAAATCGGTATCATAGACCCAAGTGTCACCAACTCTGTAATTTGGAACATCAACCACAGAATTCGTGCTTCGACCGGCTTTGAACGAAACGATGTTGAGGGTCGCCCTTTGCTCATGCTCAACAAAGAGTGCTAAACTCGGCAAAACAAAAATGAATAAGAGGATGAGCGAAACTGCTCTTCGGTTCATATTCATGGGATATCATTCAACTACTTGAGTGAATGTATTGTTGGCTTAAGGACCGATTTTACTCAAAGCAAATCGGCGAGTTCATCTTTGATGATTTCGACGGCTTCAAGAATTTCATCCTTGTGCCTTGCCCCTGTAATCACCATCTTTCCTGAACCGAAAATGAGACAAACAACCTTTGGATAATCAAGTCGATAAATCAAACCAGGGAATTGTTCAGGTTCGTATTCAACTTTGTCAAATGGCAAGTGGAAGGTGAGGTGGTTGAGATTGAGTTTGCGAGGTTGTCCTGCAAGTGGTTCGCCTGTAAATTTGTCAGCACCATCGTAATCTTCTGGGTAATGAAGTGCATAGGTTGCGACCATGTTTTGAACTTCGATTTCAACTTGGTCAAGTTCCCAAGTGGTGATTCCTGCTTTGCGCAGGTCTTCAATCATGATTTTAATGCCGTGGTGGATATTGTCCTCGTCCTTTCCACCTGTACAGACCGCTCGTCCGCTTCGGAACATGAGAATTGCAAGTTTTGGTTCAACAACACGATAAACAACACCAGGGAATTGTTCTGGCTCGTATTCGCAGTTCAATTGAATTGCGATATCAGGCAGGTCGAGTTCTTCAGCGACTCGAGTACTTGCGACTACATTTACTACAGTTAAGCGTTCTTCATCGGTTGGCATGCAAATCCCACCGGCAACCAGTATATAAAAGGAAACACCTTCTTTATCAACAAAATATCATCAAAATCAGAGGATATTTTCGAATGATTCCAAACGCACACCCTCTTTTGAAATCGAGGTGATAAAACTCGTTCCACCTGCAGCTTCGATGGCCGAAGCGGTTTGTTCAGGGTGATGTGTAAGAGCGATCATGCATCCACCACCTCCAGCTCCAGAAAGTTTCGTACCAAGGGACGAGGGAAGAGCAGCACGAATCAGTCGTCGTAACTCTGTGCTTGAGACCTGCAATTTTTCAAGGAGGATTTGGTTTTGATTCATCAGCCGTCCGACCTCCACAAAATCACCTTGTTGCAAAGCCTCTAAACCAGCCATCGTAATGGCTCCTATATCTTCGATACATGATGCGTGTTCATCCGAATTTGAAATGAGGTTGGCAACGTGCTCCACTTGTTCCCGCGTTGATGACTTGATGCCCGTTGCTCCAATCACGAGGTACAAATCCTTAGGGAATCGAGGTTGAATATGGTTGATATCCCATGAACGAATCTGTTGATTGACCTCAAGTTCCCTTGTGTACAAATATTGTTCTTTTGTATGTGTTCCAAGCAAAATAAGTCCGCCATGGGCTGAGGTTGAGGTATCCATTGGCGAAGCCAATCCGCCTTGAGCGAATGCTTCAGCTGCATGAGCCACCAATCCACATTCATCGATTGATATTGCATCGTGGCCTATAACATTCGGAGAAGTTTCGTAAGCATCAAAGGATGAGCTTTCGTATGCTTGTTTCGGATTGTAAAACGAAGACCACCCTTCCAACCATTGACCCTGTTGGTCAGTTCGTCGACCTCTTGCCGCCCTTAAGCAGGCAATCAAAGCGTTGCACATTGCTGCACTCGAACCAAGGCCAGATGCTGAAGGGATGTCGCTTTGAATATCGATGGAGAGACATTGTTCAATCGATGATTTTGGCCAAAGTTTTTGGAGCAAAAAATGAATATGAGGGTGGATTTTTGGTTGAAAATTTCGACCCTCAAGTTGGGTTCGAGAATGGGGTTGAATAGAGACTTGAGTACGTAAATCAAGAGCAATTGCGATAGCGGGCTGTCCATACACAACGGCATGCTCACCAAAGAGAACGCATTTCGCGGGGGCACTTGCCAAAATCATTGGTTGACCCTCCCCCATGACATGAACATGTGCTGTTTGTTGAAATGTCTTTTGAAACATATTCACAACATATTGACACATCGGTGCATTGAAAGACGGTCTCGTGTTGGCTTATTGTAAGCAACAAAGGTGGAATGGTTCATGGTCGTGCACCCCTTAGAAGTCGAGTATTTTGGTGCGGTTCAAGGATGGTGGTTTCTTATCGTCCTGTTTGGTGCTTCAGGTGGCTTTTTTGGATTTCAAGTTGTAAAAGCAACTCGACTCGTTTTACTTGGAAAACCAGAAAATCGTTTTGATCATTGGGGCCTGCGAATCAAAGAAGTCATCACCGGATGGTTGGGGCAAAAGAAGGTGCTCAAAGACAGAATTGCTGGTGGCATCCACGTCCTCATGTTTTGGGGATTTTTGATGCTCTGTACCGATATGCTCGACCTTGCAACGGCAAATCGATTTTCGCATGCACTACCCGAATGGTTTCGAAATCCGTGGAACCTCATGGTTGAAATCGGATATCTTTCAGCATTCATCGGTTGTATTTTTGCCTTGATTCGAAGGGTCATATTTACCCCAGACAAACTCAAAGGCAAATCTCAACTCGAGGGAAATGTCATCTTGTTGCTCATTTTGACCATCACAGCGACCTCCTTTATCATCGAATCCTACGAAGCCACCCTCACACAAACTTGGGAACCTATCGGTTATTTGGTGAGCCAAGAAATGGAACCAACACAATCCTTGGTGAATACAGCGTACTGGATGCACATGCTTGCGATATCGGTGTTTCTCTTTTTGATCCCTCTTTCAAAGCATATGCATCTGGTCATGGCTTTTCCAAATGTGTTTTTCCATGACCTACGGCCAATGGCAACGATGGAGCCTCTGGCACGAAACGAAACTGGAAAGGCTATGTCCCTCGATGACCTCGACCTTGAGTCCTTTGGAGCCGTCAACTACAGTGACTTTTCTTGGCGAAGCCTCATCGACGGTTGGGCTTGTACTTCATGTGCCAGATGTCAAGATGTATGCCCCGCCTATGCCAGCGGCAAAGCACTCAATCCAATGCAAATCATCCATGATGTGCGCCATTACGCCAACGACCACTCCTCAACACTCCTCGCAGGTGAAAAACCAGATGAAGACATCATTGCGAGGTTTGGCGAAGAAGCAATTTGGGCTTGCACCACATGTCATGCTTGTGTTGAAGCCTGTCCAATATACATCGACCATGTTCCGAAACTGACCGATGCTCGTCGACATTTGATGATGGAACGAATGGAATTCGATGAAAGGGTTGAGGACACCATTATGCCCCTCATGGCGACCATTGAAAATCTTGAATCCGACTCAAATCCGTACGGCATGCCATCGCATGAACGTGGAGACTGGGCCGAAGACCTCGACATCAAGATTGGAGAACCCGCTGAATACATCTACTTCGCAGGATGTGCCGCATCGTTTGATGAACGCAACAAGAAAGTCGCAAGAGATACGATTCAGATTATGAAACAAGCAGGGTTGGATGTTGGGATTCTCGGTATGCAAGAAGGCTGTAGTGGTGACCCAGCAAGGCGTGCTGGAAACGAATACCTGTTCCAGATGCTCGCGGAAACAAACCTTGCAACCTTCGAGGAAATTGGAGTGAAGAAAATTGTAGCATCATGCCCACACTGTTTCCATACGCTTGGCAAAGAATACAAGGAATACGGCGGTGAAGATATTGAGGTGATGCACCATTCTCAACTGATTTCTCATTTGCAACAAGCTGGACAATTACCCACCCCTCAACACGATGGAACCGTCACCTATCACGACCCATGTTACCTCGGTCGAATAGGTGGAGTCACGAAAGAACCACGGCATGCGATTGGAGGCGTCGATATCGAAGTAGCAAGACATGGAGAACAATCCTTCTGCTGTGGGGCTGGTGGAGCCCAAATGTGGATGGAAGAACATGTCCCTGAAGGCTACGATCGAGTCAATGTCATTCGTTCGAAAGAACTTGCTCAAACCGGTGCCCAAACAGTTGCCGTCGGCTGTCCATTCTGTTCAACCATGGTGACCGATGGCTTGAACGCAATCGGCTCGGAAATGGAAGTCAAGGATATCGCTGAACTTGTTTGGGAACAACTCAAAGCCAACGATGCTAAAATGACTGAAGCGAGTGCTAAGAAAGAGATTGCTGAAGCGTGATGGCGAATGCAACATTTGTCCGAGGCTGACAAAGTCACCCTTCTTTCTTGGTATGCAGAGAACCAAAGAACCCTGCCATGGAGGGCGACAAGAGATCCCTGGCATGTATTACTCTCCGAAATTCTTCTTCAACAAACCCAAATGTCTCGTGGCCTTGAGTACTGGACGAGCATCATAGAGCGATTTCCAACGATTGTAGATTTGGCACGTGCTGATGTTGAAGACTTGTTGATGTTATGGCAAGGAGCAGGGTATTACGCTCGTGCAAGACGTTTACATGAATGTGCTAAGATAATTGAGAAGGGATACAGAGGAGAGATTCCATCGTCATTTGATGAATTACGTGCTTTGCCTGGTATTGGTCCTTACACAGCTGCAGCAGTTGCAAGCATCGCTTTTGGTCAAACACACGCGTGCGTGGACGGGAACATTCGACGGGTGATGGCGAGATTATGTTCAATTGAAGAACCAACTGAAAAGGAAATCTCGAAGTGGGCTGAGCATCAAATCGTCAACACACCACCTGGTGATTGGAATCAGGCATTGATGGAACTTGGTGCTATGATTTGTCGTCCCAAAAACCCAGTTTGTGGCCATTGTCCACTCTCGACGAATTGCCGCGGAAAACAAAATCCTAACCATTATCCGCGCCCGAAGAAAAGAACATCAAAACAGGTGAAATTAACCGCGATTCTTGAAATCGATAACGATGGATTTGCAAGATTGTATCCTCGTCCCGCTCAAGGGTTGTTCGGGGGTTTGTATGGTCCAACCCTTCTTGAAGGGGACATCGATGTCGAGGGAGCAGATTTTGCTGGTATCGTTCATCACTCACTGTCACATCGAGATTTTGAGATTTTGGTGTTCATCAAAAAAACAGCAAGCACAGGTCAACTCATCTCCGCGCATCCTTTATCGAGTATGGACATGAAGATACTTGCACAGGGAGGTGTGTTTGAATGAAGGTCCTCATCGTTGACCTGCTTGCAGAGCGTCATGGATTCGGTAAGCAAGGTGTTCGAAACATTGTCGATGAACTCCAACCCGACGAACTCTTTCTTTGGTCCCCCCATACCGACCAACCTCTCGACTATGGCATCGGAACACGTGTCGATGGGCCTGTTGAATGCGATCTAATTGTCATTTCAGGTTCAAGGAAAAACGTCTCGATGTGGGAAGATTGGATGGATGAAGTGGCAAGGCTCATCCGAACCTGTGATGTGCCATTGTATGGTATCTGTTTTGGCCATCAGATCATTGCTGCAACCTTGGGCGGGAAAGTGACTCGAGCAGACAGAGCGACTGAATCGGTTTGTTCCGTCGATGTATCAAATGGAAGGACAATTTACGGTTTATTTTCGCATCAAGACCATGTTGTTGAGTCAGGCGAAATGCTCAACATTGGTTCAAGCGAAGCCTGTGGCAGTGTCGTCCATGTGCACCCTACTCGCCCAATCTATTCAGTGCAATTTCATCCTGAAACAGATGAGAAGGTGCTTGCTGAGGCGGTGGAACATGGGGAGATGAGCCAAGAGGAACGTCAGGGGTATGTCTTTGAACATCAGGTTTTTTCACTCGCAGAATTCTTTTCACCCTCTTCATTTCCAAGAGCGTAAATTGAGACAAGCAAACCTGCGACAAGCACAAATTCTGCTGGTGCAGCGACCACGACGAAGTGTTGGATGCTATCGAGGTAGGCATTTGTATCAAGATTTGAAGAATAATTGGGTGCAATGATGAGTGCTCCTATCATGGCTACGCAACCACCAGCAGAGAAGGACAACCCCTTTCGGAAACGATTTGACTCGATACCTATGGCTGAACCATAGACCTTGGTCCATAAGATACTCGAAATGAAGCACAAGCCTGCTGCAACGGTGTGAATTTTGATGTTGGAATGAAGGTCATACATGATGACAAACCACAAACTCAACACTGCAATCGAACCAAGAGTCATGGCAACAAATTGTCGAGGACGAGGCTCTTTTTGTTTGACCAATCGGCGTGTCGATACCACCATCATCCACGTCATCGCAAAACTTGAGAGAACAAATCCTCCTTTGAACAATAAAGATGGAAGAAGGCCGACATCTGCTTCAGAAATGAAGTGAGGAAAGGCACGGTAGTCATTTGAAAACAGAAATGTAAGACTTGAGAACACAATCGTGAATGCGATAAGTAGAGAGGTCATATGATAAGCATTGAAACGGACATCGGTCATTGAAAACCCTCAACTGTATCCCGAACAGCTGTTTCAAAATCGATCCATTCCATGCCGAGTACATTTTCGGCTTTCTTGCTCGAATAATACGCATCACCGGACTTGAGACTTTTGACCACCTGCCGAGTGAGGTATCTGTTTTGACCCCTCAGCCCATTGATCACATCAAACAACACTGCTGTAGGTAGCAGGATATTGGGTAATGCCCATTTTGGTGACTTCGATGAAGGATACAATTTCCTAATTTGTTTGCACAAGTAAGACATGTCGAGGCTGTGGTGAGGTGCGAGAATAAAACGACCTTGAGCTTCATCGACCTCAAATGCACGTCGATGGGCTTTCGCTACATCCTTCACATGCACGAAGGCCATGGGGAATTTTGGGGCAAGCGGAAATCGACCATGGTATGCATCGTCGAAATAGGCAACACTCGGGGTTGGTCTGGAAAATCCACCTCCAATGACTGCACATGGGTTGATGATGCGTAAATCAAGACCGAGTTCTTCAGCCAACTTTGTGGCTAACTTCTCCGAATCCGTTTTTGCCTTTGTGTATGGCAATGCATGATTGTTTTGCCAAACGCTCTCATCTTTTGCTACGCCTTTAGGTAGGCTGCCGACAGCAGCAACACTTGAGGTGTAGACGACACGTTCGATACCAACTTGTTTTGCAGCATTGAAGAGATGAGAGGTGCCTTTCATTGCAGTATCAATAATCACATCAGCTGTTGCATCAATGGAATACACGGTTGCAGTATGAAGCAGAACATCGCAGCCAGTGAGGAGTTCTTGCCAAGGGTCAGCATCCAAAACATCACCTTCAACCAGTTCAAGGCGCTCTTCACAACCGAGGTCTATGGCATGCTGAAGGACATGCTTCGTGCGGGAGGGGTCATGAAGTGACCGAACCGAACCTTTGACATCATAGCCTTGCTCAAGTAAATCACGCACGATATGGTTTCCGATGTGCCCGTTCACACCAGTCACAAATACACGCTTGAATGTCGGCACAGTCCATTCCAAGATGCGATATGGTATCAACCTTCAAGTAGTAAATTTTACTCGTAGGGGTGAGCGAAATGGTCCTTCACCTATACGATACCCGTCATCGAGAGAAGGTCCCCTTCAAGACGATACATCCTGGCAAAGTATCGATGTATGTATGTGGTGTGACGGTGTACGACCGTTGTCACTTAGGGCATGCCCGATGTTATATTGCCTTTGATGTCATCTACCGGTGGTTGAAACAATCAGGTTATGATGTCACATATGTTCAAAATTTTACGGATATTGATGATAAAATCATCAATCGTGCACAAACCGAACAAAGAGACTGGAGAGAAATTGTCGATGAGAATATCGAAGCGTATTACAACGACATGGATAGGCTCAATATTCAAAGGGCAAACCATTATCCAAGATGTACCGATTATGTTGAGCACATGATCGGCATTATCGACGTGCTTATTGACAAAGGACACGCCTATGTTGCATCTGATGGTGTCTACTTTCATGTCGAATCAGCACCGGAAAAATATGGTCAACTCACTGGTCAATCCATTGAAGCAGTTCGTTCAGGTGCAAGCGGTAGAGTTGAAGATCAAAGTGGAAAGAAAGACCACAAGGACTTCGCCTTGTGGAAGGCTGCTAAACCGGGCGAACCCACATGGGATTCACCTTGGGGCCCAGGCCGGCCTGGTTGGCACATCGAATGTACCGCGATGTCCCTCGACCATTTTCTCAACGAGTTCGATATTCATGGAGGAGGACATGACTTAAGATTTCCACATCATGAAGCGGAAATCTTCCAAGGTGAATGTTACACAGACCACTCACCTGTGGTGCACCATTGGATGCACAATGGATTTGTCAACATCGATGGGGAAAAAATGAGTAAATCGCTTGGAAATTTTTGGACGATCGATGAAATTCTTGCAAAGGTCGACCCACTTGTCTTACGATTTGCCCTCATCAATGCTCATTACCGTTCACCTATTGACATGAATGAATCATTGCTCAAAGATGCTGAGCGAAATTATGCGAAGTTAATCGATGTGTATGAAACGATGGTCAAACAATTGGGCCAAGGTGAACCTGTTAATTTACCGCATCCAGATACTGCTTCAACTCAACCTCTTTCCAAAGGACTTGGTATGCTCGAACTCATGGGTGAACACTTTGCAAAAGCTATGGATGATGATTTTAACACTCGAGAAGCCATTGCTAAAGTGTTGACAGCCCTTCGAGAAATGTCAAAAATTCTCGATGCTGGTCTCGAAGAAAGTGATGCTCATGCATTCGCACATTATTGTGTTGAATGGCTCGAAGAAACTGCTGGAACAGTTTTGGGGCTTCTTCCACAGCGGGAAGAAGTACTTCGTATCAAAACCGACCCTCGTCGAGAGGCCATCGCTGAACAAGTGGAACAACTCTTAGAGAAAAGGGCCGAGGCACGAGCCTCAAAGGACTATGCAACTGCAGACGCAATTCGTGATGAACTGGCCTCACTCAATGTCATCGTAACCGACACTGCGGATGGTCCAGTGTGGGAATTAAGTTGAAGGTGGAGGGCCTAAAGGCGGAGGGGCAGGAATAAACCTCTCCGTTTGTTCTTCCAATTCAGTTTCTTCATGTGGTTGAATCTCTTCGTCATCGCGTTTTCCACTTGCGCTAAAGACATACAGGCCGACCAGTAAACCGATTGATACGGCCCAAAACGCTACCTTCACTGATGTTTGTGATGCTGTTTGGTCGAGGTCGCCATCGTCGGTTGGAAACACTACTTCGGTTTTGTTTGTTGAAGAACTTTCATTTTCGAGCGGTGTTGTTGTCGTGGTATCTTCTTCGATTTGACAGGGAGGTAGCGAACCATCTTCGCAAGGTTCTTCTTCAATCACTTCAAACGACTGGTCGAAATCAATATCTTCAGCCCTATCGTAATAGCGGTCGTACAACTTTGAAAGGTCGATTTGCATGTTGCCCTGTATTGAGGCATTGAGCACGTTGAAGTATCGTTGGTCGCCGTAGGTGTACCAAGGGTCAAGACCGACAAATTCCGTTCCCGATGTCGCACTTTCAAAGTCAGCAGCATCGCCAAACGCTGATTGCATTTCCGAGGGGTCGAATCGCATGGCCATCTCAAGGTCTTCAACAATGGATTGCCAAGATTGTGCACCATCAGGTACTGAAATGAACGTGACATCAATCACTTTCTCAAACGCCCCTGCAGGTTCAAAATCATCGCCCTTCAAAGCAGCCATCACGTCTTCGTCACCAAACAAAGGAATGCCTCCAACAACAGATAATCGAACATCTGGGTCAATGGCGTTGATGAGATTTCGATAGGGATTTGCATGGATATTATCGATGACAACCAAATCTGCGGCTGTTCCTGGTGTCAACGTTCCAACATCATTTTCCCATCCAGTTGCCCTTGCAGCATTCACTGTGACCATCTGGACAAGTTCGTAATCGCTAATGATGTCACCTAACATCTCATCATCCCACAAATCAGCAACTTTCAGTTCATGGAGGGTTGATTTTGACCCCGAAGGAGCCCAATCTGGTGCAAGTGCAATTCGCACACCTGCCTGTCGTGCTGCAGCAATATCGGCAGTTTGTCCGTACAAAAGAAGGTTGGATAATGGTGACCAAACGAGTGTTGCTCCTACATTTGCCATTTGCTGAAATTCAACGGAAGTTAGGGCTACACCGTGAATGAGCACAAGTTCGCCAACGAGGAGATTGTTGTTTACGAGGATGTCGAATTCCGCTCTACTGCTGGCATCAACGCCTTCAGCGATGTGGATAAACCAAGCGTCAAGGGTGCCCGAAGCATTTCCATTCTTGATGTGCGAGCCAACATAGTCCGAAGTAAGTTCAGTGACCTTTGTGTGAATTTGGTCTCGGCCAAAATTCCAGTCTTCGATATTTCTTGCGAGAATGGTTGCATACGAATCATCTGGATTTGCAGGGCTTCCCTGTGAGGCGGTGGTACCACCCATGATCGCCTTTGCTTCGACGTATTTCATGGCTTGAGATTCCATATTCCAATACGGTGCGGAGTGAACAAGTGTCTTTGGTTTGGTCACTTGAGACTTGTAATCTGGATGGTTATTCCATTCGTAGCGATTGTTATATCCTCCCCAAGCGTTTCTATTTTCTACCGGTAAATGTGGAGTCATATCCCACAGTGGGGCTTGATTGTAATGCAAATGGTTGTGTGTATCAATGAGTCCTGGGTAAATGGTTCCATTGGTTTCAACAATGGGTGTATTGGTGAATTCAAGAGTAGAAGGGATGCTGTTGTTCCAAATTTGAGCAATTTTGCCATCTTGAACATGGATATACCCGTGATTGAGCACTGCTCCGGCGGAAGTCATCGGAACAATTCTTCCACCGAGGATGTACGACCCCTTGTGAATGTGGTCAGAAAGGCCGAAGCAACCAACGGTTCGTATCGCATCAGGTTGGGGCTCAGTATCACTCCACCCTGGAGTAGGCGGTTTGACTTTGGCGATGCTTCCATTTTCAGTTGGAACATAGGAGTAATCCCACCATGAATCACGCGCAGGATATTCAAGACTGTCGACCAATGTCCCGTTTGCATCTCGAATGGTCGCTGCATCGGGGTCGTAATAATCAAACTCTATCCGTGAATCTGCCCTAAAAATAACGATGCGTTCGTTGGGTTGGAGTGTCGTATTCCACGCAATCTTACACGGAGCTGAGCCTTCGTCGATGGTGTCATCGAGAAGCCAATTCGACAGGTCAACAGATGTATCTCCAAAGTTCCACAATTCGATAAATTGGTCCGATGATGAGCCAATATCTCCGTCTCCGTTCCAATCTGTACCATTGAATTCCTCGGATGAAGCCGAGACTAAAATTTCTGAAATTTGTATTGTGTATGTGTGTTCGGAATACTGAATCACATCGTTATCGAGTACCAAAGATTGCGGTGATGTGAGCGTTGAGGTAAGGAGAATAAAAATGATGAATGGAGCCGTGAAACGACCTTTCGCCATAAACAACGCGTTGTAAAATTGGCACATGAATTCAACGGTAGTTTTCCCTGCCTTCCGAACACGCCTTCAAAAACCCCAAGGACTACGAAGAGAGGTGGCAGTAGTAGAAATCTCAATGGAAAACTTCGAATCAACGATTCACGAGAATGGAGTGGTCATCCTCGATTTTTGGGCAGAATGGTGTGGTCCTTGCAAGGCATATGCCCCAATTTTTGAACGTGTTTCTGATGAATTACCCGATGTAACCTTTGGAAAAATCAACACCGAGGTCGAGTTTGAATTGTCAGGCATGTTTGGCATTCGTAGTATCCCCACAACCGTTGTATTTCGAGATGGTATTGGAGTGTTTATGCAACCAGGTGCCCTTCCCGAAGATGCATTACGAGACCTTGTTGAGAAAGTGCAAGACCTTGACATGGATGAAGTCCGTGCAGAAATGGATTCAAAGTCCAAGGAAGAGAATTGAAGTCTTTTTGCGATGTTTTGAAGAAGATATGAGCAGCCCGAGGACTATGCGACTTCGAGTGCTCTTCATTCTGAGCATTTTAATCGCGAGCTCTTTGTCTGGATGTTTTGGACAATCGAATGATCTTGGAATCGACGATGCAGACACAACATCTTATCCTCAACCGTGGGAGAGAAGTGACCTGCAATATCTCGACACCGATGTCTTTTCTCGTGTCAGTATCAATGGCTCATTTGCGATTGGTGAAGTTCAATCGGTTTTTGTTCCAGTCCCAACCATCACTGCGGCGGACGGTGGAGCAGGTCTTACCGGAGATGCTCAAGTCCATCTCGGTTTGTGGTTACCTGTGATGGATGGTTGCGACCTTGCAGCAGGAAATATCAGTCAGGAGTGCAAGGTTCCCATTATTGCCGAGATTGGTCCATATTACAGTGATGGTGATGTTGATGCACTTACACCAGCGGACCGTTTGGGTAGAATGTTGATTGAAAATTACGTGCCTCATGGGTTTGGGGTCGCTCAAGTCTCAGTGTTTGGGACAGGTGAGTCCAATCACTGCATGGATTTGATGGGCACAGATGAGCAACGAGGCATCGATGCAGCGGTCACATGGCTCGGTGAGCAACCCTGGTCAAATGGTAAAGTCGGTATCATCGGAAAATCCTACGACGGTAGCACCCCATGGCAGGCAGCCACCTTTGGCAATCCATATTTGGCAACCATTGTGCCAATGTCAGGCCTGATTGGTGTCCATGAACTGATGTGGAGGAATGGAAGCATGGAAGCCCGTGGTATGGTGATGCACAACGGTGTGTATGGCTCTTTTGGAATCGATGGTGATTCGGATGACCTTCAAACGCTTTGTGAAGGCTACCTTGAGGGCTATTACAACGGTCCAGCAGCATATCTTTCAGGAGGCATGGTCACCTACGCTGGAAACGATTACTGGACCGAGCGTTCATTTCTCGATCGGGTCGTGGAACAATACAACGGCTCGATTTACATCATTCAAGGTATGCAAGATTGGAACGTTGACCCTCACATGGCATTTCCTACGCACCAAATCATCGAAAACGCAGGCATAGAAATCAAAACCCTCGCTGGCCAATGGGCCCACGATTATCCAGACAGGGCATCAGGTCATGCCTCGCTTCCACCTGGCGAAGGGCAAGAAGCCTACCCTTACACATTACGATGGGACTGGGCTGATGAGATGTTGTATTGGTTCAATTGGTATCTCAAAGGTGAAGGTGAACCCCCCGTCCTCGGTGTTGAAATGCAGGACAACAGAGGAGGTTGGAGGTTTGAAGACACATATCCTCCAATCGATACGACCTACGTTGAAATCATGGCTTCGGACATGAATCCCAGTGGGGCAGGAATGAGTGCAACCGACACAATAACGATGACCTACGGTCCATTTGAAGAAGATGTGTACATTGTAGGTATGCCGACATTTCACATTCCAGTAACGCCTCACACCACCAATGGGGCCCATGGATTTCTTGAGATGACAGACAGCAGTGGTATGCATTTGGGACATGCAGTTATGGATTTCCGATTTTATGAAGGCGGCCGAGATGGACAAGAAGCCCTCATTCCATTCGTCACAGTGACAGGGAAAATGGAATTTTTACCTATGGACGTTTTTCTTCAGGCTGGTGAATCCATCATCATTGAAATGCAACAAACTGGATACGATTATGTTCCTTCACCAGTAAGTGCGGGCAGTTATTCTATCGATTGGTCTCAGGCTGTCCTCACATTACCGATTGTAAAGCGGGATTGTGACGCTCTCTTTCAAGCACCAATGCACGCTTATGGTGAAGAAAGTGGTCGACTTTGTTAACCCTTAGAAATCAATTCCTCGATGGATAAATGCCTTCGTACTTTGAATCCATTGCTTGCGTTCGCTTTTTGAGAAGACTTCTTCGGTTATAACTTGCATTTCGGAATGCAGTTGTGTCCTTCTTGTCTCCAAATGAGGCAGGGTCAAAATGAATTTCGCAAGTTGCTGTTGCTCGACTTCACTCAACGAATTGAGAGGAGGAGGATGAGGTGAAAATTCGCATTCTTCGAATTTCATGGCAAGAATAATCAACTCAATGTTTGGATGGATTGCTTTTGCTCCATGAACATGGTGCTGGATAGCATTTTTGACATGAACACTCAAAGGTTGCGACATGGTATGGTCAATTCCAATTTCATCAAGAACGCCTTTCGTTGCCTCGCTACCATTGGCTCGACAAATGAGTTCATTCATTACGGATGTTGTCCCAACCATGTTCCAAATCACATAAATTGGAAGAAGTATCCATTCAAGGAACGCCCTCGGGACAGTTCTTCCAAACATCCTTGCGAGGATTCGTCGAAGAATTCGTTTTATCATCGCATTGATGAGAATAACTTGAGCCCTGTATGCGGCCCCTTTTGCAGCCACCGCAGTCTTCGATGATTTTTCCATCGGGTTAATCCCGAATCTGGGGCTTCTGTCCCTGTTCATTCCCAATGCTGCTTTAGTTAATCCAAGTGGAAGGGCAGATTGAATGGCTTCATCCACTTCTGATTCGGCAAGGACATCACGACGAGTGACTTGGTTCATTTTCCCCGCAGCCCGAATAGCATCGTAATACAACAACAATAATTCGAGGATAGTTGCGATAAGAGAAACAAAAATAATGGCGGAAATGAGATAGATATAATTCCAACCAACAACATCATTCTTTTCTGCATCCAAATGAGGATACTGAACAAGGATCAATTGATACAAGATAAGAATTGGGATTG
Organism: Candidatus Poseidoniales archaeon; assembly: GCA_038110525.1. Classification (GTDB taxonomy): domain Archaea; phylum Thermoplasmatota; class Poseidoniia; order Poseidoniales; family Poseidoniaceae; genus Poseidonia. The sequence goes on along the minus strand of JAYNJV010000002.1, from coordinate 80,899 downwards.
CACTTGCGAATGCACCAATGGCTCCGCTACGAAGAACAGCGACATAGCCTATCAATTTGGTTCGCTTTAATCGTTCTTGACGGGTTTTGGCAGGTGCGTATTTTGTATCAAAGATTGAACTTAAAGAGATGATTTTATTCATGGCGAAATCAATGATTCTTGAGCCTGTTTGAACAAGGCCACCTTTCCCTGATGGCTCTGCTTGCATGGAGGTATAAGATTTGAACCAGTTTTTATGCTTCACCTAAGTTCATAAATGGGGAATCAACAACATCCTTGACTTCTTTTTGGTGCCGTGACAAATTGAACTCTGTCGATGTTGCTGGTATTTTTCAACTGGTCGAGTACCAAACGGAGTTCATGCGCCGTGCCTTTGGCTTGCAATGTGTCAACACAAGTATGTGATTCGGAGAGGCAATTATGGTGATAAGAAAAAACTTCGATAGCATGCGAATGTCGTATATTCAGTAATTTGTGTTCTATGCCATGTTGATAGTAAATGATGAGCGTTCCTTCAACAATTTCTTCATTCTTCATGGTCTGCAAATCACCTCGTTGAAGCGATTCTGCAAAAAAAACGCTCGCATCACGCAAGAACATGCTCCGGTTCTTGTATCCATTTTCATTCATCAATCGGTCAAGCTGATCAGCGAACTGATTGTCTGTACTAAACGAAAGAACTCTTGTCATGATGTGTGGTTGGGGCCCAAATTAATAACATTTGTTAAATATATATTATCTGGTCGTCTCTTCATGATGACGCTCTTGACGTATGCATCCATTGCCCTTCTCATTGGTCTAATATGCGGACTGCTCCCTATTTTATCGAACTTTGGAAGCGACCAAAATCGATTGAAAATGTTCACTGGCCTTGCTTCTGGAATTATTATTGCCTCTGCATTTCTTGTTGTCATCCCCGAAGGATTTGAATTGGCTTCTGGTGAAGAACACGTTGAAGAAATGGCCGATGATGCAGATGAACATGAAGAGGCTCATCTTCTCATGTTGGGAGGTGCCATTTTAGCAGGATTTTTGATGATGCTTATTCTTGAAGGTTCAGGCATTGGTCACGCTATCCACGAAGAGCATCACCATCATAACGAGGACCATGGTCATGACCATGTCCACCACAATTCAATTGGATGGATGCTCGTTATTGGTCTAACGCTCCATGCCGCTGTCGATGGTCTTGCAATCGGTGCAGCAGCAGCAACAGGTTCAGTTTCGGTCTCCTTGACCATCCTTCTCGCCGTACTGATTCACAAAGGACCCGCAGCATTGAGCCTTGGTATTTTTTCATTGCACGAACGAGAAACAAAGAAAGAATCGATACGAGATGTCGTTATTTTCTCTTTAGCAACGCCCATCATGATGATCCTCGCCTATTCTTTGTTATCAAATCTTGAAACCCACATGATTGGCCTTGCCATGCTCTTTTCAGCGGGGACATTCCTTTACGTTGCAACGGTCGATACACTTCCCGATATTCACAATGGGGAAACCGGAAGAAAAGCGATGTTATTTGTGGTAACAGGAGCCTTGCTCCTGACCATTCTTCTTGTCGCAGTGGATGCGAGCGGTATGATTTCCCACGACCATTGATGATTCAAGAATTCATTTGTTGACCAGGCTTACAGCGCTATTCTCTTAAGCCATTGGCAACCATTGATGGGTATGCTTTCAAAACAATCGAATGCGATAAGCGATAAATTGATGGTTAAATTGACTGCACATTTTGGTGATCAAGAACGAGTGTTTGATTCTTTGCGAAATGGCGATGTCGACAAAATTGCACAAGTCCAAGGCATTTCATCTCAGCGTGCCTTATCACTTGCAAGGCAATTTATTGGAGGTGCAGATTCATTTCTTGCCACGAAAGAGGCAAGTCGATTGTATGAACTCTTAATGAAGGATATTCAAAGCCATTGTGCTACGAATGCCGCAAAGAAGCGAATACAACTCTTTATGCCTCTTGCTGACCAATCAGAAAGAATTGCCCATTCAAGTGCAGCAATGAAGATTGATTTCCAAACCTTGATTGAAATCAAAGAAATCATGGAGAATTTACGTTCATTCAAAGAGCCAAATAAACGGTACGACCGAGTCGTTGTATCAAGAAAACCACTGCCTTCATTTGAAGGAAAGTGCAGAATCTATACGCCGTCTGAAGAGGAATCTTGGAAGGATTACACCGTGTTTGCAAAAGTGACATGGTTGGGTCAAGGAGCACCAATGGATGCACCAGAAGGCTGGATTGTTCTTCCTGAAGACGTGAATGATTTCAGAATTTTACCAGAATACATCATCGATTGGTTTCAATCTAATGTCGAAGTCATCAAAACAATGCTAAAATTGATTGAACATTGTTCATCAATAACAACACCGAATCTCCATTTCGAAACCATTCTCCAACGGAAACAAGAATCTGAGGGACTTGAAAAATTCTTGACCATGCTTTCTTCTTTGGGTCAAGAAGATGTGTTGGAAGGTATTCGTGACCATCTTTGGAAAAAAGCAAAATCAATCGAGCAAGAAATGCACGATGAAGTAACATTGGCCATTCAACATCAAAGCGTTGCACTTCAAGGCGAAGAACTTCTTGAGGCGTTGAGCAATAATTCGTCACTGAAAAGAAAACTTCAATCCGCAACATCAGAAATTATCGAAGATGCTGTCGAACATGCCCATCATAAATTCAGTTCATTTCTTGAACCAGCAGGAATCCAATGTCCTTTGCAATTGTTTTCAGAAGGCTGGCCAGCGGTTCTCAATAAATCTGAACTTGACGAAATTCATTCGACGTTAACCGAAATGATTGAATCGAATGCAACTCAAAAAATAGTAACTCTTGCAGTGGCTCTACAGCCTTTTATGCAAAAGGCGAAGATATGGATGCAAGATTGTATTGAGTTCGATATTTGGATGTCAATTGGTCGTTGGTCGACGGCAAACGGTTGTTCAATTCCAACGTTTTGTGAACATGGACTCGCTGTCGAAGATGCCTTTCACCTGTTTATCGATGGCACACCCGAACCAGTCACTTACGCATTGGGCACATGTGCTCCAAAGGGTGACCAACAAAATTTAGCACTCCTCACCGGAGCAAATTCTGGCGGAAAAACCACTTTGCTTGAAACCCTCTCCTTTGTGGTTATCCTCGCCCACATGGGCCTGCCCGTGCCAGCAAAAAGTGCAATCGTTGCTCGTGTTGAATCACTTCATGTGCTTGCAAAGGCAGGCGGAACGCAAAGTGCAGGAGCCCTTGAACAAACCCTTGAACAACTTGCAAGGGTCGTTTCGGATGAAGCACCAAAATTCATTTTCGCTGACGAACTTGAAGCCATCACCGAACCGGGGGCGGGGGCAAAAATCATCGCAGGTATGCTTCTTGCAGCCGAACAACAAGAAAACACAACCACCGTTCTCGTGACGCATTTAGCACCTGCAATTCTCCAAGCCACAGGTCGTCATGACCTCAGAGTTGACGGTATTGAGGCACGTGGACTTGATGAGCATCTTGAGCTCGTTGTCGACCGAAATCCGAGGCGGAACTATCTTGCCCAATCAACACCAGAATTGATTCTTCGACGATTGCACCAACGGAATTCAGGAGCCATCGAAGCCTTGTTTGGCAGAATTTTGAACTCATTTGATTGAACTTCACTCTGTTGAAGGCAAGTCAAGTTCAACAGCAAAAAGCGGGTCAGCGTGACTTGAATCGTGGAAAGCAACGACGACACCGCCATCTCGTAGCACACCCAGCGAGGCAAAGTCAAATCTGATGTCGTTTCCTGCCCCAGAGGTTGAATCAAGGTCGCCGAGTCCAATGTAGGTCAAGGTGTCGGGAGACATGTCCTCGGAATATCCTCGCACATGGTACACGATGTCGACGTCAGGCCCTTCACTGGACTGATACCGAATGTTGAGAATAAACAGATCGAGTTCACCATTGCCTTGGAATTCCCATTCTTCAATCGATGTTGCCGTTCCCGAGAGGTCATAGGTTTGATTTTTCCATGACAGTGCACCATCGGTTGAGGCGTAATGTGTGAAGACATTGGACTGCATTGAAACACAATGGATTGTGCCTGAACGGTCGATGTGACAATATTCGCTCGGGAATTGAATTTCCACTTCGTTCCACGAGAGGGATGTATCAAGGAAAGCTGCATTTCCGTTGTTAAAATAAGCAGGGAAAAGAAGACCTCCGCTCGGAATTGGAAACGCTCGCATCTCTTTGTGTGGCTTATTCACATCCCAGTATGCTGGGAGGTCTGTGAAGGTGAGGTTAAGCTCTTCAATTGGCTCACCGCCACCTCTCCCAGGGAATTGAATCGGGTAGTAGTTCAGGCCATCAACGCTGATTTGACCACCCGCATTTTGAGATTGGTGCCAGAAATTTGAGACCACAAGGCTTGCCCATTCTCCATTTCCGAGACTTGAATCGATTGGGCCAACAACCTCAACTTGCCAAGAGCGGTCATAGAATGGTTCGGTCAATCTGTTGTAACACCATTTCCACGCCATCTCGGATTCGTCGTACAATATAGCGTAAAATTTGTCCAATTTTCCATCGGCTCCTATGTATGGGAACCATGACATTGAGATGATATCTCCATTTGTCGCCTGAACAATACTTCCCTCACCTAAGCCTTCTTGACCAGGATTTGTTGGCACGAAGGTCAAGCATTGCGTGTCTGGTAAGACACCCGGAATGTAGGTGTCCCACTCGTGCCCTCTGTCGACAGAGTAGACTGGATATTCACCGCCGATGTTGAGTATTGAACCTTCGATGGTTGTGGCGAGATAGTGTTCGCAACAGTTACCCCCGTAGGTGCGGTCAAACACTGCCCAACTTGTATTGGTTGATTGATTTGTTCTCAAATCGATGGTTTGAAACATCCGCTCATCAACGTGTGTTTGGGCATCAATCCTCTGATAATCTTCCCAAATACTTGGTTGTTGAATGTCTTTTGTGTCATCTTCTTCTGCTGAAAAACATCCTGCGAGTGTCATGATGGTGACCATGAACACAGCAAGGAATGCCCGTCGCATGTTCATGCCTCGGTGCTGTCTCATTTGAAGTCATTGTTGTGTTGGTAGACGGTGCTTGAGTGCCTCATATAGACTCGAAATAGCACACATCGTCGTCGTTCCCATCCATGTCAAATCCTCTCCATTGACGTACTCACACCATGGTCGAAAACCCGAGATGCGCTCAACTTCATCACAAATCGCTTCACCTTCGGCGAGTGCGAATTCATGTGGCTCACTTGAAAGCAACAGTCCTTCAATCTGATTCTCGACAATCTGTTGTGCACTTACAAGAGGGTATCCTGTTCCACCTTCTTCGAGGCGTGGAACTTTGAATCCGATGGCTTCGATGATGCCCCCTGCATATTTTTCTGGACTGACTGCCATCAATGGTTCATGCCAAATGAGTGGTAATACGACTGGTCGGAGTTGTACTGCTGGAATGGATTCCAGAGCTTTTTGAATGCCGTTTGAATAATAGTCGGCTTGTTCATCTTTTCCAATTTGAGAACCCAATTCCTTCAACATCGAAGGCACATCCCTTGGGTGCTCAAGATGGCAGACAAAGGTCTCGATGTTTTTTGATTGAGCCCACTGGTACACTTCAAGAGGATTCTCATCACGATCGAGCACGAGTAATGTGGGCTTGCTTCGCTCTATTTTTCCTAAGTTCGGGGTTTTTGTGCCCCCAACCACATCAACGTTTGAGACCTGTTCAGCAGGGTGTATGCACCAAGGCGTTCTGCCTACAACTTCATCGCTTGTACAGCCCAAATCAAAAAGTGATTTTGTGAGACTTGGAACAAGAGACACTATTCTCAATTCCTCACCTATTCAACTTGAAACCAAACGGTTGCTCCATCGACTTCGAAAGAATCGGTTTCTTGTTCAGGTTTTGAATTTGGATGATACGATGCAGATGAAGCCCTTGTTTCTGAGTTAATGTACTGAGCATCGTGGTCAAACAGTTCGGGGGCGTCAACCATCCAAATATTGAGGGAGATTGTTGCTTCCATTGGCAAATCCATTTCTTTTCGCTTTGCTTGGATTCTTCGCGTAATGTCACGGGCTAATCCCTTTGAAAGAAGGTCTGGTGTATCGTTCATGTCGAGGACGAGGCTAATCGATTGATTGTTATGGTCTTCGAGTCGAAGCGTTTCAGCAGCAAATCCAAATCGTTCTGCTCTCCGAGTTTCAATATCATCTTCGTCAATTGCAACACCGAGAATTGAGGCAGTATTGTTTTGAACTTGTTCAAGAAACGCTTCGACATCCTCGATTTCACGAATCGCAGCCGCAACCGCATTTACTTCTGCACGAGCCTTAGGAGCGAGATTTCTAAAATTAGGTTGCAACTCAATCTTTTGGAATCGGTCGAGATTTGTTTCAACTTCGATGGATTCGACATTGAGTTCTTCTTCTAAGATTTCGTGGAATTCCGAGAGGTCTGGTCCTGAAACAATCCAACCTTGGGCACATGGTAATCTCTGTCTTCGATTATGATTCACACGAATACGACGACCCGATTCTGCAAGTTCGCGAACGAGGTCCATTTTCTGCTCAAGTTCTTTGTTGTGTTTTGGCAATGTGGTGGTGAGTGCTACTAAATCGGCATCCCATGTATCAGCGGTTGCACCCTCGGTCAGCCCTGGCGTACCTGCAGGCCACGGTGCAATATGGACAGAAGTACCTTCGAGATTGCGATGGATCTCATCCACCATGAACGGTGCAACAGGTGCGACAAGTCGGCACACCGTCACGAGCACTTCGTGCAAGGTTTGTTGACATGAGAGTTTGTCCTCACTATGTCCTTCTTCCCACAAACGACGACGGCTTCGTCGAACGTACCAATTTGAAACATCATTGACAACGAAGTCTTCAAGTTCTCGACATGCCTTATGGAATTCCCAATCGACAAAGTATTGGTGGTAAGCGGTCGATACCGAACATAGTCGTGATAAAATCCACTGGTCAAGAAGTGGTCGGTTTTCGATGGGTATTTCCTGTGCCTGTGGGTCGAAACCATCCATAGCAGCGTAATCGGCGTGGAATTTGTAGACGTTCCAAAGGGTCGAGAACATTTTCCCGTAGGTTTCTCGAACACCATTGGGGTCGAATTTGAGTGGATTCCATGGTGCCCCTGCAGTGACCATGTACCAACGGGTTGAGTCTGCACCCTCTCGATTGAAATGGTCCCATGGGTCGACAATATTGCCTCGAGATTTCGACATTTTTTTGCCCTCAGCATCAAGAATGAGGCCTAAGGAAAGGCAACGTTTGTAGCAGATTGAATCGAATACGGTGGTCGAAACAGCAAGCAAAGTGTAGAACCAACCTCTTGTTTGGTCAACGCCTTCACAGATGTAATCCACTGGAAACGTCTTGGCAAATTGTTCCCCTCCATCGAATGGATGATGCCACTGTGCAAAGGAAGCACAACCAGAATCGAACCAGCAGTCCATCACAAATGGTTCTCGCTTCATCGGTAGGCCGGTGGAAGAAACTAAGGTAAATCCGTCAACAACAGGTCGATGCAAATCAACATCATCAGGACATACAGGATTGTCAAATCCAGCAGATATGGCAGTTTTCACTTCCTCTTGAAGTTCTTTTATTGAGCCTACGCACTTCATTTCACCGTCTTCGGAGCGCCAAACCGGCAACGGTGTTCCCCAGTAACGTTCTCTTGAAATGGCCCAGTCCTTGATGTTTCGAAGCCATTCTCCAAACCTGCCTTCGCCAACCCAATCGGGTGCCCACTCAACTTGACTGTTGAATTCGAGAAGGCGTTCTTTGACCGCTGTCATTTTGACGAACCATGAATCCATGGCGTAATACAAGAGCGGGTGGTCGGTTCTCCAGCAATGAGGATAATCGTGGGCGTAAGATTTTTCGCGGTACAACAGTCCACTGTCTGGGCCTTTCTCGTTGCTACCACCAGGTGCTGAAAGTAAGTCGATGATGGTCTCATCGCATTCTTTGACATATCGACCATCGAGTTCTGGATGTACTCCTGCAACAAAAGCACCGTCCATACCCACGGTATGGAAGGCAGGCAAACCGACTTCCATGCCCAGATTGTAATCGTCCTCACCATACATGACAGCGGTGTGAACAACGCCAGTACCGTCGGTGGTCGTGACCCAATCTGCAGAGAGCACGGTCCACGCTGTGGTCGAATCTCCTTTTGGCACTGCATTTGGAAAGAGAGGTTCGTAAGATTTTCCCACGAGTGAAGAACCGGGGAATTCTTCGATGATCTCAACGTGGTGACGAAGCACTTCTTTCATGAGGTCCTTTGCGAGAATCAACTCTTCGCCATCGTTTGCTCCTCCACTGCCATCCCAATGCTCTGGTTGTGCTGAAATTCGGACGCGAACATACGTCACATCAGGGCCTACAGCCAATCCAACATTTCCTGGAAGCGTCCATGGCGTGGTGGTCCATGCCAAAATATACGCGTCTTCGTCGACGAGTTTGAATTTTACATACACCGAAGGCTCTTCCACTTCTTTGTAACCGAGTGCGACTTCGTGGCTTGAATATGATGTTCCAGTTTGGGGGCAATAGGGCAAGACTTTGTAGCCTCGATACAACAGTCCTTTTTCGAACATTTGCTTCATGGCCCACCAGCATGATTCGACATAATCGTTGTGCAAGGTCACATATGGGTTGTCCAAATCGACCCAATATGCCATTCGTTCTGTCATGTCTCGCCAAGCAGATTCGTAGGTCCAAACCGACTCTCTACATGCATCATTGAATTCTTGCATTCCAAATTCTTCAATGGCTTGGTTGCTCATCAAATTCAGTCTTTTTTGCACTTCAATTTCAACTGGAAGTCCGTGGGTGTCCCAACCTCCTTTTCGCTCGACGAGGAAACCTTCCATTGCTTTCCAGCGACAGACGAGATCCTTGTAGGTTCTCGCCACAACGTGATGAATTCCGGGTTTGCCGTTGGCCGTTGGAGGACCTTCAAGAAAAATGAACGGTGCCCCCTGCCTTCGAACCTCGATGGATTGCTCGAAGGTTTTCTCCTCTCCCCAGCGTTTGAGAAGGCTGTTTTCGAGGTCCACCGGATTGAGTTCTCCGACGGGTTTTGGTTGAGGCATATTGAACGCCAACAAAGCCGATTTCTTCAAAATTCCCCTAATCGACCCAAAGGCTTGGCCAATTGGAAAAAGCGTTTCATTCAAGACCTTCAAAGTTCACGCCAATTTCATGGCGGGTGGGTTGCGAGCAAGAAACGCACTCTTGCTCGTTAGCATCTTTTTGTTTTCTTCACAAGCTGCACTCTTTGAACAGGCCACGATGACCACACTCGGCGATGAACAACACATCGGAAAATCATCCTCAAGTCAAACGGCTTCACTGACGCTCAATCCGACTTCACCAAATACAAATTTCAAGTTGGTCCTTCCCGAAGGTGAACCACTTACATCAGCATCGCTCGAAATCGAGCCATACGCAACGGCCATGCATTCCGGATTTGTGTGGGATGACAGCAGTATATGGTCTCATAGTGATGCGACAAACGGTGGAGTCAGCATTCAAGGAAACACCATGACGGGAACCTCTGCGGGAAACTTGTGGGACTTTAATAACGGTGCTCAAGGCTGGACGTTCTCAGGATATGGTGCACGAGTCACCTCACCGAGTTGTGGACTCAACGGCAGTTCTGGAGGTTCAATTCGAACCTATGCTGGTTCATCCTATGCAACCTCACCCACCATCAATCTTGCAGGTGGAAGCAACATTCCATTCCACGCATGGGTAAGACAAGGTTCGAGCGGATGCGGGGAAGAACCGGACAGCAATGAAAATCTCTACCTACAATACAAAACAAGTTCAAACTCTTGGAATACATTTCAAACATTCATGGGTTCAACTTCCGGTGGTACCGTGACGAATGTTGCCTACACGCTTCCAGCCGCAGCACTTCACTCCACCTCTCAATTCCGAATCTATCAAAACTCAGGAAGTGGTACATGTTGTGATTACTGGTTTGTTGATGATGTCCACATCGTATCCCCTCCGCAATCAAACTGGACGAGTCCATCTCTTGGATGGCTCTCCGGCTCAACCCAAGTTTTGTCGAGAAACACGTACGCACCATTGTATTTGGAGGCCAATGTTCCTCAAGGTGCGTATTTGAATTGGACCGTGCTTGATGCAAGTGGGTTACCAATACCTGGTCTACGAGGTTCGAACACGTTTGTCATCCCAATGAGCGGTATCGATCATGAGACCTATTCACAATTTAGACTTCATCTTGAATTGACCGGCTCCTCATCAGGCATGCCAACGTTATACTCCATTTCAGGTGACGGAACCACCGAAGAGAATTTCTACACCAACCCAGAGTTACGAGGCTGGGAACTCAACGGCAGTGTTTACAGTTCGTCAACCAACTCAGTTGCCGGCGGTGGAAACGATGAACTCATTTCACCTTGGTTCCTCTCTCACACCCCACTCTACGGAGGACAAGTTTCTGGGATTTCCTCCAATGCTTTGATTCAATATCGAACACAGCCGACTGAGCCTTGGAGCAACATTACTTTGCCCCACAGTTTCAATGTCTCTGGCCAGATGAGTGGAGTTCAATTCAGAATTTCATCCTCAAACGGCGGGCCTACAGGAAATTGGCAAATCAACGAACTTCACCATTCATTCTACGGTGGATTGCAACCCACACTTCCTGGCCTTGACCTCGGCCTCGATGGGCGATTTGAATGGGGAGGTGGAGATGAACGAGTTGGAATGTGGGGATGGCAGAATGTGTTCGTGAACAAGAATACTGCATACACAGTTTCTGTATCAAACAGCAATCCGGGTTCCCTTTCGTTTTGGGCTCCACGAGATACAATGAAGTCGCTATCGCTTTCTTTCGTCGCTTCGACTGGACATGTTGAAGCATTAGTTTTCTCGGTGCAAAGTCAAACAGTTGTCACGAAAAGTTACGGAACAGGCGTGAACAATGGGCTTGTTCAATTCAACGAGACAGAGTTTGCTGACATCACATCTGCTTTGTATGGACTTTCATCCTCGGTGGAAGTACTTGGCACGATGTACGCTGAAGTTGATGTCGAAGTTGTCGGTTCTGGAATCGTGAACTTTGCAGGATTGAGTGCACCACATGATGCAAGGACTCAAGTCAATGTCGGGCCAACTTCATCGTTTGTCATGGGTGTAAATGAAGTGCGATACGGTTCCGTACCTACCGGAGGATATGAAGAGATTGCCTTGCCTTTTGTAGCCAATTCAAGAGGCGGCCTTCGCGTGAGTGTGGACAATATTCAAACATCGAGTAGCGTGAAATTGATTGATGGACAAATGCACGAACCGGTCGCCATCTTGACCCCGAGTGAACGTTGGCACACGATTGAAACCGAATACACGGTCCTTGGAGGAAATATCCAATATCTTCGTCTCGATGTATTTGGAACCTTGCACCATGCTACAGTTCTCTATCAACTGGATGGGAATCCAGCCTTGGAAATTGGAGATACATCTGCTATCCTACTTCCTGAACTCGACAAATTTACTCACGATGTCAATGGCACAAAAGTCACCAGTTCCGCTACATTCCGAATAGCTCCATCATGGGATGATGAAATGATGTTAAGTGCGAGTTTACGACTTGTCATGTCAAATGGTGTTGCATCGATACCATTCGTCCAAACATGGGGTTCAGCCTCTGACCAAGGTTACGAAAACGATTTGCTCATTCGTTCAGTATCGTATACAACAACAGACGGACTTGCACCACCAACCCAACAATACCTCAAAGGTGGCGAACCTCTTGAATTGAGCATTCAAATTGGATTTGAGGGTGTAAACACCCACGATGCCTTCCCTGCAGGATTCGGAGAAGTTCAATTGTGGCGCGGCGAAACTTTGGTGGCAAATACCACACAACTTGAGGGTACATACTGGAATTATACCGACACGATTCCATTCACTTACGCCGATGTGATGTGGACCGTTAAGTTGCTTTCACTCAATGGCTCACATATTGGTCAGCCCTCGGAAATGAGTCGGACCTTCACAGTGGATTCGGTTCGGCCTAAGGTGATGGAAACCAATCTCCCTCACTACGGATACCGTTCCCCAAGTCCAACTCAGACCATACAAGTCACCATCCGCGACCAACCTGTCCTTCCAACCAACGTTACACCAATGGTGTGGAGAGAATGGCTCAACGATTACAACATGAATGGATGGCCGGATGAAGATGAATATGTGCCTATGACGTTCAATTTACCCTACAACCTCTCAGCACTTACTGGGTTGTACACCTTGCAACTTGACGATACATCAGGAGCACTCGGCCACAAAGTAGCGGTCTACATCACAGGAACAGACCCCTCTGGTTATCAAATACAAGGTGCGGGGGGCCCAGAGTATGACCAACATCTCATGATGTATCAATTAGGTGTTTCAGCACAACCGAAAGTCGAACCTGATGCATTCAATTGGTATGGCGGACGAAAAGCATGGTTGCATCCTCAAGAGATATACACACTCAATGTTGATGTCAACGAGCCAAATGGTGCCTCTGACCTTGCCATTGTTGAGGTTGCACTTGCCTCCAATCAAGGTAGCGACTCTATGACCATTGCTTGGAGTTTTGAGACAGGAAATTGCACCACGATGTCACCTCATCTTATCATCGACGATTGCGAAATGAAGAGCAAGGATGGAACGACGGCCGGGCCATACGAAACCGATTTGGTTTTGAGCATCGATTTCCACCTAAGTTGGAGCACCCCCGATCTCGGTGAAACACGTCGTGAACCATCGATTCGAATTGAAGACCGAAGCGGACTTGATGTCCTTCGTACCTTCCCCGAGAAACGATGGCGATTTTCTTCAAACATGATGATTCCAGAAGAGTCTGTCCAACTTTATCTTTCAGCGGGTTCATTCCTTGGCGATGGTGCACGAGTTGTACCAAACACCCCGATGGAAATTTCTGGTGGGCTTGTCTTTTCAGAAACCAATTCCGTTCCTGCCTTTGATTGTGATGTGAATATCCTCTTCGCAGGACGGACCATTCTTGCAACGGCTAAGGATGGAATATGGTCAACTGAATTAACAGCACCACCGACTTCTGGCGAAGTACCTTTGACATGGGCTGTCGATTGCATTGAGGGTCAAGGGCAAGATGTGACTGAAAAAGAAACCTCGGTCAAATGGATTCTTGTTGATGGAATTGGGCCAGAACCAGTAGAGGTGCTTTCCCCACGAGCCCAAGCCATTTTGTCTGCAAGTGAGCACGATGTCCTCTTGACGGTCAACGAAATTGGTGGCCTTGATGTTCAATCCTTACAAATTCGTTGGGAAGTTGCTGACTTTGAAACCGGAGAAGTTCTTAGGGACGGCGTTGAACCCGTGAATCTTGAAAGCGAGTTCCCAGATGGCTTATTGCTCGAGCTATCTTCAAGTTTCAATCTCTCCGAAATTTCACGCGAGATGCTCATCGACAGACTCGTTGTCCATCTTTATCTCGAAGGTAGAGATCTTGCCGGCAACAATGTGATTGGCATTGGAGGCAAAGCCGCAGATCAACCTATTCAAACATGGAATATGGAGTGGTTGCAACCTGAGTTTGAAATCAACTCCGCAGGTATTGCCTATTCAAGGTATCTCGTCGATGTTGCCCAAACGACTGCTGTGACCGTTGAAGTATCAAACAGTGGTACCTTGGATGGCGAAGTCGAATTGAACATCTATTGGGTTGAACTCGATGGCACGAGTGCACTCTTGCAACGGGTGAAGGTGTTTGTCCCTGAAGGCGGAGTGTCTTCAACGACACTTGATTGGGCCCCTGAACGCCCAGGCGTACAATGGATTGAAGTTGAACTTGAAAACGGTGCACGTGCCAGTGGACCAACCATTGATGCAAGGGTTCCTGAAGAACTCACTCTCAGTGAGAAAGTGTTTGGGGAAGCGAACCCAGTCCTTGGGTCGATTGCTGCTCTTCTCTTCATTGGAATTATTCTCACCAGTTTGATTTGGCTGATTCGATTGACAGGCAATAGAGGCTCAAAGGAAGCCTACGATTGGGATGAATATTCTTCAGAATATGAAGAGGAAGACGACATTGATGAAGAGCGATTTGAAGAGATGAGTAATCGTAAGGAAGTGCCAGAGATTTCGGCGGCATCGACTGCAAGCGCTGCAGTCGCATCTCAAACAGAAGAGACCGATTGGGTCATGGGGGCCGACGGTTATTGGTGGTATCACGACAAAGAGAGCAATGAATGGTGGTACAAAGACGCAGATGGTAACATTGTAAAACACCCCTAAGACTGGCAAAAATGAGGTGTCAGGATGTCCATGATTGCACTTTTGCAAATGGATGCAACAATTGGTGACCTGTACGCCAACCAATCGAAATTAATGCAGCTTTCAAAAATGGCTCTAAGCCATGGTGCCACACTTGCTGTTTCAACAGAGTTAGCTATTTGTGGATACCCACCTCGGGACTTACTTCTTGAACCCGAATTTGTACAATCCGCATTCGAAACCGCAAAGCAATCCAAACCTGCAATACCGATGTTGATTGGCACGCCCATCCCCCCAGAACACGAACGAAAGAAACCAACCAATGGCGTTGTCAAAGCCGAGCCACAAACACCTACCTCACTGCAGGCTACTTCCATTGTCGCCCACAAACAACTTCTTCCCACCTACGACGTTTTTGATGAAGCGAGGTACTTTGATGCAGATGCTCGAACATCCTTGGTTCGTTCACTTGGTGGTTTTGACCTTGGTGTCACGATCTGTGAGGATGCTTGGCAATCGGCAGGTCTCACACCATCGACGTATGCCTCTGACCCCATCGAACACCTTTCTCAGTTTATTCGACAAGGTGTCGACCTTCATGCAACTGTCAATCTTTCCGCTTCGCCATACCATCAACACAAAGGCACGACTCGAATCAAAGTATGTCGCAATGCTGCCAAAACCTTGGGTCATCCATTTTTGCTCGCCAATCAAGTTGGTGGAAACGACGATCTTCTTTTCGATGGCCGTTCAATGGTCGCTTGGCCAGATGGCACAATCGTCGTCGCTCCCGCTTGGCGGGAGGGCGTATTGCTCGTTGACCTTGCCAACCCAGATGCATGTCAATGGGTCGATGCTGACTACGAGGGTGCGTTACTCATTGGTCATCGACTTCAACCTCAGAAAGTTGAGGCCCAAGACGATGGGGTTGTAGCCCACGAAATACACGAGGTGGTTGAAGCCGTGACAACAGGATTAGCAGATTATTGCCGTAAGTCAAGTATCAAGGGTATTGTTCTCGGGCTCTCCGGAGGCATTGACTCCGCAGTTGCGGCCTGTATTGCACAGCACGCCCTCGGTTCGGAGCGAGTCGTCGGTATTTCGATGCCGAGCCGTTTTTCTTCTGAGCATTCGAAAACTGACGCCGAGCATACAGCAAAGGCCCTCGGTATTACCTACATCACCCATTCAATCGAGGGATTGCACAATGCTGCAGAAGAAACCCTCGGGCAACAACTTGCACAGGGTTACGCAGTCGCTGGCGAAAATATCCAGGCAAGACTGAGAGCCCTCATCGTGATGGCCTATGCAAATTCAAAAGGCTACATGGCGATAAGCACAGGCAATAAATCCGAAATCGCACAAGGCTACTGTACATTGTATGGAGATATGGCAGGGGGGTATTGTCCCCTTGGCGATGTCTACAAAATGGAAGTGTATGCCATTGCAGAATGGTTCAATCAGTACGCTTCTGAACACGGAAAAACTCCACCAGTCTCCCAAGGTACGCTGACAAAACCACCTTCCGCTGAACTTGATGTTGACCAAAAAGACGAGGATACTTTGCCACCCTACCCCCTGCTCGATGCCATTCTACGACATCATATTGAAGAAGGGGCCTCGCAAGAGGAATTGGTCTCGCTCGGCTATGATGAGGACATTGTGCTTGATGTGCTCGTACGTCTTGAACGCAATGAACACAAGCGATGGCAAATGGCACCTGCCCCGCGAGTGAGTTCCAGAGCTTTTGGTCAAGGTTGGCGACGGCCACTCGCTTCAAACCACGAATGGAGAAGTGAGCATAGGCAACAATTGTGAGAGGTGAATGCCGTCATGCAACCGATTCTCAACATTGCAGGGTATCGTTTTGTGGACTTACCCGACCGAGATGAACTCATCGAACCATATCAACACAAATGCCAACGACTACATCTCAAAGGAACCATTCTTATCGCCCACGAAGGGATTAATTTCTTTCTTGCTGGGGTCGAACAAGCCATTGATGACTTCATTTCGTATCTTGAACAAGATGAACGGATGAGGGATATCCCACTCAAGAAATCGTGGACGGATTATCAACCGTTTAATCGAATGAATGTCAGGAAGAAAAAGGAAATTATCAGCGTCGGTATGGACGATATCCGACCCGCTGATTTCACTGGTCCCAACATCACACCTACTGAACTCAAAGATGCACTCGATGGCAAGAAGAATGTCCATCTTTTGGATACGAGAAATATCTATGAGATGAAAATTGGAACGTTTGAAGATGCCATTGATTTGAATATTGAGTCCTTTCGAGATTTTCCAAAAGCGATTCAAGAACTTCCAGAATCAATGAAAGACGAACCCATCGTGATGTTTTGCACTGGAGGCATTCGTTGCGAGAAAGCAAGTGCCATCATGATCGAGGCTGGATTCAAAGATGTTCGACAACTCAAAGGTGGAATTCTTGGATATTTCGAAGAGGTTGGTGGTGCTCACTGGAAGGGCAATTGCTTCTTGTTCGACCAAAGGGTCGCTGTCAATCCAGACCTCATTGAAACCGGTGAAGTCGTGTGTTTTGCTTGTCGAACACCTTTGACGATAGAAGAACAACAACATGCAACGTACAAGGCGGGTGTATCGTGCCTCTATTGTGCCGAATCCATACCTTTTTCGCCTAAATGAAAAGCCACTGCTCATCATACTCGAGGATATTCCACACAAACAATTCGTGACCTTGATTTCCGTCTTGTGCGATGAAAAAAAGATGCGTTGATGATATCACGAGTTCGCCATACATACCTGATTGAGCATCGTTTGAAGCGCCAAGATACGGATTGAACATAAGTGTTGGAAGTCCATCTTTTACCATCCAAAGGGATGATGCATGGTATGTTGAAGCATCGAGTCCATGAGCGAGTAGAATCACTTGACCACCAACAAGCCCAACATGTTTTGGCTGGGAAGATTGAAACCCTGGCCTGAGGGTATCGATGACCGATGTCCCTTCTGATGTGCCATCCGTTTGACATAACTCATGCCCGTATGCTGCAGAAATACAATCGAAAAAGATGGTCTCGTCAATTCGTTCGCTACCCGTTTGCTCGCCTACAGCAAGCAATTCTGTCGAAAGAAGCCCTACTTCAAGTGAATTCACATCCACATAGTAGAGCATTGCATCAATGCCTTCAGTGACTGCATCAAACACGATTCGCTCTTCGATATAGTTGAGTCCAATGTTGTCGCCAAGATGCTCGAGGGTCGTATCTGGTCCATCGTATTCAAGGTCGGTAAGCCACACATATCCGCCATCATCGAGCAGGTGAAGGATTTGCTTGTCACCGCCTTGTGTTGCGATAAAAGCCGTACCCTGTTGAGTTCGGCTCGGCATCGAAAGAACCGTATTGCTCTCGGAAGGAACATTCCACATTCGAAGTTCATCATCGATAGCAACAATGACTTGAGTAGCACCGTCATGCAAAGCACTCATGTAAAGAGTCGATTCGAACGCGAGTGCAAAAAATTCTCCGAGGTTCGTGAGATGATCTCGTATCATCACGATATCCGACAAGGAACTTTGCTCCATCGCTTCGGTGATTGGATTCAATGAGGTATCATTGGTCCACGAAATGTGGTTGGACTGGTTCCACATCACGACGCCGTCGGACCAAACGAACGGTTGGCGAAGCGTAGCATCGAGGACAGGGACCATCGTCCAGTTTTGCGGATGAACAGCCCACATCTGTTCTTGCGAACCGCTATTGGCATCAAAGTAGACCCAAGAGTCTGCCCGTGCGCTTGTAAACCCGATGTTACGACCTGGAAAACTATCTCCACTCGGGTTCAGGTCAAACACGAGATTTGTGGTGTTGGAACCCAAGTCGAGTCGGTGCAGTTCACATCCCAAAGTACCGTCCACCGCTGAAAACAACACATGGGGGCTTTTGTCAAGATGGGTGAGTTTGGCACAGTTTGGGGAAAATGAATCACTTGTTCCAGACACAATATCGGTTCTGCGTTGGGGCTCGTTATCGTCGAAACACAAATTGAGCCAATCTCGGATTTCAGATTCATGCAACATGCCATCGTTTGATTGACCCCCGCTACCTCCATCATCGATGCCAAAAGCGACCATAATGCCACGGTTGCACAACCACTCGGGTGGCTGCATTTGTTCGACGAGGGCAGAAAACCCATTGCTCCCGTTTGTTCCTGACACACCATCAAGGCCGATACGCCCATTGCAAAGGACCGAAGAGGAAACCACTTCAATTTCTTCAAGCATCCCGTTGTCGTCAAGGTCAAGACCTGAAGAAAATTGAATTCCATCACCATTGCATTGTGTCGAGGTCTGATTCAGTTGATTGACATCAAGAAGTGCGATGTGACCATCTCCTCCTTGGAGACCGGGTTGTCCCTGCGGCCCACTCAGGCCTTGAAATCCATGGCATAAGAGGGTCGAGGAATCGATTTCATTGTCATCGAGCCGACCATTTTCATCGCTATCGAAACCAATGTAAATCATCTCACCACCTTCGACACAAGGTGAAATATCCTGAAAATGTTTAGATGTCGTCATTAATGTTTGATGGACGATATCGTCTTGCGATTCATCTTTGTTCAAGAGGAAGTACGAATTCAAGGCTGTAGCACATACCAGTGCCACGAGGCCAATCGCCCGTAGTCTTCTGAATTTATTCGATTGCTTTGTTCCTTGTGGTTGCTGTTTTGAAGGCATGGGCTGGCAAATTTCGTATGAAATTCAAAAGTTTCCCCTTTCATATCCAGCCCACCGAAGAGGTAAGGGGTGAGTTGATGAACTGCAACGATGTGGAAGGTGTATGGAGAGGCCACAGCGTCTTCAAGACCAACTTGAAGGCCTTGAAGGTAGCACTCGTCAAAAGGCTGCAAGGTTGGTTCTTGACCTCGCCATGACGGCTGGAGCAGAGAAGATTATTCCCGTACAGCACGCCCATATCTCAGGGGTTTCTGTGCTGACTGGAGGGCATGGTTTACGTCGATTTCTTGCAGACCTTGAAAGTCAAAAAGGGGAGGGAGTCTGCATACCCACCACATTAAATTCAGCAGGATGTGATGCTGAAAAGTTTGAAGACATGCATATTGCCGTTCCCAATTTTCTTGAAGCACAATTTGAGATTATACATGCCTATCAGTCTCTTGGTATTCAAACAACCTTGTCATGCACGCCATACGACCGAGGCATAGAACTCGAATCAGGTATTGGAAGTTGGGCTGAGTCGAATGCAGTATGTTATGCAAATACTTGGTCGTCACTGATGACAAATCGAGAATCCGGTTTATCTGCGTTGGCCACGGCCTTGACTGGCTTTGCTCCAGAATGGGGCTTGCACCTTTCAAAACACAGACAACCAAATGTGCTTGTGCACCTCGAATGTGATTTGCACCACCTTTCTGATTGGTCGATTCTCGGCGACTGGATCGGCAAACAAGTCCGACCAGATTGGCATCTTCCATTTGGTCCAATGCCGTACCTCATTGGAGCACCAGCTCATATGTCGTTTGCGATGAAAAAAGCCCTCACTGCGGCAGCGGCGAATTATGGAACACCTATGTTGTGGGTCCACGAACATTCCACTGACGGCATTCTTGAACTTGATGAACAAGGGCAACCAACGCTCCATAAGGGGCAGTGGCAAGGAATTCTCCGATTCACTGAAGACGATTTACAGCAACGGTATGACGAACTTGCACCAAAGCGACCAGTCGATTTGGTGGTCATTGGTTGCCCTCAGGCGAGTTTGGAAGAAATTCGTATCACAGCGGCTTCTGTTCGCACATTTGCTGAAATGGGTCAGCGAGTGGAAGATGACCGTTTGTGGGTCTTCACAAGTCGAGAAAATTACGACCTCGCGCTGGCCGACGGGAGTATTGATATTCTTGAGCAAGCAGGCGTTTTGATTCTCAAAGACACATGCCCAGAGGTGACTCCCTACAACCGTGAAAAATTCAACCATTTGTTGACCAATTCAATGAAAGCAGAACATTATCTTACAAGCGGCCTTAACAGATTGCCAACAAGTGTAGCGACCATCCATGACTGCGTCAAGGAAGCATTTCAACCGTCCCAATACGATGAAGATGAGAAGAGTGAATCAACCCAAACGCCTCCTCCCACATTGCAAACCACCAAAGTGCATCAATCCAATTCGTATTCAAGTGATGGCCAAGGCTTGCTCAGCCAAGATAATTTTTCAATCGTAGGTAAAGCTCTCGTGACCGACGTCCCCATCACGTTTCTTGGTTATGTGAATCCTGATACTGGCGTCATTGAAGAAGAAGGGCATCCGTTGAATGGAGAGAGCATTGAAGATTCAATTCTTATCTTTCCAAAAGGCTCAGGTTCAACCGTTGCACCGTATGTTTTGATGGGTTTGTTGTATACATCAAAGGGGCCAAAAGCCGTCATCAATCGGGATGTATGTCCACTGACATTACCCGCCTGTTCGTTACTCGGTGTCCCGTACGGGTTTGGATTTGAACACGATGCCTGTCTTAGAATCAATACGGGAGATACGGTACGATTTGAACGAACAGGGCAGAGAGTCACACTTTCAGTCATTCAAAGAATTGAGGAATCGAATTGAGGAGAATCATCATCACAGGTGTCGCAGGTTTTCTTGGTTCAAGCCTTGCGGAATATTGCCTCGAAAAAGGGCACCTTGTGACTGGATTTGACAACCTTTCGAGAGGATGCATCGAAAATATTGATGCGATTTTGAGCCATTCAAACTTTGAATTTATTGAAACCGATTTGACGGCACAAGAGCAGGTCGAATTGACCTTTCCAAGTGCGGATATTTGTTTTCATCTTGCGGCCATCAATGGCACTTTGTTTTTTCACGATAGGGCCCTTGATGTCATCTCATCCAATATTTCAATGACGATGAACGTGCTTCGTCAGTGCCTTTCAACCTCAACCCGATTGATTTTTTCATCATCTCCAGAGGCTTTTGGTTTGGTGGAACACATGCCGCTTGAAGATTATAATGAATCCAAATTTCCTGCTGCAAGCGACCATCAACGATTCTCCTATGGTGCCACAAAATATGTCGAAGAATTAGCCATGCATTATGCTGCCCGTCAATCACTTGATGTACGAATCGTTCGTCCGTTCAATGTCTATGGCCCGCGATTGCGTGGGAAGAAAGACGGTCAGGTCATCGGACGTTTTTTCGGACAATTACTCAACAACGAGCCCCTTGAATTGCATTATGAAGGAACACATACTCGGAGTTTTACGTACATTCAAGATGCCGTCGAGGGCATCTACAAGGCGGGTTTGCTCGATGTGTCTCTCAAAGATGGAAAGCCACTTGCAGGGTTATCGTTCAATATTGGTTCGGACCAAGAGCACAAAATGATTGATGTCGCTCATCTCTTGTTGCGTTTGTGCCAAGAAGCAAATGTTGCACTTCCTGAAAAACCAATGATCATGCTCGAATCCGGCCATCCAGGAGATTCTTCAAGGCGAACATGTCATCCACAGGCCGCCAAGGAACATCTTGATTGGATGCCAACAACAACCCTTGAGGTTGGACTTCAACTCATGATTCAAGAATTGATTCAAGAAGAGCCGTCAGGTGCACGATGAGGCTCATAATGGGCATCGATAACAGTTTGCTCAGAGGTCAGTAATCGGCCAATTCGATCGAGTCCGTGTTGACATAGCATGTTGGGAATCTGTTCAGGAGCCTCGGGCTTTGAAAACCACACTTTGTTGACTTTGAGCAACACTAATTTTGCTACGGCTTGAGGCATTTCATACTCTTGGACCAACTCGACTCCAAGTGCAGCTACAGCACGTGGTAGAACGCCATATTCGTCGGGTTGCTCCTCAAGCGTAAGTGTCGATGCTTCCGATTGTTCAAAGTGAAGCGGACGTGCTGCGGTTTCGATGAGTTGTATCACCTCGTGTTGTCCTTGAAAGAAGTTCAAGGTCCCATGTCTTGACGTTCTCAAATGAAGTAAAGTATCCCTTATCTCCCCGTCTCTGTGCTTTGATAATGATACGATGATGTATGGTGGGGAAGTCGAAACATGCATGCATGACGTGATGGCAGAAAGATTCCATTGGCCATCCTCTTGCCTTGTTGAAAACACCGATAAAGGTCTTGGTGAAACAAGCGCTGAAAGCCACTTACTTCTTTCGCGGTGTTCCAGTCCTTCAAAATCAATTGCTACATGACTGGTTTGCGATACATGATGTTCAAACCAATGGTCGAGTTCGCCAGATTCGATTTCATCGATAGCATGTTGGTTGAATTCTATGTAGGATTCCCATGGGCCTATTTCTTGCGTTTCTCCACGATCGTTCTTTCTCGAAATCGATTTGTATGCATATTCATTGCACTGTCGGAGAAACCGAACAACAATCTCCTTCTCAATCATGCCCCTCGCCTCTTTTCATAATCTTGTCGCGTCATGTGAAATTGAGCAGGATTACCCATCCAAACTTCGTTTGAAGGAACAGATTTGGTGACTGTTGAACCCGCCCCAATAACAGCATGTTCTCCGATGATGACTCCAGGTAAAATCGTGGCATTTCCTCCGATAACTGCATGAGCGGAAATTTGCACTGGCGTCCATAATGTACTGTTTTTTGAGGGAGGGTATTTGTCATTAAGGATGACAACATTTGGACCAATAAAGACTGATTCACCTATTTCTGTGGTATCAGCGATGTAAGCACCACCCTGAATTCGAGTTTGTGAACCGATGTTGACATTCCGACCGATGTGAGCAAGGGCGCCAATCGATACCTGCTTCCCAACCGTTGTGTTGCTACCGATGTGGCATGGCCACCAAGCACAGGAACCTTGTCCAAGGTCAATTTTTTTGCCTTGGAGGGGCTCGTCAATCACGCAAATCAACTCAAAATTGTAATTCTCGAAGGAGCATATCGACATGGCCAGTTGCTTTTACATTGTAACGTGCCCATGAAATTTTACCGTCTGGAGAAATGACAAAGGTCGAACGTGCAGTCCCCATGTATTCTCTTCCATAATTCATCTTTAGACGCCATGTGCCGAATAGATGGTGCAACGACAAATCTTCATCCATCAAGAGTGGAAAATTGAGTTCTTGTTTCTTGATGAAATTTGAATGAGACTTCTGAGAGTCTTTTGATACACCAAAGACAACAGCATCATTGGAATGTAATCTTGCAATATTATCTCTGAAGTCACATGCTTGTTTGGTGCAACCTGGTGTCGCGTCTTTTGGGTAAAAATACACAATGACATGTTTTCCTGCACTCAAGTAATCTGTTAAAGCATGCGTGTGACCATGACTATCCGTTGCTGTGAATGCCGGTGCTTGGTCGCCTACGACCAACTGAACAGTTTCTTCCATGTTTTTACCAAAGGACTCGATTTCATAAGATATTGTATTGATTTCGACAAAAAATAGTATCATTTTTTAGTTAAATATGTCCGATATGACCCTTATATTCATTTTACATAACAAATATTCATAATGACTTGAACCAACCATTCTTTCCGATTCTTTCAAGAACTGCCATGTTCACCGAAGTACTATGGTCGGGCAACGAATGTCAAGAGTCGCCCGACGCTATCTGAAGAAAATTCAGAAAGCCAACACAACACACGGGCTTCAAGAAATAGCGAGTGCCATACAATTGGAACTCGATAAAAGGCATCTTTCGTACGATGAGGCATTGATTCTCGGAAATATATTGCAAAACCAAGCAGACCAATGCCCGGGCAATGAAATCGTATATGCAATTTCAGATCGAGATTCATATAGGCGAACATTAGAACTCTATCTAAGAGATGCACTTCTTACGAAGACGGAACAGATGTTGCTTTGGGAAGAGCGTCGCCGCCTTGGTATCAGTCAAGCGGTTCATGACAGACTTCTCGAGCAGTTACTCATCTTGTGGAAGAGGCAGGGGCGAAAAGTCACCATTGAAAGTTTCCAAGACCCAAACCAACAAGGGGGTAGTGCCAGTGCGTAAGCGTTCAGTGACCTTTTTCCTTATCGGTCTGTTTTTGCTTTCCCTTGCATCTCCTTTGGCTACACCTTCAACAACCCAAGCCCGTGCTTCACCTAACCTAAGTGTCCAATTGATTTCGCTTGACAATGCTGGTTCAATCAACAATGGAACGCACAATCTCGTCCAAGATAGTGCAACTCATTCTGTTGTCGTCATCGTCAAGAATAAAGGAGGCCTTGAAGGTTCAGGAACGCTTCGACTTCTTCACAAAGGGTCTCCATCAGCGGATCCAGTTCAGAAGGGCACTCATTCTGTTTCCAACCTCGCTGCTGGTGCAACAACTTCGCCGATTGTGTTTTCATGGACTGGTACATTGGGTGATGGTCAAACCCTTATTGCTCGAATCGACTCAGTGGCGGATTCAGATTTATCAGACAATGAACAAAGCCTCTTCTTTGATGTGGTTGATTTTGTTGATGCCTCATTTTCCGAACAGTTGGCAAACCCATTACCTTCGGTCAACCCCGGTGAAACAACAGCAAGAATATCAAAAGACTTGAATTATTTCAACATATCAATTTCTAACCAAGGTGTCGATACATTTACCGCAGAACTCGAAGCAACACTCACCCCTTACGGTGCAGGTTCACCATTGACGTTCTTATCCGGACAAGAAAACATGGACCCACGTAGTCTTTACGATACCATCTCCGGCATACCTCAAGTTACGGAAACGCTTTCCGCATCGTATGATTTCACTGGGGCTTCGTTCGTCGGTGACTGGAATTTAACCCTCACACTCAAATTGTACAATGGCCTTGATGTTGAATCGATTACAGTGCTTGAAATTAATGTGACATTTTCAAATTTCGCTGTGGTCATTACTCCTGCCCAAGACCGAACAACGGAACCAGGATTGACAACAACACTGACGTACATGCTTCAAAACATTGGAGACTCTGATAATTTCCAGATCGACGTCGCGGATGTGTTGGGTTGGGTAGGTACCTCTCCACTAACCACGGGTTATTTTTCCTCCTCAACCACCGTGGATATTCCTGTATCCGTTCCTTCGACAGCAGCACGGAGTGAGGTAGAATCCGTGACGGTGACATTCACTTCGCTGACTGACCCTACGTACATCATTCAAGTAACCACGAAAGTCATGGCTGGTGAATCATATGGCGTTCTCGTCACAATGCCCTCAACCGTAACGATGCTCATTCCAGGCAAACCATCAACGGTGAATGTGACCATTAACAACACTGGAAACACACCTACAACTTTTTTGCTGACGGCAGGTCTCTCTGCTCCAGCAGTAAACTGGAACATCGAATTAACCGCCCAAGAAACGGCGACAGTACCAAGCAATGGCGAGGTCATTATTTCAGTGGAAGTGACTCCACCTCCAATCAAGAAGCCCATCAATCCTAACGAATACAATCGTGCCGGTGATGTTCTTTCGGTTTGGGTTATGGCAACCGCAGCCCAAGGAGGCGTTCCACACCAAGATTCATCACCGCTGGAAATCAAACCGGTACTAACTGTTGACCCAGGAATTGAAACGACCGATGTTTATCTCACTCCCGAAGAAGTAAAGCAAGCAAAACAAGGTCAAGGCGTTGACATCATCTTGGATCTTGAAATTCAAGCACGTCATAACCTCATCACAAATTTGGATGGAACCATCGATTCGACGGTTACTATTGGCGACATTGTCTTTGAAACCGCATCCACAGGCGGTGCAGATGAGAAAGACCGATGGTCAATACCGCCCCCTTCACCTTCAATTTTTACCGATATGACTCTGAGTGAGATTTACCTCGCAAGCATTGGTATTCAAGGGCCTGCAAGTGATTACCCAGTAGCTGGAGTACTCGAAATACCAGTCACGACCTCTCCAACCCTCGGAGCAGGTTTCCCTGCAGGTATTGAAGCCTCAGACATTGATACTGTTGTACGAATCCACATTCCAGCCGTGGATGAAGTCGATATCTTGCAATCTTCACCATTTGAAGTCAATGTTGGTGAGGCAAATACATTCGATGTTGAACTTGCAAACTTTGGAAACAATCAAACAAGTTACAGACTCACCCTTGTCGATGAATTGCCACTTGATTGGACCGGGTCTTTTGCGAACGGCTCCGTCTTACAAATCATGAACTTGTCAAACGTTCGTGCTGCTGTTGCTGATTATCCTGATATCGAGGACAATCATATCTCCACATTCCCTATCACCGTCACACCCGCTGAAGACGCACCAGCGAATTCGATTGAACATGTCACCATCGTGGTTGAAAACTTGAACACTGGACAGTACATTAGTTCACACGCAGTGGAATTTGTTGTCAAAGAATCCATTGACCTTGAAGTCGACCCTTCCAGCCAACTCGTCAATCTCTCCGTCGGCGAATCAGTCGTGACAAGGGTGAAGATTAGCAACACAGGAAACACTCAAACATTGTACAATTTATGGCTCGACGATTCATCAAGCGATGAGGTGAGTTTTGAAATCGAAACATCGGATTCAGTGCTTGTAGGTTCCGGCTTTGATTCAACGGTGAAGATACGCCTCACGGCATCCTCCATCGCTCGTGCAGACGTTGAGTACAAAGCAACCCTATGGGTTGAATCTCCAGCAAGTGGATTGAACGTATCCGCCGACATCATTGCCAATATTTCTGAGAACCATGGAATCGATATTGACCCTGACATTACCCAAATTGCAGTCATTCCGGGAACGCAAGAAGAAATCACATTCAACATTACAAATCTGGGCAATTTAGCAGAAAATGTTCGTCTTGAAATCAATCATTCTGATGATTGGGAAATCGATGATGATGTTCAAAACATTCCTCTATCCATTGAAGAGGTTTTTGCCGGTTCATTTGTCATGACAATACCAGGATACGATGGTTCTGAATCCATGTTGAATGGTGCAACCCATACAATTACACTCACCGCCTTCAAAGGAGACGAAGATTTTGTCTTGGACCAAGAGACAATTGAAGTCATCATTGCACCCAAGTTTATTCCTGAATTTGAAAATTGGCCGAGTGAAGTGGAATTTAATGCTCGAGACACACGAACTTGGAACGTAATTATCACAAATAAAGGAAACAAAGATGTTACAGTCGACATTGATTATGCATTATTTGAGGCTGGACTTTCAACACCATCAACCCAATTCCAACTTGGCGCAGATGCACCTGAAAGTTTGTTTTTGCCTAAGGATTTCCCTGTGACTTTGGCCTTTTCGATTATTTCCACTGAACTTGAGCCAGACCTCACCGATGCAGCAGAACTTGTCCTAACGGTGACACCATCAGAGTCTGGAGTAACTGGAAGCGGCCAACAAATCACAACATTATCGATGTCAAGGTTCTTTGAACGACAAGCAGAGATATTCTCTCCTGTTGGTAATGATGATGTTGAAAGGTTGCTTCGCTATTCTCATATCCCTTCAGGTGTAGCCCTAACGGTTGAATATGAACTTGAGTTGTGTAGTTCAAACAGACTTATTGATTTGGATGAGTTAAATCTCAATGAATCACACTATCCTTGGACGTTCACTCTCGATGTCGATGGAGAATTATTCCCCCTCGATTTGACTGCACGATGTTCGCCAACTGCCTCACTGGGTGAAGACAACAGAGTCACTCTTCCACCGATCAACCCATACGCTACAGATTCATTCAAGGTGATTATCAATCCACCAAACCGACCAAATCTTCTATCTGGCGATGGATGGAATTTGGAATTTAGGTTGTACCATCCAGATGAAAACGCCGGTTACACTGTTTTCGATAGTGACATTTTCACGTTCAAACTTGATGATAGTGCAGACCCTGGTTATCAATCGATATCAATCGACAATGACCTTGGTGCAATGGAAGGAAAAGAAGTCATAGTTTCAGCTGTGATTGTAAATTTCGGAACTGCACAAGCCATCGGTGTTCTACCAACACTCACTTGTGATGCTGCTGACGTTATCACCCAAGCTGACATCATTCCAATCCTCAATGATTCAGATGTCATAACGGTTGAGTGGATTATTATTCCACATACCATGAATTGGTACGAAACCATCGCCCCAATCGATTGTCAGGCGAGCCTCACTGGGTTCCAAATGGAA
Source organism: Candidatus Poseidoniales archaeon (assembly GCA_038110525.1). GTDB lineage: Archaea > Thermoplasmatota > Poseidoniia > Poseidoniales > Poseidoniaceae > Poseidonia. The sequence goes on along the minus strand of JAYNJV010000002.1, from coordinate 52,457 downwards.
GGAAATGTCGTCACAAATGATAAGATTCGACTCGAAAACGTTGACAGGATTTCAGCATCACCTGATGTAGCCATCGCTTTTGGAGCCTTCATCGCATTACTGGTTCTCGCCTTCGTGTTTTCAAGACTGAAAACTCAATCAGAACAGTGGGGTCATTTCTCAACATATGCAACCGTACTCGCACTTGGATTTGCATTCTATCTCATGAACATCGAATATTACGGTTATGGAATTCTTGCACTATCCGCACTTTGGATTTGGCGTTCGGCTTGGAAGAGCGGTGAAGAATTCCGCCTCATCCATGAGGATTATCAACGTGCGAGAAAGGGTAATGCTACAGTATATGCAGACCATTTCCAAGCGTTGAAAGATGGACGAAGACAGTTAACTCTAATCTTGGCTCTTCCAATTCTCGGATTATATGCAGTCATTCTCGGCGTGCCTCCGCAATTGCCTGATGACAACAGAAATCTCGGTTTCTTGGGAGCTTACTTCCTCTTTGTGGTCTTTGGTGTCTGGTACTTGTTACGCAGGTCAGACAAGATTTACGGTAACTTGTATGGCCGACTTACTGATGTTGAGGTCAAATCGGTTCGTCTTGACCGTGACCTGCGAGATCCTGCACGATTGCTCAATGAACTCGCAGACGATGGAATCAACTTTGAGAAATTCTTTGAGCCAGCAAAAAAGCCAAAGCCAAACTTAGATGCTGCGTCGAATCAAGAATCAGTGTCAGAAATTGAAACTGGGCACGAAATGGAAGAAGGTGATATCGATGGCTGATCAAGACATATTCCATGACGTTCAGCGTAGCTTGGATGATTCATCCGTCACAAATATGTTGAGAGGCGAAGATTTTACTGACAACATTTCTGAAACGGAATCAGATATTCTTGATGCACGAACATATCTCGGCCTTCAACAACTCACTCGAGCAAAGAAGAAAATTCGCCGTGTTGAAAACAAACTTGGAACACTTGAGGAAGATGTTCTCCAACTCAGGAGAAACATCGCCATGGTTCATAGAATTCTTGCTCACAAGAATATTTCGCTTGATGAAGCAGAACTCATACTTCACAAACTTCGAGACGCTTCCTACGAGGCTGAAAAGGGTAAGGTGGACGAAGCTGCAATCGAGGTCGAGGAACTGCTCGAATCACTTATCGGTGGTAATTCATCGACGCTTAACCCATTTTTGTTTAGGCATTTTTGGATGGGCGTGCGAACGGTGTGGCCAGCAGGTGGAGAAGCGGGTTACTTACTCATTCGAATCATCAACGATGGTCCAATTCCTCTACCAATGCTTCGTATGGCACCTCCTTTACCGGATGGTTGGACTTCAAACCCATCAAGTGTTGACCTCCCAATCATCGGTCCTGGTGGCAATGTCCCGATTCGATTTGAAATCCGACCTGAAGGTCGCACCGATGATATTCCATTGTCAAGAAAACTTGCAATTACGACAGCCTATGAAATGAGGTCCGGCGAAATTACTGTCACTGTTCAAGCACAAAATAGGTCGATGGAACCTCTCAGTGATATTTTGATTCAACCTTGGCTTCCACCTGGATTCACCGCCGAAGAAATACCATTCATCCCAAGATTGCAACCAGATGAAATGGCAACGCTTCGATTCCCGCTCTCAATACATCTCGGTCGAGGAGGTACTGCTTGACCACATCAGATTCCACCCTGAAAAGGGGGAAAAAAAACACAAAAAAAAGGAAGTGAAAAAATGAAGAACGAAAAAACGAACGAAAACCGCGACAACATGGCGGCTATCGGTATCGGTGCAATGATTGTATTCATTGCGCTTATCCTTGTAGCAGCCGTGGCAGCAGCCGTCATTATTCAGACGGCTGAGAAACTGCAACAGAACGCACAAAATACCGGTGAGCAAACAACGGATATGATGGCTGGCAGAATCACAGTGCTTAGCATTGTGATTGTACCAACTGCCGACCTGTATGTCACATTTGAATTGGCACCAGGTTCTGATGCCTTGGACCCAGCTGATATTGCATTCCAAATCATCTGCCCAGGTGCAACCCCCGGCGTTGCAAATGGAGACTTTGGAACAGCCACTGGTGGAGAAGTTACAACTCCTGCTCAGTTAGTTGGGTCAGCAGTCGATGCAACAACCATCACGCCAGGCGATACATACACAGTTGTATTGGACCCAACTGGAAATTGTGCTCCAGCCGCCAATCAACTTGACACGCTGGCGATTCAAGCAGGTTCCGGAGGCTTTACCTATGAATTACTTCAATATGGTGGGTCAGTTGCTGCTGGAGAGGTGGTCGTATGAAGACAAACAACGAACTCCAGAATGAAAAGCAAGACACACTCGGTGCCATCGGTATCGGTGCAATGATTGTTTTTATTGCCCTCATTCTCGTTGCAGCAGTTGCTGCAGCAGTGATTATTCAAACTGCAGAAAAACTTCAACAGAACGCTCAGCGTACTGGTGACGATACTGCTGACGACATGGCAGGAAAGATGATGATTTCAATGGTCGTTGTGGGTCAAACTGCAACCGATTATGAAGTATTTGCTCGACTTGCCCCTGGTAGTGAATCAGTTCCTGCTACAGGAATTTCATACCAATTGTTCTGCGGTGGAGCACCTGAAGAAGGATCTTTAGTCGCAGCTGATGTACTCGATATGAGTGACAGAACCACCACCGTGGCAACGCTCGCGCCCAACACGGGTTATGTTTTGATCATTGATGCAAGCGGTGCAGAAAACTGTGACGCAGCAGGCGTTGGTGTTGGCGGTACAGTTCAAATGTACCTCCACGTCGACAACGGTGGCACAACCTACGAAACATTGTCCATTGATAGCACAGCAGCTGGCGAACTCGTGGTCTGATTTCACCTAAGAATCCCAAGTGGATTCTTAGGGGAGGGTTTACCAATGGCATGGCCATTTGGAATGGGCTCGAGTGGTAACAAGAGTGCAGAACAAGCCTTAACAGAGGAGCGAATGAAAATTCTCTCCAATGTCGCTATCGAGCAAGTTCCTCTTCCAAGTGAAGGCGAACTTGTCGAGGAAGATGCTTGGACGATCTCAGCGGGACCCACAAGAGCAAAATTGGACAGTATTGGCAGTGTTCCTACCGTTACACAAGCAATGTCACCGACTCCGGTTGTTCAACAAGCAGCACCTGCATCTGTTGACACATCTGGTCTGGAACGAATGCTCAGTAGCCGGTTTGACATGATTGAAGACGCAATCAGTTTGTTTGAGTCAAAAATGCAAAGCATGCCAAAGCATGTTGCTGATGATGACGATGAAGATGATGAGTTCGATATCGACGCCTCTGAAGTTGGTGGAGATCGAATCATCACCGCTTCTGGCGAAGTTCGAACGGTTGCTGGTACACAACGATTGATGGAACACGACCAGGCACCGCTTGTTGAATTGTATGAGGCTCAAGCACTTGCAGCAAATCCATTTTTGATTGCACCTGAAATGCTTGGTTCACATGAATCATCTGTCGGTGCTCCAACTGTGGCTGCTTTGTTGCTCGACAACATGACGGGAATGGCTGCAGTAAGTTTCACTCAGAAAGCGATTGACTCCGGAATGCTCACCTCAGAAGAAGGGAAGCAAGTCTTAGCCATTGTTCAACTCGCAAACCCTGGTGATTCTGAAGGCGCACTCAAAGACCACTTGCCACATAGGGCACTTCTGACATTTTCGGCCTTGATTTCATCTTGGCGAGCAATGAAAAATCTACGTGGAGAAGAGTGACATGGGTGCTTCAGTTGGTATTGGCGGATTGATTGTCGGCATTTCGATGCTTGTCGTGTTTAGCATGGCCTATCAATCCATCAACGCCCAAATCGAGTCCGGAATTGAACGGATTGATGGGGCAGAAAAACCAATACCAACGTTCACTATTGACAACGCAGTTGTCTGGGAAGGAGCTGTTGTAAACATCACCGTGTCAAGCGGAGGTACAAATTACAACGGAGGTGGAACAGTTTCAGCATCCGGTGCCACTGGCTCTGGGTTCACTGCAAGCTACACCACTTCAAGTGGTGCTGTAACAAGCATCACCATCCTGACACCCGGCAATTACACATCAAATCCAACGATTTCAATCTCAGGGGACGGTGATGGAAACGCAGCGTTCACTGTGACAAGGGGACAATACATCTATGCAAATCTAACCAACACTGGTTCGACAGAAGTTTCTTTTGAATCAATGTGGATGAGCGTTGATGGTGACATGCTCACACAAATGAGTTCGATACACTCGTCAATGCTCGCCGATACTTTGGTCAGTTACGATAGGTCATCTATACCATCAACAAATTGGTACACGGGAGAAACCTTGTATCTTCAGTGGAACGATGTTGGTGCTTCAACCAACCCATCGCGGATGTCATTGACAGTCGGGGAAACTACACTTGGGACGACATTAGGCTGAGGTGAAGATATGGCAGACGGAGGAGCATCATCGTTCATCATGCTGGTGACTGCGTTGCTCGTTTCTGGTGCTGCTGGAACTATTCTCATCGAGGAATGGGGCTCAGCAGTAAAAACCATCTCGAAGAATCAACAAAAATCAGAACATGAAGGAAAGGTTTCAATCGATTTTGCTGGGGACCCAATGATGGTTGTCATGGATTCAGCAAGCAGCAATAATATCACAATTTATGTTTTGAATTCAGGAGAAATCGAAATGAATACCACGAATTTCCTCATCCTCATCAACGGAGATGAACCTACCTCGACATCAACATCAATTTCGCCTTCGGGTACAGCATGGTTGTCAGGTTATGTTATGGAAATTACACTTTCTGATGCGGGATATTCCTCGTATGTCGATGGTGAAGACATCCAATTGTTTGTTACTGCTACATCAGAACCATTTGCTGGGAATACTTTTTCAAGCACTTTTTCAAAAGAGGTGAGACTTCATGAAATCTAATGATGAAGATCCATTCATGATTGCACATAAACCAGTCGAAGACGGGTTTCCATTTGATTTGGAAACCGATTCACTTGCTGATTCGATGGGCTTGCGGTTGCCCAATCGTTCGTTGTATGTTGTGCAAGGAAGAGTTGGAGCAGGAAAATCATTGATTGCTCAACGATTGACTTACGGTCTTGTTGAAAATGATGTCAAAGTTCTTGTAATTACAACCGAACTCACAACAAGAGGTTGGATTGAACAAATGGAATCGATTGGATATGGTGTAACTCATTCTATTCGAGAAGGCCGAATTATGGTCATCAGTCGATATGGTACTATTGCTGAATCTCGAAGCGATGTTATGATTTCAGATGTTCTCGATAGTCCAGCCGTCGCCATGGCCGATGTCATCATCATCGATGCTGCCAGTGCACTTGTTCCAGCAAATTTGGATGCAAATGAGCGATTTCAATTTATGCAAAAATTGAGAAAGATTGCTTCACAAGGGCGTTCGATCATGCTTTGCATCGACCCAGATGAGATGGATGGTAGGCTTTTGCATTCGATGCGTTCATCAGCAGAAATGGTTCTTGATATGAATACGGCAATGATTGGTGGAGACTTGAAACGAAATATCGTGGTGACGAGGTTCCTTCGAGCCGCTGGTCCTGTTCAAACCTCCATTGGATGGCGTGTTGAACCAAGCATGGGATTCATCGTGGATATCACTGCAGTCAGTTGAGGTTGATCACATGGCAGACGAATCAAGATTTGCAAAAGGCGACCTGAATGGCGTCATGAATGCTCACCCACACGTCGGTGAATGGGTTCGAGATTTTGAAATGCAACACGGTTCACGGCCAATATACTATGGGCCACTCGACAGAGATGCAAAGAAGCAAAGACCACTTAACTTGATTTACATCACCAAAGAACCAATTTTTGTCCACATATACGAACCACCTGAAGATGAAGAGGGCGGAGGGCAAATTCTGTGGTTCGGTCTTGAACCACAACTCACTGACCAAGAGGAAAATATTCGCCGTCATCTTGTTGAAACATTACTCCAAGAAGCTCCGTCTGCACCTACTTTTACTACCGATAATGAATTTGAAACGATTCTAAGTCAAATGATTGACCAATACACTGTACTTGATACTGAAGTAAATGCTATTGCTCGGCGGCAAGGCCGATTGTGGGAAATCATTGGACTTGAAGATAAGCGTCAAACCGTTTCAGTCACTCAACGAGAACGACTACGATATATCGTCATTCGAGATTTGATTCGGAATGGTCCACTTGAACCACTTCTTTCTGATGAAATGTTGGAAGATATTCACTCCGTCGGACTTAAGCATATCCATATGGATCACAAGGTCTTTGGTATGGTGACTTCGAATATTCGATTTCGCGAACGAGAACTGCTTTCAAGATATCTTCGTGCTATGTCCGAACGTATCGGGCGACCTGTATCGGACAACAAACCAATTATCGATGGCGCTTTGCTCGATGGTTCTCGTATCAACATTATTTTCTCTGACGACGTCTCAATGCTTGGGCCTTCGTTTACCATTCGTAAATTTGCCGAAGAAACAATATCAGTAACCCAACTTATCAAATGGGGAACGATGTCTGCTCAGCAGGCTGCTTACATTTGGATTTGTTTGGAATATGGTATGTCTGTCTTGGTTTCTGGTGAAACAGCGTCAGGTAAGACCACAACATTGAACGCCATCTTACCATTTATTGACCACAATGTCAAAATTTACTCTGCTGAAGACACGCCTGAGGTGAAGGTTCGTCACAAAATTTGGCAACGCCTTGTGACCCGGGACTCAAAGAATGAAGAATCACGAGTCGAGATGTTCGACCTTCTCAAAGCTGCATTGCGTAGTCGACCTCGTTACATCATTATCGGTGAAATTCGTGGTGTCGAGGGGGCAACTGCGTTTCAAGCAATGCAAACAGGTCACCCCGTTATTGCGACTTTCCACGCATCATCGATTGTAAAAATGATTCAACGATTTACTGGTGACCCAATCAATGTTCCAATTCGGTTTTTCGATAACCTCAACTTTGCCATATTTCAGGAAGTTGTCGAGGCGCCTGGTGGTGGAATTGCCAGACGTGTAACGGGAATTGACGAGGTTATTGGATACAACAAACATAGCGACGGTGTTCTTACTCGTGGTATGTTTGAATGGGACCCTGTCAAAGACAAGCATTACTTTAGAGGTATGTTCCAAAGCCACCTGCTTGAAAATAAAATTGCTGCAATGGCTGGCTATGCGAACAAGCGAGACATTTACGATGACATGCAGAGACGTGCTGCAGCAATACAAAAAATGTGTGAACGAGATTTAACCCATTACGACGATGTGTTCGATTTACTCGGTATTTACTACACCAACGGTATGGAGTCCTTTGAAAGAGCCGTTGAAACTTGGGTTGGCGTCAACAAGAAATGAGGTGCTGATACAATGGAAAAAATGCCAATTTGGCAGATTGCCGTTCGACGCCTTGAGATGCCCATCGAACGCTTCTTTGCTCTCTATGTTATTCCAATCATGGTAGCAGGGTTGCTTGCAGCAGGCGTCATCATCTTCATATCAGGAGGATTTTCAGAAGGGGCTCTTTTTGCTGGCCTTGCAGGAGTACTTCTGCTCATTATCTTACCCCTCATTCTCGGGATTTCCGCAATTGGATTTCCACTCATTGAGGTCAACAGGTCAGCGAATTTGATTGAAGAAGAGATGCATATGTTCATCACTCGAATGGGCATTTTATCCCTTGGTGAAGTAGGGGCACAATCAATTTTTGATATTCTCAAGCAAATGAAAGATTATGGTGAACTTGCTTCTGAGGTGAAACGAATTGAAACACTTGTCGACAAGTGGCACACATCTCTTCCTGAAGCAGCAAGGATTGTGGCATACCAAAGCCCGAGTCCATTATGGTCCGATTTTCTGGACCGTATGGCGTTCTCTATCGAGGCTGGTCAACCGATTGATGAATTCATGCGAAGTGAACAAGAAACGATTGCTGAGCAATACAACACAATTTACGATACTCGGTTAGAATCGGTTGATACGCTCAAGGAGATTTATGTTAGCCTTGTAACTGCTGGACTCTTTGCTCTTGTGATTGCGGGCATTCATCTCGTGCTGTTTCAAGTTGGAGGCAATAGTGATACTCCAATCGAGATTGCAAGTCGACTTCGATATCTTTTGCTTGCGACTCTCATTTTCGTCTTTGTTCAAATTGGTGCCGTCTTTGCTTTTCGTGCCACGATTCCCAAAGACCAGACCTTTGCAAGGGACGAAATGGATACACCTTTCCGAGTGAATTTTCGAAGGTCGTTTCTCATAGCATCGGGAATTTCGGCATTTTTGTTGGTTATATTTTCATTTTCAGCAATTTTTCTGTGGGAATTCCTCTCACAAAATTGGGACAAATATGGTCTCATCTATGTCGTCTTACCATTCACACCCTTCCTCCTTCCTTCAATCATGATTGGAAGAGAAGAGGGTCAAATTCAACGAAGAGATGAAACATACCCAGATTTTATTCGAGCACTTGGTGGTACAGCCCAAGCTCGTTCGTCTGAACCCTCTGCAACGATTCGAGCCTTGCGAGGCATTGATTTTGGTTTACTCGACAATGCTATTGATCGATTGGAGAAGCGGCTTTCCACCCGAATAGATTCCGATCGTGCTTGGGATTACTTCAACGCCGACACCAATTCGGCAGTTATATCTCGATACACCCGAATTTACATCGAAGGTTCACAGTCATCAGGTCAACCTGCTGACACTGCCGAGATGGTTTCGAGGTCTGTTGGAAATCTGCTTTCACTTCGCCATCGACGTTCGTTATCGGCAAATACCATGTGGGGGGTTGCGCTTGGATTGATGATTTCGAGTGTCGCTTCACTCAATGTGACCATTGCTATTGTTTTGCAACTTGGTGAAGCCATTGCTGGTGTTGCAAGTAATTTCACTGATACGGATGTCAATGCCCTTTCTGAATTTGGAGCAGGATTAGCACTGCCCGTCATGGAGGACCCTACTGGGGTAGATGATAATATTCGGATGTTCAAAATTGTCGTTTCATTGATCATTTTATCTCAAATTGTCTCCGTCTCTATTATCGCTACTCGCCTTCGAGGGGGAACAAAGACGAGTGCTCTTGGACAAATGATTACATTGACATGGGTAGCAGGCATTGCATCTTTGGTGACAGCACTCATTCTTGAACAAGCCTCAGCCGTCTTTGGCGTTGGCACGTAGTAGCATGCCGAAAGGCTTCATTTTTTGTTTGCCTTTTGTTCCTGTTCTTGCCGTTTTTTTGTTGATGCCCAAGAACAAATAGGGCATGATGTCAAATCATGAAATCTCGCTGGGCAGTATTCTCGACCAAAAAAGATGATTTGCAGATGAAGTTTATTCCAAGACTCGCGTGGAAAAATATGCTTGAGGTCTGCTTCGGTTTTTTCCACGGTCGTTCCGTTCGACAGCCCCCACCGCGCTGCTAATCGATGTATATGTGTGTCAACTGGAAATGCAGGTACTCCAAAGGCCTGAGACATGACAACACTCGCGGTTTTGTGACCGACACCAGGGAGTGCTTCTAATGCTTCAAAGGAATCTGGAACCTCACCATCGTGCTGTTCAACAAGAATTTCTGAAAGTCGTTTGATGTTCTTTGCTTTGGTCGGAGCAAGGCCAATTTGTCGAATGTCATTGAGAATCGTTTCGACATCGAGTCGTGCCATCGTTACTGCACTGTTGGCTTTCTTGAACAAAGCGGGAGTGACTTCGTTGACTTTGAGGTCGGTTGTTTGAGCACTCATGAGAACAGCAACAAGCAACTCAAATGCATTCGTATGGTCAAGCGGCACGGGTGTAGTGGGGTACAATTCCTCCAACATCGTTCGAATTCGTTCTGCTTTTTCTGCTCGTTTCATCACGACCACGTCTGAATCACTTTTCAACACGAATGCCGTATTCTTCACCCGTTGCCCATCCAAAGAACAATCCAAGGAAAATTGAAACGAGTGGAATTCCATTGCAGATGAGTGTTTCGAGCGGTTCTGTGCTTGGTTTTCCAGCGATGTACCACACAACAAGACCGAGAAACATTCCAGGGATGAACATGACGCCCCCCATGATGAGTGTTCGTAGGGTTCGCATGTCAACACCAAGAATTGATGATTCAAGAAGGTGTGTCTTATTCTTTTTGTGAAAGGAGAACATCCAGTTCGGAAATTGTTCTCGTGTTCAACACGTCATGAGCCTCAAGCCAACCTTTTCTGCCAGCCATGACGCCGTACGATATATCGGATAACCCTCTTGTGGAGTGAGCATCTGGATTGATAAAAATGGGAACGCCAAGTCCTTTGGCATGCTTGCAAAGTCGCCAATCCAAATCCAATCGGTATGGACTTGCATTGAGTTCCATGGCCTTGAGCACACCGCTCTGGTTGTACTCTGCCATGTGTTCAAGGACAGCAAAAAGATCAACTTCATACCCTTCTCTGCCTTGTAAAATTCTTCCCGTCGGGTGACCAAGAATCGTGGTAGAGGGATGGTCGATGACCTTGAGTAATTCTTCAGTGTTCGCTTGCTCATCTCTATTTCTCCACTTCGTCATGGCATGAACGCTTGCGACGACATAATCAAGTTCGGACAGAACATCATCGGGGTGGTCGAGTTTTCCACCTTCGAGGATGTCAGATTCTACACCGTGATACAGTTTGAAATCGACACCATCATTCGCCCATTGCTCATTGTATTTTCGAATGGTTCTTCCTTGGTCCAGCAAATCCTCAGCGTTGGCACCGTTAGCAATTTTCAGGGTTGGAGAATGGTCAGCAATACCGAGCCATGACCATCCAAGTTGACGTGCTGCATCTGCCATTTGTTCAAGGCTTGCTTCACCATCTGAGAGGGTGGTGTGGTTGTGTAAGGCTCCACGGATTTGGTCTTGTTCGATGAGCACAGGAAGTTGGCCGCTTTCTGCAGCGATGACTTCACCCATGTCCTCGCGCAATTCAGGCTCCACAAATGCGAGGTCCAAATGCGAGTAAATATCGTGCTCACTTGAGGCTGGAAGGGAAAAATGAGCCGCATCCATGCCCTTAAGGTCACCAGCACTCGCTTCGGGAATGAGTCCAAATTCGTTGAGTTTTAGACCACGATCAATAGCACGTTGCCTCATGGCAATGTTGTGTTCCTTACTTCCTGTGAAGTAGGCGAGGGTAAATGGTGCTATGTGCGGGGGAACCAGTCGTACTTGAGCATCAATGGTGCCTGAAGCCTCCAATTGTTCGTAATCGTCACCGCCGATGGCCTCAAGGACATTTTTATCGATGTGACCAAGTCTAAATTCTTCTTCAAAAATTGAGGTATCAAGTATCAAACTGATTTTCGAATCCCCCGCCCCTTTCACATCGGCAATACCTGAAAGATGGAGAATGGCGTTCGAGACATCGTCCTTCTCGGAATCGTTCACTGAAACGACGATATCGAGGTCGCCTATCGTTTCTCTTCTTCGCCGAGCACTTCCGGCGAGTGTGGCATGTTGAACTCCGGGAATTGAGGCGATTTTGGCTTCAAGAACCTGCCCATACCGTAAACCAACATCGAGACGTCGTCGTGCATGGAATCTCGAGAGCAGTTCAATACCGTCCAGCATACGCTGTTGTGTTTTTTCCCCGAACCCCTTCATTGGAGCAATTCGATTGTCTTGTGCCGCCTGTTTTAGAGAGGTAACAGAGTCCACGCCCAATTCGTCGTGCATGATTTTGATTCGCTTCGGTCCAAGTCCAGGAATGCCGAGCATCTCGATGAGACCTTGGGGCGTGTCGGTGTGTAAACGAATCCAATCCGCGGGCCAATCACCTGTGTTCATCGATTCAGTAATGGCTTCCCCGAGTCCTTTGCCAATGCCTTTGAGATTGAATAACTCCCCGCTCGCTACAAGTTCATTGAAGTCTTCAGATATCGAACCGATGAGGCGACTGCCGTTTTGATATGACCGAATTCGAAACACATTGGCATCTTGTAATTCGAGGAGAATGGCGACCTGATGGAGCATTTGAGCAACTTGATTTCTTGAAAAATAAGGCGGTCCACTTGGCCGAGGTTTTGGAATTGAAAACGATGAGCCTGCCATGGTAAATGCACGGCGACGACCATTCATAACCTTACCATCAAGAATCATGCCCACATTCAAGAAGCACAATCATCACCGAACATCGTGGTCAATCCAACTTTTATCGAAGCCATGGCGGAAGCAACTTGCTTTTTGTCGTTGATTTTGTTTACCTTTATTGCCACATTTTCTCGTTCTGAACGTGCCGAACTCATTGTTCAAAACATTCTCTTCTATCTCTTGCTGCTCTGTGCTGGTATACTATGGGTGCTATACCTATCGGGTGGTTCACTGTGGGGCTCGAACTATCTACCAAGGCCGCTCTCACTCTTCTGTATCATTCTTGCCATATCTGCTAAAATGAACATCAAAGGACAAAATGTGTCGTTCGGCGCAAATCCACACACGTTACGCAAAAAGAACAACCAACAGGATGAACAAGAATAAGGCTCAAACAATTTCTCCTTGTGGTTCTGAATCGTCTCCGGTGTTTGGTTCTTCAGCTTCTTTCCTCATTTTATCATCGATAAATGAACGCATGTATTCTGGTAATTCACCATTGATGAAAATCACATCGTTGACTTCGGGGAGTTTCTTCAGAGAATAGTAAATTTGCATGGCGGTCATCGGGGTGGAGGAACAACCTGTGCATCCACCTTCAAGGGAGATCATGATATTGCCGTCGGTCGTGTCGACGACATTGACAACCCCGTCATGGGCATCAAGAATCTCTTGGACCGAGCCAATTTTTTCAAGAACTTCGTCGGCCGAAATGCCCATGATTCATAGCCACAAGCCCACCCTCTTTGAACAATTTGATTCTCATTTGGCCTTCGTGCGATGAAATGTATGAGACAAACTGAATATTGTTCGCAATTATCTGCGTGATACTTATGAAGGGTTTCTAGGTCGCCGTCGGTAATAGGTGTAGTACATGATGGAAAATATACCAGAAATATCAGCAGGCATTGCAGTCGTAGGTCTTCTCATTGCTTTCATGCTGTACAAGAAAAACAACAGTATCAAGATTGAGAATGAAACTGTGGCAGAAATTACCGAAGAAATCCGAAAAGGTGCTATGGCGTTTTTGACAGCGGAATACAAGATTCTCGCTGTCTTTGTCTTCATAGTTGCAGTTGGGCTTTCTCAACTCAATGATGTTGAGACAGCATTAGCCTTCCTTGCTGGTGCAATCGCATCTGTACTCGCCGGTTTCTCCGGAATGCGTTCAGCGACCTCTGCCAACGGTCGAACGGCCATGGCAGCAAAGACTGGTGGTCAACCTGCCGCACTCGCTGTTTCGTACAACGGTGGAGCGGTCATGGGACTGTCTGTTGGCGGACTTGGTCTTCTTGGCATTTCACTCATCGCTTTTTGGCTCGGTGCTGGAACCAACAGTTCCTCGATTGAGGCTGCAGCGGGATTCGGCATGGGTGCTTCATCCATTGCTCTGTTTGCTCGTGTCGGGGGTGGAATTTACACCAAAGCAGCAGATGTCGGTGCTGACCTCGTCGGTAAAGTCGAAGCAGGAATTCCAGAAGACGACCCAAGAAACCCAGGTGTTATTGCAGACAATGTTGGAGACAACGTAGGTGACGTAGCAGGTATGGGTGCAGATATCTTCGAATCATTTGTAGGCTCAATCATTGCCGCCATGGTCATTGCAGACACTTCAAAGTCTGGTGCATTTACATCGGATTATGTCCTTATGCCAATTCTGCTTGGCCTTATCGGATACCTCGCATCCATCGTTGGTGTATTCTCAATGGCTTTCCTCAAGAATGGCAAAGACCCAGCAGCAGCATTGCGAAACACCACCTTCATCGGTGCACTTCTGTTTTGGGCTGGTGGATATGCAAGCATCTACTTCAATCAAATTAATGTCGATTATGCTGTAATGCATTCGGTCGTTCTCGGTTCAATCATCGGAATTCTCATTGGACTCGTGACGGAGTATTACACTGGTATCGAACCTGTGTTTGGTATCAAAACACGTGCTATTCCAAAGATTGGTGAAATGTCCAAGCAAGGACCAGCTACCAATGCGATTGCTGGATTGTCTGTGGGTATGATGTCCACGTTCATTCCAATCCTCCTCATCGCAGGGGGCATTTACGGTGCTAACGAGTTCATGGGCGGAGGTGACATGGGACTCTATGGTATCGCAATGGCGGCTATGGGCATGCTTGCAACCGTCGGTGTGACCATGACGGTCGATGCGTACGGCCCAGTTGCAGACAATGCAGGTGGCATTGCAGAAATGGGTGGACTCGGAAAGGAAGTTCGAGAAATCACAGATGCTCTCGACTCCATTGGAAACACCACTGCTGCTGTCGGAAAAGGATTCGCAATCGGTTCAGCAGCTCTAACAGCACTTGCGCTGTTTGCAGCATACTCAACTGCAGTCGGCGGTTTAGCACTTTCACTCAAAGACCCGAATGTGGTCATCGGCTTACTCATCGGTGGTGGCTTACCATTCCTCGTCGCTGCAATGACCATGGATTCAGTTGGAAAGGCAGCAGGCCAGATGGTGGAAGAAATTCGACGCCAATTCCGTGAAATTGACGGCCTTCTCGAAGGAAAAGAAGGGGTTAAGCCAGACTCAGCAACATGTGTTGACATCTCAACAAAGGCCGCACTCAAAGAAATGGTCGGTCCGTCCGTTGTCGCAGTGCTCGCTCCAGTCATCGTCGGTGTTGCCTTGGGTGCTGAAGCACTTGGAGGACTCCTCGCTGGAGCACTCGTCACTGGCGTCCTTCTCGCACTCTTCATGGCAAACGCAGGCGGTGCGTGGGACAATGCAAAGAAAGCCATTGAACAAGGACATATCGAAGGGGCAAAGAAGAACGATGACGCCCACGGTGCTGCAGTGATTGGTGACACCATCGGCGACCCATTCAAAGACACTTCAGGACCATCACTCAACATTCTCATCAAATTGATGTCGATTGTTGCAGTGGTTCTTGCAGGAACAAGCCTCCTTTGAGTTCTCATAGAGAATGAAACTGTGGAGCGTTAGCCTTTCAAGAGGCGAACACGAGGCTTTGCTGTGCGAGTCCAACTCTTAACACTCATGATGCTGCTCGCCTTGCTTGCGGGTTGTGTGGAGGACAATACAACATCGATGGGCACCACCGAAGAAGATGATTTACTTCTTCCTTCATGGGAGGTGGGCGATTCTTGGGTCTTTACGTTCACCACACCACAATTTGGACAGGACACAGCACGACTTGTCGTAGCCGAAGAGGACGATGGCGAAGGTAACTACATCGTTGGAATCTCTTCAGAGCGAGAAGCACAACGACACGCTGTCATCAATCACAACCCATTCCTCGGACGAATCGATCAGCAAACCTTAGGTGTCTACGAGCAAGGTGAGGTCCAGTCTGTCTTCTCGTTCCCATGGGAGTACGATACAACATGGTCGTTCAGTCTCTTTGGCGAAGATTGGACTGCTGAAGTGGTCTCAATTTATGACAAGGAAATCCGTGTTGAAGCAACATCTTCTTCAGGTCATGAATTGAAATATACGTTTAGTTCAACCATCGAATTCTTGACGACATTTGAATGGGTAAATGATGAAGGAGAATCTCAACTCAATATGGTTGTCAGTGAAGTAAAAAGTGGATACAGTGGCGATATTTTCTTTTACCGTGCTCGAGACTTGCTCGATTCGACCTATGAATCCAATGACCAAGATGTGTATGATTCATTTTTTGATTCAGGACATCCAGATGGTTCGGAGTGGGATGTACTCGTATGGTATATCGATGCACGAATTTCAAATGGTGGTCAAGGCAGCCTTGCAATGAAGGATAGAACAGGGGCATCTCCACTGCTTCGCGCATGGGGTTCAGGTGCAACGGAACAGGGAGCGATTGGTACCATTCCCTCCATCACCGGAGAATACACGCTCACGGTTCAACTTCGAGGTGCGCAATCCAATCTACACCTTCGAGTTGCGGGGGCGTTATCGTTTCAATGGACACTATGAGGTGGACACATGCCGACACTCATTTTGATGCACGGCATGACAGGCACAGCCGAAATGATGAGGCCATTTGCCCAAAAAGTCGTTCCTGAGGGTTGGACGCTTGTCGTACCAGAGGCACGATTTACCCATCCTAAGCGAGGACATACATGGTGGCGGTATGAGGTTGAAGATCCCAATGCACCGAGACGTCAACAATTGACGAGAAGGGAATACATCGATGTCGACTCAAGTCTAAGCCATCTCGAACAAATCATTGCAGAACAAGCAGATTCGGGTCCCTTGGTTGTCGGTGGGTTTTCACAAGGCGGGGCTATGGCACAAGAATTGCTGCATTTGCCTATTGGGGATAGAATTGCGGGCGTCATTTGTATGGCATCAAGACTTATTCGACCGCTTGAACTTCGAATGAGGCTTGAAGAACTCGAGCCCAAGAAACTGTTTTGGATGCACGGAGAGAAAGATTTACGAGTTCCAATTGAAGATGGTTGGGCGATAGCTCATCTGTTTGAGGCTGCAGGTTGGGCTGTTGAATTGGTCGAACACTCAAAAGGTCATATGATTCCAATTGAGTATCATGATGCACTCAAAGAATGGCTTGAAACCTTCAGCGAAGCATAGCGTTTGTTTGGTCAAATCCACCGATAAATTTCGGTTCACCCGACCTCAAATCAAACACGACAGGAACGGTTCGATGACCAGTTTCTCCAACAACTTGTTCTCGAAGTCCAGGGTGCTGGTCAAAGTTGTATTCGATAAAAGACAATTGATGGCGTTCAAGCAATCGCTTGAGCGCTTGACAATAGCCACAGAAATTTCCGGTATAGACAAGAAAGTCGGTTTCAGCATTCTCTGCGTGTGAGAGAATAACCGAATCGACCATGAACTTTTCAAAAACTCGATATTCATAAACATGATGTGAATGCCGAAATACACAACTCTGGTCATCATTTGAAAAACGACATGCCATAAATGAGGAAAGAACCCATCCAACCATGGGAAAGATTGTGGCGATGTTTGCGTCGACTGGAAAAAATGCTGAGTTAGCGAAATCATTCGCTGAGTTAGCCGAAAGCGAAGGTCATGAAACCACATTGCTGGATATTTGCGGCCTTGATTTACCGATGTACACACCAGAGGCTGATGATGCACAACAAGAAATAGTAGGGCTCAAAGCGTTGATGAATACACTTGATGATTCTGATGGTTGGGTTGTCTGTGCCCCAGAATACAACGGTTCATTCCCTCCGGTGCTCAACAACATGATCGCATGGCTTTCAAGGGAGGGCGACGATTTTCGGCGGCTGTTTCGATTTCGAAGGGTTGCACTCGCAAGTGTCTCGGGTGGCGGAGGGCAAACCTGTATTGTTGCTATGCGACTCCAATTTGCTCATTTGGGTTGTACCGTCCTTGGAAGGTCATTAATCGTCAATAAACATAGGCCTAAAAACCCCGACTCAATCTTAGAGATAATTAGGGAGTTGATGTCATGATGTCCACAAGTGCCCGCCACATTGAATCTGTTGTGCCTACTCATGTTGTTCTCGAAGGAGGGGGCTTCAAAGTCCGTCGACCAGTTGCCATGGGTCGTTTAATGAGTCCTTTTCTTCTTCTTGACGAAATGGGTCCAGTCAATTACGGTCCACGTGAAGCCATTGGTGCACCCGACCACCCACATCGCGGTTTCGAGACCGTTACCTACATGCTCAGTGGTTGCATGCAACACGCCGACTCAGCCGGCAACAAGGGAGACCTCAACCCCGGTGATGTTCAATGGATGACCGCTGGAAGGGGCGTCATTCACTCCGAATTACCTCATCCTGATTTTTATGAAACTGGCGGCCTTATGCACGGATTCCAAATTTGGGTCAACTTACCTGCAAAGGACAAGATGATGGCACCACGTTATCAAGACATCATGAGCGAGGCATTACCAGTCGTTGAGTCTGAAGACAAATTGATTTGGGCAAAGGTGATTGCAGGTAAGGCCTTAGGGGCAGAAGCCATCATCGATACCGTCATCCCCATCACTTACATTCACATGAGACTTAAGCCTGGTGCAGTGTACACACATGAATGTGAACAAGACCACAACATCATGGTGTATGTGTTTGGAGGTAGCGTGAAAATCGGAAAAAAATCAGTTCAAGATGGTGAATTGGGACTGAGTAGTCCCGGTGAGTCGCTCACCCTTGAGGCAGGAGCCAATGGTGCAGAATTCTTGATTCTCGGCGGCCCAGAAATTAACGAACCCATTGCACGATATGGTCCATTTGTCATGAACACAAGGGAAGAGATTATGCAAGCGATTGTCGATTATAACAATGGCACACTTGCATGAGGGATGACCTTGAGTCAAGAGCGTGAACAAGCAAGTGCTTGGACATCGGCATTTAATCAAGGAAAATTCGTGCGAAAATCGAGCGAATTTCGAGATGTTTTTTCATTGAATGGCCCATTTACGCCTGAGTCAAATCGTTATCACCTGTATATTTCTCATGCTTGCCCTTGGGCACACCGCACACTCCTTGTTCGAACCCTCATGGGGCTTGAATCGCACATCACAGTTGATGTCGTGGATTGGCGAATGAACCATGATGGTTCATGGTCGTTTAATCCAGATGAACCTGGGGCAACAAAGGATTCAATGTATGATAGCCGTTCTCTCGAAGAAATTTATCAAAAAGCCGACGAGAATTGGGTGCGAAGTGGAAAGATTGGAACCGTTCCCGTCCTTTGGGACAAAAAATTGCAAACGATTGTCAACAACGAATCACGGGAAATTATTCGAATGCTGTCGGACAGTTTTGGTCATCTTCGTGCTCCAAGCGGAATGAACTTGGCACCAATTGAATTGAGGGAAGAAATTGACGCTATGATCGATGCAAATTATGAAACGGTCAACAATGGAGTGTACAAATCTGGCTTTGCAAGAACGCAAGATGCATACGAAGAAGCCGTCGTATCGCTTTTCAATCGACTGGACGAACTCGAAACCCATCTTGAGGGTCGAATGTGGCTTGTGGGTCAAGGTCAAGGGACATTAACCGAAGCCGATGTGTGCCTTTTCACAACCTTGGTTCGATTTGATTTGGTTTATGTGGTTCATTTCAAATGTAACTTGAAACGAATTCATGATTATCCAAATCTCACTGCGTTTGTCAATCGATTTTTGAGTCTTGATGGTGTTGAATCGACATGTGATTGGAACCATATCAAATCTCATTATTTTTGGTCTCACACGAATCTCAATCCTTACCGCATTATTCCATTGGGTCCAATGAGCGGTCCTCATACCAAAAACGAGTGACGCAAAAGCCAATTTGATAGGACAAACATCTATAAATTGAATTTCAGTCAAACAAGGCAAGGAAAGGTATTTGACACGGATTTCAAATGATTTGAGCAGGAGCAAAAAGTATGCGAGACACACACCTCTGCTTGGTTGGGCCAAATTCGTTTCACGTATTTGCTGTGTGCTACTGATGGCCGAGGGGAAGTTGCATGCGAATTCAAGAATTCTCTGATTCTCTTCGATTTCGATGGAGGGAAATGCCTCGTATCAAAAGACGATTGTTGATTGCATTCATCGTCGCGTTCGATGCTGTTTTAGGCTTACTCTATCAATTTGGAGTCTCAAACGGAATTGATGCCTTACTCGGTGGAAACATTCCCAACGATATGGTTTGGCTCTCCCAATCTCTTCAACTGATTTCGATGGGTTTCTTGCTTGTCAAAGTTGTCTTTGATGATATCAAACCAGGATGGCCCCGAACAGTTATGATGGCAGTATCTCCACTTTTTTTGCTCATCGTGGTGCTCGTTACCGTCGAGTTACTCCTCCTTGGTCTCAATGTGAGTAGCCAAATTAGTTTCAATTTGACTTCGATTGGATTTAGCACGCTTACATGGTCATCGACTTATTTGGCGATAGCCGTGGGTTGTACCCTGACCTACAGCGTTCAAAGATACGGTAATTTTGCTCAAAGTGAATTTTTCATGCTCGGAATGTATGTTGCCATCATGATGATGTGGATGGACTTCTTTTTTCCACTTCATGCCACTCCAAAGGATGGTGTATTGATATGGTCTGTTCTCGTTTGGACATTAATTGGTGCTTTCATCCTCACAGGTATTGCTGGAATTATCATTGATCGATTGGTGTTTCGTGGTTTCCGTGAACGAAAGTCTTCACCTGATGTTATGATGATCGCATCTCTCGGTGTCGCCCTCGTCCTTCGTGCCATTGTGTATCTAAGGTTTGGAGCGGGAACAAAATTGTTTGAGCCTGATGTCGATTGGCGCATACCCTCTGAGCAACGTTTTGAAGCACCAACCGTTGTGACAAAACTAAATTTGGGTGACCGAGCAGTTGCTGAGGGCTCCACATATACCTATGGAAGTTGCGAGCAAGTCGGAGTGGTTGATGGTGCACCTGTCTACGACCAAATAACCACGAATGGAACAAAGCCACTTGTGGATATGTACTCCGTTGGTAGTGATTGCGTCACCGACCTCACATCGAATTACACCTATTACAGTGCAGCCATGCCATTTGTGATCTTCGCTTCTGTGGGACTGCTCCTGCTCCTCCTTACCAAAACCCGACTTGGTAGAAGAATGAGAGCGGTTGCAGATAACCCCGAACTCGCTGCAAGTTGTGGAATTAATGTTGAACGAGTCCACATGACCAGTGCGTTTCTCTCAGCTGGAATTTCGGGTATAGGTGGTGCAATTTTTGCAATGACTATTCGGTTTAGCCCCGAAACAGGATTCACATTGCTGTTGCCCGCATTTGCCGTGATTGTCCTTGGAACCATTGGTTCAGTCCCAGGTGCCATCGTTGGAGCCATCATCATTGGATTTGTTCGTTCAGTTTCCTCTCCAATTCTTATCGGCATCGGTGCCCCACTTGAACGCTCAAACTATGCAAATCTCGCTGAGGTCATGCCATATGTTCTGATTATTGCCATATTGCTCATCATGCCAAAAGGCATTGGTGATGCTTTTGACCAATGGAACATCAAACGAATACGAACTCGGGCTGAAAAGGAATTCAGTCCGAATCAAAAGCGTTCAGCATTGCTTGGCATCTTCTTTGCTCCTACAGGAATCCAACATTTCAGCATGCGAAATTCATTACGAGGTCAGCGGTATATGTTGTCAACGTTCATCGCTTACGTGCTTTACAAATTTAGCAACTTTGTTCGCGACCATTCGATAGCGAATGGGTCCATCTTCAATCTCCTCACAGGTGGTGATTCAGCGATTGCTTTGAAACACGCCCCGAGTACATTTTCCTCAGCCCAGCAAGAACAATGGTTGTTCTTGATGCACGGTGAAGAATTGCTGGTTGCCATCCTGTCGAACATCGGGCTGCTTGTATGGCCAGCCGTGCCGATTTTGTTCTATCTCTTCGCATGGAGAGAAGCGTTCTTCATGTTACAGGATAAAGAAATGAAGAAAAGCAATCGATTTGAATCGCTCACAGCATCATCTGCACTCACACTGAGTTCACTTTCTGAGCGCATTCAAAAACAATGGAGAAACATCACAGAAAAAACCGACAACATCTCCCGAAAGGCGAGTCAATTTTCTCATAAGATTGGAACAACCCTCTGGTTGAAGATGAGTGCATTGTTCACATCAAAGACAGAATCGACAAGATGGAAGAACGAACTCAATCGTTTACGTATTCCATATGGTAGAGAAAGTGAAAAAGGTTCGTGGATTTTATTTGGAATCCTTGCCATCCTCATGCTTGCATTCATCAATTGGCTTCCCGTTGCGGAATCCGATAAGGCGGCCTTTGTCAAGACCTTACAAGTCTCAAACGTGCTTGTCACTTTGTCTATTTTTGCAATTCTCGCCATGTCACTTAATCTGCATACAGGAATTACAGGTCAACTCAATTTCGGTGTCATTTTCTTTGCTTCAATTGGAGCGATTACCGTTGGTTTACTCACCGCTCCCAAAGAATTGCATGGCTACGATTGGCCCATTGGTTACGCCCTTCTGTTCGCCATGATCATTGGTGCCATCGCAGGTTGGTTCCTTGCCTACCCGACAGCACGATTACGCAGTGATTATTTTGCCATCATCACCATTTCTCTTGGAGAAATTGTCCGAGTTCTCTTGAGCGGTGAGCCTCTTCTTCGGGCAGGTTCTTGGGGTAGTGCTGTGGGCATTTCAAGGTATAAACTGCCATTCCAAGAATGGTGGTTTTGTGGTTCCACGACTCCCCTTGATGCCAACGGAAATCCGCTTTCACCCATTGCATGTTCAAACACAGAAGGTATGGGAAGCATGGCTGAAACGGTTGGAGAACTTCTCGGTCTTGGCGAACCAGCACCGTACATGTTCGTTCTTGCAACCATAGGAATCCTTGGGCTTGCTGTCACCTGGTGGTTGCTCAATACCGTTCTTGCATCCCCTTGGGGTCGAATTTTGCGCTCGATTCGAGAAGATGAAATGGTTGCCCAACATCATGGTCACGATATTTTGCGACACAAAGCAGCAAGCCTCGCACTTGGTGCGTCAATCGCAGCATTCGCAGGAGCACTTTGGGCATGGAAACTCAATGGTTTCCAACCTTCATTCATGTCGCCTTCCAAAACAACCTTCCTCGTATGGGCTGCATTCATCATTGGAGGCGTAGGAAATAATCGAGGCATGCTCATTGGAGCAAGCATCATCGTATTGATGGAATTCGTCTTCAACGTTCTCGTTGCAGCCCAAGGAAGTAGTGACCTACCTCTTCATGAAACAGCTGATATGATCGATAATTGGTTCAATCTCTTCGTCACTGAAACGATGTTGATGATGTGGGTTTGTTTTGCCATCATGGCTATTGCATATCTCTTCAGAATCATACCACTTCGCGAAACATTCCTTTGGTTTGGTGTCATTTTTGCACTCGCGACGCTTTTCTTTGACCAACGCTCAATCGATGAGGTGTTTATGATTGGCCAAAACCTACAAATCCGAGCAGGAATGGCGTACGTCAAAGTCTTGCTTGTTGGTTTATTGCTCATCTTTTCACTCCGATACAATCCAAAGGGGTTGCTGCCCGAAGTACCGTATCGGCCACCACATCCAAAGCAAGGCGGTGAAGAACAATGACATCGCTGCTTTCAGTTCAAAACTTGAGAAAGGAATTCGGTGGGCTTGTCGCTGTCAATGATGTTTCTTTCGAGATTGGAAAAGGTGAGTTTGTTGGATTGATTGGACCGAATGGTTGCGGCAAATCAACGACGTTCAACTGTATTAGTGGGTTGCTCGAAAAAACAAGCGGAACCGTCGAAGTGTTTGGTGTAGATGCTTCAGAAATGAGGCCGGATCAAATTCAAAAATTAGGCATGACTCGAACATTTCAACATACTCAATTGTGGAAACAAATGACGGTCATAGAGAATTTACTTGTTCCACCGAGGAAACAATTTGCTCCAAATCCGTTGATGACCCTCCTACGCGGCAGAACGAGAAAAGAAGAAAAAGAACGGTTGGAAAAGGCATTTGCCGTTCTTGAGCAACTTGAAGTGCCTCATATGGCTCATAGCCTCGCAGGTGAATTGTCGGGTGGACAAAGCAAACTTGTGGACATTGGTCGTTCGATGATGGGAGACCCTCAACTTCTACTGCTCGATGAACCAGTTGCCGGCGTGGCTGGTCCACTTGCCATGAAAATTTTCAACAATCTAAGGTCGCTTGTCGATACAACAGGCATCTCAATTCTGGTCATTGAACACAACATGGACTTTATTCTCCGTCAAGGGGTTGACCGCATTATTGTCATGAATGAAGGCAATGTCCTCATGGAGGGCACACCAGATGAGGTTCGTTCGAATCGAGCAGTGATTGAGGCTTATCTTGGTGCTGCAGGCGATGGAGGTGAAGAAGAATGACACGATTGCTTGAGGTTTCAAACCTAAGTGGTGGATACGGCAGTGTTCAAATTCTCTATGATATTGATTTGTACATCGATGAAGGCGAATTCGTGACCATTATTGGACCAAATGGTTGTGGGAAATCCACATTCATCAAGACATTGTTTGGCATTGCCACCTATTATGGTGGAACAGTATCGTATCGTGGTGAATCGATTGAGAAAATGAGAACTGACCAGCTCGTTCGAAAAGGAATCGCATATGTTCCTCAAGTCAACAATGTCTTCCCAACGTTGTCGGTTGAAGAGAATCTCCAAATGGGTGGCAATGCATTGCCCTCGCCAATCCTCAAGCAACGAATTGAACGAGCCCTCAACATGTTTCCAGACTTGCGTTCAAGAGAACATGACCTCGCAGCATCATTATCGGGCGGAGAGCGACAGATGCTTGCCATCTCAAGGGCGTTGATCTCCGACCCTTCCTTCTTGTTGCTCGATGAACCTACAGCAGCCTTGTCACCGCTCTATCAACAACAAATCATTGAACGGATTGATAACTTGCGTAAAGAAGGCATCACCGTTCTTATTGTCGAACAAAATGCCCGCTTAAGCCTTGCTCGTTCCGATAGAGGTTACATCTTTGCAAGTGGTAAAGTCGTTCACACGGGTGACGCTGATTTCATTCTCAACGACCCAGAGATTGGAGAATACTTCCTTGGCTCTCACGATGACCATTGATCATATCTTTGGTACTTTTTTCCTCTCGTATTCTTCGACTGTATTGTATGCTTCTTCCTGCTCAACATAGGCTTGTTCATTTTGGTCGTGGTGTGTTTCGGGTTGAGGCAAGTCATACAAATCCTGATGGAGTTGATTTTCAAGCACGTCGTCAAGTTCAGTACGAATTCGTTCCAGTCTCAATGCTTGATGTGGACCGAGGAGCCGCAACATGACCGCACGCTCGTACAATTGAGCGATGTCTTCAAGGTCTTCTCTTCGGGTTGCCATTCTCAATTTTCCTTCGTATTTCCGAGCCCTGCCCCCTCGAGTAATGAGACCAATCATAATCCAGATGGTGAGAGGTACACCAAGCAATATTCCGATAAGGTCCCATGCTCCGAGTCCAATAGAGGTTCCTGGTAACACGATTTCGAAGGTTTCAATCGGTTTTGATTTTGAATTGAACGGGTCTGTTCCAGCGTTGATTTCAGCAAGGTCGAGATGCCCATCATTATCGTCATCTGGGTCGGCTTCATCACCAATGCCGTCACCGTCGAAATCTCTTGATTCTCTTGGGTCAGCTGGGAAGTCATCATCTTCATCCATGACGCCATCGTTATCGAGGTCACCAGGCGATGCGAGCAGAGGCAGAATATCGATGCTGTCGTTGTATCCATCGTTGTCTTGGTCGAACAGATATGGGTCGGGGTTGTTACCACTCAAATTATCACCATAACCGTCTCCATCCTCGTCTATGCATTGGGTTGGGTCGGTTGGGAACTTATCGGGAAATCTTCCAATCGGATTATCGCCACAGCCATCCATGTCGATGTCCGACCATTGACTTGGTTCTGCAATGAACGCATCGGCATTCGTTCCATTCGGATTGTCTCCATATCCATCGCTGTCGATGTCCGACCATTGGGTTGGGTCGCTGGGGAATTTGTCTCCATTCGAACCAAAACGGTTGTCGCCAAATCCATCGCCATCAGAATCAAGCCACTGGGTTGGGTCGAATGCGAAATCATCTTCACTATCCTCGTAGCCATCCCCGTCTGTGTCGATGTATCTGGTTGGGTCAAGTGGAAATCCATCGCCAGCATCGCTCACGCCATCACCATCGGTATCAGGGCAACCATAACGGTCCGATGTACTATTACCGTATTCATTTGGACAAGCATCGCCTCGATTTCCAGCCCTGTTGTCCCCATAGGAATCACCGTCTGTATCTGCGGTCTGTGTAGGGTCATACGGGAAGGCGTCAAATTTGTCCTCAACACCATCTCTATCGTTGTCAACCCATCGTAAAGGGTCATCAGGAAATCCATCTCCTTCATCGGAAAAACCGTCACCGTCTGAATCGATACAGCCAAATCGGTCTGCTGTACTGTTTCCATATACGGTTGGGCAAGCATCGCCTCGATTTCCAGCGGGGTTATCTCCGTAGGAATCACCGTCCGAATCGGATGATTGCGTAGGGTCATAGGGGAATGCATCAAAACTATCCTCAACTTGATCGCCATCGGTATCGATGTAACGTAATGGGTCGAATGGGAATCCATCTCCAGCATCGGAATAGCCGTCACCATCGGAATCGACGCAACCATACCTGTCTATGGTCGAATTACCATAGGTGTCGGGGCAAGAATCACCTCGTGTTCCACCAATATTATCGCCGTATCCGTCGCCATCCGAATCATTGTGTTGCGTTGGGTCAAATCGAAATTGGTCGGGATTCGAACCATTTGGATTATCACCGTATCCATCACCATCGAGGTCTTTCTGCTGTGTAGGGTCAAATGGTAATGCATCAATGATGTCAGCGTAATTATCATTATCACTGTCAGGGCATCCTTGGAGTTCGATGGTGCTGGTTCCGTAGGTTTCTGGACAATCATCACCACCTGCACCTGCAGAATTATCACCATAGCCGTCGCCATCGCTATCCTTCCATTGTGCTGGATTTGCCGGATAGTCATCATTTGCATCACTAAATCCGTCAAAATCTTGGTCGGGGCATCCGCGACGGTCTTGGGTCGATGAACCCGCTTGGCTAGGGCAGTCATCACCATAATTGCCGCTTGTGTTATCGCCAAAACCGTCGTTATCGCTGTCAGCCCACTGCGTTGGGTCCAACACGAATTTATCGTCGATATCCGCCCAAGTATCTCCGTCGGTGTCGGTACAGCCGCGCTTGCCTTGGGATGAATTTCCAAAGGCGAGAGGGCAATCATCTGAACTTGAAAATCCCGGATTATCTCCATAGCCGTCGCCATCACCATCCGACCATTGGTTTGCGTCGAGAGGGAAATCATCGTTGATGTCCGCATAGGTGTCGCCGTCGGTGTCCGCAGCGAGAAGCGTCAACTCCTGAATTGAAGCATCGTTATGCAAAGCGAGCAAGGAGATGCTTCCTGCAGCAAGATGCGAAACGCAACCCGAGGTGGCAGAGAGAACAGTGACATTGAGGATGCCTGATGGTCGCCAAGCAAGAATTGAATTTCGTTCAATGGTCGACCCAGATGCGACTGTCGTTACTCCATTGGTGAGTGAGCCAGTGTGACAAATCGAAATAAAATCGAGGGTTTGAGTTGATGCCACTGCAACATCAAATAGGTCTTTCGAGGTGGTAAGTACATCGGTTGAAGAGGTGTTTAATCGTCTGTCTCCAATCACCAATGCTTCTTTATTGAGCCATTTTTGTTTGAGCAATTCATTTGTTGAACCTGCATCACTCTCTTCATGTGTGTCAATCGAACATTGCAATCCTGGTGAACCTGTTGTCCATCCTATGACTTTGAACACCATGCTGTGGCCAAAGTGGTAAGGGGCGAGCTTCATCAAATTGTCAGATGAGCATTCCTTAGCTCCAAAAATCCACCCATCATAGAATTCTGTCCCGCTTTGGTCGAGCGTTGAGGCAGTAAGCCCTAAGCCCCAATCACTAAAATCATCAGGGGACCAATCTGAAGTATCACCAAAAAGAGAGACAGATGAATCAACTGTCTGGAAGGTATTCCAATCTCCAGAGGTAGCACAATCTGTGGTCGCAAGTCCGTCGAGTGCGCCATTTGGATGAAGGTAAATGAATTGGTCACAATCAGGTGATGGCGATAGAACATTCGAAAGGGTTCCAGTCTTTGTACCATATTGGACGGATGTTGAAGACATGTTCAACCAACCCACTGAGGCTTTATGGCTCACCGATTGGGTCGAGAGATCAACCATGTAGGTCGTAAGATTGTACCTTCCCGACGAAGTAGCACATTCATCACCATCGAGAGTTGTGCTGCCAGAATCTTGTTCATAACAGCGAAGAACAAGAGCAACGTTGTCGCCTTTGGCGTCGACTGCTAAGATGTTGAAAGGTCCATAAGATGTTGAACCAACTTCCATTGATACGACATTAGCATTACCGATATCGTGCAGTGATAAATTGATGACACCCGAATCGTTGCTCACAACCAAAAGACCTTGCATGGTTGAGAAAAGTTGGGGTTGAGCATGCGGTGTGAAATGATATGGGCTCGAAACCGTTCCATTTTCATGAATTTGAACGATAGAATGAGTAGCAGAAACCCCACTCCATGATTGAGAACCAACTTGGCCATTTCCTACATGAGAGACGAGAAGGGCAAAACTTGAGTTGTGTTCGATAAGGTCAAGGACAACTGCACCGTTTGAAATTTGGAAGTTCATAGCCTCCACGTAATCAGAATTTGGAGGTGTACTCGATATGGTTGTTGACACGTCACCAAATGCAAGGTTTCCATTGTGTTCAGCCATCGGAGCAAGATAGGCTACAAGCAAGATGAGGACCAGTAATTTGGATTTCATCGGTCTTTGAATTGAACCCTCGTTTATGAATATAATGTGTTGATTTCATCTTTCATTTTCGTTGGTTTTTTGGAAACGAAACAAAAAAACGCTATGCTGCGAGCCATATTTTTTTGATGGTGCTCGTGCCGGGATTCGAACCCGGGTCGACGGGATGAAAACCCGCAATGATGGACCTGGCTACACCACACGAGCGGCGAGTTGGCCTACAACCTCCTCTTCATAATGCTTCCTTTGGGTAAGGATACTTCAAACGGGAGTTTATTCAGCAGACTGAGTCGATGGCTTTGGTTTTGCTTTGAGCACGAAATACCCTGCAAGGCCACAAACGATGACGAGAACGATGCCTAACAATAATTCGTTATCGAGGAACCACATGATTGCGTCAAGTAGTGAATCCCCGTAGAACCAGATGAGAATCGCTTCAGCCCCGAAACGTAGGCCTCTTCCGAGCACACCTGCGACAACAAATGCTTTCTTGTTCATGGAGGCCATGCCAGCAACCCAACCAAATACCTTGTACGGTAGGGGTGAGAATGCGGCAATGAAGATGCCAATCCCACCGTATTTTTCTGTAAGCGATTGCAAAGTATGGAGATGTCGCTCATACCCAAAATATTCAATCAATTGAACTCCAAAACGCTGTCCTACGTAGTACCCAATCAGCGCACCGGAGACCGATGCTAACGTGACGACCATCCACAACCAAAAGACAAGCGGGGCGTTGCTCCCTGCATCGAGCAACATCGGAAGATACAGGAGGTCAGGTGGAACAGGTTGGATAATCGCTTCAGTAAATGAGAGCATTGCAAGAGCGGCAGGACCAAAGATGTCGAACCATTCGATGATGGATTCTTTCCAGGCCATACAGTCGGCTGTGGTTTTGACTTCATCAATGTAGGTGGTAACGGTGTCTTGAAGAGGGGGTTTTTCAACAGGGTGCTGAATGCGAGTCCTTGATACCTCGGCTTTGTTGAACTGGCCACCTGAAAAAATCAACGGTGGTTGTTGTGCTACATCTCAACAACAAGAGATGGCTCAATTGAGTGAATCAAAACTCATGTTGCTTGAAGCCCTCGACATACAGTGGATCGAACCCAGTGAGGAAATGAAGGCGGAAGCGCGGCGGTGTGCGATGCAAACAGGAGATTTGGCAGGACTATCAAATGTGGACCTTGATGTGTTGTCTCTCGCTATCTCAACCCAAGGAGTTACACTCTATACTGACGATTACAGATTGCAAAACATTGCAAGGGCATTCGAGATTCCATTCGAGTCTGTTGTCGTGAAATCTTCGACAAAGCAATGGTCGTGGCATATGAAATGCGAAGGTTGCAGAGCAACATCAAAAGTTCCGCAAGACTTTGACACTACGAGAAAAAACAACTCGATTGAATGTGATATTTGTGGTTCACAAATGAAAATGAAACGACAGCGTTGAACTATTCACTCTCTTCCATGGCTTCAAGTGCCTCAACTTTCTTTTGCAATTGTGCGACTGTCATGCCAGTATGGTCAATTCCAACCGCCTTTGCTCTGTCGATGAGCACTTGGTCAGGTGTCTTACCCCCTGCCTCTAAATCTGCGATCGTTTGTTGTTCGGTGTTCGCTTTCGTTGCTTCAGATAGGCCTTTCTGAAATTCGCCTTTTGACCTTCCAAGAGCATTAGCGAGTTCTGGTAGCTTTTGTGAACCAAACAAAATGAATGCTAAGAAGATGAGAATCAAAACTTCAGGTGTCCCGATACCGCCAAACATGCTTGAACCTACTTCAGCCGAGATGGTTGTAGTGTTCAAGGCTTTCGCTTCGAATGAAGTCAACCACCGCTCATGGGTGGTAACAATGCAATTTCATCTCCGGTTTCGATGACTTCATCCATCGAACATCGGTCTCCATTTTTAGCAACGGATAATCCGTAACCTATCCACTTCTCAAGACCCATTGAACAAATAAAATCACGAATGGTCGTGTTTGCATCGACCGTGTGCTCGGATTGCCGTGAACCGAATGTATCTACAATCGGTCCAAACGAGAGCACTTGGAAGGTCACGATGTCGTTTTCCATAGCCTTCAATCACACCAACATAACGGAGTTTATCAACGCAATTCTTTGTGCTTATGTCATGGGCGCAGTTTTGAGGGCAGATTCATTGTGGAAGGTGTATTACACCCATGAGACCGTGGTTGAGGCTGTACGAGGCATTCAACTGACGATTGATACAGGCGAAATGATCGCCGTCATGGGCCCATCTGGTTGTGGTAAAACCACCCTTCTCAATGTGCTCTCTGGCATCGATGACCCATCAGCAGGTGATGTGTATGTGCACGAGAAATCGCTGTACAAAGGCACTGAAAATCAACGAACTGATATGCGGGCTGAACACTTTGGATTCATTTACCAAAATTTCAATTTGCTACCAGTTCTCACCGCCGTTGAGAATGTTGAACTTCCTCTCCTTCTCAACGGAGTGCAACCAACAGAGGCGAGAACTCGAAGTATCGAAGCACTCGATTCAGTAGGGCTTTCCGATAGGCTAAGCCACCGGCCAACCGAACTTTCGGGTGGTCAACAACAAAGGGTTGCTATTGCAAGGGCAATCGTCCATCGACCAGCCATTGTCTTGTGCGATGAACCTACTGGAAATTTGGATTCTGCAACTTCGAAAGAAATCATGGCATTGCTCAAAAGAATGAACCAAGAACATAGCATGACGTTCCTTATCGTCACCCATGACCAATCCATTGCAGATCAATGCGGCAGAACTATCTCAATGGTTGATGGTCAAATCATACCCCATCAACACGGTTTTGGTTCGGAGGAAGAATAGTGCTCCTACCGACAGCCATCGCTGCACTCATCGTCTTTTTGTGTGGTGTTGTTGCTGTCGATGTTTTTGGGAAATCAGATACAGTATCTCGTTCAAAGAAGTTGCTCATCGTCATCGGAGCTACAACTGATGCAGTCCTCAGCATGCTTCTCCTCTCATTTTTGCCACTGTCCACCTCTTCGTTGCTTTTCTCAGGTATTTTGCTTGGCATCATTAGTTTAGCAGGATTTCAAGCCATGCTCATACCTCAGCGACAACTGGTGTGGAGGATTGCTATCGAAAATATTCGAAGGCGAAAGCGACAAGCGACCTTACTCGTTGCAGGTTTCATTATTTCATCTGCAATACTCTCCTCTTCGTTCATCATTGGAGATTCCCTCGACGCTACAATCACACATGAAGTTGAGGCTACTTGGACTGAAACTGATATCCTCATCAGTGGACTCAACCCTAATACAGGAATCAATGTCGCTTTTTCAGAGGAATTGGCCGAGCGTTTTTGGTTGCAGGCAATAAATGATGACACCTATGCATCCATGCTTCAAGGTCATATGCACGGTGTGACGACCACAGCTGGTGTGTTGGGTCCTACAGGTTTAGGTGCCTCAAGCGTGACCGTACTTGCCAACAATGCAAGTTTGGAAGATGAAGGTGTGTGGCCGAAAATTGGAAGCGAATCCGAAGGAGTTCGTTTTGCAACCATCGAGATTCTCAATCAGTTCAATGAAAATGAACCATTTGTTGTTGTCAATCAAGCGTTTGCTGATGAACTTGAAGCCAAAAAAGGAGACAGCGTCACACTCACACTCTACCGAGATTCACTCGATGGTTCGGGCCGAGAACGTATGTATCGGGAAGTTATCATCTACGAAGTAGCACAAATGCAAGGATTCGCTCAACGAGGTGGGACGATGCAACCTTCGTTGTTTGTTGACCTACCAACTGCCCAACAATGGTTGAACTTGGAGGGTAAAGTGACCAGAGCCGAGTACGCCTTTTTACCATCAACACCATCTGAGGACATCGAAAATTTTGCCGAGGAAATGAACTTGAAATTCAGCACAAGCGTGCACTATGATGATGCTGGGCTTTTGGTCAATGAAGATGAACAGAGCGGTGGCCTAACGATTTCTTCAACTTCTGATTTCGGAAGAATTAATGCAACAACGGTTGAACGATTACGACATGAACTCTCAAACAACCTTACTGACATCACCATGTTAGAAGCAATTCTTGCCCCTATCGTATCCGTTGAACACCAAGGCGAAGAACTCCTCTCCCTCAGTGATTCTACCATACTGGGATTGCACGCCACCGAAACTGCACTTTGGCATTGGTCTTATGCAGGATTTGGATTTGAATCGTTTTCAAGTGGTGATCCATGGGTGTGGAAACACCCAAACAATGGTATCGTCCATGGGTTTGCATTGAGTCAAGATGGTATTGGTATTATTGCAACCTCAACGGGCTTTGTGTTTGCCGATGAACGATATCCAGATGAAATCGAGCCAATGGAACTGGATAACGTAGGTGAAGCAGAATCTATTGTGATGCATGAAGATTTATTTTATGGAATCGCTACGCAGGGGGACGATATCACACTCTATGAATTTCGTGCTGATGGCGAAATCGTTCAACAACTTCTCCTCGACTCATTTGAGTCAAGTCAAACGCTTGACATCTCACTCCATGTCGATGATGCATTGTATCTGTTTCATGAAACGCTTCTCGAATCATCTTGGCATCAAGTACAAATCTATCCCGAATTATCGATTCAACCATTGGTAGAAGAGCCAGAAATTTCCACATCAACCAACAACGAATTGGAATCTTATCATGAACAATGCGATGCCATGTTGGGAATTCAGTTAGGTGAATTTGAGGCATGGTGCACAACTGATTTCGGGTTATTACGATGGAATCCAACCACAGAAACGGTGCAATCAATCCGCCTTTCTTTGTTGTCTGATGTCGAAGGTGTTGGTGCCTTACCTCAACTTATTTTGGCGTTTGATGGTGATGCCACCTATACACAACTGAATGGTTCGATACGTGTCAATAGTGTTGTCGCCGACCTTGTCATGAATACAGGAATCTCATCACTATCTATTCACGGTGCAGTTCCTTTTGCTTATGGAAATAACACGCCCGTGGATTTGACCGTTGAGGGAGCCATTGTATCAATACCTGGTTTTGAAAATTTAACCAACATCGAAGATGTATTCTTTGCTCTTGGTTCAGTTGACGATGTCGAAACATTGGTTCTGGCATCATCGGGAGAACGTTCGTTACTTTTGTTATCCTCGCCTACACAATCCATCAGTGAGGGTGAACAGCAGAAGATTTTCTCAGTACTCAATGATGCAAGCACCTTTGAAGGGCTCTATCTTGAAATTTCAGCGGTTCAAATCGAATCGATTGAAGCCGCAGCAGAATCTTCAAAGCTTTTATCGGGTATGTTTGTCGTTTTTGGTTCCTTCACCATTGCTGCTGGCATTCTTCTCTCCATCACCATTCTCATGTTGCTGTTTGAAGTAAGGAAAAATGAAGTTGCAACAATAAGGGCGCTGGGTCTTCGTCAATCTGATGCTCGTGCATTGTTCTTCTTTGAGGGCATGATTCTCGCATCACTTGGAGGTGCATTAGGTGCTGTGTTTGGTGGTGTCCTTGCTTGGTTTGTAGGCGAAGGATTTGCGACAATGTTTGCTTCCGTTGGTGCAATTGGATTTCAATTCGCTTGGACGCTTGATTCAATTTTCATCGGTTGGTTTGCTGGTTCACTTCTCTCATTTGCCATCTTGTGGGGCATGAGTTGGTGGAATGCACGTCTCAATATTGTCAAGACATTAAGGGATTTGCAACAATTTGTTGTTCATCAAGTTCCATGGTACCTCTACATCATTCAAGGTGCAGCATTTGGCGTATTGATTCTCGTTGGAACAGCACTGTTTCTTCTTGGCTTCTCATCGACCTTGGCAAGCACACTTGTCTTACTTTTCGGCTTAAGCCTCATCACTTTCATCACACCTATTTTGCTATGGGAACTTCCGATTTGGTTGAGAATGCGTCCGATCTGGTCAAGATTGTATCGCAATACTGCAAGGAATACCGTCGGTGTTCTCGGCCTTTCCTATCTTGTTTGGTCAAGCTTCTATGGCCTTCTCCTTCCATATGGCAGTGTTGAATCGGAGGAACTTGCCCTCATTTTGCGTGGTTTGATACAGGTCATGGCTGGCGTCCTGCTCCTCTCGAGTCTTGCACCACTCGCCATCTCCGCAATGATTCGATTTGTACCATTACCTCCGAGAAAACGCCTGCTCACCGTCGTTGCCTTGGCCCACCCACTTTCCCATCCGGTCAGAACTGCAGCGGTTGTTGGAATGTTTTCGCTGACCATGTTTTCGGTCATTGTGCTCGCTGGATACACGTCTCAATTCGATCATTTCACGACCCAATTCGTTGAGGAAGCCGAAGGTGAGTATGAAATCATGTTGACTTCGAATAGAGCAAGACCACTAGATTTTCCTGATGACCTTGCCTTGTGGAATTTGTCGGAAGCATCCCAACAATCGATTGATTCCGTGTCGAGAATTTATCGAGCACCGGTTCATTTAGAAGATGACTCTGGCCAACGTATACCATACATTTTGCGCGGATTTGATGAGAATTTTTCAGAGCATGGTGGACTGCCTTTGCACATATGGGATGAATCCTTGGGCCTTACCGAACAAGAAGCATGGATTTCAATTGGAAAATTCGATAATATCGTCTTCGTTGATGCCTCGTTTGGATTAGAATTAGCAACGGATGGTTCGGGATTTATCCCACTCAAATTATCAATTGGAGATTTCATTTCTCTAATTGATTTTTCCAATCCTGAAAACCGCAGAATTGTTCAAGTCGGAGGATTCCTGGCTCAGTCATCTTACCTCTATTCAGCAGGGATATGGATGAACGATGATGTCGTCCAAGAACAATTCAATGGAGAAATTACGAGAATGTACATCAGCGTTCAAGAGGAGCAAGATGGAAGTACGATGATCCAAGGAAAATCAACATCCGAAAGAGAGCAAGCATCGGTGCTCTTTGAAGAACTCAACCGAAAATTTGCTTCAGAAGGTGTTCAAGTGACTTTGATTTACGAGGATATCCAAACATTGCAGTATCTCGTTCAATCACTTTTGGGGTTGTTTGAGGGCTACTTGGGCATCGGGTTGTTTGTTGGTATCGCCGGAATCGGTGTGGTTACATTCAGAAATGTCAGCGAACGACGGTCATCGATTGGCATGTTAAGGGCTCTTGGTGTAAGAACCAGTGAAGTAGGTCAACTGTTTCTCATCGAAGTGACTTGGATTGCAGTTTTAGGATTATTCAACGGCTTCATCATCGCCTATCTCTTTCACTCTTCACTTCATCAAGCGATATGGGCAGAGCAAGGGGTGGCTTTCGCTTTCCCGTATTACAAATCGATTGTGCTCCTTGCTTCATCTTGGTTCGCCGTTGTATGTGCCACATTAATTCCGATTCGAAATGCAACAAAAATTTCTCCGATAGAGGCTCAAAATGATTAAATTTCAAATATTGAGTGATTTGTTTAAATATTTTTTTGGAAATCGCAGGATTGCGTGGCATTTGAACGATATGAATCAATTGTTCATATATAATAGCCTTGAAACTTTATGCTCCTTAGAGTATAAATATGATTCACATCGTGGAGAGGGATACCGAGTCGTCGGAGGAATACAAATGAAGAAAGTGACATCAATAACGTTAGTACTTTTGTTTATGACAAGTTTTCTAGCAAGTATGGATTTAACAGAAATGAATAGCAGCAAGGACATTCTTGAAGCAAGTGGTAGAACAACAGGAGACCCAACCGTTTCCGCTATCGCTTCGCCTAAGGAAACTTCCTGTAATGATTTAGGCTGTCGGGATGAACTCTTGGCAGGCGAATCCGTGAAGATTGAGAGTTTCATCAAGAACGATGGAACTGGAATCATCGAAGAGCTTGGTTACACAACAACCATCTACCTCACCGACGCAAGCGGTAACCCAGGTCTCATCGCTAAAGATTCATCAGGTTCCGATCTACAGTGGGACAATCCAGATGTCATTTGTGACGATGGAACAATTTGCCCATTCGATTCAACCAATGGTGGTTCACTCGCTGTTGGTCAATTCCTCGGCGGTGGCAAGCACATCATGCAACTGCAAGGTGGCGGAGACATCGTATGGACTCCAACCGTTGGAGAATACATTATCGATGTCACTGTGTACTCTCCAACAGACGACGACCCGGGTAACAATGCTTACCAAACCTATGTCAAGGTCATTGACTGGGTCGATGTGCAAGTTGACCTTGCTTGGACTCCATCTGGAAGCGAACCTTCCGACGCAACGAATTCCCGTTCAACAGACTTCACCCTCACAGTGGCTCTTGAAGGAAGTCAAACTGGAGCTCAAATTCGTGATGTTGTCATTCTCCTTAAAGCCTCAGGAGAGGTTGACAGTGCAATACTCGATGATGGTGGTTGGATCGTTGGTTCAGATACCTCAAACGACTTAACCGGTCAAGGTCGAACTGTTACCCTCGCATCAAGTGGGGCATCAACCACAGTCCGAACATGGGAAAATGGCAGCAATGCAAGTGATTACACGGAGGGTACTCGAAACGTAATCACGTTAGGAAGCGACGCAGAAATCACCGGCAATGTGCTTGGTGGAAACACCTCAAATGAATCCACATGGATTCTTTCGGCAGAACTCGTAAGTTACACATTGTATGGTCAGTTTCCAAGTTGTGAACGCACTTGGAACGCAACAGGTGACTCAGAAAATGTAACCATCTTCCAAGATTTTTGTGAAATTGAAGAAACGACTGATGGATACGCTCGAACCAACTTCGATGAAATCGTTGGAAGTATAACAAACGTCCATGATATTCGTCTCAATCGAGTTGGTGTCTATCAGGGCTATAGTTCAGATTGCAGTGGTTCTGCAACATCCTTCCTCGGTGCAGGAGATGTTGGCTCACTCAATGTCGGCTGTTCTCAACTGTACGCAGAAGTAGAACACCGTGGCTCTGACCCATCGACTTCATACGAATGGGACCTCTCTTATACAGTGTCAGTTGACGGTGTCCAAGTCACCAGTGGTACTGCGAACACTTGTGTTGCCGTTGAACCAGGTTCCCCTGTGTATCAACCAGTTTCAGGTGCTACCCCTGCTGCGGTTTGTGTCCAACTTGATTTGACTCCGGGTGAATGGGAATTCAGTTTGACGCTCTCACTCACCGATTCCAAATACACTGACATGCGACAATCCAACAACGACGTCTCCTACGAAGTCCGTGTTGAGAACAACAAACCGTTCATCACATCCCTTGAACTCATCAACGAAGGCGACCTTATCATCGGACAAGCCGATCTCTTGATGATGACTGCAGAAGCATTTGACGTGGATGATCCAACTGGTACTTCACTCACATATGTATGGAGTACTCCAGGCGGTACATTACCAGGTTGCACAACAAACGAGTGTTATGTACCAATCATCCAAGAATATGTTCCAACACTCGCCGTCAGTGTTGTCGTTGAAGATGAGTTCGAAGGAACAGCAAGTCAAGAAATTGTCCTTGAAATTTGGAACTCTCAAACCGGTACCTCGACTTCGGAATCTGGTGTCGGCTTGTTTTACAATGTGACATATTTCTTAGCAAGTACCTTTGAAGTTACTGCAACTGATGGTTCTCTTGAATCACACCAAGGTGTTTCAAATCTTGTTGATATGGATGGCGATGACCTAACTGGAACCTTTGATGCTGTTTCAGTTATCCTATATTCTCCAAGTGCTACTTTCAGTTCAGGGGATATCCTATCTCAGACACTCAATGTAAAAGTTCCAAAGTCCATTGGTGCTAAGAACATGTGGTATTATGATTCCCAAGGTCGCTATGTCATGTTCGACAATGCACCTTCGGACGACGATGATGACGCTACCGTCGATGTGTTCACTTACACTTTTGACCCAACACAAGGCATCTTGCCATCTGGTCAACTCGTGTTCTTCGGAAACGAAGCAGTCAAACTTGAACCACCTTCATCCGAAATCAGTGGATTCAGTGCTGCTGCCTCAAAGGGTGGACAAATCCGAGTTAATTGGGATGTAACAACCCCTCCAAATGAAGGTGAAGAGTTCGTCCTCTCCATTTGTGAAGTTTCAGGTTCTGATTGCAACGACATGAACGTTGCACAACCAGGTCAAGCAGACCGAATGGCAACATTCGGTGGTCCAGGTGTGACAACACACGGCACAACATACCACATCTATCTTGCAGTTTGTCAAGCATCTGACAACTCTGTATGTTCACAAGAAGCAGAAGCAGATGTTGTTGCAGACAGCCGAGTCGATGGGGATGTTTCAGTCACAGGATTGACCATCAACGCTGTTGGAGAGCAATGGGAACTCAAGTGGACAGTGTCTGGTGACACTTCCGATGTTGATGCATGGATGATTTGTTCAGACCGTACAAACTTCAATGCTGCTAACATGCCTATGGAGAGTTGCCAAACAACATCCTCCGCTGATGTCGATTCATACAGCTGGGCTAAGCCAACTGCAGTTGGTTCCTTCACGTACTTCTTTACCGTCGTCCCTGTTGACGCACTTGGTAACGTCCAAGCTGGTGATTCAATCAACAGCATCGATTATTTCCGTGAAGCTGAAGATGGTGGAACAGATAACAACACCATTGGCGATACCGATGAAACCTCCTCAGGCGTTCCAGGTTGGACATGGGGCGTTATCGGTGGAATCGTTCTCATCGCACTCGTTGCTGGTGGATTCATCCTCTCCCGTGGAGATGGTGGCGGCGACGAAGGTAAAGATTGGGACTACTGATCCAATCGAAATGACATCCAACCCGGGATGACATTCGGGACCAACTCCCTCGAGGGAGTTGTTGCGAAGTTTTGGCTTGGAGCTAGTGGCTTGAAAGAAAATCAGTCGACAATGGCGTGACCAATCAACAAAAGAGCGACAGCAAGGACGGAGAGAGCACGTTGCATATGCAACAACCGTGCCCCTCTTCGAACTTGTCGAGGTGGCCACTTCCATTTCAGGAGTGAACCACTGACAACGAGTACCCAAACTGACGCCATGCCAACCCACAATGTCCAATGCCACTCTAAAAGCAGTCCATGGGCAGTTCCAACAACGGCTGTAAGAAAGCCAAGGATGTTATGAATTGACATATGTTTGGTGTTGATGTTTTTTAACGTCAATTTGAATGATTTTGCTTCAACATCAAAAAGTTCAGGCCCCTTCTTTCGAAGGTACAAATGCAATGGCTTCCATACAAGAATAAAGAGCGTACCGCCCATCATCCAAAGTGCTACTGTCCCCAATCCTTCGGCTTCAAT
Organism: Candidatus Poseidoniales archaeon; assembly: GCA_038110525.1. GTDB lineage: Archaea > Thermoplasmatota > Poseidoniia > Poseidoniales > Poseidoniaceae > Poseidonia. Next base: position 12,694 of record JAYNJV010000002.1, on the reverse strand, counting down.
ACCGTACCAGGTGACTTCTTCATCTTCAGAATCATCCCGATCGGCATGCGTGGATGGAATGAGAAGGATTGCAACGAAGAACAGAAGTAATAGGATACGAAACTTTTGCATCATGTAGCCTCGAATAGGAGGAGTTTTTAATTCAATCTGTCTTTGATATTTTTTTCATTTATTTCCGTAATACATTTTACATGTTCAACCAATTTTTCATTCTCGCAACTTGTTCGACCATGCTTGATTTCAAAGATTTTGTACCCCAATGCATATAAGGAGAGTAAGTCGTGGAATGCTTTGCATACAGTATGTATGAGGTGAATGACAATGTTGGGAACAATAAAGAAAAACAAGAAAACAACCGTCCTTAGTGGAATCGGAGTAGCACTGTTTTTGTGCTTGCTCATGGTTTTGATGCCAATGAGCAGTTACGTACAAAACGACACCGAAGAATCAGGATTTGTTGACGCTTCCCCAAGCGAAGACGAAAATGATTACTTCAAACTCCCCGAAACCATTGAGGGCATGGAATATGAATACGATGCCGACATGGAACTCAAAGGGTTCCGTGATGCTTACACCAAGGCATTTTTGCAAGAGAACGGTGAAATCGTTCAACTGATTGCAAATGAGCCAGTTCACTATGTGGACAGTTTTGGTGTCTGGCACGACATCGATACAAATGTGAAGGCGACCGCAAGCGGATACGAAGTGTCTGAGAACACATTCTTTACCGCCTTCGCACCAGAGGCCGGCGGCGGAGTCATCGTTCAACCGAACGAATTCGTCGATCCAATCGTCACTGGAATTGCACCTATGCTCATCACCCTTGACGAAGCAGGACTTGCACCAACACCATACGATGCTGGTGAAGGTCAAGGCGGAGTCACTGTGAGCGGCAACTCTGTTCGATATTCAATCGGCCAAGGCTTTGACCTCGACTACCTCGTTGAGCAAACACAAGTTAAGCAAATCCTCGTCGTTCGAGAGAAGCCTAACCTCTTGGACGGCCAAGAGTGGTTTGGTCTTGCTGAAGGTCTCCGACTCCCTGCAGGATACGCTCTCTTCTCAGGCGACATTCAAGTTGGAACCGAAGTCGTTCAAACACAAGATGCTCTCCAAGTTCGAAACATCGAAACTGGCGAACTCTTCGTTGAGATTCCAGTTCCAACCATCATTGAGCCTCACTCAACAGAGGCATACGTTGCAACATTCTTCGTCCAAGTTCACGGAAGCCACGTTATTCTTCAAACCATGGTTGAAGCGGATTGGATTTTGAGCGACGACAGAGTTTTCCCACTTGGTATTGATCCAACAATCCAAGTTTCAAGCTCTGCTGGTGGATATTGTTACATCTACTACACGTACTGTTACTCAAGTACATACCGATACCACTACAAGTACTACTCCTATTATTACTACGTACCATGGCACAAGTACAGCTTTACTTCATCGAACGCTCTTCCATCTGGAGCAACTGTTTCCCAAATCCAATGGAAGAAGTACATGTCTTACGCATATGGCTCATCAGTCACATTCACCGTGAGCGTTCTTGAGAGCTGTGGACTTGATGCACGATACAACTACGTTATTTCATCGAACTCATGCAATGGCAACCCAATCAGTGCAAGTTACCTCACCTCAAACTATGGTGGTACCGCTTCACGAAGCCTGGTTTCAGCGATTGGTAACTCACCATCAGCGGGTACGGTGAGCAGTTCTGGAACCGGCTGGAAGACGGTCACTTTCTGTAACTCTGCAAGTGCATGTGCAGCAACAACTGGTGGTGTAAGTCACATTACAAGTGCACAAACCAATCAAGGCACCATCGGTATCGGTGAGCGAATGAGCGCCAACTCCTATGTGTACACATACGCCTACGCCTCGGGTTCAACCAACTCCTATGTTGCAATCACCTACACAGGCGGTACCGATGCAGACGCACCAACAGCGAGTTTCCCGAAGTACGACGGACAAGCATCCTATGTTGAGGGTGAGCGAACTTTCTTCATCACCTTGACAGATATGTCAGGTATTGATACTACATCTTCGAACGGTGTCAAACTTTACTACAACAAGAACAACGCTTCGACCTGGAGTTCAACAAGTGCATCAACAATCGGCACCTGTTCCACAACCTCCAACTCCTGTAAGTTCAAGGCTACCACGCCTGATGCATCCTACGGAGATTACGTCCAGTACTACTGGAAGTACCAAGACTTGAACGTCAACAACGGAGCAAACGTTGGATACACTCCATCTGGGGGCTCCTCATCACCTTATGATTACTACATTGTTGACCCAGCGAACGCACCAACTGGCGACACAAAACTCACCGTGTTGTCGACCGATGTGCATGCAGGAAGTTATTACTCCCCACAAGGCTGGCTTGACCGACAAATGACATACTACGAAGGCAATTCAGAATACTACTTTGAATTCGATGTCTCAAACTGTGGTTCAGGCAGTTCAACTTGCTGGTACACCGGTTCGTCAAGTTCAAACTACTTCTACAATAACTGGTATGTTCGATGGAACACCATTCCTTACTCAACCTCCTCGACCACAAGTTACGGAACTGGTGGTTCATGGGGAACAACTGGTGCCCGTGGCGATGTCGCACTTCACTCCTATGACGGTGGATATTTGCCAGGACTCAATGCTGTCACAGGTCCAGGTTTCAACATCATGATGGTGTACGATTCAACCGCAAATGACTGGGCTATGATCGGTATTGGCACAACCCCTGACATCGACCAAACCTTGTCCGGTGGAACATCAGCAACCTACTCCTACTCCTACGGATACACCATGGGATACAGAATTATGATTCCTGGAGACATCACAGGTGAATTTGCAAGTTGGGACTGGAATGCCTCTGGTGGTAGCAACCAAGCGAACCAACTTTGTGTTGGTACAAACGGATTCTATTACTTTGTTCGATACACAGGCACTGGTTCAGGTACACGCTGTACTCCAGCGTACTACTACATTTACAACAACCCTGCCTCAAGTTCGACCTACCGATGGTCTGGATTTGCAATGGGTGCTGGTTATTACGGTCGTATGGCAAGCACAGGAGACATCACCTACAAGGTGTCAAGCATTAAGCCACTTCCAGATACAACCGCTCCATCGATGGGACACACCGCAATGGCTGATTCCCACGCAAAAGATCGACGTGTTTCAGTGACCATCAGTGATGGTGGAGACCCACTATCAGGTGTGAACGTTACAGCAACAGCAGGCGTTGGTCCAACTCTGTACTACCGAATCACAGATGCAAGCGGAACTGTTGGAAGCTGGACTTCAAAACTCTTGAGCCCACCATCCGGAAAAACACGTGCTGAGTGTGCTT
>JAYNJV010000002.1:4377-9242 GCA_038110525.1 Candidatus Poseidoniales archaeon | reverse complement strand
TGGACTTCAAAACTCTTGAGCCCACCATCCGGAAAAACACGTGCTGAGTGTGCTTCAGCATCATGTACATGGTCAGCAGATATCGAAGACCTCGAAGTGAATGATGATGTTGAATACCGATTCACATCCCAAGACACAAGTACTGCTTCGACCGGTATTAACTATGCGAATTCGAGCACCTATACTTTCTCTCGTGGAGATCCAAACAAGATGTTCATCGTTGAATGGAGAGATATTGGATACTATACGTACGACCAGTGTACAATCCAAGCCGTATTCTATGACGTGACCAACGAAATTGAATTCAAATACGACAGCGGATGCCGTGCAACCTACAATTCATGGTCCATTGGATACATGAACCAAGCACGAAACAAGGGTGCAGATATCCAAACCTCATCTTCGACATCGTATTCTAACCCAGGACATATCCCAACAACCAGCAACTACCGTATCCACACAAGTTCTTCTACCCACGGTTGGGAAGAGTTTGACAAGGGATTGACGCCAATTGTGAATTATGATACTGCTTTGCAAGGAACATCAAACGGATTCCCATATTCGTACTATTGTTTCTACTACTGGAGCTCATATTCCACATATTGTAACAAGAATTTCGATATGCCTGACGGTTTTGAATTCGAGTACTTTGGAGTGAACTACGATGGTAACAATTCGAACCACCGTGTCAACGTTGCACGACAAGGTCACATGTGGTTTGCAACATCCGGAACAAGTGCACTACGAAGCCAATGGACATGGCACTACCCATCATGGCCATACAGTGGTTCAACTTACGCACGACCAGGATTGATTTCGCCATGGTCTTCAATTTACTCGAGTTACTACTGTTTCCAAACCTCAAGCCTTGATTGTGGTGTGTATTACAGAGTCATGCCATACGAAGGCAAGGGAACTGATATCTATGCGAATGCTATCACGACCGACCCACAATGGGACATCACAGATAGCCCAATTCGATTGCACCCAACATCAGATTATGTGACAGTTACATCTGATTTCACAATCAACCCAGGTGTTGTTGTCCAAGTTGATAGCGGAAAGGGAATTTCAATCGACGGTCAATGTACGAAAGTTAAATTCCTTGGTAACTCTTCAAACCACATCAAATTCGAAGGTGCTGGTGGAGCAGAATGGAAGGGTCTTGCGTTCACCGATGATTGTTCGTCGACCGATGACCGACATCAGTTCTCGTATGTTGATTTCGCTAACACATCCGACGCTGCTATTTCATCCGGAAGCCGTCACGGTGACCACACTGTCACTTGTGCCGACACATCCACTGGAAGTTCAAGAGCATGTTACACCAACAACAACCCAGGTAACTTCACCTTGAGTGATGTTTCCTTCTCCAATGTTGGTGCTGCAATCAGCCACGGAAGTGGTGCTGGTACTAGTGTGTACATGACTGATTTCTCCATTGACGGAGCAGATGAATCCTGTTTGAACCTCCCTGAAAACGCTAATGTCGTTTTGATGGAGGGTACGCTTGAGGATTGTAACACGGACGGAAATGCTTGGGGCGGAGCTATTGCTACAAACTCTGGCAGTTCTTCGGCAACTGCATCAACAGGTGGAAGCCTTTGGATTGAGAATGTGACTGTGACCAATTCCTTCGTGAACTTCATCTCAACAGACTTGCTGGATGTTCACCTCACCAACATCACAGTGACAACTTCAAGTGCCCAAACTGGTGCTGTCATCAGTTCACTTGGTGGCAGCAACGGTGATTTCTATGCATACAATGTCGATGCAGATGATTATGCAAGCGGTGCTTTCTACGCTATGTCAAGTCTTCACCTTGAAGACGTAGACTTTGGTAGTGCAGACTTGATGATCACACCTGGTGGTTCATCCCAAACCGGAAATGGTCCTTCAGGAAGCAACATGGTTCTCGATGGACTCACCTCGGACAAGATCACACTTCGAAGAGTACATCCTGGTGTCTTTAATGATGTCACCGCAGGCGATGTCGACTGGGCTGCCAACGATATTACAGGTAAGCCAGTCAAGATTTTAGGAACCGACATTGACGCTTTTACCTTACAAGGTGGCGGCTGGAACATCATCTTTGAAGATGTTTCCGCAGCGAGCATCAAGTCCAGTGCATCATCAGGAAGCCGAAACACCGTAATTGTAGACGGAGGTACCTTCTCCCACAGCAGTTCAACACAATCCGTCTTTGACGGTCGTTACACTGACTTCAGCGTGGGTGAAGTTTCGATTTCAAGCACAACTGTTTCAAGCAGTGGTCCATATGTTGTTGAAGCGAGAACAGGAACAGAATTCGTTCTCGTTGAGGCAAGCCTCAACTCTAATGACTGTTCTGATTCAAGTGGTGCAACAGGAAACTGTGCTGTTTCAGTCAGTGGTTCGTCAAGCAATCCATCCCAAATTTACTACGGTGGACTTGCATGGATTCGAGCCTACAAAATCGTAGGTTCATCTGAATCAAATAAATCAGGACATACTGTGTCGGCAACACTTGTCGATGGAAGCAACAACGAAATGTCGGTCAATCTGTACCAAAAGACTACTGACACAAACAACGGATCTGCTCAGGTATGGGTCATCACAGAAGATGGTGATGGTACAACCTATACCAAGCACAACTTGCGAGCATCAGGACCCGCTGGTGTGAACGAAACCCTTGTTGGTGACGCATGGTACTCAGCTACCACCAACTCTGGTACGTTTGGAGTTGGAGACAGTGCAGCACTACGATTGTTCCCTGCTCCACTTACCTTCGAAGACCCTAACCTTGATTGTGCAGCACTCGCTGGTAATGCGACATTGATTCCTAATCATTTTGATACCGACGGGGACGGAGTCAAAGACACCTTCCGATTCCAAGAGACCACCATTTCGGTCCTTGAATCGTTTGAAATCGATGGATGTGCTATCGTGATTGAGGGCGGTGTGCTACGTGTGACAAGTACTTCGACGACTCAACCAGTTATCACCATCTCACAAGGAGGAGAATTGCGTCTCACCGATTCACCGGATATTTCTGGACTCGATGGAACCATTGTTCGAGCCTCGTCATCAGCAAATCCACTTCGATTTAACATGGCTGGCGGAACCCTCAATATCATGAACGGTTCTCAAGTCAAAGATTTGTATCAAGATGGAACGACTGACAGTGCATTGTATGTCGGCGACGGCTCAACCCTGAAGATGAGCAACAGTGCTACCATCTTTGGTGCTCAAGCATCTTCGGATGATATGGCAACCGTAAAAATCGACGGCGGTTCTCTTGACATCGACGCTTCTACTATCCAAAACACTGGCCAAACCGGTACAGCACTTTGGGTTGAAGCAGCAGGTGCGTCCATCAGCAGTATCACAGTAAAGAACGCTGCAGTTGGTATTCAATCCTACAATGGTGCTCCTCAAGTTGATGGATTTACTCTCTCCAACAACGATGTCGGAATTGCTGTGTATGGCGGTATGTCACTCCCAACAATCTACAGAAGCACATTGCTTTCAGGTCAAAACTCAGGTTGGAAGACATACGCAATTGACGCATCAACCTTCCTTGGAAATGGTAACAACTACCTCCAAATTGGTGCTAACGCTATCTACGGAGGTGGCGATGCTCACCCGTATTATGCGTATTCTACCTCACACTGGTACCTCATTTTCGACCGACTCAACATCGAGTTGACCGATACTTCAGGTAACAAGTGGAACGTGACGAACCCAGGTCAACTTGGATACTACCCATACAGTTCAAGCGACCCAGCGATCAGCACCTACTCCCACGTTGGAAATTACGACGGTGGAAACGGTGGTGCTCCATCATGGCATTGTAACTACTACGGCTACAACTATGGTCCAAATTACCAATACTACGACGGTTACTTCTACTACATGTATTACTATTGGCTCGGACAAGGTGTAAGCTATCCAGGTTACTACAGTGCTCCAGCTAAGTTTGGATTCGACTGGGAAGACATTGGTAATGGCGTCACACCAAGTGGAACCTATTCTTACTACCCATACATGTGGTGGGGATACTACTCTCCTTCGTTCATGTTCAGTGGTGCAAACACACCACCAGAAGGCTCGAACGGACAAGGTTCGTGGCCAGGTAACGTCGGCAACCCGCCAAGTTATGCTGCTAATGGATACCCAACCAACTACGGTCTATGTATGACATACGCATACACTTACTACATGTCCAGCGGTCAAGGTGCTCGACTCACCTTCCCAATCGTTGACATCTCAGCAAGCAACCTGTCCAAGGTCACCATTTACATGGACTTCCTCCACAATGGTGCAGACAACTATCAAGACCGAATGGACTTCGTTGCACGTGCAGCATCATCTGCATCCGACCTTGTCGATGAAGCATACGTTCGTGAGTCAGGTACGCCAATGTTCCAAAACGGTGAAATCACCGGCGCAGACAATGGAATCGACATCGGTGGTAACTTCGCTGCTGCGGACTTCAAGAATGTCGACGTCACAAGTCCAACAAACGCAGGTATTCTCGTTTCTGGTCAATCTAAAGGTAGTGCAGATGCAGTCAATGTGACTGGCGGAGATTACGGTGTTCTCGTTTCAACCAGTGGTTCAGGAAGCATGGATTTGACCAACCTTGATTTGGACGGTCAAAACAAGGCGGGTGTCTACTATGCGAAAGATATCAGTGGTGACCTGACTGGAACATTTGCAAACATTGGTGGTGCAGCAATCGAATATGGTGCAAGTACATCCGCTGATGTTGAGTTCTCAGATTTGTTAATCCAAGGAAACGATGTTGGTATCGAAACTGCAGGTTCCGGAAAAATTACTATCAAAGATTCGACATTCGCCAACACAAACAATGACTTCGTCAT
>JAYNJV010000002.1:0-4277 GCA_038110525.1 Candidatus Poseidoniales archaeon | reverse complement strand
TATGGATACTATTCTGACTACATGCCAGACTTCTTTGATGTGACAAACAGTACAATTACCCACTTTAAGGGATACACGCCACTCAACAACGCAATTCAAATTTCAGACATTTGTATCGTCTTGAATGGTGTTGAAGGAACTGACATCAACGACAACACCTTCAACAATTGTGGTGTTGGTGTGTTCTCACAACGTTCAGGATACTATTACACTCACTCCTCGAGTGAAATTGGTTCAGACAACTTGACCATCAACCGAAACACATTCAACGATGGTGGAGAAATTGCAGACATTTGGCTCTACACGACCAACGAAATCCAAGGTGCAGAAATTGACGGAAATACGTTCCACACCACTGCAGGCGGTTCAGCAGTTTCTATCTATCCGGGTAACACAAAGAATGTTGACATCACCAACAACGACATTAACGGTGGTGGAGATGACCTCATCTTCCTGTACCAAACCCACAACTTCAATGTTTCAGGCAACGATATTACTGGTATCACTCAACAAGATGAAACCACTGGTATTTACACCTACCAAGGTAGTGGAAGTGTGACTGACAACACCATCACTGACGCTGAATACTCCGGTATTTACATGGAACAAATCAGTACACCACCTGCAAGTGGCAATTCACTCTGTAGCATCGGTCGAACTGACTACCGATATAGCGACACCTGTGATTGGAACTTGGGAAGTGGAAAGAAGGCAACCCTCGGTCTTGACACCGACAGTTGGGGTTACGAGATCAGCATCGCTGTTGTTCTCAACAACACCACCGTGGTTAACTCTTGGTCAACCTACACCTTCAACAGCAATGCTGGATACCACCCGCTTGCAACCTACACCACACCAGGATACTACAAGCTGTATGTCAACGATTCATACGGGGATGGTGGTGCAACCATTGAGGTCACAGAAACCTCATCCACTGCATCCACTGCATCCGACGCTGTCATTTCAGGAAACACCATTGGTTTGTCAACTGGTCGACAGGCACCTTCTGCGGTCGGAATGACCCTAGCAGATTGTGATTCGATTGCGATTGCTTCGAGTTCAAACACAATTACCCTCGAAGACAATGCTATGGTGATCGATGATTGTGATGTGAGTGACGTCGGTTCTGTACTGACCGGTGCAGGAGCCAGTGGTACCACTGGTATCTTCTCTGACTCAGCATACAATGGACTTGTCTTGAACGGAACAACCATCTCCGGATACGATACTGGTGTTCACAAGGAACTCGGTGTCCTCACCCTCAAGGGTGATGCCGACATCACGGGTGACGAGTACGGTATCTACACCGATGATGTTGATGTCATCTCCCTTGGTGCAAGTGTTGATGCAGATGACACCGATGGTGTTGCACTCTACTTGCTCAACAGCGATGACACCTGGATTTACCCACTCGATGTCGACGGTAACATTGGTGTGTTTGCGAACAACTCAGTCTTCCGATGGGACAACCTCGGAACTGGTGTATCAGATGCAACAACTGCACTCAAGACCGAAGACTCGACAGGTTCCATCGAGAACATGACCTTCGGTAGCACAACCACGTACCAAATCGATGCTGGAAGCAATTCCCATATCACATCCATTGGTCATACGCTCAACTCTGGTGAGTTGATGGTTCATTCCACCGCAGTGATTGACGAGGCAAACTTGTTCAACATTGAAACCACTCATCTTGGTGCAGCACCAACAAACGATGTGGCATTGCTGATCATGTCAAGTGACAACAGCCGTGCATCCTATGTTTCAACATCCTTCCAACCAGAAGTCATGAACATTGATGGTTCAACTGACGACTGGTTTGGCGGAAATGAACTCAACCCAGCAGGATATGCAATGCCTGGTAACATGAGCGGTGATGGAACAGACAACATGTATGTCACTTACAATGTTGCAGACAGCCTCTATGTTGGTTTGACTGGTGTCGACCTCAGCAGTGCTGATGTCCTCATCTACCTCAGTGTTGACGGTAGCGGTTCAAGCACAGGATACAACGGAATGGGTGGGGCACACGACCTACCATTCAGTGCAAACTATGTGCTCTGGGCAGACAGTACCACCTCCTATGATTTGTATAGCTACGGATTCCTCGGATGGGGACCAAGTTCACTCAGCACCGAATCCGTTGGTGCTGCACAAGGAACTGAAATTCTCGAATTCGAGATTCCATTCAGCCGAATCGGTGGTACACCAGATGCAGTTGATATCATTGCTATCGTACAAGCCGAAACATCAGCGGACGTAAGCACTGTTCACCCAACTCAAACCATCGATTCTGCTCAAACTGCACAATCCTTTGAGAAATACGTGAGCGTTGAACTCAAGCACGGTGACCTCAACAGTGGTTCACTCTACGACGAAGTTCTTGTGTACCAATCCTACAAGGGTTCAACCACACCTTCCGGTGCTACTGATTACAATGTCATGGTGATGACCGATGCTGACTGTGCAATCGATTGGACCGTTGTGTCCGACGTTTCACTTGCGAACAATGTCTACCTCACCCAGAGTGGAACAGGCATTGTGGACATCGCAAGAGCGTGCCCAGTGATTCAGACTACGCTCACTGACATTTCGATCCTCGAGGACTACGATACTGATGCAGACGGTTCAATTGACACCTACTCATTCAGTTTGACCGACCTCGCAGACGATGTGCAAGATGAAGAGAGCACACTCACATGGCAAGTTGATGATTCAAACCTCGATGCTTACGACAACATCTTGTTGGGCTATTCACTCAACGGTCAAACTTTCTCCGTCGTTCCAGTCGAAGATGCGTTCGGTACTATTGAATTTACTTTCAATGTCACTGACAGCAACGGACTCATGGACGAGAAGACCATTGTCTTCACGATCGAGAATGTCAACGATCCGCCAGTGATTTGTAATGTCAATGAACTTGATTGTATGCCAATCTTCTCAACCGATGATGGATATGACAACATCCTTCCAGAAGGATTTGGTGTCCACAAGAAGTACCTCGGTGCTCTTGCAAACCAATCACAATCCTACATCCGAGACAAGGCAAACGAGCAAGTACCATACCGACAATCGTACTCTTGGGCTGCTTCAGTCCCATCAACTTGTACGGCATTCAGTGTTGAAATCGACGGCTACGAACTCGTCATCACAGAAAACACCAGCAACGAACTTGGTGGTGCTTGTGATGTCACCCTCGTTGTTTCTGACAATGGAACAGAGAACCAAGACTCCATCCCATTCGATGTGAGCTTCTCGACCTCGCCAGTCAACGATGCTCCAGTGATTCTGGACTGGGACCGACAGAACGAAGTAGTGATGAAGGCAGACAATGGATCGATTCCAAACGTTCCATGGATGCTCACCTTGATGGAAGATGACACAAGTGCAAGCAACTTGACCTACGACCTCTCTGCAATCAAGTACGATATCGACCATGACCTCGACGACCTCTACTGGACAGTTGAATCAACCGACCAGTGTGACTATGAGAACTACTTCACCACAACTATTTCTGGTGACGACCTCATCTTCGACCTCGTTCCTGATGCAACAACCAACGCAAGAATCTGGGAAATTGACTACCTCAACGACAACGGTATTCACCAGACTCCACCAGTTGGTTCAGAGTTCTGTCAAATCAGACTCGTTCTACGAGACACAATGAATGCACCATCCTATGTGCCAAACTATGACACATCGATTATGCCAATCGCTAACTACCAGCAAGGCATGGTCACAAAGGAAATTGGTGTCCGAGTTGATAACGTCCCAGAACTTGTCCCAGACTACTACTTCGCATCTGACTCAGGCTTCAGTTGGAATGGTATTACATCGGTCATGACCGGCACATACCTCCCAGTGACTGTCACAGTCGGTGGCGGCGGTGACGAAGGTCCATACACCTACGATCACATGCTCAAGGTGACCTTCCATTCAGATGGTCACACCGAATCTGAAACAGCACGATACTACACTGTGCCAGATTACGGCGGAGAAATCTCAATCACAGACTATGTGTACGTCACCCGTGACACTACCGAAGTTTGGGTTGAAATGGATGTCTTGACATGTCTCTCGAACCCATGTGACTTGACTGCAACCATTGACACTCGATTCCAAATCGATGAGCCAGGTTCACACCGAGCAACCAACAGTGGTCTACAAGGTGAGATGTGGTCCAAGCCAGGTCAATACGGTTCCAATGGAACAGCGACCTCACAACGACGACCACTCCTTGAAGACAGCAACTGGTGTAACAACGTCATGTCAACCGA
>JAYNJV010000001.1:0-237591 GCA_038110525.1 Candidatus Poseidoniales archaeon | reverse complement strand
ATCATAGCGGGTTTTGGTCCCGCTGACCTCGGTTCGAATCCGAGTCGGGCTACCATTTCCTCACATCAGTTCATCATTGTGCAACCGCAACTTATTGAACATGATTGTAGAGCACCATTTGGGTGAAGACATGAGTATCAAGACAATTGCAGTTATCGGAGCAGGACAAATGGGAAATGGAATTGCACAGGTTGCATCCTCTGCAGGGTTCCAAGTTGTTCTCATTGACATGAACGACGCACTCCTCGAAAAAGCAATGGCTACCATTCAATTTTCACTTGGGAAACTTGTCAGTAAGGAAAAAATATCTCAATCCGAAGCAGACGATTCCATTGCTCGAATATCAACCGGCACCGATCGCTCTTTATGCCAAAATGCCGATTTGGTGGTCGAAGCCATACCTGAAGTTCTTGAATGGAAATTAGATTTGTTCAGGGAACTTGATTCGATATGTCCCGACCATACCATCCTTGCATCGAACACATCAAGCATTTCCATAACAAAAATTGCAGGTGCAACTCAAAGGCCAGACCGTGTGATTGGAATGCATTTTATGAATCCGGTTCCCCTCATGAAACTCGTCGAAATTATCAACGGTGAAGAAACGAGTGTGGAAACAAATGCAACCATTGTTCAAGCAGCAGAGTCGATGGGTAAGGTACCACTTACATCTGAAGATTTCCCTGGGTTCATCTCAAATCGGATTTTATGCCCAATGCTCAATGAAGCAATTTTTTGTTTGCAAGAAGGAGTAGCAACTCGAGAAGCAATTGATGGAATTATGAAACTTGGAATGAATCACCCCATGGGTCCACTCGCTCTTGCTGATTATATCGGTCTTGATACTGTTCTTCACATCATGGATGTGTTGTACGATGGATTTGGAGATTCTAAGTATCGTGCAGCACCTCTTTTACGAAGAATGGTCGATGCTGGTTTACTCGGAAAAAAGACAGGTCGTGGATTTTACACCTATGATTGAGGCTTCTCAATGACAGGCTTCTGGGTAGTGACAGGTGCATCAAAGGGCATAGGGAGAGCGCTCGTCTACGAATTACTTGAACGGGATTTCAATGTCATTGCAACTTCAAGACAGAGCACGGAACTGGATACGCTTCGACAAATCGACCATGTAACGGTTATACCTGCAGATTTGACACTTCGTTCTGATGTTGAATCGCTTTGCTCAAGGATCCTTGAACTTGACAAACCAATACAAGGAATGATTCACAATGCTGGTCGAATTTCGCCTATTGATTTCATGCATGAAATTTCTATAGAAGAATGGTCAGAAAACATAGAATTGAATCTCATCTCAGTCCAACACATGACCCAATTGCTTTGGCCAAGACTTCAAGAGGCAAAACGTTCGAGAATCGTGACCATTTCGAGTGGTGCATCTATTCGTGCATTGCACTCATGGAGCGCGTATTGTGTTTCAAAGGCAGGATTGGATATGTGGGCAAAAGCGGTTGCTGTAGAAGGGCAACTGGACGGTATCAGCGCAATTTCAATCGCACCTGGAATAGTCAACACAGCTATGCAAGAAACCATTCGTGATGCATCTGATGAAAAATTTCCTTTGCGGCAAACATTTCAAAATTATTTCGACAACGGAGATTTAAGTTCGCCGCAAGAAGTTGCTCAAAAGTTGATTGATTTGATATTACATCATACCATGGAGCAAACTGGGAAGCGTTTTGACATTCGAGACTTATAGTGGGTAAATGCAACTCTTGTTGAAAATCAAGGGATATTGTCATAAATCCCATTGTGGACGAGGCTTTGAGGGAACACAATGCCCGGCACAGACAGAGTAGAAATTCGAACGCTAAAAGAAGGTAGATTTTGCGTCGTAGAAGATGAAGCATACAAAATTTTGAGCATTTCAAAGTCCAAACCAGGCAAACACGGTTCAGCAAAAGCACGTCTTGAGTTGCAATCAATTTTTACCGACAAGAAAATTTCTCACGTTGGAACGGTCACGGATACCATCAATGTGCCTATGATCGAAAAAGGTACTGCAATGGTGACGCACATTGATGGAAATGAAGTCCACGCCATGAACATGCGTGACCATTCGATGATGATTTTGCCAATGGAATCTGAAATGAACATTGAAGCAGGCAAAGAAATCATGTGGATGGAAGCACTTGGAAGATACAAAATCATCCGAGACCACTGATTTTTTCATTCGTATAGGCTAACAGTTGATATACTGACTGAACATCTTGGCCACATGACCAATGCAGAAGTCATCAACAGTAAAGATAACCGTGTGCGAGGGTACTGCGCCTACGATTGGGGAAAAAGTGCATTTGAAACTTCAGTGACCACTGCAGTTTTTCCTGCATGGTTTGCTTACCTTTTTGCGAGTGCGAACGGAATATCAACAAAAATTCTGGGTTCAGAATGGACTGCAGATGCAATGTTTTCGGCAGCTGTGATGATAGGTGCATTAGTGGTTGCCGTATGTGCACCTTCTTTGGGAGTGATAGCGGACAAAAGAATGATCAAAATTTGGTGGCTACGGATTCTTACTTTCGTGGGTTCTTTATCATGTGTGTTGTTAGCATTTTCACCTTATCTCGGCTTATCCTTTCAATGGGTCTGGGCTCTCATCTTCTTCATGCTCGCTAACGTTGGACTGAATGGTGCAGGCGTGTTTTACAACGCATTGCTACCTCACATGGGTGATGAGTCTGAAATGGATTCGATATCCAACAAGGCCTTTGCATCAGGATATCTTGGTGGCGGACTTCTATTGGTTGTCCACCTTGCTATGATTACGCTTATTGAAGGTTCTTGGGTCATTCCATTTGTTATGGCTTCATCTGGTCTATGGTGGCTTGGATTTGCTCAAATGACATTCAAAATGGTTCCCGAACCACACATTGAAAATGAAATGGAGCCAATGGGCCTTGTGGATTCGACAAAAATGGCCTTGAGACAAGTGAAAGCTACGCTCATGGATATTAAGAGTTTCAAGACATTATTCTTTTACATGCTCGCATATTTCTGTTTTATCGATGGTATCAATTCAGTCACAGCTCTTGCTGGAGTGTTTGGCGTGGTCGTGCTTGGCATCACAACAACGGGCCTTATT
Source organism: Candidatus Poseidoniales archaeon (assembly GCA_038110525.1). Classification (GTDB taxonomy): domain Archaea; phylum Thermoplasmatota; class Poseidoniia; order Poseidoniales; family Poseidoniaceae; genus Poseidonia. Next base: position 234,485 of record JAYNJV010000001.1, on the reverse strand, counting down.
GTTACTATTCTCATCATTCAATTTGTAGCAGCTCCAGCGGCCATCGGATTTACAAAACTTGCTGACAAGTGGGGCACGAAAAATGCTTTGCAATTTTCCTTGGTCTGCTGGTGTGTTGTCATTGTTGCGGCCCTTGGTTTTGCACCCCTTGAACTCGAATCTGCAGATGAATACGATATACTCTACACATGGGATGAAACCGAAAACTCTTACTTTGCTGAAGCAAGAGAGGGAGTGAATAGTATTGCAGCACTTCCTGATGATGATGAACAAATATGGGCATTGGAGCACAGAGAAATTCTACCCGTGCAACAGAACACAGACGTAAAACGTCAAGGCATTGCGGTCGAATGGGCGTTTAATGGCGATGGTGAAGCGATTCCAATCCGTGTCAGTTTGACCACTGAAACCCTCGCTGGCTTGCAAGACTCTATGGATGAATCACGATTTTCATACAGCGTCACAGGTGGAGGATTTGATGGCCAAACCGGTTTAGGCGTCGACCATCCAACCAATTTGGGTGATGGAGTCTTGGATTTCATACCGGAAAATGCAAGGAAGTATGTTTGGGCTCCTCTCGGATTGACAGTGTTTTACCAATTTTTGCTCCTCGGAGTATTTGCTGGTGCCTTACTTGGTGGCTCTCAAGGTCTTGCACGTTCGATGTTTGGGCAAATGGTCCCTGAAACACGATCTGCAGAATTCTTTGGCTTCTTTGGATTCTTCGGCAAGGTAGCAGCTTTGCTTGGACCACTGATTTATTCAGTCATGACAGTGATGTTTGACTCGCGTGTAGGAATTTTTGCCATCTCACTTCTGATTGTAGCAGGTGCAATTTTACTTCGACGTGTCGATGTTGAGGATGGAATTGCCGTTGCAAAAGCAGAAGATGCCAAAAATCGAAACTCAGCATAATTACACCAAATTATGCCGTAACGGTCATGAAGTGTCTTGACTTCCAAGGTATGAGCGTGGAGTGTCCACTGTTAATTGAGGGATGAAAAATGTCGAATGAAGGAAAGGGTAAGACAGTTTCCCAATCCGCATACAGGCAACCTGTGACTCCAGCAGGTCTTCGGGCCATAGAAAATGGAACGTTGACTTGGCTCGATGACGAGATGTATAACAACCTCAACAGTGGCCTGCTTGAACAATACCTTGAAGAGAAAAATTTAGAGGAATCATTTGAAGTATCGCATTGGAATACATCCAAAGTCCTCATCGGAATTCTCATAGGTGCAGTATTTTCTGGTGTGACAGCATATATCGGCCTCAAGTTAGGGTTGGCTATTTCAGCAGCGTGGTACATTGCTTATTTGCTTGGTATGGCACTCAAATGGTCACCGTCAGAAGTCAATATTTCGACCTCAGCGACAACCGGTGCAACTCACGCATCGACAGGATTTATTTTCACCTTCCCAGCGATTTTCCTTCTCGCATCCCAACCTCAATACGCCCTTGCAGACGGTCCTCTTGTTACATTGGGCGATGGTGAAGCATTCCGCTTGGCTTTCATTGGCATTATCGCTTCGATGTTTGCAGGTTTTCTCGGTGTGATGTATTTTATCATCTTCCGTCGTGTTTGGCTCGTTGAAGACCCACTGCCTCTTCCAGGGTTTGAGGCAACACTCAAGATGCTTGATATCGCTTCAGATGTGAGTACTGGAGCGGTTGAACATGCACGAGACTCACTCAAAACGATTGGAATTTGGACAGGGCTCACCATGGTCGGTCTGTTCCTCATTGAGTATCCCTTGATATGGGTTGAAAACAGGAAAATCGCTTTGCTCGATTGGCTTGCAGAATCACTTCATTACAACGACATTGGCTTAGCCACATTTTACTCATCTGGTAAGATTCACCAACCCTCTGGAACGATTGACGGGAAATCTCTGCATTATACCCATTGGAGTGAAGATTCACAATGGAATCCATTTGCCTACACCTACATTGGTGTGGCCTTGACGCCATCGATGTTTGCCATAGGTTGGTTCATGAAAACACGTGTGGCTTTCCTTGTCAATCTTGGAACCATTGTAGGATGGTTCTTCCTCGTACCACTCGCTGTTTACTTCAACATGCCAATTTATGATGCTGCAAATCAGGCAAACATCCCAATCCAAGATTATGCTGCCGGTGGCTCAGCCCCATTGCAAATGATTGCATTCTCGAAGACAGTTCGAACCATTGCGATTGGTTCAATTGTCGGTGGTGGAATATTTGGTTTGGCAAAAATGTGGAGAACCTTTGCAAGCATTTTCTCTGATATCGGTTCTGCTCTCAAAGGTGAAGGTAGTCAAGAATTCATGGAAGGCAAAGGTTGGTATGAGTGGCCGCTCAAGCACATTCCAATTTTCATGATCGTCACCTTCTTTTCGATGATTCTCATCTTCACCATAGGTGAATTCTCAGTACTTGCATCCATTGTTTTTGCTACAGTTCTTCTCCTGACCACTTTCTTGCTTGGGGCTATCGCTGTGCGTGTCATGGGTGAAACAGGAATTGAACCCGTATCTGGAACTTCATTTATCGTGTTGTTGATGCTGCTTGGTGTGTTCCTTAATTTCCAAGACTTACTTGACCTTAACACCCAAAATGCTGTGCTCTTAGGTCTTGTAGGGACAACAGTCTTCGGTTCTGCAATTTCAATGTCAGGAACGGTCATTGGAGATTACAAGAACAGCTTGTACATTGGCAACCGACCCTATCACATCTCAAAGGGCAACATCATGGGTGTTGTTCCTGGAGCAATTATTGGTGCCGGAGTGGCGATTTTCCTCTCTATTCAACTTGCTGAAGGACGCATTAATCTTATAGCACCACAAGCAAATGCATTTGCTACATTTTCGGTTATCTTTGCTGAAAGGGAAGGTGACCTCGTACTCTTAGGTCTCGGCTTCCTGCTCGGAATGTTTGTTGAGTGGGCTACAGGAATGGGCACATCTTTTGGCCTTGGCATGTATCTTGATGTCCCTCATACCTTGCCTATGTTGATAGGTGGCGTAGCGAGAGATAAGTGGGAAGACAAAAAGTTAGCACCACGAATTGAGAAAATCAAAGAGACAGAGGGTTCTGCAGCAGCTGAAAAACAACGGGCATTGATTTTGTTGGGAACATTCATGGTAGCTGCAGGGCTTCTCACAGGGGAAGCATTTTTCGGGACTGAATCGAGTATTCTGTCATTCATTGATTCATTGTGGGATGAAGAGTTCTCAAATTCAATGAGTTGGTATGGTCTTCGAATGGCCGGATTGATTTTGATCAACGTCATAGCAGGATTTGGCATTTATTTGTTGTTCAAGAGAGCAGGCGTCATTGGCTCGAAGTCTGAAGCATCAGCATGATGCACATGAAGAAGCAACAGGTTCCGTTTTGGATTTGGATTCTTCTTGCTTGTGCAGTCCTTGGAGTGTCAAGTGCTGGGGCTCTCTTCCAGCATGTCGATGAAATACCTCCACTTTTGAGGGCGTCTTGGCGATTACAACTCACAGCAATACTTCTTGCTCCTTTCGCAATATTGCAATGGAAACAGGCAGATGATGATCTGAAACAGATGTACAAACAAAAGTCAAGTATGAAGATAATCGGATTAAGTGGATTGTTTCTCGCCGCTCATTTCGGAACATGGGTTGCGAGTCTCGATGAAACTTCGTTGACCCACTCTTTGCTCTTTGTTACCTCACATCCAATTATCATCGTCGTTGGCATGATTTTTCTTTCAAAAGGTATCGAAAGTATTGATTTCCCAAGAAGGAACGAAATCATTGGTGCATTCATTGGGTTTGCTGGTGCAGCACTGACACTCTCGAGCATGGGTAAGCAACAAGGTGACCATACTGTCACCTTGTACGGCGATGCACTTGCTTTTGCAGGGGGTATTTTTGTGGTCGGCTATATTATCTGTGGCAGAATTTTAAGACAATGGATGCCTATTTTCCTTTATGCATTTCCTGTTACACTTCTCGGAGGTGTTTTATTGATCCCTGCATCATATCTTCTTGAACCACAATTTTCAGAATTCGGTATTTTTGGTTGGACAGATGGACAATTTCTACCATGGTTTTTGCTCCTGGCCGCCATTGCTGGTTTCCTTGGCCATACTGGTCTTAACACATGCTTGAGGTATGTCTCACCCCTTGTCGTATCCGTATCTGTTACGCTTGAGCCAGTCCTTGGAACCATCATTGGTTGGATGTTTTTCGATGCAGGTACTCCTGATGGTACGACCATTCTTGGTGGTCTCATTTTACTTGTCGGATTGTTGATGGTCGTCGTTTCTCAAGAATCTGATGCCGTTGATAAAACGAACAATCAAAAATAATAGACAGAACAGGAGTCTGAAGCCAATGTCAAATCGCCCGTTACTGTTGCTCACCAACGATGATGGAATCGAAGCCGTAGGTATGAAACTGCTCGTACAGCAGTTGGAAGCACTTGACATATATCGAATACTCGTCATCGCCCCTCGTAAGAATCAGTCTGCTACTGGAATGAGGCTCAATCTCATGAAGCCACTTGCGTTAAGGAATCGAAATGACTTGATTGAACGATGGGATTTGAATCCTGCTTCAGAAATTAATTTGTTCGACATCGAAGGAACTCCCTGTGATTGTATGATCATCGCCTTGGATGGTGGTCTTGAATTTCTTGTCCAAGGTCAAATACCCACGATGGTCGTGTCCGGCGTCAATCTTGGCCCCAACATGAGTCAAGATTGTCTTCATAGTGGTACAATGGGGGCAGCAAGAGAAGCCGCCATGTATGGTCTTCCAGCAATTTCTTCATCCCTGACTGTTTTTGATGATTCAAACATGGATATTGCAGTGAATGCGACAGTTGAAGCGGTCAACAACATTGTGCACCGCTTACCCCTCAGAGCTCGTAATCATACAAGACCTCAACATGATTCGATGCCTTGGCATTGGGGAGGTGACGTCGTCAAGGCAGATGATGAAATGTTGCAAAATGCCTTTTTGGACGGGGATGTATATCTCAATCTCAACATTCCTCCGTCATGGAATGGTCAGTGGAAATCAACTCGTTTCGGCATCCGATGGTACAAAAATGCAGTTTCATTTGAGAGGGGTGGTGAAGAAACGATGGCTACATTCACTATTGGGGCTTCATTAATTGAAAAATCCGATGTCATAAGTGGAGATTGTGATGCCGTGGAACTTGATTTTGCGAGTATTTCTGCCTTATCAACATGGCCCCAAAATCATCCCTTGTCAATGAGTGAAAAGGTACTCACTTACGCCTATGAGGGACATCATGACTTCCCTGGATGGCTCTTTTTTCAGGATTAAAGATGTAGCATTTCTTCACGGTCCAAAATGAAATGACAAATTGAGATTGCAGCGCTCCCTTGAAGCCATTCATCTCCCAACGACCGTTCAGTAAGATGTTCAAATTGAATTTCAGGAATGGTTTGATCATCACCAAGAAGGAAACCAATACTCGTCAATTCTGTTGGTTTCTTTCCTTCACCTATTGACCATAAGGGTGGTGCATCGGCATTCAATATGATATTGACCTCATTGTTCCACTCTGATAATGTTGTGATGATGGAGCCCCCAGAGTCGTAAATACCGTATTGCCTCTCAATCCAATGCCCGATTGGAGGTAGAGGTTCTTGAATGACCTTGGCAATCAATCCAGCCACCGAACGTTCATCAGCATGCATTCCTTTAATTTCGTCTCCGATAAATTTGATTCTCCGAGCAGGGCCAGGACCTCCACACAAATGCAAAACACATTCAGTATCCTTTCGAATCCCATGACTTGTTAACAGCGAAGCCATCAATCCACGAACGAGGACATCCATTCTGCCGGCTCCACCTGCGAGGTCATTAAGTGGCAATTTGCCTTTTGACATGGCTCGTTGGCCGATGATAGCAAACCTTCGCATTGACTCATCCTCGATTGGCTATGAGAGAAGCGATGGCATCGAGAACATCTTGCATGGTCTGGAGAACAAAGTGGGCACCATGTTCGTCAACCAGATACCCTCGAGGTTTTTGTGGATCATCCAGGTCTTCAAGTCGATTCGCAATGACTGCACTCATGTTTGAATGTTGAATTTGAGCATGTGCTCTGTAAATCAGGTCCTTTTGAGGAATACCAGATTCAAGTTTGAAACCAATACGAAGTGCATCTTTACAACGCTCTTTGAGTTCAAAAATATGCTTTTTTGACTCTTTTAAGGTGATTTGAAGTGAACCTTGTTGACTTGCAATTTTACCCTCAACGGGTTCACTGATGACATAATCTAAGACAGCAGCGGTGTGTATCCATACATCAATTGCATCGTTTGATAGAGCGAGGCATTCATTGAGCATTTCCTCAGGGGTTGGTGTTGACATACAAAGTGGTAACCATGCGGGTTGAGGGTGCGTAGTTAATCCGACCACACATGTGACATCATGTCCATGCCTGTAGAGAAAATCAGCAATGGCCCAGCCAGTTGCTCCACTGCTCGAATTCGCGATGTATCGTATGTCATCGATATTTGATTTTGTAGCACCTAAAGTGACCACGGCAGAGATAGACGAAGAATTTCTGTTCACAAGGTGAGAAGTCAGGGCAACAATGTGCTCATGTGAAGGTGTCTTGAGTTTGCCTTCTTCGTTTGAACCCCATAGAATTTGAAAGCCATCATTTTGTAGTGAGTCAATCAATTCCTGAGTGACTGGCTCAACAGCAAGGTCTTCATGCATGCTTGGTACGAGTAATGTTGGCGTCTTTCTATTTCGAGCTACAGAGAGAGCCATCAGCAGGGGTCCGTGTTGTAAACCATGAACTGTCGAAGCCAGGAGATGTCGGGTTGCTGGAGCAATGACCACTGCATCCATATGATTGAGTGCTTCCAAATTGCTATCAAAATCGGTGATAATTTCACATTGCGAAGCCCAACCAACGGCAAGAGGAGAGATGATTTTCTGTGCAGAAGGCGTCATAACGACCGTAAGTTCGGCACCATGACGCCGAAATTCACGACACAAGCGCACAGTATCAACAGCAGCTATTCCACCAGAAACACCGAGCAAAATTCTCTTGCCAACCAAACTATGCCCTTTCGACACAACATCTGTATCGCGAAGGGTCATGTTCATCGGATGAATAACCTCTTCAAGACCCCTTCGTTGAATCAAAAAGTCGAATATCGGAACGAATCTTGAATAAAGAGGTGCTCGTGATGAGAGCATGGCGGATAAAAATAGGGCAGACGACATGGTCTTTGCCGGTACCTCTTCCGCCCACAGGTACACGATGAACCCCGTCCAACATCTTCTGCGTGGAACATCGGTTGTACTTCTCGTGGACTTGGCTATTTTGTGTTACATCACCACGACGATTGTGTTTCAACTCACTACTTCGGACATGAAATACAGTGTATTTTTCTTGTACGCTGGAGGATACGTTTTGTATCGTGGTTATCGAAATCAGAAAGATTGGGCGTATCCATTCGCCATTGTCATTTTGTATCTTATCGGACTTTGTTTCGGGGTCATCGGCCTTCTCAACTGTGTATTTTTCGTTGTTTCAGTTGATGTTTGGTCCTTGTTGATTGGAATCATCATGTTGTGGGCTGCAAAAGGCTCGATTCAACGGGCAAGAATGCATAATCACCCTACGTACAAAGCTGCATATTTTGGCCAGGAGAATGCTCTCGAGTTCCAATTGCAAGATGGAGAGATGTTGGCTGCATGTCCTAATTGTTTTGCAGTGCTTGCTATTGAACCAACGATGCTCTCTTCAAAAGACAAGTGTCCACATTGTAACCACAATCTTGTCAGCAGCGAACTCGAGCAAAAATATGCTTCAAATTCCTTGGGTGAGGAACAATAAGCAGTTCATCGAGTTGCAAGTGTGAGGTTCTTCCACATTTCTTCTGGAACTTCCATCGAGAGTCTTAGACCACCCATTGCTCCAAGTCGAACGGGGTCATCTACAACGTGAACATTGACGTCACCCATGTCGGAAAGTCGTCGCTCAATCATTGCTCCGAGTCCTCGAATGCCAGAACCGCCACCTGCGAGAACCATGTTTTGCCTAAATTGGTCATGGTACTCAGGGTTTGAGCCAGCAATGAGTTTCTTCACATTCTCAACGATTGGGTCGACAATCGAACCGCATGCGTTTTGAATGCAATCAGTAATATCTAATGACATAGCTTTTCCTTCGATGGAGAAATCAACCATGATTGGTTCGTCTGGTGGAGAAGAAGCTACGAATGAAAATTGTTCTTTCCATCGGCGTGCCATATCTTTTGTGATTTGGGCACCGTTGTATTTCTTCTTCACTTCAGCAATGATTTGGTTGTCAACATAGTCCCCTGCGAAGCCTGTGTGCATTTGGTCATCGGGTGTTGGGACTGTACCATACACACGGCAAAGGTCAGTTGTACCTGCACCGATATCGATGACAAGTGTGTGAGTGATCATGTCAAGTGCATAAGCAACGGCGAATGGTTCGGAAATAATCATTGCAGCATTGACTGAACCTGCGGCAGCATCGAAAATCGAAGTTTTATCGACGTGGCTTGCTTCAGCGGGTGCACCGATAACTGCAACAACACGATCGTAATCTTCTGGGTCGGCCAAACCAATAAGATGGGTGATAAAGTGTGCGATGTATTCTCTATCTTCGGGTGTATCTTTGATAACACCTAATTCGAGTGGTCGATACAAATTCAATGCCAAACGATTTTTCAGTGCTTCTTCGCCAAAGAGGACATCTCGCTTGAGGAAATTTCGAGCAATTGGGTCTTTTGGTGTTCCGATCACTGTGAGTTCTTCAACTTCATGTCCTTCTGAAGAAACCATTACGGATCTAAATGTTCCTAAATCAATACCAATGTACAGTGTTGTTTTTGCCATAGCGCACCGATTCTCCGAGTGTGCTTGACTTTATCAAGAATACCTCGTATTTTCTTTGACGAGCTGGTCAATTTTAATTCTATAGAATGAGGTGCTTATTGTCATCAACACCATTCTTGACATGCATGGCAGTACCATGCTGAATATTCCGCAAAAAATTCTGCCATCCTCGAACAACTGGTGCACTCTTTGAGGACATTATCACCAAATGCTTCTCGAATCATTTGAATGTGATAGACTTCATCGATACCTAATTGCTGTCTCATCGCCCAAAGCAATTGGTCTTCACTTGGTGAAATGATTCCATCTTCGAGGACAAGATTGAGAACAGTTTTGTAATCATTAAAATCATTGACATCACGTGCATCGAGAATCACTCCGCCCTTTTCTGCAACAATATCTGTGCCACCAGGGTCATCGACAAACAAAACGAATGATTCAGGTTTCAGCGACTCATCGCGTAATTCAAAAGATATTCGACATCCTTCAAGTGTGGCATAGACCAATTTTGAAGACCTGTTAATGACGTTGGTGATGGACCTTGCAGTATCTTCCTTGTTGATGCCTCGCTTCCAACCTGTGGGGCTTCGTTCGTTAAACGCGTAAAATTCGGTTCCATGACCAGGATATTCGAGACGTATTTCTTCACCGCCATCAAATCCATTCTCAACAATCGTTATGGCTGCAACTTCTGTTGTTATGATATTGTCATCATCATCAAAACTAATCAACAATGGTTTGCGTTCTTCAGAGGCAGCGTTGTATCTGCCCTGCATACCTTTCATCCATTTATCTTCAAGGCGTTTCAATGATTCTTCTTGTTCGGATGATAGGTCTTTGTCGATGCCGAGAACCTGAGAAAGTTCACCTGAGGCAAATTCTTTTTTGAATTCATCAATGAGTTCCGCATCTCTCCGATGTGTTGGGGGGGCGATAACTTTTCTTTCATCTTTGAAGTCTGGGTCTGGCCACTCATAATTGCATCGTCCACACATGAGGTAACCTCGCATGGTCGAGGATTGTTTCTCTCCTCCGCATCGTGGACAATCACCCTCGTCTTGGTAATTCAAATTATCAATTGCTTCATTTCTTCCTTTCCGCAATCCACCAAAGCCCGCCATGCATCCCCGACATCGTTCGCTTTCTATGAATGCTTTGTTAGGCTTGAACGACTCGTGCCTTCCGGCCATATCGAATAAAACCATCTTGAGCGTAGATTCTACGGACAACGAGTTCGATTTCTATGCCGAAATCAAGTCGACAATCTTCATCATCGACCATAAGAAATACTCCTCTGGGTCCAGAGTGTAAATCAACCAAGGCAGATGTGATTCCACCCAAAAGTGGTGCTCTTAAGGCAAACTCAGAAGGGGCTCCGGCTGCCGATAATGTTGTCCACGAATGAATTGTACCAACAGTTCCCATTTCAACCGGTGAACCAGTAACCACACTTCCATCGTTGTCTCTTTGACGAGGTGGCCATATGTATCCATCATTCGAGGATTGGCCCTGCATTCCAAGTCTTGCTTTCATTGATTCTTCGTACTGTGCTCGGGAAACATATGCGCCTTGACTGATGTTTGTTGGCTCCATTTCGATTCGCCATGCTTCTTTCATCGCCTCATGAAAATCAGAATCAACATCGACCACGATTTCGATGTGTGGAATCTCTTTGACCTCTTTTCGAGCACACACAACCAGGGCATCGTCGCCAACGAGGAGATTCCACTCAGGCTCATTGTCATCATATGAAATTCCCGTTGCTGCATGTACTGCCAGTGCGTCAACATCTTCTGGCATACTGCAAGAGGTGACATCAATATTGTTCGATAGAAGATACTCCAAAGCAGATATGGCAAGAGTTGTATGATCACTATCAGCACCAAACACAGGAGTTTCACATAGCCCAAAGGGTGATTGAATCACAACGCCGTCGGGAATGGGAATGGCAAGATAACCCTGCCAATGCTCAACTTCCACGGCGTTCCCTCCCAAAAATATGAACTGCACAGGTTGCTCCTGAACCACCAACATTGTGTGTGAGAGCACGCTCTGCATCGTCGACTTGGCGATGTTGCTCAACTTGATGTCTCAATTGATTGAACACCTCGACAACTTGACCAGTACCGGTTGCCCCAAGCGGGTGACCTTTTGATTTGAGCCCGCCGCTTGGATTGATGGTGACATCTCCTTGATTTAGACGTCCTCTACCTTCACGGGCGAATTCACCACCCAAACCTTTTGATACAAATCCAAGGTCTTCTGTTGCCATCAATTCTGCAATAGTAAAACAATCATGCACTTCTGCAAAATCGATGTCCATTGCATTGCAGTTGGCAGCTGTGTAGGCCTTTCTGGAGGCAATTTTTGATGCGACGAGTTCAGTAACGGAAGGGCGGTCATGCAATGCTAAGTAATCGGATGCAGAACCTGAACCCTGAACCCAAATTGGTGTATCTGTCAACCGATGCGCAAGATCACTACTCGCAAGAACAACGCATGAAGCCCCGTCTGAAGTAGGGCAACAATCGTACAATGTGAGTGGGTCTGCTACCATAAATCCGCTCTTTGCTTTATCAAAATCAACTTGTTTTTGAATGTGGGCTTTGGGATTACCAGAACCGTGCTCATGATTTTTTACAGCAATATGAACAAGGTCGTCATGGGTTGAGCAATACTCGTGAAAGTGTCTTCTAGCCATCATGGCGTAAGTGCCCGGGAATGTAAGTCCCGCAAGCCTTTCCCATTCGGTATCCCCAGAAACACCGAGCCAGAATCTCTTCCTCTCCGCCGTTAAATCGTTCATCTTTTCAATTCCACCGACGACAACCACATCTGCGTGGCCACTTTTGATAGCCATGACTCCATCACGTAGTGCAAAACCGGATGAAGCACAGGCGTTTTCAACTCGACGCGTAGATACACCGTTCATCCCGGAATGTTCTGTCAAAATGGCTGCAGTATTTCCAAGTTGGCTACCACCAAATGCTACGCTTCCAATAATACATTCATCCACGGATTTGGGTGAGAAATCACCATCGATGCTGGTAAAAGCGGCCTCACATGCTTCCGACCACATTCCTTTGAGGCCGAGGGGGTGGTTTCCGTATTTGGTTTGCCCCGCCCCCACAACGGCAACATCTACCATGAAGGGGCTAACATGAAGAAGCATTTGATACCAACGCTATGATTTGATAAAACGGACGAATTCTTTTGGCGTAGGTTCTATGAACAAGCCACCCTCGGATGCGCTTTATGCTACGACAATGTTCGAACCATGGGCATTTTTCAGGTACAAATTGCCCTGATTGTAATGAAGAAGGAAAATTCATCATGAGTGACCGAGAATCAAACTCGCTCGGTAGGATGCTCGCACTCGTTTTGCGACACGACCCAGAAAAATTTGGGGTTGATATGGACATTAATGGATGGGTGAGCACAAGAGAACTTTCGGAAGCGATTCAAAAGGAACGAAGGCGATACCATTGGCTTCGTGGATGGCATTTTGAAGCAATTGCAAATGCTGACCGAAAAGGCCGTTACCAAGTTGAAGGAGGTATGATTCGTGCAACTTACGGTCATACCATCGACCTTGATTTGGACTTGCCAACGGATGATATCCCCGAAGAATTGTATTATCCTTGTGAAGTATCCCAAGTTGAATCGATGATACAATTTGGTATTACAGCAGGCGATAGGAAACATGTGCATCTGTCGAAAACCATTGCTAATGCTATGGAAGCTGGTCACGTTCGAATCGATAGACCAGCGATTCTCGAAGTTGATACTGTGAGGGCTATTGCTGATGGTCACACCATTTACAGGGCAGGTAAGACCGTATTTCTCATGGAAAATGTACCAGGTGAATTCCTCTACAAAGTCGATGATGATGATGAAATTATTCAAGAAATCATTGCCCAATGGGAACGTGAAGAAGAAGAATAATCACAACTTTATTCCACACGCTGGGCAAAAGTCGATGTCAGATTCAAGATTTGCATTGCATTTTTTGCAATGATTTGTTCCAACCATCAATGCCTCAGACTTTGTGGGCATTGGTGGAGCAGGATCTTTTTCTTTGGGTTCGATCATTCGAAGAGGGTCAATACCACGCTGGACCAATTCATTATACCGGTTTTTGAAAATCAGAGCTTCTTGAAGTGCTGACTCAAGTTGCCATTGGCGATTTTCACGTTCCTTGAGATCAGGAATTGAATTTGAATCTTCGAGGCAATGTTGTAGGTGTCGAATGAACTCATCCACCATGGGGTTATCAGCCATGAAATGAACCAATACTTCGTTGTTCATCAATGCTTCCAATCATGAACGGGGGTCATGAATATGAAAGAGAAATGATTCCAAGTATCATGGGCGAGCGAGTTGTCATCAAATTGGGTGGAGGTTTGCTCACTGAGAAAAGTGAATTAAGAACACCGAGACTTGAGATCATCAAAAGTTGTGTTCTTGAAATCCAAGAAATCATGAGTCGGGGAATTGATGTTATTCTTGTCCATGGTGCAGGTTCTTTTGGTCATTTGCTGGCTAAGGAATTTCGAATTTCTGAAGGGAACATAGAGGACTTTTCTCACGAATTTGGTGGTTGCACTTCTCAAAGGGAAGCGATAAAACAAATTCGAAAGGATATGTTGGAATTGAATCAATACATTTTCGATGAATGCACCGCTTTAGATATCACTGCAATCACTTTGCCTACTCATCTTTGGGCATCAAACACAGGACCTGAATTTTTAGGTGATTTGACAATCTTTTCAACAACCCCATCAGGAATCGTAACCATTTGTTACGGAGATGTTGTAAATTGTGATGGAGAGAAGCAATTTGGCATTTTGTCTGGCGACGACCTCGTGTATCGTTTGGCTTCAGAGGTTGAAGGTGTTCGCCGTGTCGTCTTTGCTTTAGGCGGTGTAGATGGCGTTCTTGAACAACCACCCGAAGTAGGAAAAGAACAACTTCTGATACCACTCATGAATCCCGAACGCGAGTACGCTTCGATGCATGACTCCTCCATTGATGTCACTGGAGGAATAGGACTCAAAGTCCAACGAAGTCTTGAGTTAGCAAAAAATGGAATTGAAGTGATATTTGTGAACGGAGAAGTTCGTGGAAGAATCGTTGATGCAGCCTTCAATGAACCCGTAGTTGGAACAAAATTTACCTTGTTCGCTCAGTAAATTCAAGAGAACTCTTCATGTATCGAGTGCTCATCCAAGGGTTTGGGGATAATTCGTGTCAAATCCAAAGATTGACTTAGATGATTCACAATTGTCAGTGTACGAATCCCATGATTCAATCCAAGTTGAATTGATGGCTGAGGCCGTGATTGCTGTTAATGAACGTGATTCAGTCATTGGCCCCATCTCTAAACATGAATCACACTTCGGAGCAGGTGCATTTCATCGTGCATTTAGCGTTCTCCTCTTCAACAATGATGGCAAACTTTTGTTACAAAAAAGGTCAACCAAAAAAGTGACTTTTCCTGGTGTTTGGGCCAATTCATGTTGTTCACATCCGTTGCATTCGAACGAAGAAATGGATGAACAGGATGAAAACGGCGTTAAAAATGCTGCAATTCGAAAAATGGGCCAAGAGTTAGGAATTTCATCAAACGAATTGCAGATGAAAAAATTCCACTTCATGACGAAGATGAGATACGCTTGTCGAATGGATGAGAATTGGATAGAAAGAGAAATCGACCACATTTTATTCATTCAAACTGATGTCGAACTTCAAATCAATGAAAATGAAGTCGAACAAGTCCGATGGGTTTCAAGGGATGAACTCGAAGAGATGCTCATCGACGAAGGCAATGACATTATTGCACCTTGGTTTCGCTGTATTGCTGCGAGAATTATGACCGAAGAATGGTGGGAGTGTGCTGAAACCCGCACTTCACCTGAAGCATTGCGAGACGATCAAATTCATGATATGGGGGATATTTCACATATGCTACCGAATAGTGTGGGGGCAGATCTTATGACATCGATTCAAGAAGTCAAGCCACTCGTCGAATCACGAATTGAATCAAGCTTACGTGCTTGTCGTCATGGTCGGCTTTCAGATGCGATGATGCACCTCATTCTTGGCGGAGGAAAACGCCTCCGAGCTACGCTACCTTGGTTGGTTGCCAAAGCAGTTGGTGATTCACATTCGGGAATCCTCGATGTTGGTGCAGCTATCGAAACCGTCCATAATTTCACGCTTGTTCATGATGATATTATGGATAATGATGAAGTTCGAAGAGGCAGAAACGCTGTACACGTAGAGTTTGACCCACCGACTGCTATTAACGCTGGCGACGCCATGCTTGCAATCGCCTTTGAAAGAATCGTCATGGCAGAATCCGTTACGAATGATGATATCGTTGCCTTAGTTGACCGAATTGCTGGTATGGTCCGTCGTGTCAGTGAAGGTCAGCAACTTGACATCGAATTTGAAGATAGGATTGCAGTTTCTGAGGAAGATTATTTTGAAATGATTGAAGGAAAGACTGCAGTTATGTTTGAAACATGTGCTGAAATTGGAGCACGATTGTCAGGTGCTGAACAGGAGATTATCGATTGTATGTCCGAATGGGGTCTTGCTCTTGGGTTGTGTTTCCAATTAATGGATGACCTCATCGATGTGTTATCTGATTCGGAAACTCTGGGTAAGCCTGCTGGTTCTGATATTGCTCAAGGCAAGCGAACTTTGATGGTCATTCATGCATTATCGCAACCCGATAGTGATGCGAAACAGAGATTGATGCTCTCATTAGGCAAAGGTGAAGATGTCGATGAGTCAACACTTCAAATTTCACTAAAAGCATTGAATGAATTGGGTTCAATCGAATATGCGAAATCAAAGGCAGAGTATTATCATCAAAGAGCACATGCGTGTCTTGATAGGATACCCGAGAGCCCAGGTATGAGGGCCTTGAGAGAGTTAACTGACTTTCAACTTTCAAGAATTCAATAGGTGAGAAAATGAAGAAATATTTGTATATCGTAAGATTAGATTCATTTTTTACTGAAATATCTGGAGATGTGATCGGTAAAGGAGAATTCAGTATTACGGTATTAAATGAAGGAGAAGAACATCAATATCCATCGGAAGGGTTCATTCGGTTGGGGAAAAATGAAACTTTTGCTCCTCGGCCATATCCAACCATTTGCACAGGTACAATTGAAAGTGAGCAAAAAGTAACTCTTCATGTGAAAGTTACAGAACACGACATTCAAGAAGATGACATTTTTATTAATTCTGAATTTTCAATTCATACGGAATTTTTTGAACAGAACGTGGACATCGTGGGAACTGACCACCAGTGTAAGTTAAGTCTGAATATTCTTATCGAAAACATTGAGATTGCAATGTAGTTATCGTGAAATAGTGATGCTAATTTCATCTTTGCTAATCTTAAATCCAGCGTCTTTCATAAGTTTAAGGACAGCATCGATGATTGTTTTGTCAGTTCCTGGTGCAACATGAGCTGGCCAGATCTTTACAGTCGTGTCATGTGAACCAGAAGCGATCATTGTACCGTTGTGAGAAAATTGAATACCACTTACTGGACCTTTATGATTTTTTAATGAATGAATGAGAGTTCCATTTCCATAATTCCACAATTGTATGTCATCATTAAATGTTCCAAATGCGATAACATCACTGTATGGTGAGAATTCAATTGCGCCAATGCGCTTTGAATTTGATTGAATTGTCCTCAATTCCATTTGTGAAAAGGTGTTGTACATCCGAAGCAAACCATTGCTCATAATGACTGCAATAACGTCGCCCGAAGGTGAGTACAATGCCTGTTGAGGGACATCATTGGTTTGAATTGTTTTTTCATCAAGTAATTCTCCATCGGTATTCCAAAATCGTAACATACCATCTTCGGAAGCGGTCATCATACTGTTTCCATCAGGCGAGAAATCGACATCGATTACAGGTCCTTTGTGTTTCGACAAGGCCATCAAATGTTCCCCAGTGATTGGATTCCAAATCCTGACGGTCTTGTCATGAGATGCAGAAACAAGCAATTTGCCATTTGGTGAAAATTTCACTTTGTTCACTCGGTCTTTATGATGGGTCAAGACCAGTTGTGAAATTCCTGTCGTCGTATCCCATACTCGTACTTGTCCATCACTTGAACCGGATGAGATAATGTGTCCATCTGGAGCGTATGCAATTGAATTGACATGTCCCGTATGACCAGATAATGCCCGAATGTGCTCACCAGTGAGAGGATTCCAAATTCGAATGGTTCCATCATGTGAGGCAGATGCGATTTCTTTATCATCCGAAGAAAAAGCAACATCGACAACAGCATCTTTGTGATGAGACATTGTCATCGTATTCAAAGGGATACGAATTGATAATCCACCTTCACGATTGCTCATTTCTCGAATGGCATCTGCAAATCGATTTTGGAGTATTGTCACCTCTTCATTCTTGTTACGCTGAACTTCCATTTCTGCAATTGCTTTTCGCTCATCGAGTTCACTTGCAATTTGAGAGAAGGGGTTTGCTGAATTGCCATCTTCTCCTGACATGGATATGCCACTCCTCTATCCTACATCAATTCGATTCCTTTAGGGAATTGAATCAATCAGCATAATATGATTCTGGATTAGGTTCAGGCTTGAGTCCCTTTCGTTGTCGAATTTCACCTACGACTTTATCGAACAATTGTGGAGGTAACATTTCGAAACCAAGGTTTTCAGTATTCCAAACTGCTCGGCCTTGAGATGCAGCTCGAATATCGTTCGAAAATCCGAACGTTTCTGCAATAGGAAGAGTGGCGACTACGGTTGTAACTGCACCTTCAGAAGGCATATCTTCAATGATACCTCGTCGGGTTGTAACTTCACGGGTGACTTGGCCAAGCCAATCATTTGGAACGGATACGAACGCCTTTTGCATTGGTTCAAGAATGATAGTTCGTGCCCGCATCATTGCACCTTTGATACCGTTTCGAACGGCAGGAATAGTTTGTGCAGGGCCTCTGTGGATGGCATCTTCGTGAAGTTTTGCATCGACGAGTCGAACAAACATCCCTTGAACAGGCTCATCTGCGATCGGTCCTTTTGCACAAACTTCGTTGAATGCTTCGATAATGAGTTCACGAGTTTCATGCAAATTTTGGATACCTTTTGTATCATTGACGAGAACATTGGTTCCGTTGATTGCATAGATCTTTCGCATCAAATCCTTGTCCATTCCAAATTCACCGAATTTTGAGCCAACTTCTTTTGCATCAGATGTTCGAACCGGTCCATCTCCCAATACCCCACTTCGTAGTCCTTGAACGACTTCTTCAGATAAGGCCTCAACCTCAAAGTAAAATCTGTTGTGTCGGTTTGGAGATTTTCCTTCGAATGGGTTGCCATGGTTGTTTGATTGTATACCCTCTCTGTAAACGACAATAGGTGGACTTACTTTGACCTTGATGTTCTGTTCTTCCTCAATTCTGTAGACTGTAATTTCAAGGTGCAATTCACCCATTCCGGCGAGCAAAGCTTCACCTGTCTCTTGGTTTGTGGTCACTTGGAGTGAGGCATCAGCCTTTGCTAATGAACGAAGTGCATCAATGAATTTTGGAAGGTCTTTCATGCTCTTTGGTTCAACAGCGACTGTTACAACTGGGTCAGAATAGTGTCGAATTGCTTCAAACGGAGTGAAATCTTTGTCTCTTGAGAGAGTTACTCCCGCAGCTGCTGAACGAATACCAGTAATTGCCGCGATGTTTCCAGCAACAACTTTTGGTACGGCAATTCTATCTGCTCCGACCATCATTGAAACTTGTTGAACACGCTCAGCCTTGGCTGCACCGATAGCGAATATCTGCTCACCTTGGTTGATCGAACCTGAATACACACGTCCTACGGCAACCTCGCCAGCATGAGGGTCCATCCAAATTTTGGTTACCATCATTGCAAGTTCGGCTTCTGGGTCGCATTTAACCATCGCTTGTCCAATGGATGATTGGATGTCTCCAGTCCATATGTTAGGGATTCTGTAGGGTTGAGCATTGATAGGGCTTGGCAATTTGCTGACCGCCATGTCGAGTAGAACTTCATGAACTGGAGCCTTTTGAGCCAATTCTTTTTGATTTTCATTGTTACAGTATTCAAAAATATCTTTGAATGAAATTCCAGATTTCTGCATGTACGGAACAGTGATACCCCAATTGTGGTATGCTGAACCAAAGGCAACAGTTCCAGAAGCAACATCAACTTGCCATTCTTTCTTAAATTCGCCTGGGGCGAATTGCTTGATGAGTTTGTTTACTTTTTGGATTGTACCTTTGAATCGCTCCATCATGTCTTCTGGAGTAACTTGCAATTCGTTGATCAATCTGTCAACCTTGTTAATGAACAACACTGGCTTCACTTTTTCTTTGAGCGCTTGCCGAACCACTGTTTCTGTTTGAGGCATGGGGCCTTCTACAGCACAAGCGAGAATGAAACATCCATCAACAGCACGCATTGCACGAGTGACGTCTCCACCAAAATCGACGTGACCTGGAGTATCAATAAGGTTGATGAGATAATCTTTTCCTTCTACAGAGTGTACCATTGATGCCGATGCAGCGTTGATGGTGATACCTCTTGCAGACTCTTGTTCATCGAAGTCGAGAACACGAGCTGCCCCAGCAAGTTCATTTGACATCATACCAGCACCTGCAATGAGGTTATCCGATAGCGTCGTTTTACCGTGATCAATGTGAGCTGCAATACACAAGTTCCTGATATTTGGTAAATCGTGCATGACTTCTGTTGCTTTTTTGATGTTGTCTTCTTTTCTTCCCATGGTTTTCACCCAACCTGATTATACTGCCCGACCTGAATAGGGTTCTTAAGTCAAACGCAAAACAGCAACGCTAAGATGCTATCATCGAGCAGAGGCTGCGACTCGCTCCATCTCTTCTTTCTTGTTCACCGCATACGAGGTAACATCGCCTTTGGAGGCTTTGGTGAGTTCATTGATGATACATGAGGTGAGTGTTCTCTTTGATTTGTGCGTCCCGTGTTGTGCACCTTTTGCGAGATTGCCGAGTGCAACATCAAGTCTTCTTGATGGAGATGAATCCACAGCCTTAGGTTGTGCTACTGCACCAAATTTGATGTAGGTAATTTCTTCTCGTGGAGCTGCATGAATAATTGCATCTACGAAGGTTTGAAGTGGATTCGAACCAGTTTGTTCAGCAATTTTATCGAGGGCTTGTTCAAACGCTTTCATCGCACTTTGTTTCTTTCCAGTGTAAGCACCGGTTCGCATGAGTTTGTTAATGTAACGCTCCACAACAGACAATTTGGATTTTCCAAACCAAGAGTTTGCATGGCGACCACCAGTGTGAGGAACGCCAACAGTTGTCAGATTTACATACGGTGCTAGACCGGGGTCGCTGCAAGTCACTTCACTTGCATCCCACTTTCCAAATACATTTGTTCCAATTCCAGCAATTGGTCGTGTGTCTGCTTCTTGTTCGCTCATTCAATCACCTCATCGAACTGGCTTTTCTTTTCGTCCACGAACCATTTCATCGAGTGAAACACCGTTGACTTGAATGACCTTATATCGCACTCCGGGAATGTCACCGTAAGAACGACCCATGCGTCCTCCGATACCTTCCACCATCACTTCATCGTGCTCGTCAATGAAGTTGATTGCACCGTCGCCGGGAGCGAATGCTGTCAATTTGTTGCCATTTTTGATAAGTGAAATTTTAACTGCTTTTCGGATACCAGAGTTAGGTTGTTTTGCTTCGATACCGACTTTTTCTACAACGATACCCTTTGCTTGAGTTGAACCAGCGAGAGGATCGTGCTTTTCACGACTCTTGAGCATTCTTTTCTTGTAACGGCGATCTGACCATCGAAATTTTTGGCGGTCTTTTGCCATCTTGGCACCAGCAAATAATCCTCGTCCCATGTGTGAACCTCATTCGTGCATCTGCGTCCACTTAGAGCCCCTATATAACCAAATCCCTTGCTCTTTGGAGGTTTGAAACCTAAATGTGAATAACATTCAAGCATCCCCCTCAACACGGCTCAACATGGCGTTTCGTGACCATCTCGGTGCTGCTCAAACTTATTCGCACCCCGTGAGCGTAATTCATGAAATGCGAGATGTATCGAAAAACATGGCTCATGAGATGGTCATTTTCGACCAAATCAATGAAGCCCCAGGTCATCGAGCTATCATCAATTTGTTAACAAGGGAGCGTCTCTGTGAAGCAATTGGCATCTCTCCTTCGGATTATATTGACACGCTTGGGTGGGCTATGAATCACCCAATTGAGCCAGTCCACATCGATTCAAACAATGCATTATGCTTTGAAAACATGATGCAAGAAATTGACCTCTCGTGTTTACCGATTCCTCATCACTGGAAAGAAGACAGAGGAAGATATTCTTCTGCAAGTATCATCATTGCTGAAGATAATGGAATTCGAAATGTCTCATTCCATCGACAATTTCTTCGAGATAAATCTCATTTTGTTGTGAGGCTTGTTCCAAGGCATTTGAGGACGATGGTCATGAATGCAAGAAGAGAGGGAAGGCCTGTATCCATTGCCATTGTTAACGCTCCTGACCCAGTTGTTCTCCTCGCCGCTGCGATGTCATTTCATGAAAATCTTGACGAGTTAACCGTAGCGGCGGCATTGCACAAAAAATTATACGGAAAAGACCTGGAAGTTACAAAAACACCCAACGGGATTACCGTTCCAGCAGACTCAGAATATGTGCTATGGGGCGAGATCACCTTAGAAGACGATGCAGAAGGCCCTTATGTCGACATTACCGGTACCGTCGATGATGTTCGAAATGAACCAGTCATTCGCGTTGATGGAATATGTCATAGGAATAACCCAATTTTTCACGCGCTCATTCCAGGTGAAGCCGAACACAAGACTTTGATGGGTCTACCCCGTTCGCCAACAATCAAATCAGCAGTTAATCAAGTTGTTGAGTGTCTTGACGTTCATATGACTGAAGGTGGCTGTGGGTGGCTTGCAGCCGTGATTAAGATACGTAAATTACATCCCGATGATGGGATAAAGGCAATCCAAGCGGCTTTTGATGGTCATAAAAGTATGAAAGTCGTCACCGTCGTTGATGAGGATATTGATATTACAAATCCAGTCCGTGTTGAATGGGCAATGATGACGCGATGGCAACCTGATAAGGATACCATTATTTTATCACAACAGAAAGGGAGTTCTCTCGACCCATCACGTTATGATGACGGTAATACCTCAAAAATTGGATATGATGCAACAATCGATGCAGATAAAGACAAGAAGGGTTTCATGTCGGTCCAATTCTGAGAGTGATTTTATGTCCAATCATGAGACATCACTACATCCAAGACGAAATCTTGGAAATCGTTATCGAAGTAATGCATTGAAATTTTTGAGGCTTGCTGAATCAGATGAATCTCATTTTATAGAAAATATGAATTGGTCAGAGCAAAATGCTCGACAAGCCCTCCTTCATGATTACACAGATTCACGAAATTGGCTATGCCTTGTTGATTTAAAATTAAAATTAAATGATGAAAGTGGGTTGCATGCAGTCATTAAAGACTTGTTTTCAGTCCTTGGAAGGGACCCTGAACAGTTATCTCAACTTGACCAAATTAATTTCTTGGCTCACGGAAAAGAATTGGTACATGCAGCCCTTCTCAAAGACCCACTTGAACCACAAGAATGGTGGGATATGGTGGTGTCACCGAATCCGAAAGACGCAGTCAATGAATTTGTTTCTCGATGTCAACGCTTGGATTTTCGTGATCAACGAGCTAATATCGTCTTTTCACGACGTCTCGATAAATTAAGTCATCAAGGATTTGAAGAGGAATTCCTGAACGTCGCACACCATCTCTTAGCACACCGACCCCAAAATCATGAATTGTGGTTGCAAATCGGTAGGTCTCATGAACGAAGAAAGGAATTCGATCAAGCGTGGTTGTGCTACGACCATGTTCAACAATTGCGTCCACACATAGGAGTAAGAGATGATTTTCTTTCGCGGTTGACTTCAGAAATGGATGGGTTGGCCAAGAAATCATGGACTGCACCTACGGTTGAAGACCGAGAGGCATTTTTGCAAAAAATGGAAAAACTTACGAGTCGTTTGAGAAAAACATTCTCTCAACCTCAAGAGGTTCGACAAGATGAGGGACCCACGGTTTCAAACGACAAACAGAGATTGATGGAACTCATAACAAACAGCAATTATGAAGAGGCATTTTTCTACGCTCGCCGACTTGTATCTCAAGGAGAAGATTGGGCAGCAGAATATCTTTCAGACATTCAATCAAAGTTAGGGTGAACAGAGAATGAAACCTGTGTTCGTCCTCGCTTGGGTTACACCCTCCTTCACATCACCATCGAGTCAAGGTTTCCTAACCCCTACGGTCTTTGTTGAACATCCAACAAGAGGCTGGGAAATTCCTGGAGGGCACTTAGAAGAAGATGAGACACCTGAACAAGCCGTCCACAGAGAGTTACTGGAAGAAACTGGATTACATGGCCGTATTCATTGTTGGAACAAGACCTATTACCCCGAGGGATGGGTAGCTCATATTATCGTTGATGATAAAGTGACTCAAGAGACATGGCAAGTGGATGACGCATCTGTATCTTCTATACGGTGGTGGACAGAAATACCGCCTGTCAAACTATGGACAGTAGAAGAATTTCAAGATCTACATGCCTATTTTGAGGGTTGTCAATCAAACTTTAGATAAGGTCGATAAACGATTATTCCACTTTGATACCAATTCAGAATCGGTAACGACAGTTAAACATAGAGCCGCAAGGATTGGGTCTTCCACATTTGTTGGGTGGTCAAGAAGAAATTGAATAGAATCAATTTCATCGAGATGGAGTGCAATCCGAACAAGGGCTTGTAAATCTGGGCGATGAACTCCGCGAAGTACCCTATCTACATGTTGAACGCACCAATCAAACACATCTTGAATATCACTCGGATGGACCGATAATTCTGGAAGCGAAGATTTTGGGTCCCTTGGTACGCTTTGGTCAGATTGAATGTTCATTTTTTGTGCGTTTTCACTTTGATGTGCTAAACTGATTTCAATAAACAGAGTTCCAGCTTCAATGGCCATCAACGTTTGATGAGCAATTATACTGTGATAATGTGCATTCCAAGCATGGCGTGCAGCATCAAAAATATGTCCAAACCCATATTGAATTCTACTGGCACCAAGCCTTGAGATTGCAATGGTCTCATGGGCATGTCCACCATGACGAGATATATCGCCATACACCTGTAACGCCATGAGTTGTTCACCTCTTGCCAAGTGAAATGCAGCTTTGTTGAGCAGTGATAAATCATGATCTTTACTGGCCTTACTCACAGATTTCAAACGTGTTTCAGCCCAGGTAAGGTCGGATTCAGCACCTTCAAAATCACCTTCCTCGAATCGAAGTAGACCCCGCTCCATTCTCAATCGACCTTCTAAATGCACATCTCGATATTCTTTGGAAGAACAAATTTGAATCGCTTGTTCTATAGAATTCTTGAGGCTTCCATCGCCGGCAATTCTTGAATTCACGACATCAAGAACTGCACGTTCCGATTGGACGAGGTGTGGATAGCAGATATTGTACAGGACGTGTTCTTCTAGATGTAATGCTGCCTCTGCAATAGAGAGAAGATTGACTTGAGAGGAGTCACGAATCGTATCATGAAATTGCTCGAATGATGCAAAGTCTCCATTCTTCCATTGTTCAATGAGTTCAATCGGGTTTGAATTCATCATTTCATCTCCTTTGGACTCTGGCTAATACGTCTAAAAAAGCAGTTTCAGCAGCGATTGGGTCACACGGGCCAGTCCAACCTGCTGCACCGTCATGCCCCCCACCTTCACCACCTAATCTTCCAGCAACTTCTTCCATGAGTGAACCGAGTTTGACCCCTTCGAGAACTGCATTTCGTTGAGCACGACCCGTGAGTCGTGTTTCGCCATTTCGATGACGGGTTATTAAAACCACATCAGTTTGCAGTCCGCGCAACATCGTAGCAATTTTCGATTCTTGTGTACTTGCTCTTGTCATCGCAAGACTCCATTGACCTGCCTGTTCAATTTTAGTGCGGTTTAATCCTCGAAGCAGAACACCTTGTTCGCTCACCGTGAGGTCATCTTGCTCAATGTATTCAAAAAATTCTTGGACATCGATGTTCGCATGTTTCAAAATTCGATCCATGGCAGAAAATGCTCCATGGTCAGCAAACTTGAATCGACCTGTATCGGTGACGAGTCCTGCGATGAGTAATTTACATACAGGAATTGACAAGGAATGATGATGATACTGTTCAAGAAATTCAAAAACGATTTGTGTCGTTGACCTTGCATCAAGTTGACACAACAAATCGCCTTGATGTATATCCCAATCATTCGTGGCGTGATGGTCAATAATGCATTTGGGAACATTTGGGAGTGAAAGCCCGGTTTGATTTTCTGCTGCAGCGTCAACAACAATCACGGCAGAAATTGAATTGGGCCAAGTCGTATTTTGCTCAGACAGTGTTCGGAATGGAGCATTTAAATCAGTTGCAAGACGCTTGGCGAGGCGATTCATATGCAGTCCGCAAGCCATCATGTTTGGATGTATAGACGCCAGTGCGATAGCTGAGCCAATTGTGTCCATATCTCCATTTTTTCCGCATACAACAGCGATAGCACCTTGAATTGCATAGGAATCAATCCAAACATTCAATTCATCAAAAATCGATGAACTTTGAATTGAATTCATTCTTTTTCCTCTTGCAATGCGGCTTTGAGTTCATCGTATTTTTCAATCAACTGCTGTTCTCTCTCAATGATTCTTTCAAGAGATGTTGAGACTAATTGAATCGTGTGTTCAAGGTCTTCAATGAGTTTTTTACGGTCATGAACCTCAACCATAACTCCCCCGAGTTGGCGAAGAATTGCTTTATCCTCAGGTTGTTCACGTATCGCAACAACTGTATTTTCAAATTCTTGTACTTGGGATTTAAGATTCGCAACTTGTTGTCGAGCTGTTTGTACCTCAGCGACGACTCGTTGTATTGCTTCAATCGTTTCCATTGTCTCACTCATCCTTTACGAATTTCTTCAAGTTCTTTAAGGACATTATCGCATGCAATAATTCCTCTCATGCGCGTGTTCCACATGGCCCGAAGATCTTTCACACTTTCTTCAATTAAATCAAATTGAAATGAAAGGTCGCTTAATCGAATGACCTCACAATCTGTTGCTAAGCCGTCGGCTAATGCTTTCGAATAGATTTCTGTTTCAGAGATGATGGTAGCGTGTAGTTGCCACAAGGGGATTTCCCCCTTCACTCTTCTTCAGATGCTTCTTCAAGTGAACGCTCATATTCAATTGCTTTTTGTTGAGCGATATACGCCATATCGGCGGTTGTAGCACCTTCAACTGCTCTTCGAAGAATTCGATTGTTGAAATCGGATGCTCGAGTAAATGGTTCCCAAGCACCACCTGCGAAGGTGTGGTCGCATTTTCCACAAGCCCATATGCCAACGGCTTGGCGAGTAACCTTTTGGTATTGGCAAACTGGGCAAGTGTATTTCTTTGACCGCTTTCGCATTGCTGAACCTGCATTTCGGCGGACGGATACACCATACCGTGCTCCGAATCGAGCGGTTGCTCCTGCTTTCTGAGTTCTCTTTGCCAATCAGTTCCCCTCCTGTTCTGCTACCAAGTTTCGAAGTTCTCCACACCTTTGTTGCGCCACTTCAAATATCTCGGCAAATTCAGCGGGAGTGAAAACCCCTTTTAGCCCCTTCTGTAATGAATGGACATGGCCCTCATCTCCCAATGTGATATGAATTCGTTCGTCTCCACCCAATTCTTCCTGTTCCGAAGGGTCGTAAATGAAACGTCCACCGACTCTTGTGAATGAGGCCATGATTGGTGTTCCATTGACCTTGAGTGTGTAATCCTCACCAACATCAAAACGTTGAGCAGGAACTATTGCAGTTCGCAGTGCTGCAATTGCAGCAAGTCCACAGGCATCGAAAATATTCCCTTGGTCTGATAAAACGTGAATGTCAATCATAATCCCCCATACTTTTTCACCAGGAACAATGCACAAATCATCCATATCAATGCAACCAGATTCCCGAATTCCTCTGTCTACAACTCGACCAAGTTCAATGGATTCAGGAGAAGGTGGGCCCGGCTCATACTTTACGTGAGCGACAGGTCGTAGTTCTGCACCACACATGAGCGAACCTTGAGTTGGTCGGTCTGGCCAAGGAGCACGAATTTCAAATTTCACGCCGGCATAGACAATCGTTCCTCCCATGGTTACTTTTGCGGAACCTTCAGCATTGTAGAGACAATTTGTATCAAGAGTGACCCCTCTTCCTTCCCAACGACCTCTTCCATCTAATCGTTCATCGTCTGCAGCTAAACGACCAAGTTCTTGTCGAAGTAAACTAGGGACGAGTTCGACCATCACGCCTCACCTCGTTGTTGCTTCTGCTTGAGGGCATTCACCATAATATCGTGAATTTCTCTTGCTGCTTTGAAATTGTATTCCATCGCTAAATTAAATTCGTCTGGGGAAAGGTCGCCGTCCATTTGCAAAAACGCAATTTCACCGGTATTTGGTAGAATGCCTGCTGGTAAATCTGCTTGACCGTAATTGTCTTCTGCTTTATCTAAATCGAGAACGACGGTGTTCTCAATTTTTCCAGAGGCTACACCAATCATCAAATCTCTCATTGGGATGCCAGCATCGGCAAGTGCTGCAGTTGCTGCGGTTATACCAGCGCATCGTGTCCCAGCCTCCGCTGCTAGAATTTCGATTTCAACTCGAATCTTAGAGCGAGGATACAATTCGACAAGAACAACAGATTCAAGAGCTTCTGCCGTGACTTTTGAGATCTCCTGTGATCTTCGGTTGAATCCAGGTCGAATTCTGTCCGAAGTTGAAAATGGTGCCATGTTGTACCTGACGTCGATGACTGCCCTATCTTGTCGTTGAATTTTTCTTGGGTGTGCTTCCATTGGTCCATAGACCGCAGCGACTGCGACATTCAATCCATGAGTAACCATTGCTGAACCTTGTGCAGCAGGTAATACACCAACTTCAATAGACACTGGTCTCATTTCATCAAGGGCACGACCATCAAGTCGCTTCCCATCTTCACGTAGTAGTTGTACATCTCCATATCCTCCCATATTTTTCACCTCAATTTAGTGTGTCATCAATCATTGATTGTAATTCTGACTCATTTGAGCAACCTTTGAACTGCATCAATAAATCTCGAACATTTCGCATGGCTTGAACATCACCGTCAAACCAAATTTGACCGTTATCGGTCGCAATAATTCTTGCATTCGTGTGTTCTCTCAATTTTTGCAAGTTTGCATTCTGCTTCCCAAGGAAGACTTCAATGAGATGCGATGGAAATGCTTCAACCGCACCCTCTGCAATCTTTCGAAGGCCTACGCCTTTCATTGTCAAAACGACATTGTGACTTTCATCAACTTCTTGGACTCGAGCAAAGACAGCATCACCTATGTCGAGGTGCTTTCTTGATTCACCGAATTCCACCTTCCAAGGTGCAAGAGACATTGGCAGTAAACCTTGGAATGGTCCGTTGATATGCAAAAACCAAAGGTTGCTACGTACTTCAACAACATATCCGATGATAAAATCACCAGATTGTGGCATGTAAGAAGAATGTGTCGGTACAACAGAAATCGTGCTGTTGACCCTTTTCATGTAACCAAATTTTGTTGAGAAGAACTCACCGTCTCGTTCCACAACTCCGCTTCCGTTTCGCAACCCGGAGGAGGAGCCCAATGCTTCTCCCGGGGTCACGAGGCGCTGCTCGGCGCCACTCTGACCGTTGGACATTCTTTTCTCTCCATTTGCGGGCACCAATGACCCCATGATAAAGGAAACCCTTTGACTATCGAGCAGTTAGGATAATTCTTTGACTTCAATATCGCTTGATTTTTTCATCATTTGACCAATCAATTCGGCTTTAATTGCAGCAGGGCATTCGATCACACAAGCCCAATTCCCATCGGCTAACCATTCTTCCCGTTGTTGATATTCACGCAGAAGTTGATGGACGGAACCATAGGCCTGTGGCGGAACTTTCACAGCCATTCTGGAGTTTTCAAATGAAAGTGGAAGAAGAGGTTTCAACTTGGCAATTGCCTCTTTAACTTGGGCGTCTAATCTTTTGAAAGGGTCAACAGAAAATCTTGACTCTTCGAGTGCGAGTTCGATTCGTGTTTTTGGATGTGGTGATTTCGAACGAGGATCTACAGCTTGAATGTGAATGCTATGAATGATTTTTTGACGCATTTGTTCAACCATTTCCTTTCGTTGCTGTGTTGTCAATTGGATGCTGCCTTTTTCCATGACTTTATCGACGATGATATGAATATCAAGGGTGCCAAAAACCTCAAGCAACGTTGACTC
Organism: Candidatus Poseidoniales archaeon; assembly: GCA_038110525.1. Classification (GTDB taxonomy): domain Archaea; phylum Thermoplasmatota; class Poseidoniia; order Poseidoniales; family Poseidoniaceae; genus Poseidonia. Next base: position 205,124 of record JAYNJV010000001.1, on the reverse strand, counting down.
TGTGTGGCGCTCACCTCCACGAGCATCCTCAAAGATTTCATCAAGCACAAGAAATTCATCGAGGTCAACCTTGTCAGGCGAACTCCTGTACAATTCGACCATTGAAGGGTCAACAAGTAACTCAAATCGATGGCCAGAGTGCTCATATCGTGCTAAAACCGCATCGTCAAGACTGACCATAACTATCTTTCATTGTTTTTTTTCACTCATCGAGTGGCTTAAGTCTGTCAATTTGTTTATTGACATCGTCTCGATTGAGAATTGAATATCCGTTTTGGTCCACAACAACGACTTCAACCGCATCTCGATTCAATTCAGAATCGTTTGCATCTCGGAGTGCTTCAAGACCCATTTTCATCGCTGCGTTTAGTGTAAGACCTTCTTTCCAATTTTGTTCAAAGTATTCGATAACTGAGTTTCTTCCACTTCCAATAGCTCCTGCATGATACGACTGATACGCCCCCGAGGGGTCAGTTTCGTAGAGATGAATGCCGTTGTCGTCAACGCCCCCAATCAACAATGCTGTACCAAAAGGTCGTGATCCGCCGTATTGAGTAAATGATTGTTTGAAATCACACAATTTCTTGACTAGGACATCCACAGGAATGTCTGCTGCGTAAGTAATTCGGTTGACTTGAGATTCGACACGTGCTCGTGCTACAAGTTGTCTTGCATCTGCTACGAGTCCTGACGTAGCTATTCCAATGTGGTCAGCAATTTTGAACATTTTTTCAATTGATTCTGGAATGATAAGACGGCTGACGATTCTTTTGTCGCAAACGAGGACAACTCCATCTCGAAATTTCAATCCAGCAGTGGTTGTTCCACGCTTCACTGATTCTCTTGCATATTCGACCTGAAACAATCGTCCATCTGGGCTAAATGTTGTGATACCGTGGTCATATCCTCTTCCGCTTGGCTGCATGTCCATTCCTCCTGACGACACTTTATATGATTGGGGGTTGAAAAACTTGATTCTTTATTCCTATGTAAATTGTCTCAATCAAAAACCGAATGCTCAAAAAGAAACACGAATAGCATCTATCGTGCGAGTCGCCATCATGAATTCTGGTGGAAAAGATTCTGCTTCTGCCTGGTGGTGGACATTATGCAGAGGATGGGAAATAACGAACATCATCACTGTCCGAGTCACAGGAGGTGATTCACATATGTTCCAAATTCCAGGTATTGACATCTCAAATGTCCAAGCAGAAATAGCAGGAATTCATTACACTGAAGTTGAGGTAGGGGGTGAGCAGGATGTGGAAATTGAAGAACTGCGTTCAGCGCTTGTCCAATTGGATATTGATGGATTGGTCGTAGGTGCATTGCGCTCGGACTATCAGAAATCAAGACTTGAGCGAATGTGTGAACAATTAGGTATTCATATTTGGACTCCATTGTGGCACCAAGAAGGAGAAGCTCACGTTCGACAATTGATTGAAAACAAGTTCAAAGTGATGATATCCGGTGTGAGTTGCGAAGGTCTTGATGCTTCATGGTTAGGTAAGATATTGACAATGGAAGATTTTTACGATTTGAAACGACTTTCTGAAAAATATCGTTTTCATGTTGATGGGGAAGGTGGTGAATACGAAACAATAGTTTTGGCAGGGCCTCATTTGTCGAATGATATCACAATCAAGTATGAAACAAAATGGGATGGGAAAAGGGGGTCTATTCACATCACTGAATGCTTTCCCTAGCAAGTATAACGCATTCATCAACCAATTCTTGTGCTACACCTATGTGATTCATAGGATTGAACATCGATTCCAGTTCTTCCACGGAGAAAGAAGCAGCAATTTCAGGGGTTCTGCAACATACATCAAATAATTCCTCTCCGTTGTTGATTGCCGTAAACGAGGCAGTCCTCAATATTTCATGTGCTTCGTCTCTTGAAATGCCATGGTTGACAAGTTCTATCATCACCTTTTCCGCCATAACAAGACCCTTTTGTGAGTAAATATTTGCAAGGCACCGTTCTTTGTCGACCCACATGTTTTGAAGAACAGTTCTTGTCTTTCTCATCACATCTTCACACAATGCTGATGCATGTGAAAGTGTGAATCGTTCGCTGCTTGAATTTGCTAAATCCCTTTCATGCCATAAGAGAGCATTTTCGTAGGTTGGAATGATCATGGCACGAACGATTCTTGCAAGGCCACTTGCATTCTCGGACATGATTGGATTTTTCTTGTGAGCCATCGTAGATGAACCAACTTGCTTTTTGACATCAAAACCTTCTCCTGCCTCAGCAATTTCTGAACGTTGTAAATTTCGAATTTCTTGACAAATCTTTTCGCAACTGGTCGCTACATTGGCGAGCCATGATACATATTCGACATATCTGTCGCGCCCTACGACTTGAGTTGTTACGAGTGGAACTGTGAGGCCGAGATGTGTTAATACCAGATGTTGTAATTCTCTTGCTTGTTCACCTTGTGCTGCACCTGTGCCTACCGCCCCAAGAAATTTCCCGACTGCAATTCGGGGAGTAGCCTCGTCCAAACGTATGAGTTGACGACGTAATTCATCCAACCATACTGATGCTTTGAGCCCAAATGTGATCGGCGTAGCAGCTTGACCATGCGTTCTTCCGAGCATGACGGTATCACGTTCCCTTTCCGCAATGTCAGCACATTGTGAGATAAGTTTGCACAATTCATCACGTAGGAGAATAATGCTGTCACGTAGTTGCAAACCTACCGCAGTATCGACGATATCATTTGATGTGGCTCCTAAATGAATGCACCATCCAGCTTCTCCGGCTGCTTCGGCCATTGCCTTGGTTAAAGCCATGATATCATGTTTAGTCTCTCGTTCAATTTCATTGACGCGTTCTTTCTTTACATCGTTTGGATTTGAGATTTTTTTGACCGAGTTATAGTCGTCTTCAGAAACTTTTCCTAACTGCCAATGGGCCCAAATCAATGCTCTTTCCACTTCGATTTGACGTTCGTGACGTCCATCCTCAGACCAGATGTGTTTGAAGTCTTGGCTTCCATATCGGTAATCGAGTGGGCAGAACGCCATAATGTGGGGTAATAGGCTCGAATCAATAACCTTCCTATGGAAGTCTTAGGTGATGAATTTGTCAGGTTGATAAATTCGCTTGAGAAAAGGCAAGACGAACTAAAACGATGGCTGCCAATGCACTTAATACGAAGACTGCACCTATAAATTCTGACATATTGTACCAAATTATTGCCAACCCTACGATTGAAAAATATGAAATTGCCTGACAAAGAGCACTCAACTTCATGAGGAGTGAATAATTTGAATCATGTATCGTTTCTTTTGATTCAAGGACAAAGGCATGCACCATGAAATAGACCGCTTGAAACGGCATACTCGCCGCAATGATGATCAATGCAAATTCTCGTATATCAGTCGGATTGTGTTCTTGTTCCAAACCGTGAAACAGCATGATGGCAAGATTTGTCCCAAGTAAAGAAGCCATAATCGACCATCGTAAGTCAGTCGAAGAGCCAGTTTCTTGACTTTCTGGTCCTGCCATTGAAAAGATTGTCATCAATTCGTATAATGATATTTACTCTTCTTTCATGCAAAAAAATAGAAATTATTGTCTTTTCTTACAATCGCATGATGAGGTTCATGATGCCACCAGTAATTGTAGCTACAATGAGCAACAATATCATCATTGCAATTGGGCCGTATTGATTTTTATCATCAAACGCAGTTCCAAAAAAGCCGTCCCTTGAGATAGCGTGTCCAAGACTGTCTGCGAGCTCAAATTCGGGGGCTGGTCTGCGAGGAATCCTTTCCGTCGAGGACCATGGTTCTTTGGCCATGACTCTATGAAAGAACCTCATCAATTAGATATTTCGATGAAATACGCTTAACAAAACAATCATTTCCTCCTTTTAATCAACCAAGTTTGTGAGCAGGTTCGACTTAGAATTGAAAGATGTTCGCATCCATCTTGGTGTTGAGGGAAGTTGTGGAGGTACATCTATTGGTCTTCATCTCGCCGCGAATGAAATATCAAAGAAAAATAGAGTACTATGGGCAGGTGAAGATTTGCCTCCTCCACAACGATTTTCGCAATTATTTGCTCATGTACCGCTCACAGAATCCTCTCGTTTCCACGCTATGTCATTTGGTGTAAAATTTGAACGAACCATGGCTGAGTTGGTTATTGCTTGCAACTCCTTACCTGGCGTAAGTCTCGTTGTACTCGATGATTGGTGCGAATCAACTGGAAAAATCTCAATAGAACGCATCGGCCACTTACAAAATTTACTAGATAAAATACCAAAAAGTATTGGGTTGTTATGCATCTCAAAAGGTGGTATCAACATGCACGGCGGCGACGAACCAGATTTTTCCCCACGATCGACATCAAACATGGGAAAAATTGGTTTTTCTATGGCTACTCTTGTGAAGTCGAATGATGGTTACTCAAGAATTCTATATCTTGACAACGAGCCAATAAACTTGAAAATTAAAGACGATGGATTTCATCGAGCTTAATTCATTGCTCTATATTTTCTTCGTCTTCACCAAGAAGTTTCGCCATTTCATCGAGAGCATCATCATCTGGTTCCTCAAAAACTTGAGGATTTCGAGCACCACCTTCGAGTTGGTCTTCGCCGGCTATTTTTGGTCCAGACTTCTGCAAGACGTCCTTTCTGTTTTGCATTGCCTTTTTCGAAATAAACCAGACCATCACGGCCAAAAACAAAATGAGAACAATGGACACGATGTTTCGTTGAGTTTCTGGGTCCATAAAACCTGTTCGTGACTCCCCGTATTTAGTCGTCGCGTCAAAATTGGAGGCTCATTACAGATTTAGTGGTCTTGCGAGGTGTCGTCGTTGGTCATCAGGAGGTTCCAACCACGTTTCTAGAGGGATATCGGGAATAAACGTTTCAAATGAATCCACTTGTACATTTTTACATATCGGGCATCTTATGCCTTGGCCCTTACCCATTGATTTCATGGTTCGGTCACAAGAAACACATTTTGGACGTTTTTTCTTTCTTGGTTCAACGGAGTCGATTTTTAGGTTTTCCACATGAATGAGGCCATCGGAATCTTTCATACCCCGTATTGAAATGTTGTCGCCACATTCAAGCAATTTAGCGTATCGATTCATCAAGCCACTCTCATAAAAAATCTTGAGCCTTTCATCGTTCGTGCCCTTTAGAATTACATGCTTATTTTGTATCTGATTCGATAGAATTTGTACGTTGATTGCGGATTCAATATGGTCGTTCGTCGCTTGATTCGTTCGAAACAATCGAATGCCGGAAATTGATTCGGTCTTCGAAGAGTTTGCAAGCATTTGACCAGAGTTAAGGACAATGTCCTGATATAATCCACGTACTCCAAATAAGACAGGTGAGTTGCCTTTTGGACTGACAAGTTGACGTTGATTCTTTGAATCCATTGATAAAAAAATTCCATCAAAGGAATTGATTTCTTGTAATGTTTCTAAACAAATTGTTCGCTTTGATGTTGTTGATTTCCTGTATGCAATGACTTCCCAAGTTGAAATGTTGGCCCTCCAAGCCACAGCACAAGTTGCACCAATTTTTCCATTGCCACCAAAAGAGATGAGGGACTTAGGTAATTCATGTTCATGAACAATTCCACGGACGCCCCTATAGTACCAGTGTTCATCAGGTTGGTCTTTAAAAACAACGAGACCAGGATCAGAAGGCACCTGCTCTCTCGAAGAATGATGTGATGGTTGCATTTGCCCTTTTAACGGTTCAATGAATTGATTCCAGTAAGAACTCAATTTTTCAAGAAATTCATGTCGGTCCTTGACATTGATATGTGCACATACTGCTGCATTTCCACGAGTTCTCCTTGGAGCAAAGGGCCATAGTCGAACAAGTCTCGCTTCAATGACTTCGATATATGGGTCCAAATCACAAAGCATACGATGGAAAATTTCGGTGGTACAACCACCTGCTAATGAGTCGGTGTCATCCAATCCAATCCACAAAGACTCAGGGATAGAAATCATCTCCTTCATCGTTCTCATCAAGGATTCTTGGAATGAGTTTTTTCAAATTTGAGTCGTGACGAATTCTAAAAATCCGAGTGCCAAACCCCCAACCAGCTCCTTCATCAGTTCTGCGGTCTCCCACCATAACATCAAGCGGATGGTCGGGAATTGGTTTCGCGTTAAACCAATTTGTTTCAACAAAATAAGGCAAATGTTGTGTTGTCATTCCATACTTCTTTGATAGTCTTGGCGAGCCTTCTCGAAGAATAGATGCGCCGAATCGTAATAAGGTGGATTCTGGTTTTCGACATCGACAAGAAGTTGAAAATTTATGAGGGCAAGCGAGAATTAAATCGATTTGGGCATCTGGGTTCATGTATTCTAATTGTTCAATCATGTTTTCATGTATCTCTGCTAATGTGTGATGGTCCCATAATTTTCGTTCGATAGGAGATTGATTTGTGATGATGCAGATGGTGTATCCAGCAATTTTCAAACGAGCAATAGCATGGGCTGCTCCTTCAATCAATTTCATCTCACTGGGAGAATTGACGTAAGTACTGTAACCAATATTGATGACACCGTCTCTATCAAGAAATGCAATTGGAGCATCGTGTTGAACTTGAAGAGGCTTCGAGGGATGAAATTGATAGAAAGCCTCACTCATGAGGCTAGTGAATCGCCTGCCCTACAAATTTTTTTGGGAATATTTGTTAACCACGACACCATGAGAAGAATATGGCACTCCAATCGGACATGACCGCTTTGTTCGGTGTGTTCGGCATGTCGCTCCTGGCACTATCTTGGATTTATCGTAAAAAAAACATTGAAATTTTTGCCTACATTGGGTGGTTATCATCTGGGTTTTCTTTCTTTTTGATGTCATTTCATTATTTGGAGGTGAGTGATTACATTTTAACCATCCTGTGTGCTTTGTGCCTTCCCCTTTCGGTAGGTATGGTGTTATGGGAAAAAAAGAACGATGATGACACGAAAGATGCACGATATTGGGCCAGGGGCACCGTTGCCTTTGCAGGTGGGCCTTACCTCCTTGTAGCATATATTCCATGGCTCAGTGTACTCGCTATTTGGTTCGTTGCTTCACAATCTGCTCTGTTTCTTCAATTTGCGACTGGAACTGACATTAATATTGGAACGACATTTGTGAACACATCCTCTGGACAGTACACTTGGAACGAGTGGGATGGAAACAAATTTTTCTTCACAGATTTTCAAGGTGATTATCCCTTCCAAGCCGAATTACTCCTTGCGGACGGCTCGAGCATAGGGATCAATTTTGTTTTAGCATGTACTGCTCTTCAGTCGATGGTTCTCTTTATCGGGGCTATTTCAGTGCTAAATTTATCATGGAAAAAACGCATTCAAGTTCTTTTTCTCATCGTGCCATTCATACATATCATGAATGTATTTCGAAACGCAGGATTGATTTGGATGCATATGACGTATACCGAATGGTCCTTTTTTGGATTGTCAGTCTTCGAATTTGGACACACATACATTGCGAGGTTTGTATCGCTTTTTGCAATGTTCATTATCGCTTTGGTCATGTTTGATTTATTGCCTCAAATGCACAAAAACATCATGACTTTGACAAGGCCATTTAGGAAGAATCATCAGAGTTAGTCCACAAAATCCACGCTTTTGATTCTCCTTGAATTCGGTAATAATTATTCCCCGATTGAGCAGGATACTCTAACCATTCATACCCATTCTCATCGACTTGACCTTCCAATGTATCTTCCGGGAGGAGTGGTATTGAATCATTTGAATCTGATATGTGTTCAAGTACTTCTTCTTCACGAACAAGAAGTGACTCATTTCCTTCATCGGAGGATTGTATATCGGTTTCAGGCTCTTTTACGAGGGAATAATCTTCAAACGATTTCGTGTCAAATTCATCTTGAACTTTATCAAATTCATCTTGAGGCATTTCTTGATATCCTCCCATCAATTGCGGCTGTAGTAAACTTGTTCTCGGTTTTGAAACCATGAGTATCTGGACCAAGAATATGGCTAAGAGAAGAAGTACAACAGCTATCTCAATGAAATTCATCGAACTTTCTTCTGAGTCAGATTTTACTGAATCATCATTGACATTTTGGTCTTGATTGCTCATGCTATCGTCGGTTGAATTTTCTAAAATATTGGTGGTATTTTGAAAGGTATCGTTCTCATAAGTTGTATTTTCATAGGTTGTGTTTTCATAAGTTGTGTTTTCATAAGCATATGAATTGTTTTGGTATTGATTCGTTTCATTGAGGTTTGTTTGATTCAGATATGAATTGTTTTCATAGGTATTATTGACATAGGTTGTATTTTGATAATTATTTTGAACATTTGAGCCACTTCCGGAATCTGGTGCCTCGCCATTGGCACATCCAGATGTATCGACCACTTCTCCTATGGACGTTCTTTGACATCTGTCATACAGGTCTCCAACTCCATCGCCATCATCATCCCAATCTTCATTCCAATCGTGACATCCATCGCCATCCAAATCAACAGTTGGATTTGTCCTCCAACCAGGAATGCTGGTCGGGCAATTATCATCAACATCGGGAACACCATCGTTATCATCATCTGTGTCTTCACCTACATCTTGACACCCATCTCCGTCATAATCTGTAAATCTTCCAGAACGCCAATCTACAGTTCCGTTCGGACAGAGATCATCGATGTCCAAGAAATCATCATTATCATCGTTCTCATCTTCTTGGGAATCCAAACATCCATCCCCGTCATTATCAGATGTTGAGTTTGATATCCAACCTAATGCACCTCGTGGACAGGTGTCTTGTAAGTCAAAAATCCCATCACCATCATCATCTTCATCTTCTCCTTGGTCGATACATCCATCACCATCGATGTCCGTTGCAGGTGTTGAAATCCAGCCCAATTGGCCAGTAGGACATGAATCATTTGTATCATTGACGAGGTCATTATCATCATCAAAATCCTCAGTCGTATCTTTACACCCATCTGCGTCATAATCTGTTCGTATTGAAGGTGGTGAGGCAACACTGGTCCAATTTAAGTCACCCGTTGCACAGGAGTCACCACTGTCGGTTACGCCATCATTATCATCATCTGCATCTTCATTGTAGTCTAGGCAACCATCGGTATCATGGTCTGTACTCGCGTTACTCAGCCAGTTAAGTTCGCCCATTGGACAACTATCGAGAACATCAGAAATGGTATCCCCATCATCATCGCTATCGCACAAATCGCCTGTTTGGTCGTTATCGTAATCATCTTGATTTGGATTATAAATCGATGGACAGTTATCCCTTGAATTCGTGATGCTATCCGAATCAGCATCAGGACTCATTCGGGCAATAAACATGTCAGTACCGTCGGAGGTGGTCATAGTATCCAAACCAAATACATGGTTTGAGGTTTGGTACTTCAAGTCACCAGCAACCAATATGGATTGTGTCGAGATGGCCGAAACTGCATTGATACTGCTTTGTCCTTCGGGTTGTTGGGCCCATTCCCATGAACCTGCAGTGGAAGCCACAGCTACATATCCTGTGCCTGATGCTGCAAGTGTGGTCAAGCCAACGCTGATGACACCAGACTTCTCACCTACCACTACGATGCTCTGGTTGCCGACAAATCGAACAGATCGAATTTCATCGTTTGAAGAACCACCAAGCGAAATAGCCCAATCCCATGAAGTCGTTGTGTTGTTCCAGTATACGAGCATACCATCTCTTCCTCCACCTGTGTTGACCGAACAACAATTTGGATACGAAATAGATCCTTGGAACCAACCTCCCACAACAACATCGCCGTTTGCATTGATGTCGATTGATTTAATGACATTGTCATTATTGTAAGCTGATGGTGTTCCAAGAAGAACAGCTGAGATGTTATTATGATATAATCGAACGAGCCCACCGCGGTATTGGTCTGTATAGGTATTCGAACCTGAGGAGTAACTGTTCCAATATCCACCTTTATCGTACAAAATTGCACCACCATTCGGGTCGCCGCGAATGATATTTGCTTGTGCGCCTTGATATTGACCATTTGAAGCAAAAACTTCATCCCAATCTGAACTGCTTGCATTCCACATAGCAATGCAAGTTCTCCACGTGCTACTCAGGGAACGAACCAATGTACTGTCGACGACGATACTTCCATAACATGCACCAAGTGCATACACATTCCCTAAACCGTCTACCGCAATATCGTTTTGAACATAATAATCGTTTCTAAAATTGATTTTAGAATATGTTTCCCAACCATTATTTTGAGTCCATGAAATGATTCCATATTCCCAACTTGTTGATTTTTGGACCACATTGGGAATGAGTAAAGAATTGCTCCAAAACAAACTAATCCAAACCGTACCATTAGGTGCTGTATCCATATTAATACCCATTTTTTTGTGGCCGTAGTTGGTTGAACTTCCCCAATTTTGCATTTGTTCTCTTGTTCTGCCGAAGGTTAATGTGTCGGCTGAAATCCAATTGCCGTTATTGTCAATCACTGCCAAAACTAATTTTTTCTCATCAAAAGTGCCGCCTGTTGCATGTTGTCCAAAACGCAATCCTTGGGATTCCGAGTAGATGAGGACCGCAGTCCTGGTAGATGAAATTGGTTCGATATCGATGACTTCTTCAAGTCCGCTGATGCCGACATACGACTCCATTTCTGAAGAAGTCGTAGGGCCTAAGGAATTTGTTGACATTTCCCATTTTGTTCGAACAAGAAAACCACCGGGGGCATCTGAAGGCATCGAATACGTATTCGAAGTGGTGTATGTGGAAGTTGTTCGAGGGAAATTGTTCCATCCTGCTGTAATGTAATCATTTGTCGAGGTCGTATTTTCTACTGCATCAAAATCAAAGACAGCAGTGTAAGGATATGAACGATAATTGCTTGTTGAAATAGTTCCAATATTTGTAATTCCTACAATCATTGCACTCCAATCTGAATTACCCGGATAAAAATTCGAATATGTATTTCCACCAGTCTTGAAATTAATATTCCCACCTCCCTTTGTTATAAAACTTAAACCAAGTTGAGATCCGACCAAATCTATGCTTGGCTCAATAGATTGCCTATTCCAATAATAACTCGTTGACAAGTAAGTTCGGAGAGCCCAACCGATTGCCCCTACATTGGAAATTTTAACAACATAAACCATACTGGCGTCAGCACCATAACTAATTTGAATTGAGCCCCATGTCATTGAGTTCGAATTTGTACCATTGTAGAAATGCTCTCCCGCAACGAAAATATTCCCGGCTGAATCGACAACAACTGAAGTTGCACGGTCATTTGCTGAGGCAATTGGCATCCGTACCCATTCCACGCCGTTCTGTGGTGAGACGCGCATAACCACACTATCACTTCCAGTTCCACCTCCGTGAGTTATGGTTGTCTGATTCAATGTTAAGGTGGAAGATGCAAATTCTCCTACAGCAATGGTCTTGCCGTTGCCATCGAAACTGCAATCATGAAGTATATCTCTGCCAGAGTTTCCAAACATCATGCCGTTTTGAAGCACACCAGAAGATGAAAACCAAGAAATGAACATATCTTCATTGCCTGCATTCGTGTACGATGTAGTATTCATCGTTAAACTTGGACTTGAGGTCCATCCGCATGCAGCAATGAGCCCGTTTGAAGCCTGAGAAACGCCCGTGATGTTATCATAACCAGTATTTGCTATGGTTTGAAACCAAGTAAACGTACCTGTAGACGTATTAATGTGTGTAATAAAACCATCGTGTGAACCTTGATTTGTATGGGTAATTGTACCTAATGAAGTTTGTACTTGTAATTGACTTGAATCAGAAGTTCCGACAAGGAGCAAGTCATTGTTCTGATCGAACACCATATCATTGACATATTCATCACCAGAACCTCGAATCACAGAAAGCCATAACCATTTATTATCAAAATTTCTTTTTCCAATGAAAACATCATGTCCGCCTGCATTGAGAACATAGTGTGAGTCAAGATGAACACCTCCACCTCTAAAAATTCCAGAAACAAAAGCCGTTCCATCGACAAGTGCCTCAATTTCTCGAATCCATACATAGCCGGCTTCGTCGTCTTTCTCAACCCATTCCCAACCGAGGGGGTTTCCTGAACCTATGACCTTTTTCGAATCTTCATGTTCTGAATCAAGACGCGGTAAATCTTCATTCGATATCAATCCAGCAAAAAGTGGAAAAACAAACAAGAGAATGAGAAAATGTGCCCTCATGAAACAAGACAATTTTTAACAAATTTAATCTTAACCTATATGTTATTTGGGTGTCCAATCATCGGAAAATTGTCCCCTCTGCCATTCTATTCCACTTCCCGAAGGATACTCTAATATTTCTGTGCCATCTCTGACCATGCCCATCAATTCCTGAGGTGGTTGCTGCTGAATTGATTCTATATTTGTGATGAAAGAATCTTCGTTTGAAGTGTAGGTTTTCGACATAATAAGAACTTCAGATTTTTCATCAATGTCATTCCATTTCATTTCTTGAACATCATTTGATTTGTTCCTTAAGGCCATCACAAGTAAGCCCATAAGAACCAGAAGAATTACACCTCCGAACGAGTACAACATATCATTGGCGACCATTGGAGCAATATCTGCGTTATCACCTACGCCATCGTTATCTGAATCCTTTGATTCCGAAGGATCTTCGGGGAACGCATCATCAATGTCATTGACTCCATCACCATCTGAATCAAATGCGTTGTAGGTTGTAGTGCACAGTAATTTTGCAATTTCGAATTCTTCGGCGTTCATATAATCATCATTATTGTCATAATAGTCAAATGAATATTGATTGAGCCAATCATGGTCTACAACATGAGATGTTGGAATGCCTTTGTTGCTGCTATAGACTCCATCGTACGAATCAAGCACATTTTCAATTTCATTCGCACAATTACACTCTATTTGTACAAATTCTCTAAATTCAATCTCCTTATCGTTATTCATATCATAAGAATCCAATTCTAATTGATTTGATTCAGACAGGTCCAAAACACCGTCATTTGAGGTGTCGAGAGATTCAAAATTTTTCTCTGCAAGTTCTTTGCAACCAATAAATTCACCAAGAATTTCTTCGTCAGGCACAATGTCAATTGGAATGTCTATGGATTGCCACTTCGCTACGAGCCCTACATCGATAGTATCAGTTAATGCAGATACTCTTAGAAGGACAATGCCTTCTGGTAACAGTTCTACAAAGAGGTTATGATTTGTTCCTTGGTTTTCAGAGGTGATTGATAGTGGGATGATTTCAGCTTCCATACCATCATCACCCCGGTTGGGCCCCCCACCGCCTTGAAGCCTGAGTTGTTCGCCTTCAAGAATCAGTTGAACATCTCCACTACCGCCGTAAGAACGAATTTCTAAATTCGCTGCCGTCGAAGTCAATTCGATGAAAAAATCCAGGTATTTCGATTCTGGAATTTCAAGCCCTTCAATTGGTTCAGCATTAAAAAGTTGAATTGGCTCTCCGTCGTAATCCCATACAAAGCGGTCCTCAAATTCAGCAACGATATTTACCCCGGAAAAAATCGTGGGGGTTGATAGTAGAATGTACCATGTTCCGGGCGTTGGATCGTTGAATGCTATTTTATCACCAGCACCAGGAGAATTAGAATGATAGTCATATTCTGTCTCTGTGGGGGCGAGGTCAAGTCTCATGTAGAGCGAAGCCTCACCTTTTCCATCAGATAGGTCAACAACAAGTCGCTCAGTTCCAGTTGGAACATCGACTTTGAAATATTGATACAACTCATCGTAACCACTGAGTAAGCCATATTTTTCTCCCGGAATTAATTGAATCGCCGTTTCAGGTTCAATGTTGGATGGAGGATACGTGAAATCTGCTACGATTGTGAAATCGTTGGCCCTCCTGTAGGTGTACGCAGTGATGTAGTACAATCCTGGCTCCACATCGTAGAGATGAACTTCCTCATCATTACCCATATTTGAAGACCAATCTTGTTTCAATTTTTGATTTTCAACTTCACCGTTTGCCTCAGGGATTCCAATGTCACCGTCCCAGTAAAACCATTCGTCAAATGGATCCGGAACAGTGTAATATGAAATACCCAAATCTACATTTCCTTCTCCACCATATGTTCGAATTCTCAAATCAGCCAAAGGTTCTGTAACATTGACGTAATAATGAAGCATTCCAGTAAATGCGGTGCTCCAATCATCGCTCATCCTTACAGACTGCGATGGAACAGGTATTCCTTCTTGTAATTCAGTCATATCTTCCAAATCGGGAGGTGGAGTGCCTTCGACCAAACTAACGCCAAGGGTAAGATATTCTATCGGTTCTAACGCTTCGAACAAGAACCAAGTTTGGCCTTGTTCTGGCCACTCATACAAGAAGCCCATATATCCAAATTCATCTTCAATACGTTCTTGGTAAGTCCATTGTGTGGGCATTTCATTTTCAGATGTGTACACGACAAACGATGGGTCTTCCCAATTTCCCTCCCAGTTCCAGATGAGTTCAGAATATGCAAAAAAAGAAAGGGATTTTGTGAAGTCTGGGGTTTCGATGTAATAGATATGAATGTCACCTTTCTTTATGTCTTCAAGTTCGATGTATTCGTCGCTAAATAATTCAACAACTTGTGCAACAATTGTACCATCCGGCAAAACCCACGAGGCACCAAAAATTGTGCCATTATGTTGTTGCTTTGAGAGTGTGAATGGACCTGAACCTTCGTTGAAGTAAAATTGCGCGATGTAATCGCCATTCTTTGGCAATGATAGTTGATTTAACCGACTTCCGTTGAATTTTCCGAAATCAGTCGATGAAATTTGAATATTATCAATAAGTCCATCAAAGTAGTTACAGTCACAAGCAGCACCCATTTTTCCAATAATGAATTCATCACATTCTAAATTTTGTTCGTAGCATTCATTTGAACCAAAATCACCAAGTGGAATTTGTGCATCTGAAGATGAAATATTTTGAATCAGTTCCCCATTGAGGTAAAACCCTCCACCGACTCCTTCAGTTAGTGTTACTGCAACATTTGACCATTGGTTGATTGGAAGTTTGTGACTAAGATTCGCATTGGCTTTAGGGTTTTTCGATAATGAGTATTCATCTGAATAAGCGAGATAGCCATTCGACAAATACATTCCAAATCCATAATCCGCATTCATGAAGATAAATTGTGTTGCGGTGGTACTGTAAGGATAAATATCGGCAGAAAGTGTCAATTCATGATCCAATGACGTTAGGTTGAGAGGCTCGCTTTCGATATAATCTTCACCCGAAAATTGCAGAGAATAATCAGCTGCTAGTCCGATTTGGACAACACCGTAGACAGGAAAGTATTGAGGGTCGTTTTCCAAATCGTTCCATGTTCCTGGTTCAATATTGCCCATGTTGGTGCCTGTGATATGGACGTAGTCTTCATCACCACCTTGACTTGGTTGACCTTCCCCCCAATTTCTGTAAATGAATGGAGTGCCATCATGCCAAGCAAATTCACCTTCAACTTTTGAATCGTGTAATCCTATCCAAAGGTGACGGGTTTGATTTCCATAAAACGCGAACGTATCGAAGATCCACTGCTCCTCAGTTTCATTATCAATGGTAACAAGAAAACCTCCCAAGGACTTTGCAACATTCGCCGAATCCTCCCACGAACCTTCAGAAAGTAAATGGTAGGTGATGTTTGTATCTGGATGGATGACGGTATGCAGAACTTCGATTTCGGTTATATCACCTGCTTTTGCTTCCAATATCGTGGTGTTACTCATTGGTAGGAATAAAAACAACGCAACGACAAGTACCATTCGAATGTGAGTTGACCCACTTACGTGACTTCTTCCCATGAATATTGCTTGTATGCCGGTGCTATTAAGCAGTTGGTAAAATGACTTTACTCATTATTGCAATCGTTTTCCACCGATTCTGATCTCTGATTCAAGTGGCATTTGATGTTCCCAAGCGAATTCTTTTACGATTCTCCACGCTTTTTCTGAGCCTTCATAATCTTTAATTTCGATGATTTTATTTCTTGTATTTGCTTTAAATGCAGCAACCGGTTCTGCATTCTTAAATACCAAATAGGCCGAACCGAAACCGAATTTTTCTTTCAATACATCTGCAAAATATGGTGCTATGGGGTCTGATGGGGGCAAAACAAAATCTCGAATCGGTGGAATATTTTTAGCTTCGGAAAGCATTTCTTTTCGACCCCAACAAACTTCATGCACACCCTCGATGAGAAAACCCTTGATGAGTGTTTCGTCATGTTCAAATTCATTGAGAACTGCCTTTAATTCCTCTGGTTTGAACGGAGTTCCTGCTAATCGGATAAGTTGTTTCAAGGTGATAACAGGGTACTCTGACACAAGATCTCGAATGTATTCTTTGCGAAGTTCACTTGGGTCTGTTTTTGGTATTGGTTGGACTGTTCTAAAGCCCCCTCGAAAATCTTGTACCAAATGACCAGTGCGAATGAGTGGTTGAACCAATTTTCGGAATTCTGATTGAGTTAACGCATGACGTTCTTTGAAAATATTAGGATCGGTATTTGTTTTGAAGAAATCTACAATGTCCCACAAATCTTCTTCTGGATTTTCATTGCGTATCATTAGGAGTTTTTGGAAGTGTTCGTAGGAAGCCCAAACTTGGTGACCACGTAGGTTAATACCTTGATGCAGGCGATTGGCGTTCGCCATACTTTTGAGGTCGACTCGATAAACTTCACATCTTCCACGCAAACCAAAGTCATCTCGAATTTCTTCAATTTTCTTTAATGCAGCCATTTCGTGTTCCAATCGTGTTGTTTGATGTATATTATGTTGATAAAAGAGTGCTCTTTCTGCAATTTCTCGAGGTTGCGGGTCAACGACAGCACCACGAATCATTCGTTCCCCGGTGATTTTAAATCCAATATTGTTAAGCGATTGTATGATATTTTCTTCAGCTTCCGTAATGGGTTCTCCATTGAAATTTGTGATAACTGCAACATCAATAAGTTGAGATGAATAATTAAACAATAACTGTTCAAATACTTCACAAAATTCTTCCACATATGCAGTAGGCATGTGAACATCTTTAATCTCGAGATAGTCATTGACTTTGAACATAAGCACCTTTCCTACAGGATCAACTCCTTTGAACACTGGAAGATACCAACCTTTGTCCAATGTTGCTCGTACATCCCAGATGAATCGTGATACATACGGGTCAGATTGTGTCAAAATACGCATTGTTCTATCTTCTCTTCTTGGCTGATAGAGTATTTCGACATCACTCGGAATACAAAAAAACGCTTCCGGCTCGGGTACCAATGCCATAACTCGAGATATCTTGCCAGATGATTCAAGGGTATTGAGTTCCATCACCAATTCTTCAAAACTTCTTGAAATGTAAAATCGAAGCGTGTTGGCTTTAATAGGCCCCATTCTGCGAATGATATCAATAAGTGCGTCACCGAATGAGAGTGGTTTGTAATTTTGATGTACTTTGTGGAATAGAGATAACCGTCTTCTTCTACCTTGAACTTCTTCAAATTGTTTCACGACAAGCATTTGCCGTTCCAAATTTAGAATGGCATTTTTTATTTCACGTTGGAGATTTTTGAAGTCGTCACCTTTGGGAAAATCCGCGAGCCATTCTTGGCGGGTAATATTTTCATGTTCCGGTAATCTGTCCAACAATTCTTGTTCCATTGGGCCAATCCATGGGTCTGGCTTGAGTCCTAAAAGCATCGGAATGTTGGATTTCGTTGTGTAACCTATTCGGTTATGGAGCACTCGTCCCATGATGACATCACTATCCATTTGCATGTCATTCCAATCAGCAAATGAAAAATCATGAATTCGGTAGAGAAGTTCTTGTTGTTTTTGAAAGAATACATGATTTTCGAAAATCGAAGAATCTGAGTACATCGTAAAGGATTTGTCCAAAATCATATTTTGCACATATCTATATTCAATGACTTCTTCTTCTCCTCCGGTTAAACGATGCTCGTCGATTTTCAATATATATTCTGCATCTTCTGTTTGACGATAGAAACCTATTGAAATGACATTTTTCATTTCCAATTCATACAGCAATTTCTCGACAAGTGATTGAGGAAACGGTAGTCGGTCGACCAACTCATCAAGTTTTTTGGGTCCTTCGGAACCTAACATTTCGATAATTTTGACTCGGATGGCTTCCTTCGGGTCACCTAATGTTTCGTCTCTCCATTTCGTAGGAGTTGTCTTATCAAAAGAAATTGCCACTTTATAGGTCAAACCTCGGGTTTGTAATTCAGTTAAATCATCAACTTCTTTACCACCATTTGAAACAAGGCACCCCAATGTCCCATGAATTTCAGCCATGAAATTGCTAAACCACTTACCGTCGAGTTCACTAGCACCCGTGCCATCCAACTTTGTTATTTTTCCAATTTGACAAAGTTCTTCCACCCAGCCACGAATAGTTTCAATTTCTATACCTTGTAATTTTTCTCGATAAAGAGGATTCTGGAATTCTCTGTCGAGACCGCCTCCATGATTCATAAGATGGAGAAGACCTTTTGCATTGACTGGAACTGGAGTTTTTTCGATGAAAAATTGAGTTAATTCTTCTTGATTGAGTTGCGTTGCCAGCGATCTGGTACCAAGGAGCCGTTGTAAAATTTCTGGGTCGATATCTTTAACCAAAAATGCTCTGGTTTTCATTGCCAATAAATCTTCAAATGCAGACATATAGAGCGACATTCCCAAACGAGAGGGGATAGTTACACGGGTGTGTACTATTCTTGCTCTCCCTTCATCACAGGCGTTGAGGAAATCAGTCAGGCTCTTCATATCAATATCTGAGAACATAATTTCATTTCTTGCCTCTTTGATGAGTAAACTATCTTCAATTGTACGATGTTTCGTAAGCAAAGCATCGGTTCTTTGTTGAAATTGTTGAGGACTTAATTCATCTGCACCTATACGTTTTGGAACAATAAGCGAACGTCCTGCAACTTCTCTGAACCTTTTGTTGAACACTTGGGAATTCAATACATATCTCTCGATGACTTCGATATGATTATTCGATGTGAAAGAATGATACATTGAGTTAGGGTCAATGTCTGCAGATGTTTTTACAAGTAAGCCGTTTTCATCGAAGGACATTTCAATGACGTTGATATTCTGAGATTCAGCCAACCCCGCCATGAAATAACCCAATGCTGTATTAAATCCACGACCTCGACATGTCGTGATGACATAGGTGGGGTAAGGTCCAGAGATAACTTGTTCAACCAATATTCTTTCAGTATCTGGTACTTGGTAAGAATCGAGACTATGTTCTTCAAGATGTCTTGCTATTGCATTTGCTACTTCATTTGAAAGTCCATATGCATCCCGAAGAACAAGCCGCGGATCGTTTTGTCGCCTTAACGCAACAATGCAATGATGAATAAGTTGCAAGAGTGAATTTGACAACTCCCTGCTACGAGACCGTGCTTCTCCGGACCAAGATGGAATCGTAGGCCTATGTCCTGTAACGGAAGCAACGTTTACCCTCGTTCCAAGAATATTCGTAACTCGATAGGTGGAACCACCCAATAGAATGACGTCTCCATTTCTCAAATTGGCAACAAATGAGCCAGACAACTGGCCTAAAATTGAACCTTCTGCATTGAAGACGAGGTACGAATTATCTGGTGCAATGGTTCCTACATTTGTGTAGTAAATCATTCGAGAATAGCCTCTTTTACCATAGATATTTTCTTCCCAATCCACCCAAATGCGTCGTTCATCCTCAAGCATATCAAGAACTTCAATAAAATCATCATACTCAAAATTTCGATATGACCAAGAATTGCTGATAATTTCAAATGCCTCATCAATATCTAAGTCATTGATAATGACAAGCCCAAGGACAAATTGTGCTACAACATCCAAGCAGTTTTCTGGGAAATCAA
The DNA here is from genome assembly GCA_038110525.1 of Candidatus Poseidoniales archaeon. GTDB lineage: Archaea > Thermoplasmatota > Poseidoniia > Poseidoniales > Poseidoniaceae > Poseidonia. The sequence continues at coordinate 185,194 of JAYNJV010000001.1, read as the reverse complement.
GAAGGTCCATGTCACCAGTTTGAATTGCGGCTTGCAAGGCTGCCAATTCGATGAGGTCATCGACGCTCGTTGGTAAAAATCGAGCTCTTGGTATTCCACCAACATGGTGACCTGCTCGGCCGATTCGTTGTAGTGCTGTAGCGATATCTCCAGGTGAACCTACTTGTACGACCAAATCAACAGACCCAATATCAATACCCATTTCGAGAGAAGAAGAAGTAACGACAGCTCTCAAATGTCCATACTTTAGTTTCCTTTCAACATCTAAGCGTATTTTTTTGTCCATTGAACCATGGTGGCCAGCGACCAAATCTCCCAAGAAAGGTCGTAATCTTTGAACCAATGTCTCAGTCATTTTACGAGTATTTGCAAAAACCAAAGTCGTTGTATGTGCCGAAATGAGGTCGGCGATGGCCTCTACATTTGAATCCAAAATTTTGAGAACAGGTAAGTCACTAAACTTTGGATGAGTTATCAAGATGTCTAAATCCAATTCCCTTGAACCAGAAATTTTAGCAATTTTTACATTGTTCTCCTTTCCCCTTGTGGTGTCATCTTGGCTGGAGATAAGATACTCTGCAACTGTCTCTAAGGGCTCCATAGTCGCTGAGATACCAATTCTTTGCACTGGCTGAAGCAACAAGGTATCGAGCAAAGATAGGGTAAGCGACAAATGAACGCCACGTTTCGTAGGTACGAGTGAATGGAGTTCATCGAGAATAATGTATTCGACATTCGAAATAATCGGTTGAAATTTAGCACTTGTAATGGCTATGGCTAAACTTTCGGGAGTTGTGATCAGAATATGAGGTGGTTTTGTCAGCATCTTTTGCCTTTCTGATTGCGATGTGTCTCCTGTTCGCAGGCCAACGCGAATTTCTTGGGCTCGATCTGGTAAATATTTTTCAGAAATTTCTTTGAGTGGACCTATAAGATTCCTCTGAATGTCATTCGCTAATGCCTTAATTGGTGAAATGTAAACAGCATAAATTTGGTTTTCAAGTTTATTATCCAAAGCAAGGCGAACCAATTTATCAATGATGGATAAAAAGGCGGTAAGTGTTTTTCCTGAACCAGTTGGTGAACAAAGCAAAAGGTGGTCACCGTTCATAATTGACGGAATAGCCAATTTTTGAGGAGCCGTAAAATCTGGAAATGTATCTTTGAACCAATTACGAACGGGTTGGGATAACTCAGCAAGCAATACCTCGGTCGAAAGAGAATCATTGAGATATTCTACTTTTGCCAATTTTTTTCCCGCCTTATCCGTTGTTGTTGAGCGGACGAAAGGAATATATGAAGATGATGCCTTTGTATTCAAACAAATTAGGTAGAATGTCAAGCGACACCGAGTCCATTCCGTTTCCAACGTTGAATTTGCTCAACATCAGGTTGACTTGAATCATGTAGAAGCGGACTTCCACTCGCTGCAACAGGTATTTCAATTTCATACAAAGCATTGGTTGGGCAGGATCCAATACATGAAAGGCAACCTACGCAATGATTTTCTACAACGATGACGGGTCGTTTTTGGTGCTTGCGATGCCCTGGATTTTTTGCAAGAGGCAACAAGGCTTCAAATGGGCAGTGAGGAATACACATATCGCATCCGGTACACATATCCATCGTGATGGCAACCATGGACTGTCCCATGAACTTTGAAAGTTGAACCTCCATTTAATTCTATGTAATTCTTCAAATGATTGGCAAATTTAAGGTCAAATTGATAGGCAACGGACCAGTCGAAATACTGTGCCCGACACATCTACATTCTCTGAAGAAAGGCTCGAGCGCCTTCAAGGATTGCTCAAGAGAAGAGGTGTCATTCTCCCTGCATTTGAAATTCACGGAGGAAGCAAAGGTCTATTCGATTTTGGCCCAGTTGGAGGTCGTCTTCGAAACAAAATACAGCAACAATGGCTACATCATTGGCTCTCCCAAGGTGATATTGTCGAAATTTCTTCTCCTACAATAACGCCCTATTCAGTTTTAGAAGCAAGCGGCCATGTTTCAGAATTTACTGACTTCATGGTTGATTGCAAACATTGCGGTGAAGCATCTAGGGCAGATACGCTAATCGAAGAGCATGTACTTGATGCAGACGCCCTATCCCTTGGCGACCTTCAATCAATTTTTAGCCAACTCTCTCCCACATGCCCAGATTGTGGTCAATCAACATGGTCTGATATTCGAGCTCAAAATCTCATGTTCAATACCTCAATCGGTGTGGGGAGTTCTGGAAAAGCAGGGTTTTTGAGGCCAGAAACAGCACAAGGTATGTTCACTCTTTTTCCTACATTATACAGGCACTTCAGAGAAAAATTGCCGTTCGGTGCAGTTCAAATTGGAAAAGGTTACAGGAATGAAATTTCCCCTCGTCAGGGGATGATTCGATTAAGAGAATTCAATATGGCTGAGTTAGAGTATTTTATTGATCCTGATAGCACATACTCCTATGATTTCAGTTCTTCGCAAGCACAAACACTTGTACTCATTTCGGATGAACATGGCGAACTCCAAATGAGCGTTGGAGATGCTCTTGAACGTGGTATCATTCGCCATCCAACCGTCGCCCATTTTATGATACAGACATACAATTTCTTACATCATGTGGGAATACATGATTCTCTTCTACGTTTTCGACAACATAAGAAAAACGAAATGGCACATTATGCCCAGGATTGTTGGGACGCAGAAATTTTTGGTTCATTCGGGTGGGTAGAATGTGTTGGTATTGCCCATCGAGGTTGTTTTGACCTCGAGGCTCATGAAACATATACGGGAAAACAACTTCGGGCAAGAAGAGAATTTGAGACCCCACAAACTCAGGTCATCGATGGTTGGGCAATGAATATGGCCACTGCTGGTCCAGCTTTTCGACAATACGCTCAAGAAGTGAATTCGATGATTCTGGACTTATCTTCCGATTGCACATTTCCAATCGAATTCACCACCGATGATGGAACAGTTTTGACTATTATGGAGGAACATGTGAAGAGGGACCAAAGAGAAGAGAAGGTATCAGGAGAATGGTTTACGCCTCATGTTGTAGAACCCGCCTTCGGTATCGACCGAATTATATGGCACATCCTCGATCATGCGTATGATGAAACAGAAAAAGAAGGAGAGGAGTACACTTATTTTCGATTTGAACCGTCTGTTGCACCCATAGATGTTTGCGTTTTACCACTTTTTGAAAAGGATGGCATGGATGAAATCGCTAAGGATATTCACAGAAAACTTCTTTCTCAAACTGGGGTTTTTGCAACATATGATGGAAGTGGGTCAATCGGAAGAAGGTATGCCCGTGCTGATGAAATTGGGGTCCCTTATTGTATCACCATTGACCACCAAACCATTGAAGATTCGTCCTTTACCATACGGCATCGAGATGATGGTTCTCAAGAGCGAATAAACATCGATGACTTATTGAAGCAAGTAGCTTCGATTCAATAATCGAAACCAATATTATGAACTGTCGACTATTTGGTTCCATCATGGATGTCGCAAGTGATTGGACCGAACGACATCGACCACGAACAGAACTTGAACTTGAAGGCAATGAACCTGAACGAACCAAAATTAGACAATGGTTGGACAAATGGAAAAACGGTTCACCGAAGAAAAAGGGCATCCTCCTCATTGGCCCACCGGGTGTAGGAAAGACATCGATTGCAAGAGCGATAGCTCAAGATATGGGCTGGACAGTTATCGAATTAAATGCAAGCGATTCACGGAATGCTACAGCGATACGAAAAGCCGCAACACTTGGTTCAACTCACCGCTCTTTGTTCCACGACCCTCATCAACCTCAACAAAAGACACTTATTCTTCTTGATGAAGTTGACCACCTCACTGGTGGACTTCGAAGGGCTAGCGAAAAAAGAGTATCATCAGAAATGCTTGAATCAAGAATTGAAGGCATCCAACAAGGTGATTCAGGGGGAAAAGCAGAACTTCTTCATTTGCTTGAAAAAACTCAACAACCCGTCATTTTAGCATGTAATGATGAACAACGATTCTGGGGAAAATCGAATTGGAGATCTGCAAAGGAACGATTTTCGAAGCATCTTGAAATTATTAAATTTAAGCGAGTGAGCAAAGAATCCTTACGACGAATTGCAAAGAAAATTTTACGAGATGAACACGTCGATTTTACAGATGAATCCATAGAAATATTGGTGAAATACAATCCAGGCGATCTTAGGGCACTTGTACGAGATTTACAAGTCCTTACAGAGGGACTTGAATCAAAACTACAAGCAGCAGATGTACAAAATTATGTCATGTCAAATCCAAGGGATTTATCCATTGAATTATTTCCAGGATTAGAGGCATTATACAAATCTAACACCTGCAAAGAAGCAGTGCGAATTTTAAGGACCATAGATAAAGATGAATCAACATTTATTGATTGGGTCCATTGGAACAATTCACAATTTTTCAAAGAATATAAATCAATTCATAGAGCCGATAAAGCATTGATTAAATCCGATAAAGCATTTTCAAGTCGTTATAGAAATACTGCCCACAGGTCAACATATTGGTCTCAACACCTAACCTCTCTGTCTGCAAGTGTAGCAAATTCAACATCGTTGCAACAAAAGTTGTATCCTCGTTATCCAACATATCTTTCAAATCGTTTTCATTCCATTAAACCAAATTTGATAGAACAATTAAGCAAATTGAGTGGAATGTCTGATAATACAGCAATTGAGGAATTACTTCCCCTCCTTTCAATATTGCATTCATCAACTCACCAAATTGGAAATCCGAATCAGTTTTCATTCTCTTATGAACTTGGATTAACTGCTGAAGAGCATGTGGCTCTTACTGATATCCCCTCAAATCGACAATCTGCGAAGGAAATATATCTTCTTTACAATCAAAATAACGTTGAAAAAGTTGTGCAAGAGGCCGTGGAACTTGAAATTGAAGATATTGAAGTACCTGATGAATCAAGCGATGAAGATGATGGCTCTTCAACAGGTCAAATGACCTTGTTTTAATCGTTATTTTCTTTACCTTGGAGTATCTTTTTGACAAGGGCTACGCCTTGTATTTCAGCATCAGACTTTGCTTCTTTTTTCCAGGTTTTGAAACTCAAGAGGAGAATTGCGGTAAGTAATTCGAGACGACCAAACCACATTAGAATTGAAGTGAAGATTAAGACTGGTATTGGCATTGATTCCCATGTTGAACTTGGTCCATAGTCGCCTAATGCTGGGCCAGTATTTCCTAAGCTTGATGCAACAATGGAAACAATTGTTTCCAAAGATGAGTCCGGCATATAAAATGCTAAAATGAGACTTGAAAATGCAAACAATCCTACCCACACCAAAAGCATTCCAATGATGAGGCTAAGATATGAGTCATCAATTGGTTTGTTGTTATACCGAATTTGGTGAACCTTTCTTGGCTGTGCTATTTTTGATATTTCTCTTCGAGCAAGTTTTGCAGCGAGACCAATTCTTAGAATTTTGAGACCACCACCAGTTGAACCTGCTGAAGCACCGATGATCATTAAAAAGAAAAGAATGACGTGTGTTGCTACTGGCCAAAGCACATAATCATCGGTGCCAAAACCTGTTGATGTTCCGATTGAGACAACATTAAACAGCCCAGAACGAATTGATCCTTGCCAATCTCCCTGCCATTTGTAGAGAACCAAAAATATGATTGTTGTCGCTGTGAACAGGTAAAGAATAAAGGATTTTAATTCCTCATCAGAAATTGCCTCTTTTGCTCTTTTGTGAGTCAAAAGCCAAATCAATGTAAAATTGATTCCTGCAATCACCATGAACACGATAATAATCGTCTCAACGATTGCGGAATTGTAAAACCCAATGCTATCATCATGAACTGAAAATCCTCCAGTAGGCATTGTTGTTAATGCGTGATTGACTGCATCGAAAAAACTCAAATCACCAATGCCAAACAACAGAAGAAAAAGCATCATGGTGCAAATAAAGTACAAACCCCACAAGGCATAGGCAGTTTGACGAAAAGACGGGTGGAGTTTGGAAACGGTTGGACCTGTTAATTCAGCTCTTGCTAATGCCATTCCACCCCCGATTTTAGAAGACAAAATCATCATACCAAGCATAATGATTCCCATGCCACCAAGCCATTGGGTCATCGACCTCCAAAGAAGCAAACCTCGAGATTGAGCAAAAATGCAGTCATCTGCAGCGGTCATAGTAAAACACATTGGACTGGTGGAAATGTCGATGACAGTTGCCCCTGTCGTCGTGTATCCTGACATGGCTTCAAACCAAGAAAATGCAGCGCCTTGCAACATTTCGTTCAGTGTCGCACCGTCCTCAAATGGTCCAACAAACATGCCTCCAAACCAAAAAGGAATAGCGCTAATGAGGACTGCAATTGGGTACATCAGTCCGACAGCGACAAAGGCTTCTCGATCTCGAACACGATTTTTAGAATCAGTTCGGGTAAATGTTCCAATCATCAATCCTGCTAGTGATCCACACATCAAGGCTGGGATGCCAAATGTAACAGCAGCAAACTGCCAAGAATCGATGAAGCATGAAACCACACCTATCAACACAATTGGTATTGTGAGCAAGGCAAGTGTATAGCCAAGAATCATGTTCAGGACATCTGTTCGCATGATGACACCTAAATTTTCTTTTGAACGTCGTTTGCTTTTGCGTGAGATGTGAAGACAACAAGTCGGTCACCTTCGATGATAGATTTCTTGTCTTTTGGAAGGAACGATTCCCATTCACCTGCAAGATTTCTTCTTTGAATAAATGCCAACCGCATCCAATCCAATTTTTTGATTTCTTCAATTGGTTTACCTGCCATATTTGATGATTCATTCATCGTGACGCTTAGGCCAGCGTAGTCGCTAATTTCCGACAATTTACCAAATGAACCGCTTGCCTTTGTATGGATGATGTTAAGAATTTGGTCAACGGCTACTTGACTTCGATCGACTGCAAAGGTGATGCCCATTCGTTTTGTTACGCGGACAAGGTCGGAATCAAACAACACTAATCCTGTGCGAGTTACACCCTTGTCTGCAGCTAACAAACATGCTGCAATGTTATCATGGTCGTCTTCCAAAGCAGATATAGCGAAGTCAAAGTTTTCTATTGAAATTTCGGACAAAATTGTCTTGTCCAAATGGTCGCCATGAATCACTTCAAGGTCCTGATTCATCCCCGAATCGGACGCAACGAGTTGATTTGCAAGATGCAAATTCCGTTCAATTACTGTCACTTTGGCACCCTGGTCTAACCAATCAGCAGCTATTTTCTGCCCCATATTTCCAGCACCAAAAATGACGACTTTAGGCGTGTCTGGATAAGGTTGTGATTCATGACCATACACGGTCATGATGGTATTGAGTGAATCTATCCCAACCGTCGATACAGCCAAGGTATCGCCGTATTCATAGCGATACGATGAATCATACAACATCATTCTACCGTCTCTTTTCTTCACTGCAAGAATAGGTGGCATATCGACATCCGAATTTTCTTTGATTTCTCTGTTCGATAAACCAAAAAGGTGGGTAGCATTTTGTGCTACGTCTATCTCTACAATGTATGCTCCGTGACCAAAATGAACGACTTGGTCTGCTTGTCCAGAAGTTAGACCTGCATGTAAGCGTTCAATCATAATATCAGTTGGATCAATAACATAGTTGACTTTTGCCCATTCGACTAGATAACCTTGATTTTGTTCGGCAACATATTTTTGATTTTTTACTCGGACTATACTTAGAAGTTGCTTATTGACATCTGTGAGATTATGCTCATGTTCCGCGAGCATCGAGGCAATCAAATTCGTTTCATCTGATTCTGTGGTTGCAATAAACACTCTTGCCGTATTAATGCCAGCTTCTTGCAACTTTTCTCTGGCTGTAATGTCACCATTAATGACAAGTACATCGAGCTGTTGAGCATTCTTGATTGCCCTTGCATCGTTGTCAATAAGAACAACATCATGATTTTGTAGTCTCAATGTTCGTGCAAGTTCGAAACCAATTCGCCCTGCCCCACCAATGATAATTCGCATATACATTCCTCTGTTAGAAATATTCAGGGTATTTTTTGACTTGGAAACTGCCTTGTGCAAAATCAACATTGCCTACTGTGGAAAAAATCCTGTCTCGATCAAAACTTCCTGGGTATTTAGGGCGATAATAATTGTATACATTTTCAGCATCTATTGATTCAAATTCTTCAACCCAATCGACATATGCGGTGGTTGTGGATAGGAGCCATTTATTGTTCACGACATCGACCTGTGCATTCACAAAACAACTTGCGAGGGTGATGCCCTTGTTTTCGCACCATTCATCGCTCAACGGCAATTGAATATAACCCCAAGCATGGGCTTCCCAACCAATATCACTAAAAGTGTAATCATTCAGTAAGCCAAATACATACCAACCGGGAATGCCCTTTGTACGGAGTATGCTCAAGAACGCATTGGTTTGTTCATCACAATCCCCTTTGGATGCTGCTAAACATTCGGCTCCTGACCGAGGATCTTCAACTGGGGCGAATTTATCATAGGCTACTTTTTCATGTAAAAAATCAAACGTAGCCCTTGCAAATGCATATGCATTATCCTGCAAACCTTCTGGAATTCGTTGTGAAATTTGTGCAGATGCAAAAACAATTTCTTGTGGGTTGGAATCGATTTTGTATTCACCATAACTGTTTGGATAATGTTGACTGTTCGAAAAATCAGCGGCTAAGCCACTTGAACGTAATGCATAATCCGATATTGTTCCCGAATTGTCTACATTGATGCCAAATTCTGGGCCAGGTACTCGACTATCGACTCTTGAATGGTCCCACCAAGAATACGATGTTGCGGAAATTGTTGCCTCAAAAGTATACGATGCAGTCACTGCTCCGTTGAATGCAGGTTGAATCATAATGCAATTTGCAACATTACAATAATATTTTTCATCTTCAGGAGGCATTGATTCATCGAAGACGCCTGGATGCCAAATTTTGGTTCCATCGGATGCGGTAATTGGGGATGAAGAACCAAGTCCGTCGTAATATGTATGAGGGACACCATTGACGGGGATGTTATATCGTTCAGAACCGACAATGACTTCAATTTTGAGCGTCTCTTGGATGACGAGACTTTCTTCAGTACTGCCATCCTCGTATTGAAACAAAGCATTCGAATTCATGTTACTCGTTAGTTTGGGCGGTAATACAATTCGTTCCGCACCATATCCTTCAAATTCTTTGACAATGCTCGTTTTCGATACAGTGTACGTCGCATCAACCGGATAGGGCAGGTAGGTCGCAGTTGCTGATGCGATGAACTCATCAATACTGTCAAACTCCCCAAGCAAGGCTTCTCTTGCTTGTGGGGATAGTAAGACGAATGCAATGAATGCAACAAGTGCTAAGCTTCTGAACCGATTTTTTCGGCGCTTGAAGATATTTCGCTCTCTGCCTGATGTTGTCATCACAATGCCTTTTTGCCTTGGCTGCTTTGCCATCATGAAGGTAGAATCTTTACTTCCCTCGTCGAATTGTTGTTCTAACCTATATCCTCCTTCACGGTTGGAGGCGATGACTCTACCGCAATTATAACATATTTTGTCACCCGGTAAAGTGACGCTGTTACAATAACGGCAAGATGCCATGGACGATGCTTATGCACCAATTGTATAACAATTGCTCAATTTTTCACTCTTCTTCATGGCTTGAGAAGTTGATTTTTTGTTTTGATTGCCTTGATTGTTGGGCCCAAATACGACGTAATCTTCGTCTTGATTCTTTTGGGATTGAATCCCAGATCCAAGAATTTGCATTTGATTGAAAGAGAAATAAAAACGGGAGAATGAAGAGCCAAGTGTAATAAAAATCGATTGCACTGACGAGGAGTACAATGAGAACCATTCTCCATGCCATAGTACGAATCACTGCCCCCCAACGACGACCTTGAAGCATTAAATGACCATGATAACAAGTGATTAGAGCTTCTGCCCGTGGTGAAACGATACAAAAGACCACAGCATTAAGGAATGATGAACTTGTTAACCCAGCCTCCAAAAACATTCTCGCAACAAAAAACATTGCAACCATGGCACCCAGCGACAATCCCAAAGCCCAACCGCTGGTTGGTTGGGAATGATGATGGCGAACTTTTTTCCGGATGAGCATGAAATGTGCTCCAATGCTCACAAGTAAAACGATAATGACCACGTTAAAAATATTGAATTCACCTTCTATCCCATTGTAGGCGCCCGCAAGAGCAGGCTCAAGAATAAATGAACTTGCAAGTAACCCATACATGGCTCCGAGCAAAAGTCCCCAAAATACTTGATTCCAAGCTGTCTGAGTGTCATAAAATCCAGCATATTTTGTCATAACGCCTTTCCAGCCAAAACTCATGCCAACAAGTGGTAAGATGATGGCGATTTGAGACAGAACGACTTCGGATGCCACGGTTGAAACCAACAACTTTCAATTTACATACCTTTAGGTGTAAGCGTTGAGTTCAAACGGTTTCAGTTTGTCGGCGTGTTATGGCGAGACTCCTACTCTTTGGGGGAAAGGGAGGCGTTGGTAAAACGACAACTTCTGCTGCTACCGCATTATGGCTCGCGGATTGCGGACTGAAAGTATTGCTTGTTTCAAGCGACCCAGCACACTCGACTTCTGATTCACTTGGGGTTCACCTTTCATCAGAACCAACACTCGTTGAAGGAACAACATCACTCTACGGTGTTGAGATGAATCCTGAGGGTAGATTGGGGGATCTTTTGCCAAAATTAGATACTGCAATCCAAGGAATGAGCAGCCCACAATTGTCTGGGCTATCCATGTTTATGGACCCTGGAGCCCGCGAAGAATTAAATTCGATGAAATCTGAAATTCAATCGGACGAACTTTTGTTTCCTGGTCTCGATGAAGCTTTGGCATTCGATGAACTGTTGCGCCACATGGAAAATCCCTATTGGGATGTTGTGATTTTTGACACCGCTCCGACAGGTCACACACTTCGTTTCTTATCTCTTCCTGAAATCATCGATACTTGGACAGACCGCCTACTCCGAATGTTGCGAATTTCTGGCGGAATTCGTTCGATGCTGTTTGGTCGAAAACAAAGTGATGATTTGAAAGAGGAAATTGAACGATTTAGAAATCGAGTTCTGCATATTCGAAGAATATTAAGTAATCCGAATTCAAGTTCATTCACACTGGTGACCATTCCAGAACGAATGGGAATCAATGAAACGTCAAGGGCCTATAGTGCCTTAAAGAGGTACAACCTTCATGTCCCCTCTTGTTTAGTGAATCGAATGACCCCTAACATCGACCACCCGTTTATCGAAAAGAGATACAAGGAAGAACAAAAGCGAATCCATGAACTTACCACTATCTTATCCGAAGTTCAAGTTGCTACAATTGAAGTCTTTGAAACTGAAATCAATGGACTTGATGCTTTAAGGGAGTTTGGAACTATCTTGTATGGGCCTTCCTTAGAATTTGAACAGACAATAGGCCCGCATTCTTTCGGTGATAAATTACATCATTCTATTCACAGGGGAATGGTTTCAACATTTGATGATGACGAAGAAACTGTATCATTACACATTCCAGATACTGAAAAACAGTCATTCCAACTTCGATGTGAAACGGGACATCTGTATGTAAGTATTCATGGGCGGGAACAAGAAATATTGACTCGATATCCAGCAAGAAAAAGCACAATCAAAGCATCCTTCGAAGGTGATACATTGAAAATAAAGATACCTCGAGGAGAAGATGCTGACATAGAGGAGGATGCATGAGATGGCCCTTGAAAACCTATCAAAGGGAATTTTTCGTTCACTCGGATTACTCAAGAATAAGCGAAAACTCGATGAAGATGAACTTAAAGAAATGACTCGTAGTCTCCGAAGAGCACTCCAAGAAGCAGATTTTAACATTAGGCAAACCAAAGAAATTGTCGATAGATTGGAGCAGAGATTAAGAGAAGAAGAACCTCGACCTGGAATAACACTTCAAACCCATGCATTGAATATTCTTTATCTTGAACTTGTTCGTATTTTAGGCCCTCCACATGAGTTTCAACCACGGGGAGCCACACTCCTTCTTGTTGGATTGTATGGACAAGGGAAAACCACAACCACGGCCAAATTGGCAGAGTGGTATCGAAAAAAGCATTCATTGAAAGTAGCGGTGATCGAAGCCGACGTGCACAGACCTGGTGCCTATGCCCAACTTCAACAACTGCTTGAGGACAGTTCGGTTGAAGTCTATGGTGAACCAGAAACTAAAGATGCCGTCACAATTGTTCGAAATGGTTTGGAGAAATGCAAAGCCGCTGACCTCATTATTGTTGATACTGCAGGGCGGCATCAACTTGACGATGAACTGGTAGTTGAACTCGAGCATCTGTCAGATTTGACAAGGGCCTCTGAAAGATGGCTTGTCATTGATGCACAAGTAGGTCAAGCCGCAGGACCAGTAGCCGCCTCTTTCCATGGGTTGGCAGGGGTAACTGGTATCGTCATAACCAAACTTGACGGAACCGCACGAGGAGGTGGTGCACTATCCGCTGTAGCCGCCACTGGGGCCCCAATTGTCCATATTGGTGTGGGGGAAAAAATTCAAGATATTGAGAAATTCGAATCAAATCGTTTCATTTCTCGACTGCTCGGAATGGGGGATATTCAGGGCCTCATTGACCTCGCACCTGAGGACCTTGATGAAGAAGAAGCTTTACGACTCACTCAACGACTCATGAGTGGTAGGTTCACTTTGAATGACATGTACAAACAAATGGAAATGATGTCGAAAGTGGGAACAATTGACAAATTAATGTCGTTTTTACCTGGTTCGTTTCTTGGTGGAATGGGTGCCATGTCAAAGGCACAAAAGGAAGGCATGCAGAAAAACCTTGACCGATATCGTACCATTATGGATTCAATGACAAATTGGGAAAAGAATGAACCCGCAAAGATCAAAGTTGACCGAATCCGAAGAATTGCAAGAGGTTCTGGTGTCCGAGAAAAGGATGTACGTGAATTAATAGGTCAATGGAATCGTTCAAGGAAAATGATGAAGGGCATGGGTGGAAACCGACAATTGAACAAACAAATGAGAAAGATGATGAAAGACGGTGATTTTGATATTGACCCGTCATCCTTTGGAATGTAATTTTCTTCAGCAAAACCTCATTCAATAGATGAATGAACATTCAAGTTCGTGGTTCAGTAACTCTTTGACAACAAGACTCTACGAGTTGTTGGGTTTCCAGTCATATGGCAAGGTCTTGAATTTTCATACGGTTCAGTAGCGTCTCCCAAAAAGGACAAGCCTCCCAATCGTTCAATAATTTCAGCATGGGCGTCGCTACCATCAAATGCCAACTCGTAAATGTGACCGTCTAAAATTTCACCCTCAAAGGCCCAATCATCTTCAACTTTTGAGATTGGAGGAAGAGGTTGGATAACATGCTCCATGTGTAGATGGGCCCTCTCTCTCAATTCTTCGGATACTTGTTGAAGGAGCCGCAAACATTCATTAGCTATGTTCGAAATGAGGATGGGTTCTTTCCCACCAGTTCTTTTTGCAGCAAAAGCAGTTCCTTGTTCGATATCCCTTGGACCAATATCCAATCGTAATGGAACTCCTTTAATTTCCCAGTCATAGTATTTCTGACCGGGATGTAAATCTCTATCATCCACCTTGACTCTTAATCCAGAATTGCGAAGTGTTGAAGCGATTTCATTTGCAACTGATATCGTATCGACTGTTGCGTTCTTTCGAATCATTGGGCAAAGGACAACTTGAATTGGAGCAATTGAGGGAGGCATGATGAGCCCACTATCATCTCCATGCATACCAACGATGGCTCCGAGTAAGCGTTCGGACATTCCGTATGTTGTTTGATGAACATAGGATTGCTCTGCGTCAATATTTTCGTATGAGATGTCAAATGCTTTTGCCCATTGGTCCCTGTAATGGTGACATGATGCTACTTGTAGTGTTCTACCATTGGGCATTATCGCATCGATACCTATGGTGTACCATGCTCCAGGGAATGTGTCCCATACAGGTCGTTTTGCTTTAATGACTGGCAAACATAATTCATGCATAAGCCGATCGACGATTTCAAGGTCTTCTTTGATCTGTTGTGTTGCATCATCTTCATCGACATGAGCCGTATGTGCTTCAAAGAAATGGATTTCTCGAACGCGAATAAACGACCTTGTTTGTTTCGTTTCATATCGAAATGTGTTTACCATCTGATAAATTTTTAATGGTAAATCTTTGTGAGAACGAATCCACAAAGGAAACATTGTGTACATTGCTGTTTCACTCGTAGGACGTAAAAACATTGGGATGTCCAACTCATTTTCACCTGCATGCTTTACCCAATACACCTCTTTTTTGAAACCGGCTTCTTCCTCCTCCATTCGAAGTGAGTCAGGGTCGACATCTTCTTCTCGAGCTCTCTTTAGCCTCGCCACAAGTGCATTCTCTTTTTCCAATAGATTCTCAGGGATCAGAAGTGGAAAATTCACTTCCTCATGGCCTGTATTTTCCATTTCAATATGGGTTAATGCATCGATAAGTTTCATGGCTTTCCAGCCATAAGGTCTCCAAACGTCCATACCTTTTATTGGATACCGTTTGTCAACCAAATCTGCAGCTTCTACAATGAATGGATACCATTCATTAAACTGGTCATGTTTGGAAGGTATCCCTCGTTTCGCTTTATCATGGGACACCAATCACACCTCCGCCTCGATGAGTATACCTATTTTTTCCCACGAAACCACATGTATAAAATCAAACTACAAAAAATTGCGACAAGATCTGGAATTCCATAGGACCCATCCAATATTGGTTGAGACCAAGCATATCCTTCGTTCATGTCAAAAATATAGAGGTAATTAAATCGAGTGTAACCATCTACTGGGCAATAATGGTTAGGATTACAGGGGCTGTTGGTCAGCATTCCAATGAGGCCAAGAACATTCGATACTGAAATGATGAAGCCCAAGAAAAACAACTTCGATAGAAGATTGCCTTTTTTGGTTGAGGTTTGTGGAAGAGGCGGTAGGTCATTCATAGGGAGCGGTGCTGGTGCAGCCGGAAAAGCTGGAGCAATGGTTTCAATGTACAAATCCGAAGGTTCTGTTGGTTGTGGGAAGGATGCAGATTCTTGAGGAATATCCCTCGTTTTTTGTGGCGTGACGGTTGCAATTTTAATCCCATACAAACGATTGGCAAGACTTGCAAGAGCGGGGTCTTTTTCCAACTCATCCATATTAAGTTCGCCATCGAGAAGTTGTTGCAATTTCTCGTATGTACTTACCATCAGACTTCCCCCGTTGGTTTGCCCTTGACCAACACCTTGATGAAGGCTTCTTTTGGCTACGGAAGTCATGCATTTCCTGCAGCTTCTACATCAGCCCAATCTTTCATGAAACTATCAATTCCTTTGTCTGTTAGCGGATGTTGTAACAATTGACGAAAAATTTTGGCGGGCATTGTTGCTGTGTGGGCCCCTAATTGCATGCATTGTAGAACATGAGTAGGGTGGCGAATAGATGCCGCTAATACTTTGGTTGAAGGTTGATAATGATCCCATGCAGCCATGATTTGTGCTATAAGTTCCATCCCATCATGGCCGGTATCATCAATTCGGCCGACGAAGGGTGAAACGTAGGTTGCACCGGCTTTTGCGGCCATGAGTGCTTGAGATGCTGAAAAAATCAGGGTTACATTTGTGTCTATACCCTTTTCTGTCAAAATTTTTGTAGCAGCAAGGCCTTCTGGCGTGCATGGCACTTTGATGATGACATTAGGAGGTAATTCATTTTTCAAGGCCACACCTTGTTCGACCATTCCTTCCGTATCCATTGCTGTAACTTCGGCGGATATAGGGCCAGAACAAATTTCAGCGATTTCGCGGACAACTTGTTTAAAATCTCGACCAGATTTTTTGATGAGCGAAGGATTTGTTGTGACTCCATCGAGAATACCCCATGCGGCTATTTCTCGAATTTCATCAACATCAGCGGTGTCCAGAAAGAATTCCATGAATCTCGCAAATCAAAGAATTCTATCAATGCTTCCATTCACGAATATGTCACGAATTCATGAGTTTTCGTACAGCTTCTGCAATGAAAGGTGCTGACAGCCCCAGTAAATTGAGCATTTCATCGGATTCACCAGATTCACCAAAGCGATCTGCAACGCCGATTCTTTTCATCGGAATCGGATAGTTTTCGATTAGGTATTCAGAAACTGCACCACCAAGTCCTCCGATAATGCTATGGTCTTCTGCAGTGACGATTTTGCCACATTTTTTTGCTATATCAAGGACAAGTGCTTCGTCAAGTGGTTTAATCGTATGCATATCAATGACTGTTACTTCAATTCCTTCGGATGAAAGTTCTTCGGCCGCTTGCAAGGCTTCTGATACAAGAATGCCACATGCGATAATGGCTGCATCGTTTCCATCTCGATGAATTACGCCTTTACCAATTTCAATTTCATCTTCCCTCCCTTCGTAAAGTACTGGGGATTTATTTCGAGCCGTTCTTGTGTAAGAAGGTGAGTTTGAATTAACGAGTTGTTTGGTGAGAATTTTTGTAGAAACATCATCGCACGGGTGCAAAACTGTCACATTGGGTAGTGTTCTATAAATGGCAAGATCTTCAATGGATTGGGCTGATGAACCGTCGGTTCCTGTATGCGTTCCACCATGACTGCCACAAACATGAACAGCCAAATTTGGTCTTGCAATACCGTTTCTCATTTGCTCGAATCCACGTTCAGTGAAGATTGCAAATGTACTCGCAAAAGGAATGTAACCAGATGCTGCTAATCCTGCACCAACAAGAAACATGTTTTGTTCTCCAATCCCACAAGAAATTGTTCGTTGAGGAAATTGTTTTCTAAAATGAAGGGATTTGGTTGATTTACCCAAATCTGCTTCGAGGACAACGACCCTTTCGTTTCCTGCGAGTTCAAGTAAAGCATCCCCATATCCGTCACGAGTTGCAGCCATTCGAACCATCATTCTACCCCCAATTCTTTCATTGCAAGTGCATATTGTTCGTCGTTTGGTGCTGCTCCATGAAATGATGGATTGTTTTCCATAAACGAAACCCCTTTTCCTTTGACAGTATTTGCGATTAAAATGTTGGGCTTTTGGTTTGAATTCTTCAGAAATTCCAAACCCTCAAGAATTTCACCCATATCGTGACCATCAATTATCTTCACATTCCAGCCAAATGCCTCCCATTTTTTGGGGATGTCAAACATTCTCATTTGTTCATCACAAAAATCATCATTTTGAATACCATTACAATCTAGAATCACATTGAGATTTCCAAGTTCATGGTGAACGGCTGCCATCGCAGCTTCCCAAACACTGCCTTCTTGGATCTCGCCGTCCCCGAGCATCACGTATGCTTGCCTTTGGCTACCATCAAGTCGTGCAGCAAGAGCAGTTCCCATGCCAAATGAGAGCCCCATGCCGAGCGATCCGGCTGAAAAATCTACACCTGGGCACCATTTTGCATCGACATGACCTTGGCAGATGCCTCCTAAAACCCGATATGAGGCTAAATCGTGTTCTTGTATGAAGCCATGCTCAGCAAGAATGGCATACATACCGGGGGACGCGTGCCCTTTGGACAATATAAATCGGTCTCGATCTTCCCAACTTGGATTTTTAGGGTCAACCCTGAGTGTGGTACCATACAATGCCACGAGAATGTCGATTTCAGACAGAGACCCTCCAGGGTGACCTGCTTGAGCATTGTACACCATATCGACAATTCGGACCCTGCATTTTCTTGCGACCTCTTCTAATTCTGCAATGCTTGACATTGAAATCCAAACTTCATGAAGAGTCGGTAAGCCTTTGATACTTGTGTTTCAAACATTTGCTATCAGGCTTTGCCAATTTTTGAAAATGAACGTATTAATCGGCCAATACTATGAACAAAAATCATCGCACAATCACTCAAGAACGAACCGCCACGAGGCAGAGTCCTTGTAACCAGCCACATGAAAACAAAGACAAACCAAGCAAAAAATGCAAGAGAAAGAGTGTTTCCCAATGTTCCAATACCAAAAATTTCGTGCAAATTAATCTTGGCTACTATGAAGATAGCAATGACAACGCCCATGATAGATTCTCCTGCAATGAAGCCTGCACCTATCAGCACGCCTCGACTTTCCACTTCTTTTGCTGCCGCTTGTGCGGCTTGTGAAGGTTCATCAGATAAGTGACCATCAATACGTAGATGAGCACTTCGCAAAGCAAAATATGACAAAATGCCTCCGAGCATAATAGGTACAGAAAGTCCGAGGGGAAGATAAATTCCGATTGCTACGCTCATTACTGGCATTTTTAATCTGATGAGAGCGACAGCTAGAGCTGCACCCAAGAAAACCATTTGAAGATTTAACTCACCGCCAAATGCCCCTTGGACAATTGCTCCAATGAGTTCCGCCTGAGGTGCGAACAAGGCCTTTGAGCATGTGGGGTCGCTTGGAAGAGGATTTGCCATACACGCCGTGGGAGAAATGCGAAATGCATCGTGCAAAAGGGAAAGCACTGGCCCAATGACAACTGCACCAGTCAATACTCCGACAATTTCTGCATATTGTTGCTTTTTTGGTGTAGCACCCAACATGTGACCAGTCTTTAGGTCTTGCATCACATCACCCGCAATAGCTGCGGATGAGGCTACTATGGCGGCGATGAGGAGCGTTGCGTACATTAGATCTGCAGTTTTCATGTCCAGCAAAAGGTCACCTACGATCCAAACAAGCCCAACCGTGAACAACAATGTTGCAATCGTCATCCCAGACACTGGGGAATTTGATGAGCCTACGACCCCTGCAATATATCCAGCAACTGCAGCGAAAAAGAATGCTACACAGGCAAGAAACAATGCACCTGCCAATGCAAGAATTGATGACCCTGTGCCCCACCAGTAAAATAAGAACGTGAGTACAACGAGAACTCCACAGGCAACTGCAACGTATTTGAGTGGTATGTCTTGTTCAGTTCTTAGAATATCTTGTTCATTACCTGAAGTCTGAACAAATGCTTTACTGAGGCCTGTGATAATTGTCTTTCGCATTGACCATAGCGTGTATACGCCCCCAACGACCATTGCCCCTACACCAACGTATCGAATTTGAGAAGACCACAATAGATAGAATCCATCGACTAAATTAGGTGAATTTGGCCATCCGTAAATCAAGCCATACATTGGAACAAGTAGCCCAAAGCCGATAACACCACCGAGGAAGATGAAGGATGCAATTCGTATTCCGACAATAAATCCGACACTGAGTAATGCTATTGACAAGTCAATTCCAGCGTACAAACGAGTAGCAGCAAAATCGATTGCACCTTCAACAGTATGATGCGTGATTTCAAATCCTTTGACCATAAATCCGTAAATTCCTCCTATGCCTAGTGCATACAATATTGCTAATGCCCCATCTCCACCCTCCTCGCCTGCAACAAGTACTTCCCTGCAAGCAACACCCTCGGGGTAAGGTAACGCCTCTTCCACGATGAACAGTCTTCGAAGTGCGATGGTAAACATGGTGCCGAGTAGACCACCTATGGAGGCTATAACAAGGGTTTCGAACCACTGAATGCTCGTCCAAATGTTCATCACAAGGAGGGCAGGTACCGTAAAAATGACGCCAGCAGCGAGAGATTCACCTGCAGAAGCCATGGTTTGAACAGAATTATTTTCTAAGATCGAAACATCCTTGAAAAATTTTGAACGTAGAATAATCATCGACATTACCGCAGCTGGAATACTTGCAGAAACGGTCATTCCAGCATACAGCCCAAGATAGGCATTTGCAGCAGTCATAAGGACTCCGAGAACTATGCCGACAATCACTACACGCAGGGTAAACTCCTTGGGCTCTAGGTCCGCAGAAATGTAAGGTTGTTCTGCCCCCATCATTATCCTCGACCCCTTCCTACTAAGTCAATTCATCGTAAAGGTTGAATCTCATACTCAACATATTTTGCTTTACAATACCGATATTGGTAATCCACCACCAAAATAATAAGTTACAAATAATCCAAGACCGATTAGGATAGGTCATCATATGCCCGTTGAATCATGGCATTCTATGGAGATAGACGATTGTTTTCATACATTGGAATCTTCAGAAAATGGAATTAATCAAAATGATGTATTGAAATTTCAACAAAAATATGGATTAAATAAATTAAAAGAAACCCTGCCAACACATCCATTTATTCGATTTTTGAGTCAATACAATGACCCTCTCAATTATCTATTAATGGGTGCTGCTTTAGTAGCTCTACTCATTCATCCAGACCAACCTGCTGATGCAATTTTCATTTTTATTGTCTTAACTGCCAACGCATATTTTGGATTTTGGCAAGAAGGTCAGGCCGACAAAGCCATGGATTCACTCAAAAAATTATCAATATCGAATTGTATCGTCATAAGAAACGATTTTGAAAGTGAAATACCAACAACAGAATTGGTCCCAGGTGATGTCGTTTGGCTCGTACCCGGACTCAACGTTCCTGCTGATGTTCGCATTTTCGAAAGTTTAGACTGTAAAATTGACGAATCTGCCCTCACAGGAGAAGCGATGGTCGTTCGTAAAACAATAAACTCAATCCAAGAAGACACGCTTCTTGCTGATCGAAAAAACATGGCTTATATGGGCACAACTGTATCGAGTGGGAGAGCTAAAGGTTTGGTCGTTCACACCGGAATGCAAACTGAGTTGGGAAAAATAGCAGCAGATATTGCTGAGGCTGAAACTCCAAAAACCCCCTTAGAATTAAAACTTGAACAACTCGGTCGATTCTTGGGTTTTATTGCGTTAATCGTAGCAGTCATCCTTGTTGTTGTAAAGATGATATTCGCCTTAGGCGACCCAGATGCTGTACTCACAGAGGTAGCTATTGATCAATTTATCATCGCAATCGCAATATTTGTGGCAATCGTTCCTGAAGGACTGCCTATTATCCTCGTGATTACCTTGTCCTTAGGAATGAGGAATATGGCTCGGCATAAAGCAATCATTCGCCGTATGAAGGCAGTTGAGACATTAGGTTCAACGACAGTTATTTGCTCGGACAAAACGGGTACACTCACAACAAATCAAATGACTGTGAAAGATTTAGTTACCTTGAAACAAACATATACTGTGAGTGGAGAAGGTATTGCACCAGTAGGAACTTTATTTATCAACGACGAGCAAATCAAATCTTCGGAATTATCTTCACTCATGAAAACACGCGAATACAAAGTTCTCGCAGATTGTTTATCCTTGTGTCATAATTCAAGCATAAACCAAGATGATGATAACAATTGGTCGGCTACTGGTGACCCTACTGACCAAGCCTGTGCAGTATTGGGGTGGAAATTGAATGGCGCTCTCAAAGAATTCAGAAAAGCCCATCCGAGGCTTGCAGAGATGACGTTCAATAGTGACAAAAAGAGAATGTCAGTCATTCATTCAAGAGACAATGAGCGATGGTTGTTTACAAAGGGTGCATTTTTCGTTTTAGAATCCCGATTAAAATACAAATATGACGGTGATGAACTCATTGAACTCACCCCAGAAGATGTTGAAGTCATTCGGTCGAAACATGATGAACTTGCAGGAAAAGCACGCCGAATCATTACATTAGCAGCTAGAGAGGTTCATGGTACAGAGAATTTGGATCAGTGGGATCTTTTGGAACAAGACTTAGTTTATTTGGGGAGTGTAGGCATTATTGACCCTCCACGACCAGAAGTCTTCGATGCCATCCTTACATGTCAAAAAGCAGGAATTCGAGTCAAAATGATTACGGGAGACCAACAAAAAACGGCTGTTTCTATCGGTCATGAACTTAACATTTGCAGGAAAGATTACATGGGCATCAATGGAAGAGACTTATCACAAATCAGTGATGAAGATTTAGTCAAAATCGCCCAATCAACCTCAATTTTTAGCAGGGTCACTCCTGATGACAAAATGCGTATTGTCACAGCATTACAATCCACTGGAGAAGTCGTTGCTATGACCGGCGATGGTGTGAACGATGCACCTGCCCTTTCAAGGGCAAATATTGGAATTGCCATGGGTATCGAAGGAACTGATGTTGCAAAAGATGCGGCTGACATGGTTTTGCAAGATGATAACTTTGCAAATATTGTCCATGCCGTCGAAGAAGGGAGAAAAATATACCAAAATATTCGTAACTTTGTGAGATATCAGGTTTCAACAAATGTTGCGGCAGTCCTTTTGATCGTCGTGTCGACATTCATCTTTGGATGGAACTTACCACTTACTGCAACTCAAATTCTGGTCATCAACATACTCATGGACGGTCCACCCGCGGTCGCCTTAGGCGTTGAAACGAAACATGGGAAAGTTATGGATAAACCTCCTCGCCCAGTGGATGAAAAACTACCAAATGCATCGGACAAACTGCTCATGTTGTATTTGGGATTAGTAATGGTAGCAGGCTCCCTCATGGTCTTTTACCTTGCAGGAGGAGGGATAGAGCAGTGTGAACTCCGACCCTACGACACGGTTGCTTCGTTTAACGTCGAAGCCTGTAAAGATGCAACAAATATTTATCATGAACAAGCTCTCAATGATTGGCAAATTTATGCCGATTTGAATTTCGAAAAAGCACAAACGATGACTTTTGCTGTCTTTGTGGTGTTCCAATTATTCAATGTCATGAATTGTAGATCGAGTGAAGATAGTGTGATGAAATTGGGTCTGTTTTCAAACCGTTCAATCAATTTGGCTCTTCTCATTTCGCTATCATTGTTGTTCATCATCGTCCATTTTGCATCAACTACAATACCGTTCATCGGTATTGGAATTGGAGATTTGCTTTCAACCACTCAACTCACTCAAGCAGACTGGATTGTTATTATGGCCATTTCCAGTAGCGTACTCATCATTGAAGAATTTAGGAAATTTTTGATTTCTTCTAACTTTTTTGCTGTGCGCAGATGACATGGTCTTATGCACAGATTCTAAAATGATACGCATTTAGGAAAACATATGGAAGAATTGCCAATTTCACCATTGGCGAGCCCCCATCCTGAGTGGCGTGGCATTTTCTCACAGAATATATCGACACTTCAATTCGATGAAGAATTGCATACGATTATTCAAAAAATAATTGATGGAAATGAATTAAATGAAAACGATGGTGTATTATTATTTCACCACCCTTCATTGTCACAAATAGGGGCAATTGCGTACGGTGTGAAACATGCAATGTATGGCAAGAATGTGTTCTTTAATTCGAATGTCCACATCAATCAAACGAACGTTTGTGTCTTGGCATGCAAATTTTGTGCATTTAGGAGAGGGCCTAAATCGAAAGACGCGTATGAATATTCAGTCGAAGACTTTGTGAACGAACTTGAAACTTACAAAGACGTCGTAGATGAAGTTCACACAGTCGGAGGCCTCCACCCTGATTGGACAATTGAGTACTACGAAGAATTATTTACTACAGTCAAAAAGAAATTCCCTCACATTTCAATTAAATCACTTTCAGCAGTTGAAATTAAACATCTTTCTCAACAATCAAATATTTCAGTTGCTGAAGTCTTAAAACGTCTAAAGAATTCGGGATTAACATCTTTACCAGGTGGTGGAGCAGAAATTCTCAATGATGAGGTAAGGGCAATCATTTGCAATGGTAAAGAGAGTTCAAAGGAATATTTGGACATCCATCGGGAGGCCCATAAATTGGGCATACCGACCAATTGTACCATGCTCTTTGGAACAATTGAAACTCCTGAACAAAGAATTCAACATCTTCTTCAATTGAGAAACTTACAAAGTGATACCAATGGTTTCCAGTGCTTTGTACCATACCCCTTCCTTCAAGATAATACTCGTCTTCCAGAGGCACAACTCGCTACGGGTCAAGAAATACTTAGAATGATTAGTATATCGAGAATTATGATGACGAATGTACCTCACATCAAAGCTTACAGAATGAATATTGGCGATCATCTTGCAGAATTGGCACTCCAATACGGTGCTGATGATATCGATGGAATTGTTCAAAAGGAATCCATTATGCATTCTGCGGGTTCGAATGCGCTCTTGGAACTGGACAATACCATGTTGGCAAAATTGATTGAAAATTCAGATTCTATCCCCGTACGAAGAAATACAACATACGATAGAGCACAGCCATTCATCAGGCCAGAGATTCCTCGAAGAATACAATTACCAGTTGTTCAGGGGTGAAAGAATGAGTTGGAAAAATACAATTGGTAGGGTTGCATTCCTCAATTGCGAGCCATTATTTCATTCAATTCCAAACAATTGGAACGTATTGGCAGCACCACCCTCATGGCTTACGGGGCACATCTTACGAAGAGATTGTATTGTAGCCCCGATTCCAGCGGCTGATTACGCAAAGCATCGAGATGAATTAATTCTCATTCCAGACATTGGCATATGCTCAAAGGGAGAAGTTGGCAGTGTTTTACTGTTTAGCAACAAAACTCTTTCTGAAATCAAGACTGTTGCATTACCTTCTGATTCCGCGACATCCATTGTTTTGTGCAAACATATTCTAAAGTTAAAGGGAGTCGATGTTGATTATTTTGAAATGGGCCCAGATATTGATGCAATGTTGGAAACATGCGATGCTGCATTACTCATCGGGGACCGTGCTCTTCAAGCAACAAAGGAAGGCGTGCATTCTGTAGTCTTCGATTTAGGCCAAGAATGGTTTGAACACACTTCGCTTCCAATGGTTTTTGGCGTCTTCGCTGCGAGAAAAGACACGCCAATGAGCGATATTGAACAAGCACATCACCTCCTTTTGAAGAATCTAGAAGACTTTGAAAATTCAATAAACATTCGCGAAATGGTCGTACATACATCTGCGATGAAATCACATTTGACCATTGAACGGTTGCAGCGTTATTTTGGTGAAGTTTTCAACCGACTTGACGAAGAACATATCTTTGGATTGAATGAGTTTTTGAACACAATCTTTGGACAAGGTAGTAACGCTGAATTCATGATGTTTCAAACCAAGAAACATCTTGTTGAGCAAACAATGTAAGGAGAAGATAACATGCACGCACAATTGCCCACCGATGAACAAGGAAACAAGATAATTCGAATAGGCCACAGTCCAGATCCAGATGACGCTTTTATGTTCCATGCAATGACAACGCAAGCATTTCCTACCCCAGGTTATGTCTTTGTCCATGAATTGCAAGATATTGAGACATTAAATCATCGGGCCATGAACAAAGAATTGGAAGTATCCGCAGTTTCAATACACGCTTATCCCGAAATTGCCGATGATTACGCTCTGATGAATTGTGGTGCATCTATGGGTGAAGGATATGGACCCATGATTGTTGCAAAAACGGGTACCACTGAAGAAGAAGCAAAGAAGAACCCTATTGCCATACCAGGAACAAAAACAAGTGCTTTCCTCGGACTTCGTCTTGCTTGGGGAAATTTTGATTATGTTGTTGTTCCATTTGATGAAATTATTGACCACATCTTAGATGGCCGAGTAACCTCTGGTTTAATCATTCATGAAGGACAACTGACTTACAAAAATCACGAGCTTGACGTTTTGCTCGATGTTGGAAAATGGTGGAATTCCACCAACAATGGTTGGCCAATGCCACTTGGTGGAAATGTCGTGAGAAGAGATTTAGGGCAATCTGTCATGGAAGATGTCACAAAGTACACCAAAATGAGTATAGAATATGCCATATCTAATCCCAAAGCCGCATTAGAATTTGCCAAACAATGGGGCAGAGGTATTGATGATGATACGAATCGAACCTTTGTTCAGATGTATGTCAATGAACGAACGATTGACTATCAGGATGATGGACGTTCTTCGATTCGAAAGTTTCTCACAGATGGGCAAGCACTCGGGCTAATTCGCAATGATTTTGACCCAAACACGATTGACTTTATCGGAGCATGAGAAGATGGAAAAGAAACCTCCCGCGAGTGAATTTGGAAGTGTTGACCCCGCACCTCCACAACTTGGAGGTCAAATTTCCACATACAAAAATGATGTATTGAACAACGACATACCAATGTTTCAGCGAATGAGGGCAGTATTTGCCTTACGTAATATTCGTTCAGATGAGGCTGCCCTTGCTCTTTGTGAAGGATTTCATTGTTCTAGTGCTTTGTTAAGACATGAAATTGCATATGTACTTGGTCAAATGCAAAACAATGTGGTCTTACCCAAGTTGATAGAAGTACTTTCGGACGAGGAAGAACATGTGATGGTTCGACATGAGGCTGCCGAAGCAATGGGGGCCATCGGCGATAGATCAATTATCAACATACTTGAAGAATTCAAGAATCACCCTAAGCCTGAAATTGCAGAGTCATGTATCGTCGCACTTGATTTGCTGCACTGGGTTCAATCGGCTGAATTCGAAGACTTTTCAGAATAATCAACCCTCAAGTTCAATAAATCGTTCGCTTTCGGCAAAATTGAGGAATCTACATGCCCCATGAACACATCCAGTTAGCACAGGCTCCTAACGGGGAGATAGGACCAAGATGTGACGCTTGTGGAGTACGTATGACGTTCGGCAATGCAATGGTTTTCGAAAATATTTACCTCTGTTGGGAACATTATGTTGAACGGACTGGGGCAGATTCATCTTCAGTAGTTTCTGAATCCGAACAACGATTCTGGATGAAAGAATAAGCATTCAAAAAGACTCTAATCCCTCAATGTTAGCAATGACCATGCTGACAGGTTGGGCACACTTTGCCCGCAAGTTTCAACAATACTATCAGCATTCAAGACTTTGGACACCTCCACGAATCGAACAACGTGAATGGATGTTCATTCCGTTTGGTGGTGCACCCCCTTTACGCCACATAGGTTTCCATCGAATTCAGGATGTGAGGCAATTTGTTTCGACGAAAACTATGCATTCGTGCTTCTATTCAACTGCATATTGGAATAAGCCCAATGAGACGAAAATGATTGACAAGGAATGGCAAGGTGCAGATTTAATTTTTGATTTGGATGGAGATCATTTGCCAGGAATATCCGACAATGATTTTCCGGCGATGATCGATGTCATTCAAGAGCAAGCCTGGTCACTTTGGAATGATTTTTTACAGCCAGAATTCGGTTTTTCTGAAGAGTTTCTTCAAGTAACATTTTCTGGCCACAGAGGTTTTCACCTTCATTACCGGGACCCATCATTTCACCACATCGACTCCGAAGCAAGAAGAGAAATGGTTTCCCACATTCGGGGAGAAGGAGTTGATGTTGCTGGTGCATTGGCCAGGTTTACTCAGCGTGATGCAAAAGGTTGGACACGACGTCTAAAGAATGGAATGGGTGACCTTGTTGATTCTCTCGTTGATATCGACAACCAAGTTGAACATGCATCAAGGGAACTTAAGCGTCTGGAAGCAGGTCTAAAGGCAATGCATGAAAGGGAACCTCTTCAATCCCAACGTACAGCAAATTCGATTCGAAAATTAGCCCAACTGATGAATCATCCAGAAAAGATTCGTAGATTGAAGGAAGAGTCAAAGTTTGAAGTTCTTGGACAGTACCAAGAACTATTCCTTAATCTTCTTCGTTCTGACAAATCGATTGTTTTGGGAAATGCTGGAGAAACAGATGAAGTCGTCACAATTGATGTTCGAAGGCAGATTCGTTGGCCTTCTTCATTGCATGGCAAATCAGGAATGCGAGTCACCGAATTCCCCCTCTCTCAATTGGACCCAGATAGTTCAAATCGTTTTCATCCGCTCGATGAATGCTATGTATTTGGAATGGAGCAAACACAACGAGTTGAAATTATAAAAGAAGATATTCGGGCAAAAATTGGTTCACAATTCATTGATGCAACTCGGGGGGATGTGATTGAAACGAGTGAATCAGGTGCTACATTTCTTGTGTTAAAAGGTTGGGCTCAGCAGTTAAATTAAGGATTTTTTTACCAAGAATTCACATCATTTCGTGGTAAGGTTCAAGGGTAGAGGGCTGTTCCTACGCTTTAGGTGGTCATTTTTGTCACGTAAAGACAAGTCAAAATCAAACCCTGTTCTCCCACCTGCTCCTGGCATGCCTATGCCTCCTATGCCTCCAGCTCCGGGAATGCCTGCTCCACCACTTCAACCAGTTCCAGGAGTAACAATGCCTCCAATGCCTCCTCTGCCTCAATCAAATGTTCCTGCGCCAATTGTTCCACCAGCAGCGTTACCTCCTGAACCTGCACCAGCGGCACCAGTTCCAGAACCTGTTCTGCCACCTGTCCCAGTGCCCGAAGCAACAACTCCATTGCCAGCGCCACTTCCAGCACCTGTTACTCCTTCACCTGCAGTTGCTGAACCCGTTGAAACTTCAAATGATTATCAAAAATTATGGGCAAAACGTTCTGAAAAGCCCCTCCAACAAATCTATGGACATATCGACCGAATCAGTAATGCCGATGCAGGCTCCTTGCTTGATCGATACGCTGATAGATTTGGCCATTCGCTCGACAGAGAGATTATCGTTTTGAGAAAAAATGAACACGAAAAGAAAGTAGCTGTTATCCGTGAAGCACCTACAGTAACTCTGCTTGAAGAAGAAGGCCAACTTGAAAATGATTCCGAATTATTATCACTCGAAGATATCGAACAAGAAATTCGTAGGCTGAAGCCGCTTTATCAAAGAGCTAAAGAAAATGGGCAAAGCGATGATGAACAGCAATTGAAAGCAACATTACAGAACTTGCTTCAACAACGAAAGGCAATGATGGAACCGACGGTCGCAAAACCCAGCAATGATGAAGACGACCAGGTATTCTTGCAATTCTTTTCTATTGTCGACTCATTGCTCGAATCTTCACTTCCTGAACACATTGCTCAGTCATTCATTGAAAGCGAAGATTTTGGCCTTTACATGTTGATTGGTCAAAACTTTTCTGAAACGACGAACGCACAGCGTTCAGAATTTGTTTCAATGATAGACAAACTGCTTGAAAACATTGGAGAATCAGATTTAGGCGCATTTACCCAATCTTCTGATTTTGAAATATACAAAGAAGTGGTCATAAAATACTCGAGGTGAAAAATATGGGATTACTTGACAAAGTGAATGAATCAAAGGAAACCGTCCAACCAGCAAAAAAAGTCTTTGAGCCAAAAACCAAAGAGGTAGCTGCCACACCTGTCGCAGCACCAGTTGCGGAAGTGGCACCAGCACCAACAAAGAAAGAAGCCAAGAAACAAAAGGCATCACAACCAAAAGCAAGACCAAAGGGGCTTTCATCGGAATTTGAACTCGCAAGTGATATGAATCGACGTATCAATTGGCTGATTAATTTCATTGTAAATTTCGGATTCCTTATAGCAGGGATTGTCATGAATATCCTGACCGGTGGTAGTTCAGGTATCGGAATTTATACCTATTTATTTGGAGCTGCAATTATCGTTTTGTTCCTCAATATCTTTGTTATCCCCATGAAGTTTAGCAGAAACTTAGGCCAATTTACCTCTAAAACGAAGTATGTCAAAGGCGATGGTTCTAACCCGTTCTTCTTGCATGGCATCTTGGTCAACACAGTAGGAATATTCTCATTGATCGGATTCTGGCTCATTATCACTCAGGTTTCACAAATTGGTGACGACGACAATTCAAATGCATTGATTTTTACCATTGTTGGAACTATTTTTGTCCTTACGTGGTTCATCAACCGATACATCCGAAATGGCAGTGAATTGAATCAAGGCATGTTCGATTTGATGTTTGGAGCCTACGAAGTCAAATTTATCCCTGCAGAGACTGACAAAGCAACTGGTATTTTTGCCCGATTGGAAAACATGGGTAGTTTTGGAGACAAACTCATACAAAGGCAAGAAGATAAGAAGCAAAAGAAATTAGAAAAGGCTTCTGAAGATGACCCTTCTGAAGAAGAAAATAAAGAATGATTTGTCAAGTGTTGAACGAGAATGATACTTCGTTCTTTGTTTCCTAATCGAGTTTATGGAGATATTTTTTTCGATCTCATCTTATTATGTGGCTCATCCTATGCAGTTTTCCAGTTAAATTTCCATCAAATGGCTTGGTTTTTTATAGGGCTATTTTTTGTAAGACTATACTTTGACATATTAGAATATTTCATTTTTCAACGTCCAGAAAAGTTCCGAAAACAATCATTGCAATTAAGTGGATGGGAAAGTCAAATCATCAATGTTAACTCATACAATATTCAATATCATATAAGGCAGGGGCACAAAGACAAACCACTCATCTTTTTTTTGCATGGGTGGAGGTCCAGCTCAGGTCGAATGACCAATAGAATTCAGCAATTTCTAGACCTTGATTGGTCAATTTGTGCTGCTGATTTACCAAATCACGGTGGGTCGGATGCAGTCAAGAAATGGAGTGCTGAGTTTTCGACAACATGCATTATTGAAATTTTAAAATCGATAGATGCTTCTCAAAGAAATAAACAATTGGTCATTTATGGACATAGTATTGGAGCATTCATCACAATTCGATTGTGTAAAAGAAAAAATGAGTGGCTAAACAATATGAATTTGGAAGCACTTATTTTGGAATCTCCTATGACAAAATATTCATACATTTTAGAGAGAACATATCGATATTTGAGTGTCCCAAAATTTTTGCAGCCTGTTTTAACTCGTAGAATCTTTTCGACGGTCAACCGATTACATACGGTGTCTGCAGACTTCAACTCAATTCAAGAGGCAGATATTCCAATGTGGGGCATGCCAATTTGCCCAGTTTTGGTTGTACAAGCAGAAACAGACACTCAACTTGGCCGACTCCATTACAATGATTTATTGATTGAATTGAAAAGATCACCTTCGGTAGATGCCGAGAGCCATTTGATATCCTCACTCTCGCATTCAGGCGGAGATGATAATATTGAGCGATCGACACTCATTCAGAATTATCTCAAGAAACTCAAACTTTGTTGATTATTCTTCAGAGCTGTTGTCAACTGAGCCATTAGCCAAGGTCGTTCGAGCAAGTTCTCGCATATCTTCAACCTCATCTAATTCATCCATAATCTCTTTTCCGAGCAGAGTTTCAATGACATCTTCCATGGTGACAATTCCAGAGGTTCCCCCGAATTCATCCTGAACAATAGCGAATTGTTGCTTTTCTTCAAGAAATAAATCCAGCACATTTTCTGCAGTTGAATCGAGTTGAACGGTCAAATGGGGCTTCATTAGGTCTGTCATCGTGTTTTCCCATTCTCCACGGCCTGCAGACATGAGTAATTCGGAACGTATCACAATGCCTTGTATATCATCGAGCGATTCATTATACACAGGTATGCGTGAAAACCGAATAATGGAATTTTCTTCTAAAACATCTTTTACATTTGAATCAATTTCGAGTCCATACACAACAACCCTTGGAGTCATAATCGTCTCGACTTTGATATCCCTGAGTTGCAATAAATTATGGATGACTCGTTCTTCATCTGGGTCGAGAATTCCTTCTTCTTCACCAATATCGGCAATTGCTGCAACGTCATCTCTTGTAACGGTATTCTTTTTGCCTTGAGGAAATAAAGATTTCATAATTTGAATCGGAGCAATGAGAACAAACATGAATCGAGTGAGCCACAATAATACGTAAGCGGATGGCAGTGCTAATTGCTTCCAATACGCCGAACCCAATGTCTTCGGAATAATTTCTGATAAAAACAGTACTGCAATTGTCAAAATAATTGACCCAAAGGTCAACATTTCTTCACCGTAAATTGTTTGAATTTGACTTCCAACTCCAGCAGCTCCCATCGTATGCGCTATGGTATTGAGGGTGAGAATTGCGGTAAGTGGCCCTACTGCGTCGTCAGATTTCAGTTTTGACCAGAGTTTTCCACTTCGTGTGGCATTCTTTTCCAAAGATACGACATAAGTTTGAGGTAAGGATAATGTTACAGCTTCTAAAATAGAGCATAAGAATGACACTCCAAGTGCCAAACTGCAATAGAGAATAAGAAGAGTATAATCAGCCATGAAGAGTCAATGCTCCGATTGTGATAATGAGTCCTACAAGGGTGTTCCTTTTGAAAATGACGGAGGATTCAATAGAAAAGAAGACTGATTGGAGTCAAACTCAAAAAGTGTAGTTTGCAGGAAGTAATGAGCGACATGGCTGGTGAACATGTACTGATTTGTGTAGCTTGGCCATATGCAAATGGCCCATTGCACCTTGGCCATGTTGCTGGTTGCTATCTCCCGCCGGATATTCAAGCACGTTTTGAAAGGGCGAAGGGAAATAGAGTGCTGATGGTTTCTGGAAGCGACGAGCACGGAACTCCGATTACAATTACAGCAGAACAGGATGGACTAAGCCCGCAAGAAGTTGTTGACAAGTATCATGCAATCAACAAAAAGGCTCTCCTTGATTTAGGATGTTCTTGGGAACCAAACATTGACCATAGAGGTGTAGAATTTGGTGGTTCATTATTCAACAGAACGAGCGATATTGACCATAAAATGAAAGTTCAACAAAACTTCTCAAGTTTGTTTCATGCTGGATTATTCGAATCGAAGACAACCAAACAATTCTATGAAGTTCTCAAAGAGGGTGAAGGACGGTTTCTACCCGATAGATATGTTGAGGGAACTTGCCCAAACTGTCAAGCAAAAGATGCAAGAGGCGACCAGTGTGATTCATGTGGTGCAACCTATGAAGCCCTTGAATTAAAGGAACCACGCTCTAAATTAACTCCAAATTCTTCAATAGAAATTCGTGATACTCAACATCTATTTTACAGACTGGAAATGTTTCAAAATGCCTTGGAACAATATGCTGCAAATCGACAGGAGTTTTGGAATTCAAATGTAAAGGCGATGACAAAGCAACAATTAGAGGCTGAACTACGACCAAGGGCGGTGACCCGAGATTTGAATTGGGGCATATCAATACCATTTGATGATGATGAATGGCAAGGAAAGTGCGTTTATGTGTGGTTTGAAGCTGTTCAAGGGTACCTCACTTGTGCGCAAATTTGGGCAGAACGTTTTGCTTCAGATCATCCAAATGGAATAGATGCATGGGAAAATTGGTGGAAAGTGTCAGAAGATGGTCAAATACCACGACATCTATATTTCTTAGGAAAAGACAACATCCCCTTTCACACAATAATTTGGCCAGCACTTATCATGGGGCTGAATGCGGCAAATCGTACATCTCACGCCCAAGATATCACTTTCGATCAACAGCCAGGTGATTTGGCCTTAGGTCATAATGTTCCTGCAATGCATTATCTCCTCTTAGCAGGGGGTCAATTTTCCAAATCAAGGAAACACGCGGTTTGGTTGCCATCATTTTTGGAACAATACGATCCAGATACTTTACGTTATTATCTTAGTATTAACATGCCGGAGAATCATGATACTGACTTTAATTGGCCGGATTTCGTTGAAAAAATTAATTCCGAACTCATTGCAACATATGGAAATTTTGTACACAGGGTGCTTACATTAGGTCATCGGCTTAAAGAGAATTCAAGTGATCCATTTGCTCCATTTGACAACAATGAATTAGAAGATGAAAAACAAGAAGTAGAACAATTGTTTCATCTTGCCACAGAATCACTTGAGAAACATCGCTTCAAGGAATCACTTCGCCACATCATGAATATTGCTCAATATGGCAATCAAATGCTTCAGGCCGCAGAACCATGGAAATATATGAAAAATCCAAATGATGAAGGATATCAAAAGAGCATTTCGACATTGGCATTTGGTTGGAGGGTTGCTCGAACGATGGCCATTGCTACTCATCCATTTATGCCTGCAAGTGCACAACGATTGTGGGAATCACTGGGTTACACAACGCAAGTCTCATCACAGACTTGGGAAAGTGCAATTGATTGGAAGGCTGATAGAACATGGAATACTGAGCAACCCACACCTCTCTTTTCAAGACTTGACTTGGAAGAAATTTTAGCAAGAGAGCAAGATTTGATTGAAGAAGACACCCTTTCAAATGAGAACATAACTCACGCAGTAAAAGGTGGAAAAAAGAAGAAGAAAGGTGGAGATACATTGGAAGAAACTGAAGGCATAACATACCTAGACTTTGAGACGTTCTTGTCCGTAGATTTACGGACAGGCATTATATCGAAAGCTGAAAACCATCCCAACGCAGACAAATTGTATGTGTTAACCATTGATGACGGCACCACCACGGGAAGAACAATTTGTGCAGGATTGAAAGAATATTATTCCATTGAACAACTTGAAGGAAAACAAATTGTATTTGTTGCAAATTTGAAACCACGCCCTCTTCGAGGAGTAAATTCTGAGGGCATGATTCTTGCTGCAGATGATGGTCAAGGTTCTGTTTCTATCTTAACTTTAGAATCTAACATTGCACCTGGCTCAAAAGTTCGTTAAGTCATTGAAGTTCTTACATTTTCCATTATTTCTCTTGATAATAACCTTGCTTTTTCGGTCAAAGTTTCGATTTGAGGTTCGATATCCTTCCGATGCTCAGCAGATAATCCTCCAACATTGATTGAAACATTGAACAAAGCCCCTTTTGCTGCTGCGCTTGCGAGTAGTCCCGCAACGCCTACGTCAGTGACAGCATTAGAATTTCCTAACAAGGCCAATTGAGGTAAGACTTCCAGTAATTTAACTGCAAGAATTGATGTCTCCAGCGGCACTTTAGTCGCGGTCAAGGTTGAACTTTCAATCTGGCTCCGTCGAATTTGAATTTCCTTATCAGACAACTTTGGTAATCGGTAACTTCGCATGACTTCATCAAAAGCATCACTATCCTGTTGAGCAAGTTGGCCAGCCTTCTCAAGAAGTGGTTCTGCAATTGCAAGACTTTGCCGTGAGATATCCCACCCCCTTTCCCATTTTTCACTGGAGAGTGTTAATTTTGAAACCATGCATGTAAGTGCAGCAGCTTGACCTAAAGCCACCGCTGAAGCCGTTCCACCGCCGGGAGTAGGTTGTTCTGAGGCTAACATCATTTGAAATTCTCTAAGTGTTTTATCCATGAAGGTCATTGTGTCAACTCCTTTGCTATTGCCCATTCGATGATTCGGATGGCAGGATCAAAATCATGAAATTCTCGCAAACCCAAACCCTCAATGGCTGCTTCAACCAAATCATGCTCAGATAATCCATCATTTTTAGCAAAAAATTCACCAGCTTCCAGCATAGTTTGAAGGGGTATTAGGCCTACTATTTCACTACCTGCAACCTTCACCCCATGGTCCTCGCCTAAGGTTTGGCAAACCAAAAATGCAGTATGAATCGGTGTGGCATGCCTATCGAGTATGTTCATTGAAACCTGACTAATACCCATTCTTTCAAGTTGAACACCCATGCCTTGCACCTTACTCAACAAACCTGGTAGACGAATGGTTTGCCCCTGTCCGTTTTTTATTGGTCGACCCGAACTTCTGACCAACGAACCTATTTTCTTCGATATGGAGGCATCCTGCTCATGCACATTCACATTGTAGGCAATCAGAATATCTCGTGCCCCGATGGTGATACAGCCCGATTTTTCTGTAACTTCATTCCATTGTGGTTGACCAAAATCAGGTTTAACAATTTCATCTGGCAAGTTTTGAGCATTGGGTCCAAATCTGTCTTGAAGACCTTCATATTGCCCTTTTCGGATGTCTGATAGCATAATCTTAGCCTCGTGTTGAGCAGCAAATCCATAGAGATAGGTGCAAACTTTTGACTCTTCATGAATTTCTTTTGCAAGCCTTTTGGCAAGTTTAATGCAAGTAGATTTCATTGATGATTCCAAAGGCACGAATGGACAGACATCAACCGCTCCCAATCTTGGATGTTCGCCTTTATGCTGTCGCATGTCAATTTCATGAATTGCTTTGATGACAAGCGCTTTCGTACCTTCATACACATTCTCAGGTAAGCCTGCTAATGTAATCACTGTTCGGTTATAATCTGCATCTGGCTCAACCCCTAAGACGACACATCCGTCGACTGTTCTGGCGGCATTCACAATGGACTCAATCTTGTCAAGGTCAATGCCCTCTGAAATATTTGGAACACACTCAATATACATTGTATCAAATCAAGGGTAGCAATCCACTCCTTGAATGTTGACATGTCCCCTCATGAATACAAAGCATGAGGCGAGGATGTCAAGCGCGTTCCAGTCTCTTTTTTCTTATCGATAACGACACAAGCATCATTGAGGTCTTTTTGTTCGATGAATGACCTTTTATTTCGAATCGCAATCATACCAGATTCAACACACAAGGCCTTCAAATCCGCTCCAGAGTAGCCCTTCGTTTTTTCAATTAAAGAAGAAATTTTTACTCTTTTTGTATTCATTTTTGAAAGGTGGACTTCTAAAATACTCTTTCTTGCTTGATCATCAGGCAATGGTATCTCGACAATTCTATCAAACCTTCCGGGCCTTAACAGTGCATCATCAAGAATATCTGGTCGATTTGTGGCTGCAATAATCTTGACATCATGAAGGGAATCAAAACCGTCTAATTCTGCTAACAGTTGCATAAGCGTACGTTGAACCTCCCTATCTCCGCTTGTAGAACTATCAAGGCGTTTTGCACCTATCGCATCAATCTCATCAAGGAATATAATTGCTGGAGCTTTGGAAACTGCTAAGGAAAATAATTCACGTACTAATCTTCCACCTTCACCGATGTATTTTTGGGCCAATTCACTACCGACCATTCGAATAAATGTAGCATCGGTATGGTGTGCAACTGCCTTCGCAATAAGCGTCTTACCACAACCTGGAGGTCCAACAAGAAGAACACCTTTGGGTGGTTGGACTCCTACTTTTGTGAATAATTCTGGATGTGTAAGCGGCAATTCAACAGCCTCTCGAACAGAATCAAGTTGTTCATCAACGCCGGCTACATCCTCATACTTCACACCAGGTTTTTCCACGACTTCTGCGCCGCTAACCATCGGGTCCCAAGCATCTGAAAGTACTTCAACTACTGATAGAGTATCTTGGTTCAAAGCAACTCTTGTGCCAGGCTTCAATCGTTCCGGGTCTATGAGGGGATTAATCCCGACTTGGAAGACGGTCCCATTCGAAGAACGTACAATGGCACTTTCTGAGTCGAGTTTATCTTGCAAAAAACCAACAATGAGTGGAGGTAATTTGAGGATCTGAATATTTTCTTGCAATTTCTCAACTTTCCTTCGCATTTGTCTTAATTCATTTTCTAAATGAGTACGATCATTGATGAGAAGTTGAGTTTCTTCTTGAAGTATTTTGTAACTTTGCTCTAATGATCGAAGTGCATCATCAGATTTTGCAGTAATTTCTGCATTTTTTTCATCGACTTCTGTACTCATGCTCTCATATGTCGCTACACATCAACCCTATAAGAATAAAGCATTTATTTTCTCAAATTATTTCAAATCGAAGGATTCAAATTTACCTCCATCCTAAGATAGGTGGGGATGGCATGGGCGATTGTGAATTGTGTGGGGCAATGAAAGTCTCCACCAGGGAAGTAAAAACTGGAAGAGCTTCTGTAATGGCATGTATGAGGTGTTCCGAGCGGTTTGATGTCCAAAAGAAATCTTCAACTCTTTCTCGGCCTTCGAATTCAAGTTCATTTAAGCCTCGACCATCGCATGACATCATGAGAAAACAGTCCACTGAACTTGCTCCCGATTTTGGTAAAAGAATTATGAAAGCGAGAAAGCGAAAAAACTGGACTGTTCAAGAACTGGGAAAAAAAATGGCTGAAACCGTGAATGTTGTTAAATCAGCTGAGGCGGGAAAACGACCAACTGACTCTGTCATTTCAAAATTTGAAAAAATTCTTGAAATTTCTTTAATGATTGAATCGAATGATGACCAAAACAATTTGTTATCATCATCAATGGGAAGAGGCCTCACACTCGGTGATTATCTCAATGACCTTGGTGAGTAAATGACGGTCATTCCACTTCATGCTATTTGGTTAGCACAAGATGATCCAAAAAAGAACACCGCTGTTATTGCAAGCAAAAGGGATGATATTGTACTTCACAAGAAAATGAAAACATTACCAAAAAAGGGCATCTTGCTTGAACCTCTATCTGGAAAGGTATTTGGGCCCGAAGACCATCATATTCTTCTTGAAAAAAATGGACATCTTGTTGGCCTTGATTGTTCCTGGGCTCAAATTGAAAAAAGTGTCGAACTCGTTACAAAAACAACTCGTTTAGTCCCCCGAATGCTACCATTGCTCCTCGCCGCAAATCCAGTAAACTGGGGAAAGCCTTCACGTTTAACAACCATGGAAGCCATTGCTGCAACCCTGTATTTAGTTGGTAACAAACAACAAGCCGAACAAACTCTCGGAGCATTTCGATGGGGGAAGCGATTTTTTGAATTAAATCAGGAACCGTTGGAAGCTTATGCAAAGGCGACCTCTAGTGAAGAATTGGTTAATTTACAATTCGAATTCTTCGACCTAGACATCCTTGAAACAAATGAAATTAAAAACGATGTCGATTAGTCATTTCTATGGCACTGTATTCAACAGTACTGGCCCATCAATGGAATAATCATTCTTCTACACCTTTTGAGGAACAATTAGCAGACGAATCACTTGTTTCGATTCAAGTAGGAGACGCTTTGTTAACACAACTCCTTGCCTCAAACGACTCACTTGTAGAATTAACTGTTGGACATTTGGCAACTGAATACGATCTCCTATTATCCAATGAAAACGAGGTTTCTGTTAACAACCATGGAAACCATTGTTCGATTCGGTTGCAACATCAACAACAAATCCAAGTCCCAGTGATGCCGAGAATTGTCACTACTTCATGTGGAGGTTGTAATTCCCCCTCAATTGAAGGTTTAATCTCGAGTATTCCATATGTAGAATCTAAAATTGAACATGTTTCAATGAAAAATATCTACGAAATTTACCAAACTCATTTTCTAAACGCAGATGGTTTTGCTAAAACAGGAGGCATGCATTCAGCAGGTCTAATCACAACCGACGGTGTGCTTCAGGTGGTCAAAGAAGACATCGGCAGGCACAATGCTGTTGACAAAGCTCTTGGCCATTCAATATTAATGAAGTACAGCAGTCAAGTTTCAGCTTTGTTGGTCTCGGGAAGAATCGGCTGGGACATTGTTGCAAAAGCTGGCCGAAGGAACATTGAATTCATTTTTGGTTTAGGTGCTGCTTCAAGTCTTGCGGTAGATGCAGCAAGAAGTTGTAACATGACAATCGTTTCTTTTCTGAAAGAAACTTCTTGCGTCATTATTGGTGCAGGAGCATCGAAAATTATGCCATAAGTTTGAGTAGATGAGCAGAATACCAAAGGTGAACGGAATGTCAATTCGAAAGATATCGGAAACGCCGCCTGATAGTGCGAATCTAAAAATAAAAAAGCCAAAAAGTCAGGCCGCAGGAATTCCCGCTATCGTCTCATCATTCAATCACTCAATTCGGAAAATGGGTGTAACGCGAACAGTCAAAACCTTAGGCCTTGTCAATCAAAATGAGGGGTTTGATTGCCCAGGATGTGCATGGCCAGACCCAGAGCACAGGTCATCATTCGAGTTTTGTGAAAATGGCGCTAAGGCTGTTGCTGATGAAGCAATGACGAAGACACTCGGCCCAGATTTTTTTGAGACACATTCTGTTTCCCAACTACTTTCATGGTCTGACTATGAACTCAACGCAAGTGGGCGATTGAGTCACCCAATGGTATTGAAAGAAGGGAGCGACCATTACGAAAAAATATCATGGAATGAAGCCTTTGAAATGATTTCAAATCGCCTTAACGAGCTTGATAATCCAAATCGTGCCGTTTTCTACACCTCTGGTCGTACGAGCAATGAAGCCGCATTTCTTTACCAAGCATTTGTGCGAAAATTCGGAACCAATAATCTCCCTGATTGTTCCAATATGTGTCATGAATCGAGTGGTAAAGCACTATCGAGCACCATCGGCATTGGAAAGGGCACTGTTACGTTAAATGACTTTGATCACGCCGACCTTATTCTCGTCATTGGACAAAATCCGGGAACAAATCATCCACGAATGTTATCAGCATTAGAATCTGCCAAAAAGAACGGCGCTAAAATTGTCAGCATCAATCCGCTCCCAGAAGCAGGATTGCAACGATTTAAGCATCCTCAAGATTACATGAAGGCTAATTTTGCCTCGACACAACTCGCTGACATGTTCGTACCAGTCAAAATCGGTGGGGATGCTGCTTTGTTGCAAGCCATTTCGAAAGTCATTATATCTAGAAATGGTCACGATGTGAATTTTATCGAAAACAATTGCCTTGATTTTGAAGCATTCAAGTCAAGCCTTAGCAATGTTGACCTCGAAGACCTTTCACTACAAGCTGGAATTAGTGTTGCCCAAATTCAATCACTCGCATCACTTTGTATTGATTCTAAATCGACAATATCATGCTGGGCAATGGGGCTTACACAACACCGAAACGGGGTGCAAGTGATTCAAGAAGTTGTGAATCTCATGCTTCTTGGTGGCCATATCGGCAAAAAGGGAGCGGGACTATGTCCGGTTCGTGGGCATTCAAATGTTCAAGGTGACAGAACCATGGGTATCTGGGAAGCACCGCCTGAAGCTTTTCTAGAGAGGTTAGAAGAAGCCTTAGGTTTTGATGTACCACGTCAACATGGATATGATGTTGTCAATTCAATCCATGCTATGGAAAACGGAGATGTTGATTTCTTCTTTTGCATGGGTGGTAATTTTTTGTCGGCTTCACCACAGACAAGAAGGACAGGAGAAGCCATTCAAAATGTAGATTTTACAGTTCAAGTATCCACAAAACTAAATCGAAGTCATCTCATCACAGGAAAAACAGCATTGATATTGCCATGTCTTGGACGAACTGAGATCGATATACAAAAAGGTGAACCACAATTTGTAACCGTCGAGAATTCAATGGGTATCGTTCATATGTCCAAAGGTTCATTGAACCCAATTTCAGACCAATTGAAAAGTGAAGTATCAATCATATGTTCAATTGGGGCCAAAACATTTCCCAACGACGATTTTGATTGGGAAAACTTTGCAAATGACTACGATAAAATTCGTGATTTAATAGAAAATTCGATACACGGATTCGAACGATACAATGAACGTGTTCGTAAGGCATCGGGTTTTTCTTTACCTAATCCTCCACGTGATTCACTCACCTTCTCAACAAGTTCTGGAAAAGCCCATTTTAGTTCAAATCCACTCCCACGCTTAGAAGTTGAACCAGGCAGATATGTTATGATGACAATCCGAAGCCATGACCAATACAACACTACAATTTATGGCTTGCAAGACCGATATAGAGGGATAGGCGGAAATCGACGCGTCATTCTCATG
The DNA here is from genome assembly GCA_038110525.1 of Candidatus Poseidoniales archaeon. GTDB lineage: Archaea > Thermoplasmatota > Poseidoniia > Poseidoniales > Poseidoniaceae > Poseidonia. The sequence goes on along the minus strand of JAYNJV010000001.1, from coordinate 143,799 downwards.
AATGCAGAGGATATGGCGCAACGGGGTTGGAAATCACGTCAGTTCGTTGATATCACCAGCCATTACGGTAATTCAACAATCGAATCAAAACGATGGTCAATTGTGGCTTATCCAATTCCAAGAGGTAATCTAGCGTCCTACTTTCCTGAAGCAAACGTCCTTGTTCCACTTGAATCAACTGCAGATATATCCAACACGCCTACTTCAAAATGGATTGAATGTAGTTTAAAGGCTCATGAAGAATAATGCAATTTTGAATGAATTAAGAAGCTGCGATACATCGTTCATGGGTACAAATAGGTGGTGTGAAATAGAGTTTTGATTCTGGATTAAAAGTATCAAGCTGCAACGTAGATGTCACGCCTTCTTCAATAAACACAACAGATGATGTCGAAGCAGGAAGGTAATCCATTCCTGTAGAGGTAAGTGACAGTCGAATTCGATGACCAGCCGGTATTTGAGCATCCATGGGGAAAAATTCCATTTTTGCATTGATAGTTTCAACCGCTGGAATCCAAGTTTGAGGTTGGCTGCCGCCTTCGTGATAACGCAAATCCATAATTGCATGTGCAATGTGGATACACAGATCATCTACTGAACATGATTCCAATAACGCATAGAGTTGGCCACCGTATGTTAGAGTTTGGACATCGACATGCAAACGAGGAGTTCCTGCTATGTATACATCAGTTTCAAAAGGCACTGACTCCCACACAGGTCCGGAATCAGCATCGGGTAGTACGGTCAATGTACCGCCAACATTTGATAGCTCATTACCAAGGGATAACATGAGTACTTCGGTGTCAGCAGGTGGATATCTTGTTTCAATTCGCCACTCCCCAAGATTCGATTGAACTTCTATCCATTGGCCAGGCTGAGGTCCGAGATCACGAAGATAGTAATCAAACCATTCGAGCAAATCCTGCATCCAATCTAGTCGAATCATATCGGGGAACGCTTCTCCACCCCAACCACCTAAATCAGAACGGTCGTCAAGTTGAATTGGTCTATCAGGATAATCGTGGTCCCATTGGCCAAATAGTCCTCTTGCTTCAATTCCATTATCGATAAGACGATTTATTGTAGGAACAGCCATGTGCGGATCGACATTCCAATCATGAAATCCTTGGATTAGATAGACGCTTCCTTGATAATTTTCAATCACCCTATCGAGAAAATATCGCTCCTCCCAATATGTTCCTGCATATTCTTCACCAAGGATATATGCGCTCATACCAGTTCCTGGACCAATGACATAATCAGGGCAAATATTCTGATAATCTTCCTCATCGCCGTCGAGTCCATAACTACCATACACGCCATTGTGCATAATTGGTGCTCGAGCTTCGGAAGAACCGTTTCTCCACATCAATTCCTTGACACCAATTAATCCCGAGATTGGAACAATAGTTTTGAGATAATTATGTTCAGAACCAAACATTGCTGCCTGCCAAGGTGTACTTCCGTCGTATGATTTACCAATCAATGCAACGGCACCGTTAGACCAATCTTGCTCTCCAAGCCATTTTACCGCAGCATTATTCCCCAACTGTTCTGCATTACCCATCAAATCCATGCAATGGTTTGACCTACCCGTTCCCGAAACTGATATTTGAGCAAAAGCAAATCCATGAGGAAGGATTTGATCTATGATCATTTGACCAAGCCATGAGCCCGGCACTTCAATCGTGGGTGTTTGAACAGAGGGTTCTTGAAAATACGGGCCGATTTCAGCAATGACTGGTACTTTGACACCCTCAGGTACATTTGGTCTCCAAACCGCGAGACTTATCAAGCCATTCGGAGCAGCACCGCCTTCACTCAGAGGCAAATCATACTCGACGAAATAATGCGTTGAATTCCACTCATTTTCAGTAGGGAGAAGTTCGTATTCTCCAAATTCCATAACATACGAATAATTTTCATCAGTCACATAATTTAACAAATGCCTATCCCATACTGGTACTCGAATTTCACCAGAATTTTGTTGATGAATGTCGTCCGTAACAATCGATTCAAATGTCATAGAAAGGAAAAGAAATACAATGGCAAGTGCTATGGTTGAGGCGAGAACTGAATTGAACTCTTTGGATGGTTTCGAATCCCGTTGTTGATAGGCTTTCCAATCTGGCTCAACGAGTTCGGCAATCACCACCTCATCGGCCATGCTCCTTCCAGTACTTGATACATCTTGAGGTTGACCGTTGGTTGCAAAAATTGGAATAACAACAATGAAAAATTGACCACAGTAAGTCGTCTCATGGAGGATGTTGCTCAATTTAATGCTCATCTCTCCGAAGGCATCCCATCGGAGTTGCCAAATCATCCTGGACTTTCACAAGATGTCGACCATGCCCCCTCAAGGAGGCAAATCTTGACCGTCAAGGAAAAGCGTCTTGCCATCAAAAACGCACTGCGTTATTTTGAAAAACAACACCATGAACTCTTGGGAAAAGAATTTCTTCAAGAATTAGATGTGCACGGTCGTATTTACATGCATAGATTTCGTCCGATTGAATACGAAATGCATGCACGACCAATCAGCCAATATCGAACCAATTCGAAACATGCAGCATCTATTATGCTCATGATTCAAAACAATCTTGACCCAAAGGTGGCACAATTCCCACATGAGCTCATCACCTATGGGGGAAATGGGTCAGTGTTCCAAAATTGGGCACAGTATCGCCTTGTGATGAAGTACCTAAGTGAGATGACCGATAATCAAACTTTAGTAATGTACTCTGGGCACCCATTAGGACTTTTTCCTTCAAGTTCTGATGCCCCTCGTGTCATCGTCACCAACGGCATGGTGATTCCAAATTACTCATCACAAGACGATTACGAACGAATGAATGCGATGGGCGTAACACAATATGGCCAAATGACTGCTGGCTCGTACATGTACATTGGTCCACAGGGAATTGTTCATGGAACGACAATAACAATTCTTAATGCAGCACGAATGAAATTTGGACTTGAAAGTGATAAAGACTTGCGTGGTATGATGTTCATTTCTTCCGGACTCGGTGGAATGTCGGGGGCCCAAGCAAAAGCCGCAACGATTGCTGGTGCGTCTTCAATTATTGCAGAAATGAATGAACATGCTGCACAAAAGCGTCATGAGCAAGGCTGGCTTCATCTTGTCACCAAAGATGTTGATGAAGCCATTTCAATAATGGTGGAGAATGCTCAGAACAATAAACCAATATCAATTGGTTATGTAGGAAACATCGTAGAATTGTGGGAAAGATGTCTTGAGCGAAACGTAGTTCCACATTTGGGTAGCGACCAAACGAGTTTGCATAATCCATACCAAGGCGGTTATTTTCCTGCTGGATATTCCTACGAAGAGTCAACGGAGATGATGGCAAAGAATCCAGTTCAATTCAAATCTGAAGTTCAAGATACACTTCAAAGACATGTTCGTTCAATTAATGCATTATCAGAAAAAGGCATGTATTTCTGGGATTATGGCAATGCATTTCTTCTTGAAGCTTCAAGAGTTGGGGCGGATGTGGTTTTGGAGGATGGTACGTTTCGCTATCCTTCATATGTTGAAGATATCATGGGTCCGATGTGTTTCGACTATGGTTTTGGTCCGTTTCGTTGGGTTTGCACCAGTGGGCTATCAAGCGATTTGAAATGCTCAGACAGCATCGCAAGAGATGTACTCCTCAATATGTTAAAAACAGCACCTCAAGAAATTCATCAACAAATTGCTGATAATATTCGATGGATTGAAAATGCGGGGGAGAATCAAATGGTCGTCGGAAGTCAAGCGAGGATCTTGTATGCTGACGATCAAGGACGACGAATGATTGCCTCAGCACTCAACAAGGCAATCGCAGATGGAATCATTTCCGCACCAATTGTTTTAGGAAGAGACCATCATGATGTATCTGGTACTGATAGCCCATATCGTGAAACCGCAAATATTCGAGACGGGTCGATGTTTACAGCGGATATGGCGATTCAAAATGTCCTAGGAGATGCTTGTCGTGGTGCTACATGGATTAGTATTCACAACGGTGGAGGGGTCGGCTGGGGTGAAGTCATCAATGGAGGATTCGGCTTGGTTCTTGATGGTTCAGATGAGGCTGAAAGAAAACTTCAATCAATGCTAATGTGGGATGTCAATAATGGAATTGCCCGAAGGTCTTGGGCACGAAATCAAGGTGCAATCAATGCTATCCATAGGGCGTGCGAAAACATCGAGGGTTTGCAGGTGACAATCCCAAATATTGCTGATGATGACCTTATCGAGAACATTGTGGAGGAAATACGATGACTGATACTGTGGTGTATGTTGACGGGGAAACATTATCCCTAACTGATGTCTTTATGGTAGCCCACCACCATGTGAAAGTAGAAGTCGCTTCAGATGCTTGGTCCAAAATTCTCGCCTCCAGAGGAGTCATCGAACGAATTCTCAGAGGAAATGAAACTGTGTACGGCGTGAATACAGGCTTTGGTTCTTTGGTCAACACCAGAATTGACAATGACCAAGTAAAACAACTTCAGCTCAATCTTATTCGCTCCCATGCAACGGCTATTGGAGAGCCTATGCAAGAACCTGAAGTACGTGCCATGATGTTAATTCGCCTCAACTCATTATGCAAAGGCTATTCGGGGGCTCACCCGGATGTTATGTATCAGTTGGTAGCATTTCTTAACCTCAATATCATTCCATATATTCCAAGAATCGGGTCACTTGGAGCAAGTGGTGATTTAGCACCATTGTCACATTTGGCACTTTCTTTGATTGGAGAAGGACATGTCATTAAAGACGGAGTGAAAATGAAGACCAAAGAAATTCTTCAAGAAAATGGGCTTGTACCAGTAGAATTGAGGGCAAAAGATGGATTATCGCTCATTAACGGAACAAGCCAAATGACTGCATACCTCGCATTATCAGCCTACGAATTATCTCAAATTCTTCCACTTGCAGATATTATCTATTGTGCATCCTTGGATGCAGCGAAAGGAAGTGCAACGCCCCTTATTGAACAAGTCCACAACATACGTCCACATCCTGGACAAAAATTAGTAGCAAAACGGATGAGAAAAATTATAGAACATTCTCAAATTTTAAACTCGCACAAAAACTGTGATAGAGTCCAAGATGCCTATTCTTTTCGTTGTGCTCCACAAGTTCATGGTGCAGTTCATGAATCATATCAAAAACTGATTGATACCCTCACAATTGAACTCAACAGTTCAACCGATAACCCTCTGGTCTTTCCCGACACAAGAAATCCTGGACCTCACGAAATAGTTTCTCAAGGAAATTTCCACGGTGAAATTATCGGTCTTGTTGCCGATGCAATGGTGCTTGCTCTCTTTGAACTTGGAAGTATAAGTGAACGCAGAATGGATCAATTACTCGATGTTAACAAAAGAGCACCACAGCCATTTTTAGCAAAGGATGCGGGGTTAGAATCTGGCTTGATGATTGTCCAGTATGTAGCAGGGGCCGCACTTGCAGAAATTCATGGACAAACTTTGCCTCGTACAGCATTCTCAACTTCTACTTCTGCTGGACAAGAGGACCATGTTTCAATGGGTGCAACCTCGTCATTTAACTTGAAAGTCGCCATTGATAGAATTTCTGAGATTCTGGCTTGTGAACTCGTTATTGCAATCGATGCTTTGGATTTTCATCACGAACAATCGAGTCCAATCATTGAAGAACTTCGAAAGTGTACGCGAATGATATATTCGGTTCGAAATGGTGACGAGTCGACATCTGAATCCATCATCACAATTGCATCATTCATTAAAGAAGGAACATGGTTATCGACCATTACCTCAATGCACGGATTAATTTAAAACTTTGAGATAAAAAATGCATTGAATTAGTACGTGGGCTGAATGAGCCACTTTTCGACATCTTCAAAGTTTTCAAGTTGATACAAATTATATCTTGAGCGTTGAAGAATTTTAGCGGATAAATCATTCGACCGTGAATCTACTTCTCTCAGTAATTCAATGGCCCGGCGAATCTTTTCTTCGGTATGAAGATAGAGTTGATAGGCATCGTCAATGTTTCTCATCGACAATGCAGGTTGCAATGATGATACATCAAAACCCATGCGTTTCCATTGAAGAATTCTTTTTGCAACGTGGTCTTTACTAAATCCCAACTTAGGTAATGTCGTAAGCATTCTCAAGTTTGTTTCACTCTCATCAGTATTCAACGGCACTGAATGTTCGATGGTTGATTTTCTTGTAGGGGTAACTTCAGGGCTCAAAATTTTGGTGGTCGCACTTGGCGCTAATCGTCGGATTCTGGCATATTGAATTGGAGATAATGTGAGGGGCTGATACAAGATAATGCACTGATGATGGGATTGTAAGACATCCTGCAATCGTGCAATGAATTGATACACATCTTGTTCCTCATAAATTTCAAACAGCCAATCGACCCCCTCGAAAACAATAAGTTCAGAATCTGTCAAATGGTCGAGAATACAATTTTCAAGATCTGAAATGTCAGGTAAGATTGTTAACTGGCCCAATCTTTTTGTCAACCAAAAGACTTTCATTCTGTCAAATCCGATGTATGTGGCCAAAGTTCTGTGGTCTAATCTTGAAATGAGGAGGGTGAATTTGGAAGTTGAGAATCGTTCTTCTAATTCTTCAAAGGCGGATGCATAGTTGGAAAATTCCAAACTCAATACTGGTTTGGAAATGTCATCCATATTCATCCACCCTTTGCGACAATCTATCAAATTTAGGTTAAATTCAATCCTCAATGCGATGAATGTATATAATATTCTTCTTCGTAGGAGTCATAGGTGTGCATATGACAGATGAAGATATTCGCAATGGCTCAATGGCCGAATGTGGTGCTTGCCGAGAACTCATCCCTATAGATTCTTCACAATGTCCAGCATGTGGTGTGTCGTTTTCTGGGGTATCCGATGAAGCCTTGGGTGAATGTGGTGCATGTAATAAACTCGTACCTATCGATTCTACGAAATGCCCTGAATGTGGTGTAGTATTCGTTGCAGATGATGTCGTTGATGTTTTGCGTTCATGGTTATCAAAAACTGGCATCTCCGTTTTACAATTGTTTGAACGATTTGATGCTGATGGAAATGGAATAATCGATTCCGATGAATTGAGAAACGGGCTTCTCGATCTAAATCTTGCTGATTTGCCTCCAAGTCAAATTCAAAGATTGGTCGAAGTCATCGATGAAAATGGTGACGGAGAGATAGATTTAGGGGAATTGGAAGTTATCATTGCAGGAGAACAAGCTCAAGAATTGGGGTATGCTGAATCTGTTCTTGACAGAGTCATGTCATCATTCAACATAGAAAAGAAGGATGATTTTCTTGCATTTGCATCCAAAATGGATGAAGATCAAAATCGTTATTTGAAAGAATCTGAACTCAAGAAAGCCGCTGCGCTGTATGTTCAAAATGAGAGTCCAGTCGTCGAAGATGATGTGAAGGAAGACCATGATGCTTCGATAGATGAAGAAAGTGATATTCAAGAAGAACTTGAAGATGAAGAATCTGTTGAAGATGAGGATGTCGAGGAAGAGTCAGATTTTGAAGAAGAACCTGAAATCGAAGAGGACGGAGAAATGGAATCCACGGATGATTCCGACGATGATGACGATCGGATCGACGAGGAAGAAGAATTTGATGATGAAGAAGAAATTCATGCTGATGGAGATGATGAATCTGAAGACGAGGATGAGGATGCTGACATTGAGGAAGATGAAGAATCTGACGAAGTCGATTTTGTTCCAGGAATTCACAAAAAAGCTGCATTTGAAAAATTAATTGCTGTGATGGACGATGAAGGTGTTTCCGTAAGTCGATTTTTCAACAATCTTGACAAGAATGGCGATGGCCAACTCAGTCATGAAGAACTAATGAGTGCTATTCAAAATGAACTTGACGGAGTTTTGTCAGAAGATGACATTACCGACCTCATGGCTGATTTGGACCAAGATGGAGATGGTAAAATTGACCTTCATGAATTCATTCAGTCCATAGAAGAATTCGATGAACAAATTGAAGCCGAAGAACTCAAGGCGAAGAAAGAAAAGGAATTTCCAACAGTATGGCAAAGAAGATTCATGTCAAAGAGTTGGAATGACATTATGTACCCAATTATACATACCATGTTTGGACTTCTCATCGTCCTATTGTTAGTCAATGCACTCGTCGGTCCAGTCGACGGATCAGGTGGACTTGTTGCCCAAGAAACAGAAGCTGGAGTTTACCCTATTTCGCCTACTGAATCGAGATTGGACGGTACGATATATCCGTGCGACAAGGATATTCAAATTGGGGGTTGTGCAAATTCATTGACTCCACTTGCTGGTGAAGCAAGTTCTATGCCTAAAGGATTTTACTGGGACGGCATTTTAGGACTCATTTTGTCGGTTGCAGGACTCATTTCTTCAATCACATTGCACTTTGTATTGGCACCTTCCTGGCGAGCACGCATGAGAGCAATGAAAGAAGTACAAGATGATCATGCAGATGCACGTGATTTTGATGATGCCTTTGTGAAATTAGGAGAACTCATGGTCGAGCAAAACCTAACCATTCGGGAAGTTTTTGAGGCTATGGATGCTGATCACAATCAGGAAATTGATGGGCCAGAATTCCAGAAAGGGCTTGAGTCAATCGCAGGTGACTCCTTGTCTCCACAACATGTTCAAGCCATCCTTGAAACTCTCGATGAAGATGGAAGTGGTAAAATCGATGCTGAGGAGTTCATTGATGCCATTCTTGCACTTGACATGGGAATCCGTTCAGATTACGAAGAACATGATGATGGCGAACAAGAGGGTGAAATACACGAAGATGATTTCCAAATTGGAGATTATATTGGACTCGTACTGTATGACGAAGACGGAGAAGAAGTAGAGGAAGTATACGGAACGATTGTTGAATTTGATGATGCTGAAGGCATGGTCACCATCGAAGAAGATGAAACCGGTGACGAGATAACTGGATACACTGAAGATGCATTCTTCCCTGAAGAGTGATCACATTGAATGAAGAATCCGACCGCATTTCCTCATTCAAAAATGTAGTGCAATGTCCAGTTTGTGGTTGCTTAGAATTTTCTGGGACCTCAAGATGTCCTGAATGTGGAACGTTCCATTCTGGTAAAATCCTCGAAGAAAGAAAAGCACCAACGCCTGAAGAGATAGAGCAGTATTCGACTCCAATTATCGACCCGGCGAATTATTCTATCCGACCTGATCAATCGATGCCAAATGAAAAATTCGTGGAGTCGGAAGATGTGGTTGACTGGGAAGGGGGCAATTCAGATTTCAGCTTCGAGGACGAAGATGTTCCACTTCAATTGAAACATGAAAACATAACACTACCCGAAGATGAAATCATTTCTGAAAATTAAATAAATACCTTTCAGAAAATGAATACTCCATATTCATTGGTGGGCTCGGAGAGAATTGAACTCTCGATCTTCGCCATGTCAAGGCGACGTCATAACCCCTAGACCACGAGCCCGACGCAAGTAAAGCCACCAACAGAGTGTATTAAACCGATTCGGTAAAATTTCGTAAAAATTATTTCACGATTTTGGAAATCTTTCCATTGCAGCCGCTTTGAGAACAAAATCCCGCCATCCTTGTACGGCCATTATTCATTTGTACGAGTTGCCCATCTCGAATTGGCCCGTAGGTTTTGCACTTAAGGCAGAATCCTTCCACTCCACTCATCGCTTATCATGTTGGCCTTCGATTCATGTTTTTTCAAGACTTCGGAATAATTATCAGTTTTTGCCAATTTCCAACCCCTTAGGCTACCCTCAAGGCAAAAAAATATGATTTTTTCAGAATATACTGTTAGACAGTTTGCAAAAATACGTGGACGTCGAACCAATTGAGTTATTTTCGAACTTATTGTTCAATGTTGATACCCAAACATTGTCGCATAACATACATTATGCGACGTTACCATCATTGGTATTATTGACGAAATGTTCTGGTTTAGCCTCAAACACCCCAACAAGTGGTGGCCCAGCTAATAATGACTCAATTCCCCCGTCCTTTGCATCAAGTTGATCCAAGGCTTTTTGTGAAATCTCTCTCCACGCTTCTTGAGAAACAAATACTGAATGTACAAGGAACAATTCCTTCTGATCTGGATTCCGAGCAATCCAAGCAGTAATACAACCTTCTTGGCGACGCTTGAATTCTTGACGAAGTTCAAGCATTCGCATGAGTCTTGCATCTTTACCAACTTGTCCAGAACAAACTACAGTTTCTACCCAATACATATTATCACTGAATTTATATTTAATTTGGTTCAAAAGTCAATTACTACTTAATCAATGGACAATGTACTTTCCTTCAAGTTGTGTTGAATGAATCGGTGAATGGCCAGGAGTTTGACACCAACTTTCCCAATGTGGAGAGTTGAGAATATTGAATGTCGCAATGCGACCTTCTTGAATTGTACCCTGTGAATGTTGAGAGTCTAAGTTTGATATCTGTGCAGCCTGAGAGGTCATACATTTCAGAGCCTTCAAAGGATGTAAACCAGAACGTTGAACTGCAAATGAACCAATGAGTGGCAAAGATAAAAACTGGCAGTTGGGATTGAAGTCAGTTGCTAGTGTGAATGGGATTTCTTCTTTTATGAGCCTTGAATAATCATGCATTTGTTGGCCGAGAACAAAAGGGGCCCCCGGTAAACAACCCGTATTAACACCTGAATCTTTCATTCGTAATCTCGACTCATGTGGAGTAAAGTAGGCATGGTCTGCAGTATTAACATGAAGTTCAGAAGCTAAATCGGCACCTCCACCATCTTCAAATTCATCAATATGCATTCTCAATTCAAGGCCTAATTTGCGAGATTGCCTCAAAATATCTTCTGATTGTTCAACTGAAAACCACCCAGGTTCACAAAACACATCAGCAGATTTTGCAAATCCTTGGTCGACGATTTTTGGCAGTTGATTGCTCAATAAGTCGTCCATGTACTCTTCCTTTGTGGATTCATTTGGAAAGGAGTGAGCACCCAACCATGTTTGCTCAATAGAAGGTAAATGTTTTGATTTTGACAATACATTTCCACAATCTAAAAGTTTTAATTCAGTTTCAGCATTTAATCCATATCCACTTTTAGCTTCGATGTGAGTTGTACCATGTGACAATGCTGTTCTTAAACGAACATATCCAGATTCAATCAACTCTTCACGGGATGCTGAGCGAGTCAACGATGTTGTGAGGGCAATTCCCCCGCCCATTTGTTCGATTTCAGCGTATGTTTTGCCTTCAAGACGATAGCGAATTTCTTGAGTTCGGTCACCAGCCCACAATAAATGGGTGTGCGTATCGATGAGACCAGGAATAATGCTTCGCCCTTGAACGTCGATCAATTGCACCTCATTCGAACCTGAGAATTCTTCTTCAACTTCTGTGGAATCTTTGATTGTTTCAACAATTGATGAATTTACAACAATTGCCTTTCCAGCAGAATAAACATTACTTTCAGGAGAAGGCATATATTCATCCAATGAATTTTGCATGTGAGCGATGGACCCACAATTCAAAAACACCTGCCTCATCATTGGCTCCAAGACATGAGAGTTCAAGAATGATGGGTTTCACGACTATGCATGAACGGATGGACTGTTGGCATTGAAACCACTGCGCACACCTTTTCATTTGGTTTGGTGGACCCAGAAGGAATTCCATATCCCTCAACCTCTGATACCATAAAACCAGAAAAGGGGGGCATCCACCCTCGAGAAGCCGCTGACCACCACAAGGATTTGGCTGCACAGCTCTTCCGCGGCGCCTTGGAAAGTCAAAATTTGAGAATTGACGACATATCTGCAATTTCATACTCACAAGGACCAGGTTTGGGGCCGTGTCTACGCGTTGGTGCCGCAGTTGCGAGGAGTCTTTCAACAGCACTCAATGTCCCTCTTATCGGAGTCAATCATTGTGTAGCTCACATTGAAATTGGTCGACAGCAATGTGGTTGTGATGACCCAGTTTTGCTCTACGTTTCTGGAGGAAATACTCAAGTCATTGCAAGATTAAACGGTAGATACAGAGTTCTTGGCGAAACTCTTGACATCGGCATTGGCAATATGCTTGATAAGTTTGCAAGATCGAATGGGATTCCATTCCCCGGCGGCCCAGTCATTGAAAAATTGGCATTGCAATATCTCGAACGTGTACCTGAACCTACATTGGAAGGACTTGAATTGCCGTATGCAGTACGTGGTATGGATCTTGCATTTTCTGGTCTCATGACTGCAGCCCAGCGACTCGTCGAAAATGGCCAACCACTTGATGCTGTATGTTGGTCACTCCAAGAACATGCCTTCGCAGCTTGCATAGAAGTTGCAGAACGAGCACTCGCACACACAGGGAAGTCGGAAGTGTTGCTCGGAGGAGGAGTTGCTTGCAATGAGAGAATGCGAACAATGTCAAATTTGATGGCAGAAGAAAGGGGAGGCAAATCATTTGTTCCACCCAAGATGTATTGCATTGACAATGGAACCATGATTGCTCGCCTTGGTTGGCTGGAACTCGAAAAGAGAACCACAAAATTGCACCAAAGTGCAATTGACCAATACCTTCGAACTGACCAAACACCTATTGTTTGGACATAGAGTGAAAGCCATACACATTTTAAACGGTCAGCATACGGTTTTGATTGGGGGAGTGCCTAATTTCGAATCGGAAGAAAAGTGAGCCGTTCAATCCGTTCGCTCCCAATGCTGCACAGGAACGCAAGCGACGGCAAGAATCGCGACCTCCGCAACAAAAAAGGCCTGAACAAAGGCTTCCTCAATCTCCAGTTGAGCCAACTCAAAAAACTCTTCAACAACGTCAGGCAGAATCCAAACAACAACTACAAGAACAGGGCGATGTCACTCAAACCAAATTTGTAGAACAACCAGCAACTGTTGTTCCTAAAACGCAACAAATTCCCAAGCATATTGAGAAAGAAGAGGATTCAAGACGACCGAAAATTCTCACAACCGAAGAACGAAGGGCGATATTATCTGAACAATCTAAATCCTTAAAGAAAGAAGTCCAAGTCATCACTGAAGTGTCAAAAACCGAAGTTGTTCGAGTTGAGTCGAACCTTGAGAAATTAAAAGGCCCTGTTGAGAAGGATGTATCAACTGAAGAAGGACTTTCTCTTGATGAAGATGGAGATTTCGATGATGAATTTGAAGACGGGAAGAAAAGAAGAAAGACTTCTCGAAAAGATGTGTTCAAGAAGATTGAAACAAAGGTTGTAGAAACAACCGACAAACGACGATCAAAGCGCAGGAATGAGCAACGAGGCGGTGGTTCACAGAAAAAAGAAAAGAAACTCGACTCGAAACGAAGCATCGAATATCGATTCGCTGCGAGAGATATTTTAGATAACCCAAGTGTTGCAGAAATTCACCGGTCAAATATATTGGGACAAGTATGGGCAAAAGGTGAGCGAATGGGAATTGACATAGCCATTGCGTTTATTGATGAAAAAATCAATGAAGGTATTTTGAGTCAAGACATTGGTCAACAAATGAAAACATTGGTCAAAGAAATGACGACGAGGAGATAAATATGAAAATAGAACAAGATACAGTAGCATCAGTACATTACACAGGAACACATCCAGATTCAGGCGAAGTCTTTGATTCAAGTGAAGGTCGTGACCCATTGACATTTTTGGTTGGTCATGGTCAAATGATTCCTGGATTTGAAGAAGAAATGCTCGGAGCAGAAGTAGGAGAGCGCCGTGAATTTACCCTCGAACCAGAAAGAGCATACGGAGAGCGTGATGAAAACGCCTTATTGCAAATTGAAAAGTCAAATTTTGATGAATTGGAGAAAGAAGGTGTATTGGAAGTAGGCATTCAACTTGTTGCTCAAATGCCTCAAGGTCCTGCACCATTTATTATCACTGAAATTGGTGAAGAAATGGTTACTGCAGACTTTAATCATGAGCTTGCAGGTAAATCACTCCACTTTTCAGTTGAGGTCGTTGAAGTTCGTGCTGCAACCGAGGAAGAAAAAGCACACGGCCACGCACATGGACCCGGCGGACATCATCATCACTGATTCCCTACCGTAATTTGATGAACAACCTCACCTTCCCTCATATGAAGCCGATGAGAAAAGAAGAGTGGAAGACACTGAGTGGTGTAGATTTACCCCACAATATTGTGACTTCAAAAGATGTTGAAGGACTACTCAATATTCAAGGGGAAGCTGGTACCCCACCATACACAAGAGGGATTCATGAGACCATGTATCGAAGTCGACTTTGGACCATGAGACAGTACGCTGGATTTTCAAGTGCTTCAGAGACCAATTCGAGATTTAAGTACCTGCTTGAACAAGGCCAAAAAGGTCTGTCTGTAGCATTTGATTTACCTACGCAACTCGGAATTGATGCTGATCATGAGCTTGCATTTGGTGAGGTAGGCAAAGTAGGTGTTTCAATTTCCTCAGTAGAGGATATGAAGCAGCTTTTTGATGGAATTCCGATGGATGAAGTGAGTACATCGATGACCATTAATTCACCTGCCATGATACTGTTGGCAATGTACATTGTTGCAGCTGAGGAACAGGGTATTGAGTCCAATCAATTACAAGGTACTATCCAGAATGATATCCTCAAAGAATATATTGCTCGCGGCACTCATGTATTTCCACCAAAACCCAGTATGAGGTTGATTACAGATGTGTTTCAATATTGTAAACAACATGTACCTCTGTGGAATACCATTTCGATTTCAGGATACCATATTCGGGAAGCAGGTTCGACGGCCGTTCAAGAATTGGCATTTACATTAGCAAATGCAATTGAGTATCTCGATGCAGCCATAGGCGTAGGTTTGAACATTGATGAAGTTGCACCTAGAGTTTCATTTTTCTTCAATTGTCACAATGATTTCTTTGAAGAAATTGCAAAGTTTAGAGCTGCAAGAACCTTATGGCACGACATTGTACAAGATCGATATTCTCCTAAAAACCCTCGTTCATCGATGCTACGTTTCCATACACAGGTGGCAGGTGTGAGTCTTACTGCACAGCAGCCATTGAATAATATTTCACGGGTTACCATTCAAGCACTTGCTTCAGTTCTTGGAGGAACACAATCGCTTCATACCAATTCTTACGATGAAGCACTCGGTTTGCCGACAGAGTCATCTGCAACCGTAGCCTTGCGAACACAACAAATTATTGCTGAAGAGTCCGGTGTCGCTGACGTTGTCGACCCACTTGGTGGTTCGTATCATGTTGAATTTTTGACTCAGGAAATGTACAATAAATCAAAAGATGTTATTCATGAAATTTTGGAGATGGGTGGGGCACTAAGGGCGATTGAATCTGGTTGGCAACAAAAAGAAATTCATTTGTCGGCTTACAAATACTTACGAGAAATCGAGCAAAATTCCAGAAGAATCGTTGGCGTAAATTATGGAGAAATGAATGAGGACCAAACGATACCTACAACGAAAATTGATGCCAACCTTCAACATGAACAAGAAAGAAAATTGAAAGAATTACGTGCGACGAGAAATCAAAAAGAGGTCGACAAGATGTTGAATGAAATTCAAATGGCATCACGCTCTGGTGAAAATCTCTTTCCCCTTGTCATCAATGCTGTAAGATTAAGAGCAACACTCGGTGAGATTATGGATTCAATGAAAAGAGAGTTTGGAGAATATATGTCTCCGTCGGGGTTTTAAGGTGATTTTATGAAAATTGGCAACATCTATCTTGACCATATTGGTATTGCGGCACATTCATTGGATGAGGGTGGTCATTTTTGGAATCTCATTGGTTTGATTCAAAGTGAGCAAGATGAGGCCAATGATGAACAAGGGGTGAATATACGTTTTTTTTCAACAGATGGAAACGCCGGTAATCCAATTGCACCACGAATTGAACTTTTAGAACCACAATCCCCAGATTCTCCAATCGGTCGATTTCTCGAAAAACGTGGTCCCGGCGTACAGCAAATTTGTTTTCGAGTCGATGATATCATTGCGATGATTGAGTACCTCATGGCCAATGGGATCCGAATGATTGATGAAACACCAAAAAGGGGTGCAAGTGGTTGTAAAATTGCATTTGTCCATCCCTCCTCAACTGGTGGTGTTTTGGTGGAATTATCTCAACATGAATCATTAAATTAAATGCCAACTAATATATTGGAAAATTGTTTGAGTGTTCATATGAGAACATGCATAGACCACTTGCTTGCCTTACCTCACATTGATGGACCAAGGTTGAAACAGGAAGCTGATTTCATCGCTCAACGACTTGATGAGTTGAGAATCAAGCGTATAATTTCAAATGAAGCATATCTCGATGCTGGAGCTATTCAAGGAGCAATTGAAATGATTGCAAATTTAGTCGAGGTCGGTGTTCACCAATCTGAAATTCATCAAAATCTTCAATCACAATTGGAACGTGCTATGAGATTGGAAAGTAAACACCCTGGCCTCAACCTTGCTATTGAGCAAGGAAGGGCGAGTTGAACTCAATGGTTGAAATATTACTAACCGCCCGAAATGTATCAAAACAATTCGGTGATTTGAGGGTTTTGAATTCAATAGATTTGGATATTCAAAAAGGTGAGATTATAGGTCTTGTCGGTTCAAACGGTGCAGGAAAAACCACATTGTTGCGGCTGTTATCCGGAGTGTATTTACCATCAGAAGGCGAAATTCGGTTTGAAAATGGTGAATCAATTGAAAAAGCAAGACAAAGAATTGGCGTCGTTCCTGAATCAACTGGGCTTTATTCTCGTCTCACCGCATGGGAAAATATTCGATACCACAGTCGATTGTATGGCGTTTCAGACGAATTTGCATGGCGGAGGACTTCTCAACTTGCATCACCACTTGGGATGACCGATGCACTCGCAAGACACACCAAGGGTTTCTCTCGAGGAATGAGGCAAAAAACCGCATTACTTCGTGCACTTGCACATTCTCCTCATTTGCTGCTCCTCGATGAACCAACTGCTGGTTTGGATATTACAAGTGCAAGAACATTGAAAAAATTAATTCTAAAATTAAAGGATGAAGGAGGAACAGTTGTTTATTCAACGCATCAACTTGCTGAAGCGGAGCAAATATGTACCCGAATTGTCATCATCCATAATGGAGATATCCGAGGGAACGGCACAGTTCAGGAAATTTTGGAAGCGACTCAACAAACCACACTTGAGGGTGCTTATGTGCATTTGACAAAAGATGATGCACGACCAAGATTTGAGGCAGAAGAAAAATCTACTAAAATTTCTTCATGGTGGAGGCAACTCTTCACTGGGAAACTTCCCCCTACGGTGAAAGGAGTTGATGAAAGTGAGTAAATCTGGTCAACGCATTCGAACGATTGCGAAGAAGGAATTAATCGAATTTGCACGGGATTGGAGAACTATACTCGCTATCCTTGTGATACCTTTACTTCTTTTTCCTGTACTTTTTATTCTATTTCCAGTCTTGCTCGAGTCTGAAGCTGAAGAGCGTGAGCTCATGGAATTAAGTATTGAGATTCAAACCAATTTGGACTCTTCAGAATTTGAAATATACTTCGAAAATTCAAAGTTGAATGTTATGTATTCTTCACTTCAGGACGAAAACCTTTCTTTTATTTCTGAAGGCGAGACAGATGCGCTTCGAAGCCTTAACACCGATGCAATTCTCAAATTGGAGAAGACGAATTCTACCTATACCTACAGTTTATTCTACCTTTCAACCTCAGAACAGAGTTTGGAGTCAAGGTCAAGGATTCTGCTCATTTTGGAAGAGTGGGAACAAGTTGAGGTTGAAACGAGAATTCAAGGTGCGGGCCTTGATATTGAGGAAACGCTCGACCCAATTAGATACGATGGGCAATTTCTTGCAAATGATGTAGCAACAAAGGGGGAACAATCTGGAATGATACTTTCATTATTCATTCCTTTGGTGTTGTCGGTCTGGACTTTTACTTCAGCCATACAACCTTCTATTGACATGACAGTAGCAGAAAAAGAACGGGGAACTCTTGAAGCTCTCCTTGGGTTACCATGCTCAAGGAGGGAATTACTCCTTGGTAAGTGGCTTGCAGTGGGAACCATCACTGCTATTGGCGTAGCATTACAAATCGCTGGATTATTATTTGCAATCACATATTTGGCTTCAACAAATTTGTTTAGTTTGCCATCTTTATCCGCATTAAGCCTCACTTTGCTTTTCATTGCAGTTCTTCTTTTTGCAATCATGGTAGTAGCCATCGAACTTGCTATTGCAATAAGATCTCATAGTGTAAAGGAAGCAGGTTCAATTCTTGGTCCAGCGGTATTATTCATCCTATTTCCAGCATTATTCAGTCAAGTCATCAATTTGGATAATATCGAATCATTTTGGTTTGCAATCCCAGTGGTTAATGTACTCCTCGCCTTACGCGAATTACTCATGGACAGAGTTGTCTTTGACCATATTCTCATATGGATTTCAACATCACTCCTCTATGCTGCAACTGCTGCGATGTATGCTTCAAAGCAATTTAAGAGAGAAGATCTTGTTACGAGTATTAGTTAAGTGAATAGTTTGTGAAGCATTCTCTAAGAATATCGATGATGAGATCGATTTCTTCTGAGGATATTTCAAGGTGTGAAGTAAATCTCAATGCATTAATTCCTCCATGAATTACTCCAAGGCCACGTTTTCGGCACCAAGTTTCAACGCCATGAAAACCTACCACAGGATGTGTTTCTTGATTCAATTCAATTGAACACAACAAACCAGTGCCTTGAACCTTTGAACAGATATCAGGAAACTCATCCACTAAAATACTCAACTTTTCTACAAATTCAATTCCTCGGTTTCGAATATTATCTCTTAATCCATCCCGAAGACTATCGAGCACGGCAATGGCTACCTCAAGTGCTCGTGGATTGGTTGTCATCGTGTTTCCATAAATACCAGATGCGTACAATTCTGCAGCACGTGGAGATAAACCGAGCACCGATAATGGATATTGACCCGCATTCAATGCTTTTGACCAAGTTTCACAATCTGGAACTTCACATGTTTCGAAACCTGGATAATCGACAAGGGATAAACACCCGTGACCTCGAAGGCCAGCTTGAATTGAATCAATGAGTAAAATCGTCCCGTGTTCGGTCGATAAATTACGAGCCATGTCGTAAAATTCTCTGTCAAGTGCTTGACCGGGATTTCCTTCACCTTGGACGGGTTCAATGGCAAATAACTCAATGAATTGGTTGTTTTCATCCGCAGATTGAAACGCATGTTGGAGTGCTTCAATGTCATTGGCAGGTACAAGAATGAGATTTCTTCGATGACGGAACGATGCTAAGTTTTGGACATATTTTGACAAGCACGAATGTGACATTTGAGCAGGCCGATCTGTCCTGCCATGAAATCCTTGAACCACTGCCATCATCACTATTTCTTTCCCTTCATGTTTACCACCGGGGTCCGTCAAAAGTTTTGCATTCACATCAGCAATTCTACAGGCAACAGTAACAGATTCCGAACCACTATTCATGCAAATAAAACGGTCAAAAGGACAATCACCTCTCGAATGTCCTAATTCTAAACGCATGCGTTGGTCAAATCTAAATTGAGAAAACGAAGGTGTCATGACATTTGCCATTACCCAATTCTTTGACATCGCTTGAATCACATGTTCAGGCCCATGCCCAAATCCTAACATCCCATATCCTCCGTTATCATGTACAACGGCACCATGCGAAGTAATAATCCAAGGCCCCCTTGCAGAAAGTGGTACATACGGATTAATTGTCGGGGCAGAATAAAAATTGACAAAACCTGACTGAAGATGTTTACACAATTCTTCTTCATTCATCAAAAAGAAATCGTGACCAAACTCAGCCTCAAGTTCCTTTCTGTATTCCATTGCATCGCGGATTGCAATTTCTAAGGTAGGGTCACGTTCCAAAAAAAACTGTATCTCCTCGTTGGAGAGCCCGGCAGTGCTCTTAGGACCTGAGCTTTCACGCATTTTCTCAAGGATGCTTATTGATGCGGTCATCGACTGCATGTTCCGTAATCACTCAAGCCGTTCTTTCAACCTTATGGCTATCTTTTTGGGTTTCTTGAATCATAATCGTATAATAATATTATAATAATACTATATGATGGCTTAATCCATGCCAAAGATTTCTCTCGACATGCCGCAGGAACTTGTTGATGACTTGAAAATCCATGTAGGTGACGAAAAAAAATTCATCAGTTTGGCTGATGCAATCCGCACTGCATGTAGAAAAATGCTCGACCAGTTGGACATCATCGATGAACGACATGGCAGAGGTGGATAAAATGCCTAGTCGAAAAGACGCCGAAAATGCCGTAAAAACATTGCTTGAATATCTCGAAGGTTCGGGTGCCATCCAGAGGGAAGGCTTGGAAAGAACGCCTGAGCGTGTCATTGATTCTTGGGATGAAATTTTTTCCGGATACTCTCAATCAGCTTCGGATATATTGGATGCTACGTTTAACGGTGAGGAATACGATGGTATCGTTTTACTCAAAAATATTGAATTCACTTCCACTTGTGAACACCACCTTCAACCATTCAATGGAGTAGCACATGTTGCTTACATCCCTGTGGACAGAATTGTTGGAATTAGTAAATTGGCACGCCTTGTTGAACTTCACGCTCGTCGATTGCAAAATCAAGAGCGAATTACAAAATCCATTGCAGACGACTTGGAGACTTATTTGAGCCCATTAGGCTGTGGAGTCATTTTAGAAGCATCACATGGATGTATGCAATGCAGAGGAGTCAAAAAACAACAGGCAATTATGACTACTTCAGCAATGCGGGGAGTCTTTTTTGAGAAACAAGAAGCTCGTTCGGAACTTCTACAATTGATTCGTTCATAGGTGATAACATGAACGATTGTGGTTTGTCGGGTGAGGTCATCAAAGATTTGGCATCTGATTTGGCAATGGAATACAATATTGTTGAAATTTTTCATTCGGTGCAAGGCGAGGGCCATCGAGTTGGAATCCCGCATGTTTTCGTACGCTTTGGCAAATGTAACTTACAATGTGAATGGTGTGATACCGATTTTGAAACATTTTCCACATGGAATGCGTTGGACATTCTTGCTGAAATTATGAAGTACGATTGTAAGAATGTGATTTTTACTGGGGGTGAGCCAATGCTCAATGATTTATGGCCGCTCCACCGTTTACTCAAATCCCGAAATTATTCTATATCAATTGAAAGTAATGGTACAGTACTCATCCCTGAAGGCCTCGTGGATTGGATTACGATCTCTCCTAAAGACCAAGTTTATCCTAATGTTTCGATACGGCAGAGAACGGGTCATGAGTTAAAATGTGTGTATGTAGGTCAAGATTTAGCGATGTATGATGATTTGAAATCAGGGTTTGACCATCTCTATCTTCAGCCCTGCTACATCGATACAGATTCAGTGGAACAAAATGGCGTTAATTTTGCGCTAACCGAAGATGTAGTAAAGAATAATCCTGGATGGAGATTATCCTTGCAGACCCATAAGTGGATGGGGGTCAAATAATGTCAGCAGAACAGTTTGCGGTCATCTCACTTTCCGGAGGAATGGATTCAACTTCGCTTGTTTTGCATTATCTTTCAAAAAAGTACAAAGTGATTGCAGTATCATTTAACTATGGTCAAAAGCATGCCATTGAGATTGAACGAGCTAAAAGTTTGGTTCAATTCCTAAAGGACTCAGGTATTCAAATTCAACATGAAATTGCGGACTTATCATCAGCAATGGAACTATTCAAGAGTGCTTTGATTTCAAAAGACGAGGATATACCAACTGGTCATTACGAAGAATCCCAAATGAAATCAACAGTGGTACCAAATCGTAATGCAATTTTTTCATCTATTGTTTTTGGGAAAGCACTTTCAATTGCCCAAGAACACAATGCATCAGTTAAAATTGGATTAGGCGTTCATAGTGGAGACCATGCAATATATCCCGATTGCCGACCTGAATTTTATGATGCGCTTTCGCATGCATTTTTCATTGGTAATTGGGACAGCGAACGTGTGACTTTTGACTTACCCTATTTACATGGAGATAAAACGACGATTCTGCAAGACGCCATTGATTCCTGTAAAGTGCTGAAGCTGGATTTTGATGAGGTTTTCAAGCGAACGATCACTTCGTATGAGCCCGATGGTGAAGGACGTTCATCTGGAAAGACTGGCTCTGATGTCGAAAGAATTCTCGCTTTTCATTCCATTGGTCGGCAAGACCCGATTGATTACCAGTCATCTTGGGAGGAAGTGCTTCAACATGCATTGCAATTGGAGGCAAAATTTCTTGATGATAAATACAAATCTGCCCTAACAGAACTGGAATATTATGTCACCCGACAATCGGGGACTGAACGACCATTTACTGGCCTTTTATTGAACGAAAAACGAAGTGGGACTTTCACATGCAAGTGCTGCGACCACCCTCTTTTTGATAGCAATTCAAAATTTGATTCTGGCTGTGGGTGGCCTTCGTTCCATTCTGAACTGGAGCAGGCGAACATCGTACGAATCGAAGATTTGAGCCATGGAATGATAAGAATTGAAGTTCGCTGTTCCAAATGTGATGCACACCTCGGGCATGTGTTTAATGATGGCCCGAGGGAATTTGGTGGAGAACGATATTGTATCAATTCAGTTTCAATGAATTTTGAATCCGAGGAGGAAGACTCATGACAACAAGAATTCGTAGATTTGTTGAGACAGATACTGGGCACCGTGTACCAAATCATAAGTCAAAATGTAGACATATTCATGGGCACCGGTATCGTTTTGAAGCAGAGATAGAGGGTGATGTTGTCATAAAAAAAGGAGTGTCTGAAGAAGGCATGCTGATCGACTTCAGTGATGTTTCAAACATTCTTCAAGAACACATCCATGACATCGTTGACCATGCATTTATCGTTGCAGAATCCGACCATGAACTCCTTGCCATTTTGGAGCAATTGCCTACGGAACATCGAACTGTTGTGGTCCCATTCATTCCAACTGCAGAAAATTTAGCAAAATGGGCGTTTGAACAAGTTGAGCCACATATCGTAACGGTATATGGAAATTCATTACGTCTTGTGGCAATGCATTGCCGTGAGACACCAAAAAGCACTGCATCTTGGTATGCGAATTAATCCGTGACTCGCCGCCGCCTTTTCTTGAGCCAATTTTCATCATGATTCACTTTTTGAAGTGCAGTTGTTGCATCAACAAAACCTCCAATAAGTCGAGTTGCTTCTTCTTCGGTGGGCTGCGAACGATGTGTAGAACGCTTGAGTACTGATGAAAAAGATTCTCCACGCTCATCGATTCCTGGCAAAGCTTCGCCAAACTCTTCAATACTTTGATTCAATATTTGCCTTAATTCTGGAGAAATATTTCGTTCCATTGGAACAATTTCGGGTAAGCCTGGGTCCTTGCCAACATTCGAATGTACTCGACCCCTTTGCAATTCGTAAAGAAGAGCATGAACAGCATGACTTAAATTTGCTATTGGATATCCTTCCCATGTTGGCAAAGTAATGAGGTCATCGCATTTCAGTAAATCCTCGCTGGAAAGCCCTTTACCTTCCTCACCAAAAACCAAAGCAACTCGCCCATGATATGATGATATTCGCTGCTCAAATTCCCAAGGATACAAAAAATGTCGTTTCGATGTTTTTTCACCAACCTCTCGTTTGCCAGAGGTACCAAACACTAAGGTACAATCACTAACAGCTTCCTCAAAACTGCTGAATACCCGTGCTTGATCAAGGACCCTTTGAGCATGCTTTGCCCGATTTCTGGCATCTTCACAGTAAATATCGCATTGGGGAGTTACAAATGCGAGTTCATCAAATCCGTAATTTAACATTGTGCGACAAATAGCACCGACATTACCTGGAATCGAAGTTCCGACCAATATCACCTTCAACGAGAAATTCGAGGAAGGCAATGGAATGTCCTGCCTTTCACCTATTTTGACCCCTCCCCTTGTTGAAACGCAACAATCCATCGAGGGTCGATATTTTGATACACAAAAAACAGGTATCCTTCTCCATGTTCTCTATCTCTCATAATCACAGAGTGTTTACGACAATTGTATTTCGAACGAAGAAATTGAATGAGTTGTTCTAACTCATCCGAATCGTTGGCATGAATACTCACTGGTTGACGGTCCCAATCAACACGGACCGCCAAATAAAGACCACCTTAGTCTGTCCTTCGTTGACGGTATCGGGTGACGTATCCAGCAATCCAGTTACGCAATTTTTTAGATTCAACATCAGTCAATTGTGTGACAACATGTTTGTTGTGCTCAAAGTCGTCTGTAAATTTCTCGCCATGCTCTTCAACAAGACGAATAGCCCTTACCTTAATGAAACTCGGTCGAATATTTCCCATCTCATTCACTCCTCAAACAATCGAACTTCGACATCTGGCATGTCAGGGACATCGTGTCGAATTAAAAGCAGACGTACCTTTCGTGGAGGATTTTCAATTCCTCTTGACCATATGTGCTTGTTTACATTTTCATCGATGTAAATTGTCTCATCTTCTTGCACTTTGCAATGACGAATAACTTCTTCTCGAATAATTTGCATTGCTCTTGGTGCTCGCTTAAACCGGGTGATATTCCATGCTCTTCGCAAGGGAACTGTTAATTCGGATTCTTTACCACGTGCCATACGATCACCTCAACGTTGGAGTTTACTCCTTCTCCAGTGGTGCCTCTTAGGATGAGATACCGTATTTCTGTTTGTTTTCAACATCACCCAAACAGGAACTCTTCGGTTCTGTTTTGTGACTTTATTCAATCGTATTTTTTTTGCTGCTGGTTTATTTCTTGACATTTCGAGCACCCTCTCAGATTCTTCGGATTGACGTATCTCTACGGCTCTTGGAAATTGATTCAAGGAAAGTTTTGAACTGCTCGTCTGTAACTGGACTGGTCAGATTTCCTTCTTGGATATTTTTTACCAAATGGATTTTGATTTTTTCTGCGTTTGCTGCATTGGCTAATGTGAGTTGGGTTAGGCGTGTTTTTGCTTCAGACGAAAGGTTGAGGCGAATAAATGTGTCAACTTGTTCTTGAACAGCAAGTTGTTCTTGGTGTTGAGCTTCTTGTTCTTCTCGTTCGAGAACTTGCTGTTGGATTTCTCGCTGTAATTCGGCACGTCGCTGTTGACGAAGCATGTCGAGTTCATTGTCACGAGTCATCGACATCATTTTCACCTTTTCACAACCAATTTCAATACTTGCTCAAACCAGGATAGTGTTCTTCAACTTCGCTTCGAACTGCATGTGCAACATTGTCAACAAAGGATTGTCCTGATGATGTGACGATTCGACCCGCATAGAGTTGGACGTCTTCATCGCCATCTTCTCCTTCAATCAATCTGCTCTCAACCTTTTCAACGAGGCCTGCTGTTTCCAGTTGTTGGAGAGCTGTTCGTATGATGTGACGCGAACCTGCAACTGGTCGGTTAGGTTTTGAGCCATGATTCTTTTTGCCGCCAAAGTCTTGAGATAAATGGGTTACACCGACTGGACCATTACGGTACACTTTACGAAGGATTGCTGCACATCGAGTGGCCCACCAGTCAGATTGGGTTGGTGGAAGTTCTCTATTCGCACCAGTCTTCACATGTTCAGCCCAATCTGGCATAGAAACATGGCCATTTTCTGTGAGCGCAGCACTTAATGCAGCAATCAATGTATCCGCAGGAATATCATACGCAGTCGTCATAAATACACACCGAGCAAATTGGCCACCTTCCACCCCTATATGAAAACAACGCATGATTTGGGGTGCAATTACGATGCTGTTTCTCGATTTGAGATATACAAGACTTGATGAAGAAGGTTCAAGTCGGAATCATCATGAAGAAGGCATTGGCACAAAACCCAAACCTTCTAAGAACGCTTCTTGGGTTATCGTTTACTCTCATTTTTCTGTTGGCATATGCCGTGTATGGTGCAACGATTTCCCCTTCGTATTATCTGTATCAAACGGATTCCAATGTTGATACCATAGATGGTGAAGCCGACCAATCGTATTACAATGAAGGATTGAATCAAACAACATGGACATGGCAAATTTCAGCGGACCCTAATAATCTGACTTGGGTCAATGTCTCCGCTGAAGGTTTATCCTCCTCAGCGACCTTACGAATTCTCAATTCAGCAGGAATTTACAGTCATCCATCTCTTGGAATCAAGGTTCATCTATCGGGCAACCCAAGTGAAGAATTTGTTTGTTCAAGTGAATGCTCAAAAGATACAGTTCATGAAAAACAACTTGAGGAAGGCGACTCGCTTTTCATAGCTACCCTCACCGATCCAAACCCTGCTCGACGCTCCAATGGTACAGTTCACGCTTCATCACTTGAAGAAGCGGAAACAAAGGCTCGGGAACATATCACTTACACTCATCTTCCTTCAGTATACACGATAGAAGTCATTGAATTTGGTAATCGTACAACACAACCTTCAATTTCAATTGAAACTGTCAATGAAGAATTTGGAAGTATTGCCCTGTTTCA
Organism: Candidatus Poseidoniales archaeon; assembly: GCA_038110525.1. GTDB lineage: Archaea > Thermoplasmatota > Poseidoniia > Poseidoniales > Poseidoniaceae > Poseidonia. The sequence continues at coordinate 117,231 of JAYNJV010000001.1, read as the reverse complement.
AATTGATGCTGCCACTGAATTTTTGTGGGCTCTCGCAGCCGTCATAGGCTGTTTTGCTATGGTACTCGTACCATCGTTCACAGTATATTTCGCTGCAAGAAGTAAAGAAAAGAAAAATGAGAAAAAAGTCCGTTTATCTCAGGAACTGGTAAGTGTGGCTGTTTCGAATTCCGAACGAGAAGAAGATGAATAAACTTCTGAACATCCTCCATATATACTTTGAAGCACTGTGGCGAAACGAGCGGAATGAAGGGCATCGTCGTTTCTGTCTTCTTGTGCATGTTGATGCTGATGCCTTTGGGTCAGCCGATGCAAGAATTGGAAATTCAAAATTCAAAAGAAACAATGGGCCGTGCTACCGGTGTTGATTTGACCGTATCAGGCATCTCAATATTTTATCCTGATTCATCAAACTCCACGAAGTATCGAATGTTTTCTTCAAATTATCCAATTGCTGGATTTAATCGACCACAATCTCTGTTTGCAATTGATGCTGTGGTGAATGTCGAAAGCCAAATTGACATCTTCATTGAAAATCTTGGAACTGCATCATCTGGTGTTGTCACCGTGTCTGTAAAAATCCTCCATAATGAATATTCATATTTTGAAATTGCCAGTGCTTCAACTCAGATTAGTCAAATTTCAGGTGGTTCGCAGAGTACAGCATCGGTGAAATTGACGCCTACATACTCAGGGAATCATACCCTTGCCATCACAGTCACGCCAACTATTGCTGATGATGATTTAACCAATAACGACTATTCACGATTTTTTACTGTCGCTTATCGTTATTTCAATTGCGATACCTTAACAGGTTGGACTGTCGGTTCAACATGGAATCTCAATTCGGATACTTCGATTTCAATGGGAACCGCTTGTCACATCGGAAATGGTGAAGCATCGACCTATCCAAATAACTTGCAAAGTGCACTCGTTTTTCCTGCGATTGATATGTCTGATGCTCATCCGAGCCCACTCCGTACAAATGGAATTTCCTTCTATTATACTGGTAGTCTTGCCCCTAATGATACAATCAAAATGCAAGCATTGACTGCACTTGGAGCTTGGAGTGACCTTGGAACACTTCAAGGGACTGTCGACAGCACCTTTCTTGACGGTGCAAATTGGCTGACCTTTAGCCTTGCTGACAAAGGAGCGGCTTCACCTATTGTCCCAGTGAATTCACAATATTTTCATCAAAATTCTCAATTTCGATTTTTGTTTGAAAGCGATCTCAGTGGAAATGATATTGGATTTTGGTTTGATGAAATCATTGTTCTCTACGACCAAAAAGTAAGGCAATCTGAGTATGGAGTTTCGGCTCAAGGTAAGTCAAGCGTTCCATCTTTGCCCGATGAGTGGGGAAGCATTCGAATCGAAGTCACAAATACGGGAAATATATCTGAAACATTTATCCCTGAAGTAATGAATTTACCACAGGATTGGGAGGTTTATTATGCAAGAATCACAGGAACCAGTTTTGACCCACTCGACGGCGTCACTGTGACCCCCGGACAACCCCATCAATTCGATGTAAGATTCAAACCTGGCCCAAATACATCGATTGGATTCCATCCGATGCAACTCAAATTGCATTCTGAATTGTATCCCTCTATAGCGACAAATGTAAATTTGCAATACCAAGTTCTTGCAGATCGAATTCCGATGATCTATCCTCCATCTCCAAAACCAAGTTGCCCGCCAACATATTCATGTTCATTTGAAGTGAGTGTAGAAAATATTGGTGCAGCAACAGATGTTTTTGATTTGAATCTTGATATCACTCAATTGCCCTCAAATTGGAATGTGCAATTCGACTGGAGCCAGTCAACAAGTGTCCTGTTACGTCCAAATCAACCAACCAATATTGGATTCATCTTATCGATTCCAAGCGATGCTTTACCAGATACGATGTCAGAATTTGAATTTACTCTCACTGCACAAAATGATACCCGTAGGACCATTACATCAAGCGTAGGTGTTTCTGCTTCGATGCTTAGCGATGCAAGCGTTGATGTTTCGCCATCCTTTGCCAGCGGACTCCATTATGTCGACCCCGGTGACTCTTTTACACTTTCTTTCACCATTTGGAATAACGCAAGTCGTCAAGATATTTTTGATATGTCCGTAGAAACTGACGATGCTGGTCAGTGGGTTGTTCACCAACCGACAAGGACAAACGCTGTTCTCAACTCGGGAACCTCGACAACCTTCGACATTGTCATTGATGTGCCCGAAAATGCACAAGGCGGAGATAGAGGGCCAACCATCACACCACTTATACAATCTCAGCGAAGTTTCATGGAAATTCGGGGTCAAGATTTTGACCGGATGAGAGTCAATACATTTTATGATGTGGAAATTGAAGAAGTTAGTATACCTCAGAAATTGACACCCGGACAAGCAAACGAAATTCTTCTAAAATTAACAAATCATGGCAATGGTCAGTCTGAAACCAACCTATCGTTTCCAAATTTACCTGATTCTTGGCAATGGTGGGTTGTGGATGAACACGGAAACATCATTCAAGACAATATAGATTTGAGTGCCCCATACGACCTTGAAGATATCCTAACCATATCTGTATGGATGTTCTTGCCAAATAAAGAAGGAGCTGGAGAATTTCATACCATTGAAGTGGTTGCTCAAACAATGAATGGCCAAGACATCAACACCCAAAATAATGCACTTGAATTCACCATTATCACAAGTTCAATCCGCATACCAATACTCACGCTCGGAAATCAAACAACAGAGGTTGAAAGTGGTGGTTCTGGATATGCTGAGTCAATTTTAACAAATTTAGGTAATGCTGTGGACGACAGACTATCTGTTAGAGCAAGCATATCCGTCCACCCACCAAACGCAGGTATCGTCGCCTTCTTTACCGTCAATGGTGGAGACAGGCAACTAAACCAAGATGTGCAATTGCAATTGTTGCCATCACAAGAAATTCTATTGCGAACTGAACTCTTGTTACCTGATGATCTTGCATTAAATTCACGCATTGTGATCAGCTATGAAATTATTGGAGCGATTGATGAAAATGGATTGCCATACACCATGGAAACCGAAGCCATGATAATGGTGACCAAAAAGAGAACGCTCACTTTTGAAACCTCACAATTCACCACAGACCAAATTGAATACAATTTAGCATCACCGTTCTACGTGAACATTACGAGTACATCATCGGAACCAGAAATCATCTTTGTTGCAGTCGAACACCCTGAAGAGTGGCAAATCCTATGTCAAAAAGTACTGTACGATTCTACTCCACTGCAATTTTCACTTCAGCCAGGCATGTCTATTGAGCAAAGACAAACGGTCGAATGTGAAGCACGCCGATTTGGAGGTGTATTGGATGGTAATATCGTCGTCCAAGTGTATACAGAAGACTCAACTATTTCTCAAACATTCTCAATTTCAATGGTCTTTGAAAAAGAACCCGTTCACGATGGAATGAGCACGCAACAAATTGCACTGTTCGGAGGTGGAGGCTTGTTGCTTCTGTTAAGTTTGCTCTTTATTCTCCGTCGACGAAGCGTATACGAAGAAGTAGAAGAAGAGGTATCTCAAATTCAACAAAGTGGACCACCAATTCAAGAAGTTCAAAAAATAATTCCTGTTCTCGGGCACACTGCTGATCTTAATGAACAATCTCTGGACCATAGTACCCTCTCTCCTGCTCAACACATACAACATGAGGCCCCTCTAGGGCATGAAAATTCGATCGTGCCTGCTGAACAAATTGCCAATGGAGGGCCTCCGCTACCTGAAGGTGGCTTACCTGCTGGCTGGACTATGGAGCAATGGCAATATTACGGTCAGCAATACCTCGATGGAACACTATGAATAAACACTAAGATGATGTGCTATTAGCATCATCATGGCTCAAGGTGGGTACGCGTTTCCACCTCTATGGTATGGACTCTTGCTTCTTGTTTCTCTTTTTGGTGTCTTGACATGGTATCTCCGTAATTTTACGCAACGTCTTCAACTCACAAAATTATCTGCCCTTTCAGGGGTCACATCGATGCTTTTACTCGTCTGGTGGACATTTACATCATATTAGGTGATTTCATGGCTGATTTAGTAGGACTTGAGGAACACAGAATGGCAGGTAAATTCCCATGTCGATTGCCCGTTTGGTGGGCAAGACACGGGGATGTTGGAAAACAACCCCAAACAAGGGGTGTTTCAGGCAAAAGAATCACACTTCGGATTGAAAAAAAATTTAACAAATTTGAACGTGTTCTCGCACGAATTTTTCGTGCGCCAAGAGAACTCAAACGACCTCTTGACACCATGAACAGCCTTGTTTGGGAGTTATGTGATGGGCATAGAACTTTTGACGACATTTGTCAAACGATGAACGATACATTCCATGATGAAATTACCCCAGTCATTCATCGAACAGAATTGGCAATCGTTCAATTTATGCGACTCAACCTCATGCTCGTTCTCGACACACCTCTTGAAGGAAAATGGCAAGTTGGACCCGGTATCACTCCGCAAGGTCAAACCCTGCAGATTTTAGATGGAGATTTTTTTGAAACACAATCACTTGAGGGAGAAATAAGTTGACAGTTGAGGGACCTGTGCAAAATTCTCAATTGGCCTCCCAATAACACACTCAACTTTCGTTAACAATAGGGGTCGTTGAAGATGTTCCACATGGTCGAGTAACAAGCAAATTTGTTGATCCTTTGACAAATTATTCGTTTCAAGTTGTGAACTGTTTCTTAACAAATCAGAAAAGTCCCCTTTGTACATCTCGAGAATTTCTTTGGCTTCTTCATTGCTTAACCCATCTTTTAGATAGGTGACGATTTCAATATTGATGTCATGACTGGCAAAAAATTCAACGGCACGTCTCGATTTCGAACATCTTGGATTGTGAAATAATTTCATTGCATCGCCTCAGTTGGTTCCCAAACAAATCGGAAGCCTATTCCATCACTTTTTTTCGATTCATCAGCGTATGAACGATGGTACGAAGTTGTTGAGGTACCATCAGTAAACCATGAACCACCTCGTATAACTCGTTCATTTGAATGGGATTGAAATGGTCGTTGAGTTCTTTTCGTGTTGTATGAATCGTCCCAATGATCTTCGCACCATTCTGAAACAAGACCATGAACATCAAATAAATTCCATGGGTTTGCCTTTTTGCTTTTCACCTTGTGCATTTTTGCTCCCGAATTAGCACCATACCATCCGTAAGATGACAACTCATGTTCGTCATCTCCAAAACTCCAATGACTCGTCGTACCTGCTCTGGTAAAGCATTCCCATTCGGCTTCACTCGGTAATCGCCAAATACCTTTCAGTCCAAGAAATGTAGAATCGTTTTTTCGTTGGTTACGAAGGTCAATCATCTCTTTTACTTCGTGAAACGATACAGATTCAACCGGTTGAAAAAAAGAATCGAGATTTGATTGATGCTTTGCTGGATTATGGCTCATCACACCATTCCAAAGTCCTTGGGTACAAGGCATTTCAGCAACAAAAAATGGCTCGATAATCTCAACTTCATGTGAGGGGCCTGCTCTCATATCTTTTCCTGAAGCATCACCCATCGCGAAGGTTTGAGGTTCTACAAGGACATAGTTGCAACCGAATGAGTCTGTAAAAAAAATATGATTTGACATTCGATTCACGACGAAAATTTCTCGATGGTTTTTATGACCGAATTTACAACATCGTGTAATCTTTCGTTGAGTGATTCATCATTCAATTGGCCTTCTTCGTTAAACGCATCTTTGACATGACCAATGGCGATTTGTTCTGGTACTGACCATCCGTGTAACCATCGAACAATAATTCGCATGTGATTAATGGTGTTACTGTTTGACATTCCACCAAGTGTCGACATAAGTCCGAATACCTTGCCCCCTACGTGCTTGTCGTACATCCAGTCAAATGTGTTCTTCATAACTCCGGACAAACTACCATGGTATTCTGGTGAAGCAACAAGAAATCCATCGCATTCGAGGAGAAGGTCTTGAAACGTTTTCACATGTGGATGATTCCAGCAACCTTCTTCTCCAACAAGCGGCAAGGGCGTTTGGGTTGCGTCCCAAAAGACCACTTCAGCACCTTGTTGTTCAGCGTATTGCAACGCAAGTTGCACCAACATTCCACTCTTTGTTTTTGGACCATATTCACCGCACAAACCCAAAATTTTCATTGTATCACAGTTGCACCCAAAAGGCACAGAATTATCAATGTAGGGTTTTGTCGGGAAGTCAAGGAGAAGCAACGCTTATTCAATCAAGCGATTCGCTTTGAAATGGTGGTAGCATGAGCGACGACATCGATGAGTCCGACTTGGAAGATAACCAAGACGATATTTCGCAAGATGAACAGGATGATTCCGACATTCTTGAAGATGAGGCTATAACCAATACGATTGAAGAAGAGTCTGAGGAGGACCAAATTGCGAGGGAAATTGAAGCATTGCTTATTGAAGGCGAAGATGCTTCAAGAAATAACGACATTAAAGGTGCACTTTCTTCTTTCAACAAGGCCATAGCCCTCGATCCATCATGTGACATGGCTTGGTTTAATCGAGGAGTATTGTTGGAAGCACAACAAGATGCACGAGGAGCTCGACAATCGTTTCAAATCTGTCTTGACCTTAATCCAGACCATGCTCCTGCAACCGCAAATATGGCCATTTTGCTTGAGCGAATCGGCGATTTAGAGGGGGCATATGAAACAGCCCAACGTGCTCTGTCATTCTTCCCCGGCCACCCAGCACTGCTGGATGTTCAAACACGTTGTAAAGACAGTGGGATTTCCATTGCGGTTGAATCGATGCAACCAAGCATCAAACCAACTCAAAGTTACGACGAAGAAGAAATGCAATCCGTCCTTGAAGAAACAGGACTTGAAAATGCTGATGATGTCCTTGCTGAAGCAGTACATCACGATGATGATGACAACCAACATTTGGATATTGATGAATTACGAAGTGCTGCCACGATGGTTGCCGCAAGAGAATCTATCTCACAAACCACGACTGAAGAGCAGACTATCGAAGTGATTGAAGAAGAACATGTGGAGGAAATCCCAGAACAAAACGATGAGGATGAACTCGGAAAACTACTTGATGAAGCACGCCAACACTTTGAGCAAGAAGATTACAAAAACACATTTAAATCTCTCAAACCTCATCTCAAAACTATTGCTGCTACGAACGCAGAAGCATGGTTAATGGCAGGATTATCGCTCTCAAAACTTGGCCATGATACACACGCTATCGCATCTCTAACCCACGCATTGAACTTGGACCAACAAAGTATAGAAGGTTGGAAGACCTTAGGCATGTTACAACGAACTGCAGGAAATTCAACCGATGCAAAGCGAAGTTTTGAACAGGTTGTTCAACTCGATTCGAACAATCGAGAAGCACTTGAAGTCATTAACCAAATTTCAAGGGATGCTGGGCAAATTGAAGATTACCTTAATTCACTGCGTTCTTTGGCAAGCCTTGGTAATGAAGTTTCAAAGAATCAACTCGTGCAGGTGTTGCTTGATTTAGCCGATGGTGAGTCGAATATTCTCGACAATACCCAAGGCTTACCACCAACATTACCTGCAGGACCAGAGATGGCTGCAGAAGCACTGTCAATCATGGGAGAAGATACTTCAACAACACGTGCGCGTGGACTCTCTCTTGCCAACGACCATGTGGCTTCAATCACGATGTGGAAAGCACTCATTCAAGCCGATAATAATGCTGACCACTGGACCGGTCTTGCAAGATCACTTGAACGTGCAGGTGAATTAGAAAAAGCCGAGAAGTGCCATGCAAAGGCTCGTTCATTAACCCAACCTCAAGACAACATCATAGAACATGAGGCTCACATTCAGCAAGAAGAACCACCTCAAGAATACGATGAGCCTGTTCAACATGTCGATGCAATGCAAAACGAATTTTTGCTTCAACCGATTGAACCTATGCCCGTTGAAGCAGAGCCAGAATATGTGACTCAAGAAACACTCAATGCCAACGCAATTTTACAAACTCCAATTGAACCTCGTCCTGTTCGTGTTGTAGAAGAAAACCCATTGGTTGACTTAGCCAAAGCTGCATTGGACGCAACGGAGGCTTCTCAGCGTGTTCAAACAATTTCGTCACAATCAAGTTCGATCGCAAATCATGACATTCAATGGTATAATCAAGGCATTCTTTTACTTGAAGACCAGAAATATCGTGAAGCACTTTCGAGTTTTGATAAAGCACTTTCTTCATTCAAAGACGATGAAGATATGATCATTCGAATTCTGAATGGTCGTGGAAATGCGTATTACTTCTTAGAAGAATTTCCAAAATGCATCGAATCATACCATCAAGCTATGATGATTCGCCCCACGGAAGTTCGTGGTCAAACTTTGTACAACATGGGAGCAGCATATGCCTCGATGGAGCGATACAATGATGCGATAAAATGCTTCAAACAAGCCATTCCAAGAGGACTTGACGAGTCATCACAAGTTGTTGCAAAAGACCAAATTCGACGATGTGAAATTCTTAAGAAGCAGCAACTCAAGAAAAAGCGATAATTCGTTTGACAAACAAACAGATTCAAAAATCTCCGCATGGTGGGTTGTATCATGGACTGTGGCACCTGCGATTCCGGACCTGCAATCGTCATCAATGCTCCTCAAGTCGTTCAGGTTGAGTTGACGATGACACAGAAAGCAACAGAAATGCTCGAGGACGCATTTGGCGATGACCGAAGTCATGCCCTTCTCGTTGGTGTACTCTCAGGTGGTTGCTCAGGCTACATGTACGATTTACAAATCGTTGAGAGTACTGAAATTGATTGCCAAGAGTTGGAAATTAACGGCTTCCGTGTACTCGTACCAAATGCAAGCAGTCACCTTCTCAACGGGATTGAAATTGACTATGTCGATAGGTTGATGGGTGGGGGATTCAAAATCAACAATCCCAATGCCTCAAGTTCTTGCGGTTGTGGAGAATCATTCTCTTGAGGTCGACCAATGGGTCTGTTTCAACTCGATTCTTACGTACTTCTTTTGTCGGGAAAAGATAGTTTGAAATTTCTTGACGGTTTGTCAACCAATAAAGTCTCTGGAACGTGTACCACTGTATTTACCGACCAACATGCAAAAATTATTGACATGGTTGATGTCATCACTGTTGGCCAAAACATTGCACTCATTGGACATGCTGAATACAAAGACCGGCTAATTGGCCATTTTTCATCTAAAATTCTACAGCAAGACGTTATCTTTCGAGATATTACACCAAACAACAAGGTCTATCTCAGTACAGAACAATGGATTGCGAGCGATGGTGTAACAGTTGTGCAAACCTTTCGAGGTTGGCTTCTTGTAGTATCCAACGCTATTCAACTTGAACCCACCATGACCCTTGAAGAGTTTAACGACTACCGTGTTGAAAATTTGATTCCCCATCAGGGCTATGAAATCACATCGAATGTTCATCCCTTTAATTGTGGATTAGAGCATCTAGTGCATGAATCAAAAGGATGCTATATTGGTCAAGAAATACTGACAAGAATGCGAAGTCGGAATAAAATGGGTAAACAACTGATTCAAATTCAGAACCCCACCGAAACAGCAACTACGAGAGGAACAACAAAGTCGCTCGACATTCGAAAAATCAATTAAATCAGTAACCCAAAACATCGGTCAACTGAGATTTGTAGAAATTTCCTGATGTTTGCAAAGATGAAAGTTCGTTTTCTGTCAACTCAACTTCAAAAATTCGTTCAACACCATGAGCACCAATGATGCATGGCACACCGATATAGACATCGTCTAAACCATATTGCCCTGTGAGGTAACATGAAGCTGGAATGAGCCTTCGACGGTCGTTCACGATCGATTCCGCCATGACCGCTGCAGCAGAACCTGGTGCGTAAAATGCTGAACCATTTCCAAGGAGTTTGACAATTTCTCCTCCTCCACTCGCTGTTCGCTGTGAGATTGCATCGATTGTGTCCTCATCCATAAGTTGAGTAATTGGAATTCCTCCTACAGTTGTGTATCTTGGGAGAGGAACCATCGTATCACCATGACCACCGAGCACCATAGGGGAGACATCTTCTTCGGCACAATTGAGTTCAAGTGCAATGAAGTGAGCCATTCGAGCACTGTCAAGGACACCCGCTTGGCCGACCACTCGGTTTGCAGGGAATCCGGTCACTTTTTGCATATGATAGGTCATGAGGTCAAGCGGATTGGTGACCACAACGATGACACTATCGGGTGCGTGTTCTTTGATGCCATTTCCAACCTGTTCGACAATTTCAGCATTCTTTCCAATCAAATCTTCTCGGGTCATACCGGGTTTTCGAGGAAAACCACTGGTGACAACAACGACATCAGAACCTGCAATATCAGCATAGTCGGAAGTTCCAGTAATTTGACCATCATAATTGAGGATGTTTGAATTTTGAGATAAATCGAGAGCCTTGCCTTTTGCAAAGCCTTCGAAAATATCAAGCAGGACAATATTTCCTATTTTCATCGATGCCAATGCGAATGCGCATGTAGCACCAACATTACCTGCCCCAATAACTGCGATTTTGCGTTGTCCCCTCATGTTCTCACGTCTGTTTGCCCGCTCTTAACTCAAGTCCATAAGGTAAATGGTTTCAAATTCTCACTCGCTATTTTGAAAGTTCGATAGCGTGGTATTGAAAAACCTCGTTAGATTGGGAAAGTCTGTCCACAATCTCGTATGGACGGTGATAATGCATGAGTGATGAATCATCAAGCAACAATTCTGTACTACGACTGGGTGTTCCAAAAGAACCTGAAGGTGAAACACGTGTCGGCTTAGTTCCATCGAGTATCAAGAAATTATCAAAGGCAGGATTCGATATCTATGTAGAAAAAGATGCTGGCGTGCTCGCGAATTATAGCAATGAGGAATATGCTATTGCAGGCGCATCAATTGTTTCAAGAAATGAAGTATTTGCTTGTGAAAATATCCTCTCAATCCAATTTCCTGGCATTGAAGAATTACAAGAAGGCACAAACATTGCCTGCGTAGCCGACCCCTTTCGACATCCAGGCCGCGTTTCGGCGTGCAAAGAAAAAGGCGTGAATTTACTTTCAATGGATATGATTCCACGTCGCCTTTCTCGAGCACAGTCCATGGATGTGAACTCAAGCCAAGACAATCTCGCAGGGTATAAGGCGGTGTTGCTTGGAGCAGCCCATGTTCCAAAAGGCATCCCAATGATGACCACATCCGCTGGTACCGTCAAACCTGCAAAGGTCGTCGTTATGGGTAGTGGTGTTGCTGGTTTGCAAGCGATAGCAACAGCAAAACGACTGGGGGCCATCGTTTATGCCTCAGATGTTCGAAAAAGTGCTGCTGAGCAAATCGAATCGGTAGGTGGACGCTTTATCGAAGTCGAAGGTATGGATGATTTTGAAGATGAATCAGGATATGCTAAACCCCTTACGCCGGAATTTATTCAAAAAGTCAATGACACTGTATGTGCCGTAGCCATGGATGCAGATATCATCATCACCACTGCACGTATTTTTGGCCGACCAGCACCCATTACAGTACCTCAATCTGCAGTTGATTCCTTCAAGTCAGGAGCAGTGGTCGTTGATATGAACGCAGATGTTGGAGGCAATTGCGAAGCGACCAAACCAGGAGAAGTTGTGACAACTTCGAACGGTGTTATCGTCGTTGGAACCTCCAACTTACCAGGCACCCTTGCGAATACGGCAAGCATGCTTTATTCGAATAATTTGACCACTTTTTACACCTCACTTGTCAAGGATGGCAAGGTGATATTGAGTGATGATGATGATATTTTGGTAGGTGCACCTGAAGGCTCTGACTTTTTTGTCAAGGGAATGGGCGGAGTCCTGTTGACAATAAATGGAGAAGTTCATTCTAAGCAAACACGATTGATGGAGATGATTTGATGGTGCTCGAAAGTATTACACCCGACATGCTCATTGCAAATTTGACACTCTTTTTACTCGCTATTTTTCTCGGCTTTGAATTGATTACAAAGGTTCCCGCAACATTACATACACCGCTCATGAGTGGTGCAAACGCAATTTCAGGCATCAGTGTCGTCGGAGCCCTTATCGGTTCAAATGTAGCCTTTAAGCAAGGAAGTACTGAACTTTCAGGTATTCTGGCTTTTATTGCACTCGTTCTTGCGATGATCAATGTGGTTGGAGGATTTGCAGTTACAAATCGGATGTTGAACATGATTGCTGGTAAAAACAGGGGGAAGAACTGATGGTCGACGTACAAGGCATTCTATCCAATTGGACAGCTCTTGGCTATCTTGTTTCTGCCTCGTTCTTCATTTTTGGACTCAAAAAATTAGGTCACCCCAGAACTGCACCTCGTGGTAATTTGTATGGTGCCATTGGAATGCTGATTGCAGTTCTCACGACGATACTTGATATGCAATTGACTTCGACATCAGCTGCCCCAATGAATTGGACCCTCATCGTTGCTGGACTTGCAATTGGCTCCCTCATAGGATATATTATGGCTGTCAAAGTTGAAATGACTGGAATGCCAGAAATGGTGGCCCTGTTCAATGGATTTGGAGGGGCGGCCTCAGCCTTGGTCGCTTTTTCAGAATCTTGGAAGTATGCACAAGATGCAACGATCTTCCCTGACGATTTAACCAAGGGTATCGTCGTTCTCGCTGCTGGACTTTCGGCACTTGTTGGCTGGATGACTCTCACAGGTTCACTGCTTGCCATGTACAAACTCAAAGGAGGTGTTTCGATTTTTGGGAAATGGATTCGCACACCTACTTGGGGTCCAAGTTGGCTCAATCCAATCAAAGGATTACTCGTCATCAGTGTATTTGTACTCATTTACCTGAGCATCACTGACCCTGATAATGTTCAGTACTTGTACGCCATTGTAGCAATATCCTGCTTGCTTGGAATTATCCTTGTTTTACCCATTGGAGGAGCTGATATGCCAGTAGTCGTCTCGTTACTCAATTCGCTATCAGGAATTGCTGCTGCATTTACAGGTTTCATTATTCAAAACTCTGTGCTTATTGTGGCTGGTTCTCTCGTAGGAGCATCAGGTCTCATTCTAACATTCATCATGTGCAAAGCCATGAATCGAACGTTAACCGATGTGTTGTTCAAATCGTTTGGAGGAAGTGTCAAGGAAGCCCTTACTCGAACGAAGGTTGGTTCAGACCCTGATGAAGTTGCCATGATTCTTGATGGAGCTCAAAAAGTGATTATAGTTCCAGGCTACGGTATGGCAGTCTCACAATGTCAGCATCAAGTCAAAGAATTTGGCGACCTCATTTCAGAAAAGTACGAAACTGAGGTAAAATATGCCATTCACCCAGTTGCTGGAAGGATGCCTGGCCATATGAATGTCTTGCTCGCTGAAGCAAATGTGCCGTATGAGCAACTCATCGAAATGGACGAAATTAATTCGGAATTCCCAGAATGTGATGTTGCACTCATCATTGGTGCTAATGATACATGTAATCCAGCGGCACGTACTGGCGAAGGGCCCCTTGCAGGTATGCCAATTATTGATGCAGACTTGGCACGAACGGTTGTGATTGTGAAGAGATCACTCTCAGTTGGATATGCTGGCGTAGACAATGACCTCTTCTATATGGACAAAACGATGATGCTGTTTGGCGATGGAAAAGCGATGATGACGGCACTCAACAATTCAATAAAGGAGTCATAGTCTTTGATTTTCACAAGGAAGTAAAGCAACATTCAAATGACGAGTTTATGTGGTAGGTTTGGTGAACGAATGACATTGAAGCGTAAATTCATCCTTTCAACGCTCGTGTTCTCAATTTTACTTATCGCACCAGTAATGGGTAACCCGAATGGCCCACCTTGGATCAACAACGGCGACCCAATTGTTGAGACGGGTTGCACTTGTCACGGCGGTGGTTCACCTTCAACAGAAATTGTTCTCTCCATCTCGGGAGTCCCTCGAACATACAATCTAAGTCAATCGTACGAGATGACCATTTCATTGAGCCATGCTTCCAATGATGAAGGGGGCTTTGTGCTTCATGCCTATGAGAAAGGTGAATTGATTCCCGGTGTGGGTAGCCAAATTGTAAAGGATGCAAGTAATTCAGATGTTGCTGCACTGTCTCAATCTGAACCAGGAAATAATTGGGTCATTACTTGGGTTGCTCCGGATGAAGACCTTGGCCCTGTTGCTTTTCAAATGGCAGGAAACGCAGTAAATGGTGACGGAATTCCTAATGAATTGGACCACTGGAACATTCTCTCCTTCTCAATACCTGGCCCTTCAGACGCAGCAATTGTTGCACTTGACGATGTGGCTCTTCGAACCATCAGCGTTGGCGATTATGACTCATTGTTCGTTGCGGTCGAAGACCCAGACGCACTTGAGGCAGAACGTCAAGAGGGTATTGCCCATGATTTCTTCGCAAACGGCAACCTTTACTATTGGACTACACTCTCATTAATTATTGTTGGAGCAGTCATTCAAGGTGAATTTTACGAGCGTAAATTTGGAGGAGGACCACCACATCTTGACATGAGTCTTGCTATTCCCCAAGGTATTCGCAGAACAATCGTTTCATTGATCATGGTGATTATTTTTGCTTGGAGCATCGATAGTTCACAATCTTGGGGCATTATCCTCGTGTTGGCCATGGTCATGTTATGGGCAATGTTTGGCGTCTATCGAACCATTGTCCAAGCAAGGGCGCCAAAAGTATACACTGATTTGATTTAGACATGTCATTCCTCAGCGATGATGACGTTGATGAACAGGTCTATGCTCACTTTGATGAATTAGCTCTTCGAGTCACCATCATTTTTGTTTCAGCAATGCTTTGCATCGGTATTTGGTCGATGTATATCGATGATGTGTTGTATCGCCTTATTCAATTTTTCACAGTATGTACATCTTCTTGTCTAAATATTTATGACCCAACACAATGGAGTCGTATTCGATGGTTTTCAACGATTTTGTTAGGACTCATCTCCGTTAGCCCAATCCTCATGTATCACTCTTTTCAATTTGCTAAATCCGGACTTTTGCCAAAGGAACGCAAGATGTTCAAATCTTGGCTCTTCTTAACTGAAGTGACTGTTCTTATCATTTCGGTATTGTCCCTGGTCCTCGTCAAAATTCTCTTTGTTCAAGGACATCATTTTCACCTAGGAATGGGCTTGAAACCTAAATATGATATTGTGAGTATGCTCTCAATTTGGATGGATATTTCGCTCTTTCTCCTTCTTCTTACACTGACATTCTCTACATTTTGGTTGTTGCACATGTTTGGAATTCTGACCCGAGAAAATAACACATTATGGTCGGTTCGAATTTTTGGGTTTGGATCTTTACTCATTCTTGCATCCGTTTCCTCGTTTCAACTTCAAAATGGAATCACGCTTGCCTTTGCATACATCCTCCTTACAAAAGCCATGCTGTCGATAACACTCAATATTGGCAACACGATTGGGGGTATTGATGACATTTTGGATAGTGAAGGCAAAAGAATTCGAAATTTGATTGTTGATTGTAGTTGTGACCATGCAATGGAATATTCAACCATCAAGCCAAAAAGCGGCATGAAATTGATTCAAACTGAATCTATCTGTACATCCTCTGAATCAAGAAATGAGGTCATGCATCAATTAATACACAACAAGTGTACGCATCTCACCATCCTCGGATGCGATGGAAATGCTTGTCCGAATAGATTTGACGCAAATTTGGACCGTCTGAACATTCACAAAATTGGGCTAAATTTGCATTCAATTGTCAATCGAAAGGGTCAACAAACAATACAACAAGTAGATTTTGAAAATCAATTAATGACAACTGAAAGCATATATGGACATGAAACTGTAAGAAAAAAATACGTCGAATTACAGGATAGATTCGGTGAGCATTTCGTTGTTGATTCAAAATTATCAAATCAACCTCTTGAGCAGAATACCAAATTGATTCAAGCAAACCCAAGGAACGAATACATGTGAGCGAGGTGATGGAATGTTAAGGAAACAAATCTTTGGCTTCCTCATTGCAAGTTTATTTCTCGGGCTTTCCATCTTGACCCTACTTCAAAGTGAAACCATTGACGAAGCATTTAGTTCCATACAATATGATGTGCAGAACGAAGAAGGAGATACTTTAGTTGGATTTAATGCAAATGAATCATGGCTTGTTTTGCTCGTTGATTTTTCACATGACCGTTCAGACCATTCTTCAATTGACGAGGCAAAACAACTTATCGAAGATAACGCACCTTCATATTTTGAACAGGCGACAGGACGCCCGGTTAATCTGAACATCGTTGTTCACGAGGTGATTACCCGCGCTTCAAACTCCTTGAGTTATTATGGTTCTGATGAAGGCGGTGAACGTGATACAACACAAGGAGAATTTAGACCTCAATTTTTAGCAGAAGA
Organism: Candidatus Poseidoniales archaeon; assembly: GCA_038110525.1. Classification (GTDB taxonomy): domain Archaea; phylum Thermoplasmatota; class Poseidoniia; order Poseidoniales; family Poseidoniaceae; genus Poseidonia. Next base: position 100,779 of record JAYNJV010000001.1, on the reverse strand, counting down.
GGCTGTATCCAATGTTGAGTTATCAGTGAACTGGCAAGATTTTGACATCAATGGTGATCAAATCGTGGATAGACTTCTCATTCTTCACTCCACCCGAGGACAAGAAGAAGGTGCCAGTAATTCAAACAGAATTTGGAGTCATTTCACATACTTCGAAGAGCCTTACAAGACCACGAATCAATATATCATCAATCATTATACTATGGCAAGTTTGAAATCAGGACAAAATGGAATGGGAACGTTACTTCATGAAATGTTGCACCAGATGGGTGCAGCCGATTTATACCCCGCAGAGGGAAGTGACTATTCGTATTGGAATGGAATGGGTGTTTGGGATATTATGTCAAGCGGAAATTGGAATGATGATGGAAGAACACCATCACTACCTTCAGCCGCTTCGATGGAACTTATTGGAATGCCAGTACACATTGATGTTGATTTAACATGGCCACAGAATTCCGATACACCGTGTTTCGGACCCACAATTCATTTTGATGGAAGAAGTGAAGCAGGAAAGGCAATCAAAATTCCAATATCAGGGGAAGAGGTTGTTTGGGTAGAACTACGGATAAAAGTAGGATTTGATTCTTCATTACCAGGAAACGGATTTCTTGTCACATACCAGGATACTTCCGTTGGCAATCTCGAAGAAAATTCAGTGAATCAAAATCCCCATACCCCATATTTAGTAACCATTGAAGCGGATGGCTCAAAGGATGTCATCAATGGAATAAATGAAGGTGAAGAGGACGACTTGTTCCAAAATGGTTCAACATTTGGTGCCTCGGGTGTGCTTATTTACAACCATGATGGAATTCTTGTCGATTGGATTGGTGAGGTTCATTTGAATGACACGCATCAAGAGATTAAGTTTTATGCGTTAAATTGCACACAATATCTCAATCTTGAACTCGATGATTTTGTTACAATTCAAGAACCAGATTCATCTTTTAACATCAAAGGTGAGTTCGAACAACCTTGTAGTTTTGATGTTGAAACCGACGATAGCCGTAGCATATCAGTCCAGCACACTGAAGACTTAGCTACACTTTCATTCGATCAGCCAGCACAGCCAAAGGATTCTGTTCTTCTCTCTGGAACAATTGCATGTTCGAATGGCGTCGTGCATTTGAATCACCGAATACTTTATTCTGAAATCATTCCATTACCTACTGAACGATTTGAAAGTCAAATTAGCTATACTGAAACAACAGTTCTTCACATTCCAATTCCGTATGAAGGTGAAGGGATTGAAATTTTTGATGTGAAAATCGAAGGCCCACTCGGACGAGTAATCAATGATTTGAGCTCGATTCAATTAGGAAGTCAAGCAACAACAATCCAACTCGTTGTTGAACCCAATGGGCTCTTGGTAAGCAATATGATTGTTGAAGGAACCATCGTTCTACAATTAGCGGGTTTGAAAGAATGGAAATACGAGGTCTACTTAACAACCGATTCTAAAGAACCATTAATTGATTTTCTTGACAAGCCTTCAACGGTAATTTCAACATTTTTAGGCTTCACAAGTCTCGTGTATTTTGTATCAACAATTGCGACATTTTGGAAAAAAGAAAAAAATGAACAAAATCAAAAATTTACTGAAGTACAATTCTTGGCACAACAGGAATACACGACCGAAGCAGTAGAAATGGATGCTTGGGGCAGGCAATTAGATTAGGATGAATTCCAACGTGAAATAGTCATGTACTTCCACTCTTCATCAGCATGAAGATATGGATATGCCCAGGATTTGTTCACACCTTCAGATAGGCGTAATGAAAGACATAATGATTCAAAATTGTAAGGTAAATATTCAATGTCAGGTATCAAAAATGGAGCGTGTTCATCTTCCATTGGTGCTGAATAAGCCCTCCAACAGCAACCAAATTTAAATCCTGGTCGGAGCATCAAGCCTCGCATAACAAGGTCTGCATAAAGTGATTTTTTACCTGTTTTTTCTACGTCCGCCGATTCCTGAAGAAATTCAACTTCCTCAAATGAAAAAAACAATCCCGACAAGTGTGAAACTCCAAACGAAGGAAGCGGCCATTCATGTATTTGAGATGGCAGATACCACCCCTCTCTCGTTCTACGAAGGTGTTTGATTTGTTGCTGGACTTCTGACTTTGAATCTTCATCCAAGGAATGAATTGAAGCATGGCTCCCTTGGGGGTTTAATGGTTCAATTTTGTACGAAGTCACATCCATTTCTCCATCAATCACGACGAGGAGTGCCTCGAAGCCTAAATCAAAACATGAGTTAGCCCACGCAATCAAATTCTTCCAGTCAATAATATCAGAACTGTGTACCCATCGCAGAGCACCCAAGGGCACATCAGTTTGCCACTTCATCGAACGGTCCCAATATGCACCCCAAGTATTCTCAGGGAGGACAAATTCTCTGTCATGGAGATTTTCTTGAGGAACGAGTATGTTTCCTCCGTTTCTCAGAACGTCATAGATGACAATTTCATAAGAAAGTGAAGGATGTTTTTCTATCAAATCTTCAAAATGAAACGATTCGGGTAGTGGAACGTGTCGATACCAAAAACAAAATACCAACTCAAAATGATTGATCGTGTATTTTGATTGTTGAAACAATCCAATACCGCTTTTTTGATACAATCGCTGTGCCAAAGGCAATTCAAGTTCCCATTTTCCATCAACAAACTGTGGAGCCTCAATAGATGATTGTGGAGGAGAGTTAGGCGTTCGAGGTTCACCCAAACTTCGAATAGGTCGTACACGAGGTGTAAATTGACGACCGCTTCCGCCCATGACCATTGCTGTAGGCTGTTGTTTTTGATTTCGTCGCACTAATCTTGATTCAAATTCACCGATTGTGCTATGTGATAGCATTGACTCGGACTTTTAGGTGAGCATATGGTCAAAGGATTACTCGGACAGTTCTCTGCGGACCAAAGAACATTACTCCACCTCTACGAACATCAAATCGGAAGAAATGCGTACGATGCACCCATGGAAATAACTCAAACTGGAATTGCTGCAGCGATTTTTGTCCAACGAAAGCATATTTCAAGAACTCTTAAAAAATTGGAAGAAAAAGGTTTGATAAAATTCGAGCTTCGACACATCGAAGGAGACCGACAGAGAAAACGAACCTATGAATTGACTTCGACCGGATTGGAAGCCTGCCATGAACTTATGGAGTATATCAAAAAACTAAACGTTCAGAAGGATGGGAAACGTATAGAATTTTCATCGCATTTCCCATCATTACAGAATTGGCTAAAAATTCTATCACACATTGACGACGATGGAGTATGGCATAAACAACCACTTGTTTCGCCAGTTTCAGAACCTGAAGGAGACCCATCTGCCAATGGAAAGCAGGTTGAAGAATTAATTCGGCGACTCTTTGCTCGTGCCTGGGAAGATGGGAAAATAACAAGAGATGAACAAAGTCTCCTTAACGAAGTTGTTCACTTTTGGGGAATTCATCCAAAAAGGGTAGTACTCATTTCTGAAGAGGCACGAGGAGAACTTGTAGCACCAGAACCTGAAGAAATATATCTTGAAATGCTCATTCAAGCATTAGAGGATGGTGAAATTCAAGACGAAGAATTTGGATTACTTCAAACGATGAAAAATGCATTCGGAATCGATGAGGCATCTCATCTTCGACTCCTCGAACTCGCAAAAAATGCTCACAGAGAAAATCCTCACCTCTCAGTTTACAAAGAAGCATTAAAAACTGCCTTACTTGATGGAATTATCACTGACGATGAAGATGCAATGTTGCAAACACTACGAACCCAATTTGGAATCACTGTGGATGAACACTTAGAATTATTTGAAGAATTACGGAGTTGAAGACCAGTGGGAATGACAGACGACGACCAAAAATTGTATGAACGATTTTCGATGATGAAAAAGGCACTCAATCAGCCATCCAAAGGAAAAGTTGTCCTCGTAGGTGATATTGTCCTTGACAGGTACATTCATGGTTTGGTTCAAAATTTGAATTCCAGAGCACCCGTACCAGTCCTTCGAGAAACCAGCAGGGAAGAAGATGCAGGTGCTGCAGCACATGTTGCAAGAGGATTAACATCTATGGGATTTGACACAAAATTGTTTGGTGTTGTCGGCGACGATGAAACGGGCGAACTCATTTTGCAATCCCTTGAGGAAGCCAAACTTTCCACTGAAAATACAATTGTCATCGAAGAATACACCACAACCGTCAAGACTCGATTACTTGGAAGCAGGAAGAGTTTGATTGGCGATGAGCAACTCATGCTTCGTTGGGATATCGAAGATGAAAATCCGGTTCCAATTGCAGCCCTCCATGAATTGTATACCAATGTAGCCCAAGCCATCGAGGGAGCTTCTGCTCTAATTCTTTCTGATTACGGCCTTGGCGTGGTCACCGACGAAGACACTGAACAATTGATTCAAAATGCAAAAAAGAATGGTGTTCCAATTATCGCTGACCCAAAATTAACGGGTTTGCATCGAACGCAAAATGTGGAATGGGTTCTTTTCCAACAACAAGGAATGGAATTGATGCGAAGAAGAATCGGTGCTGATTCTGATGAGGATGCAGCGAACCAACTCATGAATGAGTATCATTGGTCTCACCTCGTTGTTGTATCGGGAATTGATGGTGTCACCATTTATACTCAAAACGAGTCCTCAGTTCATGCACCTTGCACCCTCTCAGAAGTTCGACAACTCATCGGATTGTTGGATGCGGCTGCGGTCGCAATTGCAGTGGCATTGTTTCACAATTTTGATGTCGAAAATACAGCATATTTGATCAATGCAACTTGTGAAAGCATTCTCACTGCCGAGGAAATGATGAATTATGTGATCACAAGAGAAGAACTACTGCATCGAATTGGAGAACACGCCTGGAATCTCCAGGTCTCCAAACGATAGGTGATGAATTGGGATTTATTCAATTTCCAACGACTGCAGATGTAGGTGTGTTTAGTTTCTCACCAACTTTTGAAGAACTCATAGATCAGTCTACGAAGGGGATGATGTCAATTCTATCACCCCAATTAAACTCCCTCGAAGACCATCAAAAAATACGCCAGGGTCAATGGAATTCCACATTTGACGGACATATTGACAAGGAAATGATTCTGTTGAGATGGCTTGATGAAATATTATTTCGTAGAGAAATTCAAAACCAATTGTATCTTGATGGAAAGATTTCTATTCAACATACAATGGATGGTTGCAAGATTTTCGCAGATGTAGTATACGTTGATTCAAATGAGATTGTCCCAGAAACTGAAATTAAAGCAGTGACATCTCACGACAATTTTGTTCGCTTTCTAAATGCAAACGAATCATATTTCCATGTAGACAAATCAATTCCTGAAATTGCTGGACCAGCATGGATTAGCCAAGTTATCTTTGATGTGTAAAATGGGAGGGCCAAAGGTGGACGCTCGTTGCCCTCGGCCAAGCCCACACACATTCTCCATCCCGTTACCCCACAGCACCCATGGCCCCAGGTAGGGCTGCTCCGTTCCCGGCCTGACCTAGTCCCCCGGTTATTCCATTCCCGTTTCCTTCCGGATACGGTTCAAGACACCCAGGTCATGTGGGGGCGAGACATCAACGTCCGCATGTGGAAACCAAGGGCCCGCTCTCGCCGCCCCAAGGCGTTCGGTCCACCATAACGACGATTTGTGATGTAGGGTACGCCGAGCTCCCCACCTATCCCGACGCTCGTTCAAGAGGGTCATATTTCAATTCAATGGTGATGTCCTTCAAGATTCAGCCTCGTATTTCGAGGGGCAGGATGTCTTAATTATCGATGCTTCAAGCACATACTCACCGTTTAATTTGACAATTTTACCTTCTGCATAGACCGTTCGATTGTCATCTAATCCGTTTGAAACTGCTGCATTTTTGAAAGAAATTACAATGGTCGACGATTCACCTTCAAGAATAAATTCCATTGTATCATTGCTTAAACTTCCATCGAATACCTCTCCACGTAGTGCTACTTCTTTACCAACAAAAGAGTCGGGATTGACCATGATTTCATCCACTGTTCGTGTTGGTTCAGGACTTTCAAGGAGCAATGTAGAAAGAAGCAAGATTGTCAACACTCCTCCCGTCACGAGAAGACGATTGCGTCGAGACCACATTTCGATCACCATTGCCAGTACATCGTTCGTTAAAAACCATGGTCTCTACCTACGAGTTCATGATAATGTGTGATGTTTTCTTTTTTCATTTCACTCTCAACGCCCCTTACAATGTGCTTGACAATACTGGGTCCTGAAAACACAAAACTTGAGTAGCCCTGAATGAGCGAGGCCCCTGCCCGAATTGAACGAATTGCATCTTGAGAATTCATAATTCCACCAACCCCAACAATTGGAAGGTTACCTTTCGTGAACTTGTATGCATGAGAAATCATTTCAACAGACTTGTCATGGAGGTATCGCCCACTTAATCCACCTTCTTCTCTCAACACTTTCTCTTCCTTTGAATTGTTAGGCGACGGACGAGAGGTTGTGGAATTGCACAACACAATTCCATCAAAATTGGCTTTCATGAGCGTTGTGAGAATATCTTCTAATTCAGTTCTGTTCAAATCAGGTGCTACTTTTACGAGCATCGGTTTTCGTTGACCTGCAAACTTTTCAGCCATGCTTTGGTTTCTCTTTTCACAATATTCAAGTAAATCGAGTAGATGTGATTCGTCTTGCAACTCTCTCAATTGGGGTGTATTTGGTGATGAGACATTGATAACAAACACATCAACGTGGGGCCACAATCTTTCAATCGTTGTAGCATAATCCCGTTTGGCTTCGGAAAGTTCAGTAATTTTAGATTTCCCAATATTAGCCCATAAGGGTTGATGATGCAAATTTCTTTTTGAGGCCTTATTGGACAAATGCTTGGCCATAGCATCTGACCCTATGTTATTGAAACCCATTCGATTGATGAGGACCTGTTGTGCATCCAATCGAAACATCCTTGGCTTCAAATTTCCATCTTGTTGATGTTCTGTGATGCCCCCAATTTCGGTGAACCCAACGCCAAGTGTTGACCAACCCAAAAGGGCATGAGCACTTTTATCCATACCCGCAGCTACGCCAAAAGGGTTGTTGAAATGCAATCCAAATTGTTGTATGCCTAGATCACGGTGAGGATTGTATAATCCTTTGAGGATGAACCGAGTGATGAAAAAATGTGCACTTAATCGGAGGGCTTTAAGTGAACGGAGATGGGCTTTTTCGGAATCTTGAAGTTTTAGGGCAGGTCGTACGAAGAGTCGATAAAATAGCCCCATCTTTGAGAGGCATACGAACCATGTTTGAAAACTTGTCTTGTCTTCCCCGATACAGATGCGGATTACAGACCCACTTTGGCCAGCGGTGAGAGAAATTTCAAGGCGAGTTCTAAAGGCATCGAAAGTTAACTTCATTTTTCCTTCAGAGTTTGAAAATCAAATTCATGAGTTTGATTTGGCTGTTCAAGAACATATACCTTCTCGAATAGATTCTTCATTATTTACAATTTCAACAACTCAAAATTGGAGTATTCAAACAATGCAAGGTAGCATCATTGCTTCCCCAAGAGATTCATCCGACTTTTCTTATGTCTATGTGCCGATGAATTGTCATGATTTTTTAATCCAATTTTTCGATTGCTGCAGAGAATTATTGCAGGCAGGTTATCCAGGTTGTGAAGATTGTATTCAAGATGTAGGTGGTACATATTGGAATGAGGAAAACAACAGAAAAGAACTCAATTAATCTCTCCCGTGAAGAATTCTTACATTTTGAACATTGTAAAAGGAGAGTTCAAGTAGATTAGGCTGTGGGGAGTGATTGTGTCGATTGTTATCATCGCTGAGAAACCGAGTGTAGCACAAGACATAGCATCAGTTCTTGGTGTATCGAAAAAAACAGACCACTATTACGATAGTCCAGACATAAAAATAACTTGGGCTTCTGGGCATTTGCTCGGTTTGAAAATGCTTGATGACTATGACCCAAAATTCAAAGATTGGCAAAAGTCCGTTGAAGATTTACCTTACATCCCCAAGCAATTTCAATTTCAACCCGAAAAGCGAACAAAAAAACAACTCGATGCAATCCTCAAACTCATCAAGGAGGATGATGTTCAAGAGATTGTCAATGCCTGTGATGCGGCTAGAGAGGGTGAGTTGATATTTCGACGAATTATTGAATTCGCAAATCTTTCAAAAGAAATATCAAGAATGTGGATTCAATCAATGACGCCAAAAGCAATCTCACAAGCGTTTGAATCAAGAAAAAATGGCTCAGAGTATCAATCATTATCGGATGCTGCATACGCAAGAAGCGAAGCCGATTGGATTATCGGAATGAACGGAACAAGAATTGCGAATAAACATCTTCCAAGGAAAAAAGGGCAGAAAGTTGCCACCTCACTTGGCAGAGTACAAACGGCTACATTGGCTATGATCGTAGACCATGAACTCGAAGTCCTCTCACACATTCCTGAACCTTACTGGCAACTCAATGCAACATTTGTACATAAAGGTGGTTCTTGGACCGGCAAATGGTCGAGGTCAACACCTACGCCTCCAGAACAGAAGGAAGACAGAATTTATGAACTAAGCGAAAAGGAAACACTTGAATCAATTCTTGAAAACAATTCATCCGTTATCGTTGATGAAAAAACACGCACAAAGAATGAACGACCTCCTCTAAATTTGGATTTAACAAACTTGCAGAAGAAAACAAACTCATTGTGGTCATGGACAACAACAAGAACTTCAAAAGTTGCACAGGACTTGTATGATTCATTCAAACTGATTACCTACCCAAGAACTGATTCACAATACCTACCTGAAGACATGAAAGATACGATTTTGGAAACTATTCAAAATTTAAGCCAACAGATTAATTACAAACAATATTCTCAAAATCTCATTTCAACTGGATTGGTGAATCAAGAAAGAAATTTCAATTCATCAAAGGTTTCAGACCATTTTGCAATTATTCCTACTGGTGAGGCTCCGAAGGTAAAATTATCTGGTGATCATCTTAAATTGTATGATTTTATTGTTCGAAATTTCTTGGCAAGCTGGTATGCAGAATCCGAGTGGTCGGTTGTGAAACGTTTTGCAACAATCGAAAATGAAGTCTTCACCAAGGAAGTTGAAATTCTTACGACTCCTGGCTGGAGGGAAGTTATTCCCAAAAATAACACTACACCTGATGATTGGTTTAACTTGAGTAAATGCCCAGAACAAGCGACGATATCGAGTTCTGAATTTTCAGAGGAAACAACAAAACCAAAGCCACGACTCAAAGAAGCTGGGGTCCTAAACCTCATGCAGAACGCTGGAAAAATATTGGACGATGAAGAATTGGTTGAAGCAATGAAGGATAAGGGACTTGGAACTCCAGCAACCCGAAATGAAACCATCGAAAAATTGGTTGAAAAAGCGTACATTCGCCGTTCTAAATCCACTACAATTTCGGCGACTGCTCACGGAATACAACTTATCGACATCTTACGCCGAATACCCATTGAATGGATTACATCCGCTGAATTAACTGGAGAAATGGAGGCATCACTGATTTCTGTTCAGCGTGGTGAACTACCCAAATCAGAATATATGGGACGAATTATCGAGCAAACAGAAGAATTGGTTTCTAAAATTCGAACTCACGACAGGTCAACTCTCTACCAATCAGATGATTCGGTTGGTTCTTGCTTGCTCTGTGGTCAATCCATCATTGAAACTACAATGTCATATCAATGCGAAGCCAACACTGGGAAAGGCAAGGGATGTGAATTTGTCCTTTGGAAGGATTCCAGTGGCCGTTGGTACGACAAAACTACTGTCAAAAGATTACTTCAAGATCGACAGATTTCTAATTTGCACGGATTTTTTAATTTCTCAGGCGAACATTACGAGATGGATGTTAAATTAGAAAATAATGGTCGCGTTTCAGCACTCAATTCGACAACGGAACTTGTAAGTGATGAGGACATTGAAATTGCATCGTGTCGAATGTGTTCGAGTGGTACGATTCGTAAATCAAGCACATCATACCAATGCGATAACAAAGATTGCAAATTCAGGGGTATGCAAAAAATCATGTGCCATCGTGAAATTTCAACCGAGGAGGCAAAGGTTCTCTTCCAAACTGGTAAATCCGACTTATTTGAAGATTTTATTTCTAAGAAAAATACTCAATTCAGTGCATATCTTATCATCAAAGGCAACGGCATTCGATACGAATTTCCACTTCGAACAAAGAACGATGATTTGCCTAAATTTCAAGTCGCTCCGGGCGTCGTTGCTTTGTGTCCAGTGCACAAGTCAGAAATCGTTGAAACCGAGACTCATTTTCAAATTGCAGACGATTCTGGAGAATGCAAAATCCAAATTGGAAGGCAAATATCAGGAAGGGAGTTAACGCGAGAAGAGGCCAAGGTTCTTATTGAATCAAAGGAAGTCGGACCCTTTGAAGATTTCATATCCAAAGCAGGTAAGCCTTTTGCAGCAGTAATTTACATCAAAAAGAACGAGTCGATTGGGTATAAATTCGCCAAACGTTCTTGAAACACTCCTGCACGAACAATGTTGAAGGGTCTGCAAGGAGTCGGAACAGCGTGGACGAAGTCGATGTTGTGATTATCGGGGCTGGGCCGGTTGGAGGATATGCCGCTCGGTTGCTTCGAGAACACAATGTCGCTGTTCATCTCATCGAAGAGCATGGCGAAATTGGGAGGCCCTTTCAATGTGCAGGTTTGGTCAACCCGAGTGCTATCGAACGAATCGGGGATTACTCATCTGTTCTTCAAGAAATTGATGGTGCCCTCATACACGGTCCAGACGGTACTGTTGTTCCTGTGGGAACAGAAGGTGAAATACGTACATATTCAGTATGTAGAAAAAAGTTCGATATGCTCGTCGTTCAACAGGCAATTGAACTCGGTGCTACTATTTCTATGAACACCAAAGCCATCGATGCCAATATATCAGATAAGGGTGTACGATTAGAAATCAACCAAAATGGTAAGATGAAACATATTCAGTGTAAACTTTTGATAGGTGCAGATGGGGCACATAGTTGGACTCGACGTAAATTCAAAATGGGATATCCTAAAGAAACAATGATCGGATTTCAAACCGAAGTAACTGGCTATCAATCGAAAGCGAGATGGTTGGAAATGTACAGTGGTCGTGAAGTAGCCCCGGGTTTCTTTGCTTGGGTGATTCCAACGGGTTTTGATACTCATCGAATTGGAGTTTGGTCGACAGCAAAACACATGCAAGATGGGAAATCAATTGAATCCTATTACAATACATTGCTGTCCCATCCACTATGGTCTGAAAAATTCAAACAAGTGAAAGAGATTTCTCGATATTGTGGCCCTATTCCAGCGGGTATGGTTCGATTTCCAGTAAAGGATCGAGTGATGCTCTTAGGCGATGCTGCTGGAATGGCCAAACCGACGACTGGAGGAGGGATTGGCCCTGGGTTTGAACAAATTTCATTAATCGTAGAATCCCTTGCAGTACTTATTCAAGAAAATCAATTGGGAATTGAGAATTTGAAAAAACTCGTTGCCAAGCCTTGGTCAAAGATGAAAAAAGAACAGGACAGGGCACGTAAACTACGCAACATCTTGGTATCTGACTGTGACGATAAGACATTGAATAAACACTTCAATGCATTTGCAGACCCGAAAACCATTGAACTCATTAACAAGGTAGGCGACATCGAAAAGCCAGTTCCTTTGGGCATTGCCCTTCTCAAAAATGTTCCAGCATTTCGACCATTAGCATTGAAAACTGGTGTAAAATTGGTCTTAGGTTCGTGATAACTTGGTTGATTTAGAATCTGTGTCTAAAATTAGGTTTCCCCCCTTTGATTCGTCCCGTTGGAATCCAGAATTCATTCCAATCGCAGTTCACACGGAACATTTGGGTCAATTTCAAACCATCGAGGAAGTCAAAAAGAAACTTGAAACCGTCCATCCATCATTCAAAATCGGAGATGAAAATTCTTGGTTTGTCAAACACGAATATTTCTACAATGGGGAAAAAATTGATGTCGATAGGAAAACACAATTTATTGACACAAGCAAATTTCCCACAATCGTCAAACGCCAAAGAAGAGGTTGGTATTTACATCCCCACCCAATTCACTCTTTGGTTCGAAGGATGATTAAATTCTCTGTCATTGTGCTTTTGATATGTCTCATGTACTTATTCATTGAACCAGTGCTTGCAACATTTGGAATACCCGGTTTAGGCACTCAAACCATCCGATTTGGTTTACTTGATTACCCATTGTTAGCATTCCTTGTGGTTCCGCTACTGTTTGCACCTATTTTCATGAGAGTATATGGAAACTTTTCAGACCTTAGGGCTCAACAAAAATTTCTCAAGGCAGAAATCGAAAATCCACACATCGTTTTTCATTCACAAACTTCCTCGGATTCGAATCTTGAAATTTCTATTGGTTTTCCATATTGGGGCGAACACTGGGGGGATGTCGAAGTATCTTGGCAAGTCGGAATATTACCCCCCTCAAGAGAGGCTTTACTCGCTGCACATCAAAGAACAGAAAAAATGCAACCACCACCTGGTCTTTCAACCGAATTACCACACCATTGGGAAGCGAGTCTTGATGATGGGACTGCTGGCGGTGAAGATGCCCCTATGGATTCGCGACTGGTGAGTGGGGGACTGTTTCTTCGCCCAATGAGGATTTGCGAAAGAGGTCAAAGTTTACCTTGGAAGGAGGGAGAAGTTTTGTCATTAGCTCCCCCGCCGACCATTTGGCCTGGAACAACCTGTACCGACCTCATTCGAATCCATTGGGAGTGCATCATAACAATTCATCGAAATGAACTCGCTCCACTGTACTACGTTCAACCACTAAAGGTCCATTACCCCATTGAAAAAATAAGTATTAACCACATCACAATTCATGATGGTCGAATTGAGTTAAATGATGAACATCAAACAACAACTTGATGAGCGTCAACAACATAGCAAAATTATGGGAAGGCGAGCATCCTCAGCACTTTTTTTCGTTTCTATTATGCTTTTGGCAGGGTGTACTTCTTCTGTTGAGCAAGAGATTGACAAAGAAATTGATCCAATCGAGGTTCAACCAAGTTCGGTTGAAATTACTTGGATTACTTTAACAAATGAGGTGACACTTGGAGATGATGCAAGATTATCATTCACACTACAAATTGAACCTGTCATCACTGTTTCGGTTGAGCCCCTTATTATCAGTCCATCGATTTCTCAAATAACAGAGTTCAACTGGACTCAAACTTCAAACATCTATTACCTACAATTCACACCTGAGAAAGTTGGTGATTATCAAATCAAAATTAGTATAAGAGAAGGAGAAAACTCAGGTTTGCTCTTGAAAGATTATGATTTTTTAGCCACAATAACTACACTTGAAGCCCAGCAAGATGCACCACTCCTTGAATATCCTGCAACACTCTTCTTGGAGGAGCCAGATATTGTATGGATCGAAGGTAAAGCAATACATGCTGATGTTTCAAGTTGTACTTTGAAATACACCATCTTAGGTGATGAAGGCACGATTGAGCTCGACGAGGATGGAAGATGGAAAGCATTGTTCGATTTTACAAAAATTAAGGAATCTGTTGTTGTTGATTTAACGGTAACTTGTGGCTCACAAAACCAGAAAACAAGTCAATATTCAATACAAGTTATTCCTGAATTCGATACCAATGACCAAGATGGAGATGGAGTAGAGGACACCATTGACCGTTGTCCCGAGGGTGTTGGTGAAAATGATGGATGGATTTCATCCACATCAACTGATTTCGATGCGGATGGTTGTCGGGATTTTGACGAAGATTATGACGATGATAATGACGGTGTCATTGATTTGTACGACCAATGCCCAGATGATGTCGGCTGGACGAGCACGCCTGATTCTGACCATGATTCTGATGGTTGTCATGATGCGAATAAGGATGAAGACGACGATGGAGATGGTGTACTCGATGTCAATGACCTCTGCCCTGTTGGTCGTTCGGGTTGGGCTTCAAATTTTTACAGCGATTGGGATAGCGATGGTTGTGAAGACATTGACGAGGATGATAACGACGACAATGATGATTCCAATGACACGGTTGATGATTGCCCAAAGGGCATCATAGGGTGGACTGCATCAAGTCAAACCGATTTTGACAACGATGGCTGTCACGACCAGCAAGAGGATTTAGACGATGATAACGATGGGGTAACGGATGTAAATGGAACGGGAGACCAATTGGATATGTGTCCTTTCACCCCAATTGGATCAGTAGATGTTGATGAATTTGGTTGTGCAGCTGTCGAAAGAGATACTGACCAAGATGGAGTAAATGACGCAGAAGACCAATGTCCAGGAACGCCTTTTGGAAACCAAGTCAATGCTGTAGGATGTGCTGACATTGACGGTGATGGAGTCTTTTCAAATGTAGATCAGTGTCCAAATTCTCCGCAGCGGTGGTCAGTCAATGCTGTCGGATGTGCAGTGATTCAAGAATCGATTCCATTTACAAGTGCTTCAACTTTGAATGGGCCAATGCAAATCGTTCCTCAATTTAGCATACCTACTCTTGATGGAACATATAATTTTCAAAATGAGTGGTCTGGTGATGATGTATACTTCTTCATGTTCAAGTATACAGATGGCTCAGGAAATTCAAATTCAGGAACATGGGCTCAAAATCCTGGAACATTTATTCGACGGTTGCCATTAAATACACAATTGTTCTTTGGCTCATTTGATTCATCATACCATAGTGATGTTGTCAACAGAAAATCTGCGGTCTTAACCGCATTATCTTCAGAAGAAGAATCGCATTGGAACTCAAGAATTCACTACATCGATATGGATGTAAGCAATGCACAAGGGGGTCTGGGAAACATCATTTCTTCATTTAACAATCCTCTCTATTTCGGTATTGATCGATTCCAACAGGCTCGTGAAACTGGTTCCCTGTATGCATGGACTACACAATCCAATGATCCAAAACATTTGACCTACGAACCTCATCAATGGAATACGGAATTTCCAGTCAAGATGAGGGAATCCGACCCTGCAGTTGAAGTGGTCACAATCTTTGATTTTTCAAGACACGTAGGTGGCTGGTCAAGTGGATTTTCTTCTTTTTCAAATGCAACAATTGACCTCGAGAATGAAATCTCTGCATATGACACACTGGAGGTGTATCACGAACATGCATGTTTTGAACGAAAGAATCGATACCAAAACAGCGATGGTTCGTATGGTGGATGTCACGAATGGGACTATTTAGCGAACCTCTACATTTGTGATGAAAATAACTCCTCTTCGTGTTCAACAGAAATGGTACGATGGATTACAACCTATGGTAGAGAAGGTCAGTGGCTCACGGATATTTCCCCATACTTGTTTATGCTTGATGACGGCCAAGATAGGCGATTCAAATATGGCGGAGCAAACAAAGGCGATTTAACTGTAAAATTCCTATTCAGTAATTGGGGCTCAGCAGAGCGGTCTCATGATGCGACTTACGCATTTTCAGGTGGTCAATTCGATGGAACCTACAACAATGAATCACGATATCTTCGAAGTTTGAATTTTTCAGTGCCTGCCTCGACCACAAAAGTTGAAATTGTTGCAACGGTCACAGGCCATGGGTTTGGTAAAGATAATGCGAATTGTGCGGAATTTTGTGACCATGAACACCACTATTATCTCACCCACAATAGTACCCAGCATACTGCTTACGAGTGGCACCCGATTGTATATTCAAGCGAAGGATGCGAAAATGAAGTGAACAATGGTGTTGTTGCAAATCAATTTGGCTCTTGGCCTTTTGGACGTGCCGGCTGGTGTGCAGGGCAAGATGTAAAACAATGGAGATATGATATTTCAGATTGGCTTGATTTATCCCAAGCAGGGAATTCAAATTATCAATACACACTTGATTATCGTGGATTGTATAATGGGCAGGAATATGTGCCTTCCGATGGAGTCGGAAACGGCGAACGACAAATTCGAGCGGTCATTTATGTTGTATTCTACACTTCAACAACCTAAAGCGATGGCGGTGGAGAAGCTAATTCTTCTCTTGATTTAGAAAAAATGACCGTTTCAAGATGGTTATAATCGCTATCTCTCTTCATCGGTTTCAATCCTGAACGTACGATTGATGTTTGCAATTCGATCTCGGTTGCTTCTACTTTTTTCGTTCCGGAGGCTGAAACCACATTTTCTTCCATCATTGTTGAACCTGCATCATCTGCACCTGCAATCATTGCCATTTGGGCAATTTTCATTCCCATGGTCGGCCACGAAGCCTGTATGTGTTCGACATTATCAAGGAATAATCGAGATACTGCGACGTGTCGTAGGTATTCTGTTGAACCAGCTCCCAATTCGAATCGATTTCTTCCGCGATTTCTCTTTCCAAATGTGTTGACCTCCAATTGAACTGGCCATGCAATAAATGAGGTGAACGCTTTTCCGTAATGAGATAATGAATGATCTTGTAACTCTCGAATTTTACTCATGTGTTCAATTCTGTCAGAAAGTGTTTCACCGAAGCCAAACACATTTGTGGCACTGGTTGTCAAACCAATCGATTGAGCTTCTTGCATGACTCGCAACCAATTTGCTGGAGAACCCTTTTTTGGTGAAACATCTTTTCTCACATTGTCAACAAGCATCTCTGCACCACCGCCAGGAAGGCCGTGCATACCTGCGTCTTTGAGCAAAGTCAAAACATCTAAAGTTGATTTGCCAGATACTTCTGCTATCCCCTCAATTTCAATGGGACTAAAGCAATCGAGGTCAATCGAAGGATGCTTTTTTCTCAATAATCGAATCAAATCAGTATACCAATCGAATGGTAACTCTGGATTAACGCCACCTTGCATTAAAATTCGCGTCCCACCAATGGATTCAAGTTCAGTAATTCGTTGAGAAATTTGTTCATATGTTTGGGTGTAAGTTTCTGTATGCTTCGGTGGGCGATAGAAGGAACAAAATTGGCAATTGATTGTACATACGTTTGTGTAATTGATGTTTCTATCAACTAAATATGTGACATAACCAGTTGGGTGCATAACCATTCGTCGATGATGAGCTGCTTGCATGAGAGAATGGAGAGGAGCATTTGTGTAGAGGTCAACTGCTTCAGTTGATGACAAACGAAGATTTTGACTGATATCCCTTGTCCATGTTGCTTGCCGCGCAAGAATCTCCTGCCACTGCATATTATCACGCCTAAATTCCTTGACCGATAATGGACTCCAATTCATTAATTTCTTTGGGACAATCTTTTGTAAGCACATCCGGTCCATTTTCGGTGATTAGCACATCGTCTTCGATACGAATACCAATATCTGCATATTTTGGAGGACAATCGACATCTGGTCTCCAAGCCCCAAAATATAAGCCGGGCTCAATGGTCAACACCATGCCAGGCTCAAGCAGTCGTGGACTTCCATCTGGCTTGTAAATTCCAACATCATGAACATCTAATCCGATCCAATGACTTGTGTTGTGCATGTACCATTTTCGTAATTCACCTGTTTCCAGATCAAGTGCATCATCAAGTGATTGTTCGATGATACCCAAATCAATTAGGCCTTGGGCGAGAACGCGTCGTGCAGCTTCATGAGGAGCGGTGTAAGAATTTCCTGCAACACATTGTTCAATCGCTGCTTTTTGTGAATCTAAAACAATTTGATACAAACTTCGTTGTGCTTCCGTAAATTTTCCAGAGACAGGCCACGACCTTGTGATATCCGCTGCATATCCTCTGTATTCCGAACCAGCATCGATGAGAACTACATCACCATCTTCGCATGGGGCATTGTTTGCTCTGTAATGTAGAATTGTTGCATTTTCCCCACAACCAACAATAGATGGATATGACCATCCAGAGCAATGTGCATATGTGAAAAAACCTTCAATAATTGATTGCAGATGACGTTCATTCAAATTTGGTTGCTGCAAACGCATCGCTAATTCATGTGCTAAACTTGAGACTTGTGCTGCATACCTCATCTGTGAAATTTCTGATGAACTTTTAATGAGTCGCAATTCCGCAAGATATGGTGATGGGTCTTCAATTCCGATTGGCCCGCTACCGAAATGTTGCCGATTTCTATCTCTTCTTTGAATAGCATGAGTAACAAGGTCATCAATGTTATCAATAACTCCGGTTCGAAGAAAAACTCTCTTCGTATCGACCAAAAAATCGTTTAACTTTTCTCGCAAATCATCGATTGAATACGCCTCATCAATTGGGTAGTTTGCTAACGCTCCTTCAACCCCTGGGCGACGTCCTTCCCATATTTCCATCAAAGTGTTCTTGGGTTGAACAAACAACGAGGAAATCCATGTTTCGGATTCCTTGTCGTGCCTTGCTACGAAAACTGCCTCCGGTTCAACCCAGCCTGTCAAATAGATGAAATCACTTGATGTTCGATACCGATAATGGACATCGTTTGAATGAGTGGCCTCATGTGGTGCTGGCAAAATGAATAAATCACCACTTGAAAAATGAGAAAACAACTTTCCTTGCCTACCTCGATATTCGCTATTAAGAACGGGTTCAGGCTCATGAGGCAGCCTCTCGAGTGCTTCTGCGAACATGACCATTCCAACATCTCACAATTTTTGAATCGTTGCATTCTATTTTCGTTCAACTATACTTCCTTGACTCATCATCTCCAGACCATTTAGGCAATTCAGTTGACGACTTTCCTTTCTTTTTCATATTCAAATTATACACGACAAGAAAAACAAACACAATTGATAGAAGAAGTATACCAGCAAACATCGCATCTACGGTTTTTGAAGAAGAATCGCTACTGGAATGAATAAGATTCAGTTGAAACGTAGACGATGATGTACCACCTTCGTCGTCAGAAACCTGCAAAGTGAGAACATATGTTCCTTCAGTTGTAAAAACGCTTGAATTCATCAGTTCCCCCGAATAGATCATAACCTCACCATTCGGAAATAGTATGTTCCAGGAAACAGTCATAGGATCAAGATTTCCATTTGGCTGTGTTTGGATAACCCAATCTCCTCCAAATTTAGCTTCTAATGTGATACCGGAAGCAAGTTTCATTGTATCAAAATATATTTCAGCAATTGGCTCAACATCTTCAACAACAAATGTTCTATTGCTTCGATTAAAATGTCCCGCAGAATCTCGCACAAGGACTTCAAGAGTATACGAACCGGGAACGCTTAAATTCAGTTCAAGGCGGTTTTCGTCTATAATTTCATTTGAGGATAGTGCTCGAGTATCACCCGAAGGAGTTCGAAGCATCCAAGTGAGAACCTCACTTGAACCAGTGTAGCCATCATCGATATTTGCAAACACGGAAAATTGATTATTTTCTTTTTGATTTGTGTCAAATTCAAGTTCAATGTGAGGAAGTTGAGTGTCGATGTGAATCTGAAGATGAATAGGAGCAGAGTAGACAAGAAGTTCATCGATGAGAATTAATTCAAAATCCCAAATTCCATCATCTAAATTAAATGTGTCTGAATTCAAAGAAATTGATAAATCATTGCCATTGGTTGTAAAATTCAATGGCATTTGAATTCGTTCTTGGAGACAAACCCAATAAGGTGATTCACATATATTTGCAACAAGATTTGCATCGGATAACATACCCGAAGGCACAAAAGCTTTGAGAGTTACAATCGCATCAAGCTTTGAAAGTAATATCCTGTTCTGTGAGGTGAAAGATGATTCAAGCGAATGTGGCAACATGATTTCAGGCCGATGATTTCTTTCACCGATATACAACAAGATGTTTGATTGAATGACATCAATGCCATCAGGGACAGAAATAATGAGGTAACATGTGCAATTTAAATTTTGAACCTCAAATTGTAGATTCCATTGCCAAAAATAATCACTGATAGGTGAAACTGTCGTCATGTGGTCTCCCGACTCAACCAATGTTGTTAATGAAGGACTACTCACATCCCAAAGTTTCCATGATGCTTTCTTCATCTCAATGTTTGAAAATCCCGATAAATTTACATTTGAATTTGTAATAAAATATCCATGTTCTTGCTCAAATGTGATGGATGGCCCATTTACAGAAGAACCATTTGGAATCATAGGCAAAAGAAACACAAAAAGAATGAGTGTTACTTTTAGTCGGGCCATGAGTTACACTATTCCATCATGATTCAAATGGATCGCAGAGTTCTCCTTGTCCTGGGAATGATACGGGGTTTCTTGGGTTTGTGTCCCACTTGTACTCACAGTAATTGACATGACCATCTCCATCGGTGTCTACCATTCTATCTGCGGCATCGTATGGATCAAATTGGAAGTGATATTCCCAACCTGTTGCCATACCATCACCATCATGGTCTTGATAATAGACTTCGGGTCCATCATTCCACTCGTCACCATCTGTATCATTCCGAACAGGATTTGTTCCATTTTGCATTTCTTCAAAATTGGTATAATTTTCAAGGTTGTTATAGAACCGTTGTCCATCTGGTGTGTCTGGATCGATATTACATTCTGAGTTTGAAGTATCATTGTAACCTGGACAATATTTCTTGATGAGTCCTGTACGATTCAATCCATCATGGTCGGGGTCCTCTTCACCATCATTAATTCCGTCTAAGTCACTATCTTTCATAGCGGGGTCCATCACACCACGGGCTCCATTAGCACTTAGAGATTGATTGTCAACCAAGCCCAAATCAAACGCTAATTCGGAGTAAGAGACTTCCCATCCATCAGGGAGTAAGTCTCCGTCTGTATCGTCATCCACCGGATTTGTGTTCCATCTGTCAGGTGCTTCAGCACTGTTGAGTAAGGTATCATTATCAACATCAAAAACATCATCGGGAAGCGAGCCTAACGAGGGGTCAAGTGCCCAACGCCCATTACAGCCATCACATTTTTGATTGCTTGGCATTGAGAAACCTGTCAAATTCATTTCGCTTACTTGGAATTTTGGTTCGAGAACGAAACCGCCAAGCCAATTTTGCCAAACATAGCCGCCTGGCTCCATTGTGCATGAAGAAGTTTGAGAAACTTCACAACCTGGACGTAGCCATGTTGATGTCGTTACCCAAAGACTGTGTGAATTTGTATTATCTTCAGCAGATTTTACTTGCATCTCCCAGCCATCCAACATACCATCTGCATCTGTATCATTGATGAGTGGGTTTGTTGGATTCTGGAAAGGTCTTGGTACATAGAGAACTTCTTGACCATCGACAAGACCATCATCATCCGTATCTGATTTGTTTGCGTGTGTTAAGAAATTATCTTCGCCAGCGATCACTTCTTCACCATCTTCGAGACCATCATTGTCAGTGTCAAACATGCATGGGCTTGTCGAGTATGGAACGCCCTCCCACTGGAAATTATCACCTGCTTCTTGGAGGTCAGTTAATCCGTCTGAATCTGTATCAGGATTCGATGCATTTGAGCCACCATCACATGTTGATGAAAATTCCTCGTAATCTGAGAGTCCATCCATGTCGGTATCATAGAGACCAGGATCAGAAGTCACCCAAGTCTCCTGAACGCCCCGGTTAATCACAAGAATTTCCCAGCCAAGAACTTCAATACCATCGATGAGACCGTCACCATCGGTATCTGCAACAAGAGGGTTGGTGCTTCTGCCATCAAGGATACCATCACCATCACGGTCACGTGCTTGGTATTCCATGAGATTGGTGAATCGCTCATGCTCTTCGACGATGGTCATCCATGTGAACAAACGAGATTCGACAGTATCGCCGTTCATGACATTGATATCATACACATAACCATCAACTGGCGATAACAATGGGATGATTTGTTGATTGCCACCCCCGAGAGTTATTCGGGCCCTCGCAACCGTTTGATTAGCAAGGACTTCTTGACCTAAGATAACATCAACACTGTACACTACAGCCGTCAATTCAAGCGTATCATATCGGACAGCTCCATCACCATCTGTGTCCCACCCATCCATGTCGGGGTCTTTGTCAAAATTGCTGCTGTCCCTTGGGTGTAAACCATTAGCAGCTTCCCACTGGTCAGGCATATCGTCTTCATCGGTATCCATACGCCATGGAGATGTGAAATTATCTTCTCCGAAAATCTGAGCCACCATGTACTCTTCGACATTGTTGAGTCCATCTTCATCCCAGTCATTGTATCCATCAGATGAATTTGCAGGGTCAAGCGTTTTTGAGGAATCTTTGTTTGGTGCAAGGTTCGATTTTGAATAACAGAATTCAAAGCCATCGGGCATTCCATCGCCGTCAGTATCCCAATCGGATGGGCCATTTAACTTACCATCTCCATCCATATCTTGTCTAAACCAAGATGTGTCGAATCCGTAAAATGGACCAGTGGTCTCAATAAATTCAACAAGACCCCTATTGCATTGTTCTCCCAAACCTTTCTTGAGGAGGATGGTGGAATTTGCAACTTCAACGATATCATCGATAAGATCCATGTCGGAATCTCGGGCAGTTGGGTTTGTCCCATACATTTCTTCTTCAAAGTTGGCAAGTCCGTCGTTGTCGGAGTCAAGAACCATGTCACATGAATGTCGATTATTTGTTGCTAAGTCCATCCAATTCAACGCACCATCTTGACCATCATACTTTTGCATCAATGCTTCTCGCATTGCGGAATCAAGCAGGATACAATCCCAGTTTCCATTGAGTGGATTAAAGAGGGTAATGTCGCCACCCGGAGTTTGGACAACCATAGTGTAAAGTGATTCCCATTTATCATTGAGTCCATCGTTATCTGTATCTGCACGCTGAGGGTCGGTGCCAAGTTCTTCTTCGACTTTATTTGTGAGTCCGTCTCTGTCAGGATCCCCATTTGGCCCTTGATTAGGGTCTGGCCATGAATCAGTTTCATTCTCGACCTTTGCGTCATCAGTTTCTGTATCACTTGTTGGGTCATTTTCCAAATCTTGGGATTCTCCGTTGTCCAATGGATTGAGCCCATGAGCAACCTCCCAACCATCGCTCATACCATCGTTATCTGTATCAGGATTCATGGGGTCTGTACCGTATTGGGTTTCTTCAAGTTTATCTGAAAGTCCATCGCCATCAGTGTCAGGTGAATCGTAATAATCTTCTCCTTGCCCCTGAATATTTTCTTCGAGGGCACTGTCAAAACCACCAAGTCCTTCATTGGTTTGATAAAACCCTGAAACGCCCACGAAGAGTGAACCAAAAATCAAAGTTGAAACTATTGAGATATACGCCATTTGATTAGGACTTAAACTCATTGACATACCCCGCGCATCTGTGCAATCACTCCGACTACTCATATCGGTTATAGAACTTCACCCCCTCTGAGCAGGTGTGACAAAGACCAAAATGTGCTTCGATGCCCACTAAGGAGGTGAAAAATGAACCAAAATACCCGATTTTTCAACAATAAGAACACATTTTGAAGATGAACCAGTTGCTTTATCCCATTTCGACCATACTTTTCCTACGATGTAGGGTATATTGCCACTGATTATCATTATAGATACACAACGCATTTGAAAATCGAAATTCAAAATCTGAAATGTTCCAAATCCTCGATTTGAAATGGTTTGATTTAGTATGTTGCTCCAATCATCTTGAGTTTGGACAAAACTCGGTTCCTTGGATTCTTGTTCCGCAATGGAACTTGCAAGAAGCACACTTCGAATCACATGAATTTGTTGATCTTGAACGCCTTGAACCTCCAATAACTCATTTTTACGGTGTTTTGTTTGGAATTCGACAGGAAGCAATCCATAGAAAAAATGAGCCATCGTTTCTCGAGGCAAAAGAAAACTCCGATGTTCTTCAAGATACCAGCCAGTGCTCCTTTCATCAACCTCAAAAACGGTGTCAACAAGAACGGGTGGTTCCAATTCGAAATCCCAATCGAATGAATGAATCTTTGAAACTGGAGTCATTGGTTTTCCAGATGGTTGGAACGAGAGTTGAAGTGTTTGGTCAGTCAGTTGATTTGATTCAAATTTCAATCTCTTTCCTTCAAAAAATTCAGCAAGGGCTAATGCAAAACCTACGGTGAGTTCATTTTGTACACTCGCCTGAATGAGTTTTTCCCTCGGAAAATACACGCCCCAACCGAATTTTTTCCATTGCTCTTGAACTAATAGTGTGAATTTCTTCATTCGATTGAAAAGACCCGGTTTTACAAGTCCAAAATAGCCCAATCCTTCAAGCGAATCTGTGGCAGCATACAGCAATTTTCTATGAATTGGACCTACAGCGAATGTGTCGAGATGGTTGAACCAAGTTTGAAATTCGTGAACACCAAACACGAGAAATTGGACGTTCCCTCCGTCACAAATTGTACCATTCTCACTGTGCGTGATACCTTCAATCGATGCCGTCACAAATATCACTTTGGTTCATGGATATCCAGAAATTTCTTGTTCATTGAAGCAGTACCTTACCGTTTGAAATTCAGATTTCAGCTGATGAACGGCATGTCGAACTTGTGATGGATCTTCCCCGTCTATCAATACACGCCGATACAATTTTGCAATATCTTGCATCTCATCGGTTGACATACCTACCCGAGTCAATTCTTGAACACCTAAGCGTAGTCCTGAAGGAGACAATGCCTTCGTGTCTCCCGGCAACATATTCATGTTGGTGATGATTCCCGCTTTTTCAAGTACATCTGCAGCTTTTGCACCAGCACCTGAATCCAATTCTCCGTGACGGGTAACGATTTGATGTGAAGCCGTGAATCCTCGCGATTCTGCAAGTACATCAAAACCTTCAGCACTCAATGCAGACGCAAGAGCCTTTGCATTTGCAACGGTATCCTTAGCATAAGCCACCCCATACTCTTTGAATTCAGCGAGAGCAACAACTTTCCCTGCAACATGGTGTAAGTGGTAGGATGAACAAACCCCTGGGAACATTGCATTATTCAGTTTCCGTTGAAAACTTTCATCCTCCGAAGAGGAAAGCAAAAATCCACCCTGAGGGCCGGGAAATGTTTTGTGACTTGAACCGGTCATGACATCAGCCCCTTCTCTAAGTGGGTCCTGAAATTGCCCTCCAGCAATGAGTCCCAAAACGTGTGCACCATCGTACATCACGTTAGCTCCGGATTCTTTAGCAGCATCTGCCATTTCTTTCATCGGAGTAGGAAATAGGAAAACAGACTGACCAAAAAGTGCACAGTGCGGCTGAACCTCTCGAATCATTTTGCATGAAGCATCAACATCCGGCTCCATTCGTTCTTCGTCCCAAGGATATGTGGTCAAATCCAGATTACGAAGACCAACTGCTCCCATTCTTGCATGCGATATATGGCCCCCATCCGCAGTTGATACGGCTGTTATTTTTCCACCAGATGGGGCGAGTGCTTTGAGTGCCCCAATATTACTTACTGTTCCGGAGGTAGATTGGATATTTGCGAATGGGGCATCAAAAATTTCCTGAGCCAATTGTATGCCAATGGATTCAATTGTGTCAAAATCCGTGCAACCTTGGTAATATCGTTTTCCTGGCAAACCTTCAGCATAACGCCCATGCAAATCACTGTTTACAACTTCGGCAACTCGGGGAGAAATGATATTTTCAGAAGCGATCATTGGTAGTCCGAAGCGATAGAGAGAACCATTATCATGAGTCGCTTTCAATACTTTATCTGCATATTCTAAAAATTGACGGCTTGGTTTCCATGCCCCCGGAATTTGAGTCATAAACTATGAGAAGAAAATAGGTTCATGAATTGATTGTTCGATTTGTTTGATTAATCAGTGAGACGTTGAACATTCTTTTCGCTTCGGATGGTATTTCTCGGAATGAATCTTTCTTTCACTTCGACTTTTCCACTTTTTGCGAGCGAATTCAAACTTGCAGGTAATTTTCTTTGCATGTATTGAGGCCGCCCTCGGTACGCTACATTGCCAAGATTTCTTTGAAGGACAGTCGTATCTTCCTCATTCTCACGCGGCCTTTTCAACCACCAAGCCTTTCCAAGGATTTGGAAGCGGGGAGGCCTTGCATTCACCATTTTAATCGCACGTTTTTTGAGTCGAGACCGCACAACTTTGTCGCTATCCAAGGTGCATCGATGAATCATCCAAGCAGGAAATCCAATGTCGAGGACAACTCCGTTAACAGTAAGAAGAATTCCAGACAGAAGGAGATGGGTACCAATGGGTATATTTTCCTCTTGAGGTTTTACCTTGAACCGCTTCATACGCTTAGCATACTTCATCATCAATGCTTGGTCTCTATGCTGGATAATATGTTCTTGTTGGGTTTTGAATCTTCGATGAAAGATGAAAAATGAAAATCCTATCAGGAAAGCAACTGCCCCTTCGGTTGGCGTGGTGATACCGCTGTAAAAAATGGACCCAGCGATGAGAAGAGGAAAGAACATACCATACACGAACAAGTACGAAAATATTCCACTTGAATATCTAGAAGGCATTCCCTGTTTTACTGATTCGTGGGCAGCAATAAGTACGTTGGCAGTCAGTGCTTCATCCATTCCCCCTTTCAATTGAATTCCAGCAAAGGCATTTGTAGGAGCCAAATCTATCCATCGCTTGAGTTGTTTGCCTTTGTCTAATACGATTGATACTTCAAGTTCTTTCCTACCCTTTTGACCATAACCGAAAATTGCTGAAAGTGCAAGAACACGCGGGTCATTAGGGTCGCTTTCGATTAATTCGTCAAGAATTTCCCTCGCATCATGCCATTCACCAATATCGACCAAACAAAGAGCTACAGCAATTCGTGGACGTACACCTGTGGGACTTTGTCGAACAAGACTGTACGCTAGATCGAGGGCTTCATCATATCTGCGTTGAGCCCTGAGCAAGCCAACCATGGATAATTGTGATATCAGTGTAATTCTATTCTTCGAAAGTCTCATCTCGGAAGGTACTGGACTCCAATCCGACAACATCTCCAATGTATCTTGAAGGTTCTCAATAATTGGATTGTTCTCCCAATCCCACAAATCATCTTCAGAAACATTCCCTTGCCATGGGTCAAGCCATTCTGCAACAAACGATAGCAATTCAGGTTCATCGTATCCTTCATCTTGTTCTAAACCGTTGAGCGCTTCTTTTGCTGCGTCAAGCCTCCGAAGTGCAAGATATCCAGTGGCGATGACCATTCGAGCGGGGTCATCATCCCCACCGGCCTGTGCCAGCACTTTTCTCCCTTCTTCAATTGCTTGCGGCCATAATCCCCGCAGAGCTTTTTCCCACATCGAGGCTCGAATTTTTTCTTGTCGAATGAGTGAAGGGTCTCCCGCAAATTCATGCTCTTGGATGCGAATCAACATGTCAATATCTTCTTGACCTGCAGCGTCTTCAATAAGGTCTCTTAACCAGTCTCCCCCTGCCAACTTCACTGCACCTTCTCGACGGGTTTCGGGGTCCAAATCAAAGGATATTTTTGAAAGTGAAGTGAATTTAGCTATCGATAAAACCCAAGCCAATAAGAAAATAACTTGGCCGACCGCTATAAACATCCAAGTGGTGAGTAATCTCATGCCTTCATCAAAACCCTGATCTTCAAGCACATCAGTCATTGGCATCAAATCCCCAAACTCTTTGTAACAAACCAAAATGAGCAATAAGACAGTATATCCCGAAAACCCAGCAAATGCGAAAGTCAATTGTCGTGCTTGAGCACTTTTCTCACTTCGAATTTCACGGGGTGTGTCCAAAGTGACCCCAAAAAGACCACCAAAGGTTTGTCCTCCAAGAACCAAGTTACGCGTTAATTCAAAAATAAACGCAAGGCCAACAATTGCGATGTTAAGAGTTAGGTACAATGACAAGACTTCAGGCAGTTTCTTAATAATTTCAAGTTGCCCTAATATTTCTGAAATTTCATCAATGTTCGAATACAAGGCATGGCCAATGATTCCTCCGTAATTGAGTACTTCTTCCTGATTTACGGGTTTATTGATGAGAACATGGGCTACTGTCACAATTCCATTAAGTGCTGTTACCGGCATGGTGATCAAGAACAAAACCAGGAGGAATGAAAATAATCGACCAACAAATCCATTTTTATCTGGGTCAATTGGGTTTGGTTTGCCTCTAGTTGTCCGCCATTTACTAATGAGAAGCATATTCCAAGATGCACCCATGATTCGCCCATAAGCAAAGATAGTAGGTGCCATGAACGCTAAAATTCCGATAGCAAGCCAAAGTGGTGTGATTTTGCCCTCAATGCTTTGACCATACAAAAGCACAGCCAATGTAGCACCAATCAGTACACCAATCGTTACAATTCTTCGAATGAAGGTGCTCGTGAAGGATGGTTTTGTCGAACCTGATTGTCTTCTTCCAAGGATTTGGACATTCAGTGTTTCCCAAGGAGAAATCACAACCGGAATAGCGATAAGAAGAGCGATAAACATCAAATTTATTTCAAAAAACTGGTCGGCATCAAAGAGCAATTCACCAATTAAGACGAGAACTCCTGTAAGACCCATAAGGTAAAGAATGATACCGTAATTTACTAAATCGACTTTGAATAATTCCTTGACCTCTTTTGCATTGTGTGTAATTCTGTGTACCTCATACACATTATCATCCACCTCAAAGGCAACTTGCAAATTAGAAAGTTGACCGGGTATGAACCAAATTCGTATAAAAATGGCAGTTAAAAAGGCCAAAATGAGAGGAAAATAATTGAAAAATGTTCCTTCCGATGATGTTACAATACTCGAGGCTGAGACCGATGGGGCAAAAAGCAACAGTGAAGTAAGTGCTAAAG
The DNA here is from genome assembly GCA_038110525.1 of Candidatus Poseidoniales archaeon. Classification (GTDB taxonomy): domain Archaea; phylum Thermoplasmatota; class Poseidoniia; order Poseidoniales; family Poseidoniaceae; genus Poseidonia. Next base: position 72,007 of record JAYNJV010000001.1, on the reverse strand, counting down.
GGAATGCGAATTGCTTACCCATCGTTTCACCTTCTTCGTCGCTTTTTTTGAATTCATCGTTCATCTTGAGCATTCAATGAAAGAAATTCTTCAATTTTATCAAATGCAAGTTTCAAAATTTCAACATTTGCCAAGTACACTAAACGGAAATGACCCTTTCCCAAATTGAATGAAAACCCACTACCATGCACAAGTAAAACATGCTTTTTATGGAGGAGTTCCAAAACAAATCTTTTGTCATCATTTTTCCACATTGGATGAACGATTTTAACAAACATGTAGAACGCTCCTCTTGGGTGTTGAACCTCCAAACCTTCGATTGAATTGATGCGCTCAATACAGTAATCTCGCTGGTGCAATATTTTTGAATGATAATCTTGCATCCATTCCTTGGGGCCTTCCAAACCTGCAAGATAACCATATTGTGCAGGGGTTGAGGCACATAATCTGGATCTCAAAATTCGTTCAATGCCATCACGTATTTGATCACACTTTTTTTGAGGATCATGAAGAGCAATATATCCAATTCTCCATCCAGGTGCGAAATATACCTTCGAGACTCCATTCAAAACGAACACCGGAACATCGGTGCTACACTTCGCAGCAGATACATGTTCTCCAGAAAAATCAAGTCCGTCATAAATTTCATCTGCAATCAACATGCATTGGGGATATTTTCGAAGAATGGTGAGCAATTTATCAATATCTGATTGTCCGCAAACCGTACCACATGGATTGTTAGGATTGATAAGTACAAACAGCTTGACATTTTTGTTCATCTTTGACTCTATATCGTCGAAATCCATTTTCCATCCATCGTCATTTTTCAATTGATACTCAACTGTTGATGCACCGTACATTTGAGGGTAAGCCATGTATGGTGGATAATGCGGACCTGGAGCCAAAATCTCATCTCCATGTTCTAATGTCGCAGCAAAAATGATTTGCAATGCCTCAGTCACCCCATGAGTAACATAGACATCATGTTCAGAAGCATACCAACCCTTCGATACTTCATCATTTGCAATTGCCTTTCGCAATTCTGGGATTCCATATGAAGGTGAATAACCATTTTTCCCCGAGTCAAGAGCATCTTTGAAAGCATCAACCATATGTTGAGGCGTAGGCAATCCGGGGTATGCTATGGGGTCACCAATGTTCAGTTTGATGATTTCATGACCTTCGCTTTCTAATTTCATTGCAGGAACGACCACATCTCGAATTGCATATTCAATCTTCATCGCCCGATCGGTTCCGTGAAGAGGTTCAGCGGGAGGGTTCATATCATCACCATTCAAACTACAAGTCATTTTTTGAAACCCTTGCCAATTTTAAAATTGTATTGAAATGCTGTTCTTCAACTGGTTGGACAGATAGGCGCTGTCCCTTTCGAAGAAGCAACATGCCTTCCAATTCTGGTACTAATTTGAGTTCATCAAGGGAGAGAATCTCTTTGAATTCAAGGACAGGGGCGATATCTACCATCATCCAACGTGGGTCGTTAGGTGTTGATTTTTCATCAAAGTATTTGCTATTCGAATCCCAAGATGTATGGTCAGGATAGCCTTCTTTCACTATCTTTGCAATACCGGCAATATGTGGGGGACTACAATTTGAATGATAAAAGAGCACAAAATCACCAATCTTCATATCATCTCTCATGAAATTTCTTGCTTGATAATTTCGAACACCGTCCCAATGTGTTGAACCATCCTCAATTAATTTTGAATATGGGTACACATCGGGTTCAGATTTCATGAGCCATTGCCCCATAAAGAACCCTCACAGCCCATAGTCTATGGATTTGCTCATCACCATGCATCAACAATTTTCCCTTGTAATTCTGCATCGAGGACATCGTATTCTTTAGCCGTCTTCTTTTGAAGTCCTAACTTTCGAGCCATGCTCGGAGCACCATCAACAGCACCAATGCCCAACTTTTCTAACGTAACAAAGATTGCTGGCAATAATATTAACGCGCTGGCAGCTGCGACCCAAAGCAAAATTAGAATGACAGTGATAAATGGCTTAATCTCTGGAATCGGTATGCTGTATGCCGTGAAAAGCCCTAATGATGTTACCATGGCTGCCTCAAAGAGCGACATTCCAGTCCCTACAGCAGCACTTCGAATGGCTTGAATCCCGCCCCCTAATTCTTTGATACGGTTTGCAATGTGGATCGAAAAATCTACCCCTACCCCAACAAGAATTGAACCTATCATGACGGTGACGAGTGAGAGTGATACATCCATTTGCCACATGACAAGCCATTGTAAGGCGACAGTAGCAATGACCGGTGAAGTGGTCCAAATTGAATATTTGATATCCTTAAACACAACTGCAAGGGTGATAAGTGTGAGAATAATTGCAAAACCAAGTGAAGTCCATTGCGAACCAACAATGAGTTCATTCACCTCGATGGCAGTTGCAGCAACACCAGTCAATTCTTCAGCAGACTCGCCATGGTCACCTTTGAAATTGAATGCTGCTTCATTGACCAAGGTGACACTCTTTGCCGTATCTGCTACAGGGATGAAGGGCATATCAACATACACAAGCGTTCGATTGTACCCGCTGTTGACGAAAATTCCTCGAGTCTCATCAGTAAGTGAAGCATAAAACACGTCAAGGAGAAAAATTTGAGTTTGTGCATCTCCGGGCAACCCATACAAATCAGGTGCCTTGAGAATATCCCAAAACGAGGTGTTCGCGTCAATATTTTGGTTAAATAAGGCATTTGCGAAGTCCTTAACATCATCAGGCAATGGTGTGTTATTGATGAGTTGGGCTGCGTCACTTGAGGAAACACCAATAGATACACCTGAGGCTTTCATGAGAAACACAATGGATACCGCAGATGTATTTTCAATTTGATTTAGTTGCAATTCCAACCCTTCAATTTTTTCCAAATTACCATAAGGGTCATCGTTTGCTGGATCGGAATCCCTCAAATTTCCAGTCACTTGTGCATCGATTAAAATCATCCCTACTTGACCTGCTTCAAACTCTTTACTGAATTGCTTCATCTTGACAACAGATGATTCACCTTCAGGTGCCATGCCAAGTAAATCGATGTTCTCTTCAACATTAGCTTGACCTATTGTTGCAGACAAGGCAATAAGTACAGCAAAGAATACGAGCACATATCGATTTCTTTTGACTGGAATATCGACCATGACATCAAATGCCTTCAATGGTGGGTGTGATGGTTTTCGCAAGTCTAAAATGAGTGTTAAATTCGGTACCATGAAAATTGTCAAAATATAGACGATCACAATACCGAGAGAGAGGGCGATTCCTACGGTTTGTATAGGCGCCATGGGGGTGAAGACCAAACTAATGAAACCAATGACGGTGGTCACGGCTGACAAAAATACGGCACGACCTGTCGAAGAAAGGGAGGCCCTCATTTTTTCTGCTTTCTCTCCCTTTTCCTCTGCGTATCTATTTGTGATATGTAATCCATACGAAACGCCAAGTGCTAATAGAATTGGCCCGACGATGATGACGGTCATCGTCACCTCATAATTGGTAGCCCCAATCATTCCAAGGGTCCAAAATACAGCACACAATGTAGGTAATCCAGCAATGATGACGACCTTTATACCTTGAATTGGTCGAATTCCAGTGAGACCAGATTGAAGTAAATCAGAGTGAAAAACAAACAAACCAATAGCGACCAACACGACCGCAAGTGGAAAAATTTCCCAAAACAAACGAAATGAAAATTCTGTCACTGCATTCGTAATTGGGACAGGCCCTGTCAAGGTCATTCGTAATCCTAAATCATCCCAAGTGCAAACTTGACCTCCATCCGGACTTCCATCTTGGTTGAATTGGCAAGGACGCTCTTTTTTGGAGATGTTATCGAGCAATGCTTGAGTTTCCTCAATAATTTGTTTTGCTGGCCTGTTTTCTGTAACTGCAATCGCTACAATGGCCCGATCTAGTACACCATCTGGGCCGCCATCTTCTGCCCCTGCTACATCTCGAGCCAATTTGTCAAGACCTGCACTCGGTTTGCCATCTTCGTACATGTTATTGACGACCAAATCAATTGTATCTTGACTGGGAATTTCATATGCCCCACCAATTTGTTCATCTGTTAAAGCAAATGCTTCATTCAGTTGCTTTGCAAGGTCTGCTGACAAACAATCTTCAGTTTGCCCTCCAGGACAGAGTTGTTTACCAGACTCAGTGATGAATGCTTCTCGGATTCTTGGCGCACTTGAATTGACTTCCTTGAGTACCGTTGAGAGTGATAAAATGTAAATCACATCATCAGATTCATCGTTTTGAATGGGATTAATTTGCTTTTCAACATAACTAATTTCTTGGAGAATTCGCTGGTCGGTAATATTCCTATCCGTTGATTCAATGTAGACGACCATCACATTTGTCGACCAATCTTCTTCGACTTTTCCAATCAATTCTGCAACTTTACTTCCCTCAGGGAGGTAGACCTCAAGGTCCCCATTTACATTGAGTGCTGGGTTATCGGGGTCATCATCAAAACGTGTGTCGTCAAGGAAACCAGATTGAGTAACGAAGTAACCAGTGAGGAGCAAAAATAGCAACACTGTAGGGATTGGATATCGGGTGATGGCTCCTGTTGCACCTGTTTTTTGCCACTCACGTTGAAATCGTCTCGGAGCTTCTAAGACAGCATCAATTGTTGTTTTTGAGTCCATTTTTTTTAATTTCCGACCAAGGTCAGCCCCTTTCTTCGAAAAATGTTTTTTGCTTTTTTCGGTGATTTCTCCAATCCTCTGAAGGCCACTACCTCGCTTAGGTAGTTTCTCGTCAGGTGAATCTGAACTCAAATCCTCACCATTTGTACCCAGACCTTCCTTCTTCAAATGGTTGCCGACATAATTCCAATGTTGAGCATGAATTTTTTGGAACATGCGACGATTTCAAAAACACATGTCGTGACGACAAGTTGGACCCGCCAAGTTACATGGCCGGGGCCGGTGAGGCACATGCCAACTCCAAAGTTACCTGAAAAACGATGGTCGATTGACCTTGAGAAGCAAATTCAAGAAGAGCATTATGCAGATGCTGAACTTTATTCCCGACGATATAGTTTCAAGCCTGATTCAGGGAAAGAAATTTTCGTTATTGATACACCTCCGCCCTATCCCTCGGGAACATGGCACATCGGTGCTGTAGCACAATATTCGATGATTGATGTGTTAGCACGCTCTCAAAGACTCCTCGGAAAAGAAGTCTATTTTCCATGGGGCGTTGATAGGAATGGAATCAACATCGAATTCACCGTTGAAAAAAACACCAAACGGAAAATGAAAACCTATGACCGAGAAGAATTTCTTCAACTCTGCGAGAGTACAATCGAAGAATTCACAAACGCAATGCGGACAACAGCGAGAAGGGTTGGACTCTCATGTGATTTTGACCGTGAATACCTTACTGATGCACCAAATTATCGGTCTGTCACACAATCGATTTTCGTTGACCTGTTCAAACAAGGTAAGATTGTGGAAGACCTCCGCCCGAACATATACGACCCTGTAGAAGGGACAACAATCGCAGATGCTGAAGTTGAGCGTACAACAAGAATGACCAAACTTGTTGATGTACGTTGGACTTGTGAAGATGGTACCGATGTCATTATTTCGACAACACGTCCAGAACTCATTTGTGCATGTGGCGTAGTGATGGTTCATCCTGAGGATACTAGATATGAGCACTTAATTGGAAAACGTATTTCGCTTCCGATTCCTGTTGAACACAGAGATTCATCGGTGGTGATTCAAACCCATCCCTCAGTCAAAAGCGAATTTGGTTCTGGAGTATTGATGGTATGTTCATTCGGTGACCAAAATGACGTTGCAGTATTTCGAGAATTAGGACTGCAACCCTTCCAAGCTATCGACCTTGATGGAAAGATGACTGAGATTGCTGGACCATTCGCAGGCATGTCTGTTCTTGATGCGAGAAAAGAAGTGATCTCTTGGCTTGAGGCCAATAACCGACTTCACAACATCGAGGACAGGGAGCAGGAAATTCCCATATCTGAAAGAGGTAAAAATCCTGTCGAAATAATCCTTCTAAAAGAATGGTATGTCAAGCAAACCGATATGCAAGATGTTATGAAAAATCACATCGAAGATATTGAATTTCATCCGCCTCGAAACCGACAATTTTTGCTTGATTGGATGGAGAATATCACTATTGATTGGCCAATTTCGAGACGGAGATGGTACCATACTGAAATTCCTGTTTGGTATGCGGATAATGGCCAAAAAATCATTCTCCCCCCCTCGGGCTCTTATGTACAACCTTGGAAAGAAGAACCCCCTGTTGGCTCAGAGGTCATTGATAGGGAGACTCGTGAATTTTTAGGCATGTATGAAGAGATGAAATCTACACTTACTGATATTGTTGGCGAAGAAAAGGTCTTTGATACTTGGATGGATTCTTCAAATTCAAATTTGTTTACCAGTGGCTACCTCAACGAACCAGAAGTTTTTGAGAAAGCATTTCCTACAGCACTGAGGCCTCAAGGAAAAGAAATCGTCCGAACATGGCTTTACTACACTTTGCTCAAATCTTCTCTCCTCCTCGATCAACCAGGTTTCAAACATGTTTGGATTGATGGCCTTGGTATGGACCCTTGGGGTCGAAAAATGAGCAAATCTCTTGGCAATGGGATCGATGCAGATAGTGTCCTCGAATGCGGGGCAGGTGGCAGAACCGCAACATGGAAAATTAAAGGGCCTGATTCCCAAGTAACACTGAATGCAAATAAAATTGGATCTGAATGCTTCAGACTTTGGAAAGCATGTGATGCTCAAGTAGGGGACGATTTTCAAATCAATCCTGAAGACATCGAAAAGAAATATTATGGCGTGTTAACAAAATTGTTCAACGTATCAAGATTTGCAAGTCAATTTGAAATTTCATCTTCCCTTGATGAGGTGCCGGAGCAACTCGAAATTGAAGATGAGTGGATTTTATCTGAATTTCAACATGTATTGACGAAGGTGTCAAAGGCATGGAATGAACTTGACATTTACACTGCAACTCAAACTCTCAAAGGATTTGGAACGGGTATTTTACCGTCCCATTACCTTGAAATGGTCAAATCAAGATTGTACGATGATGATGCCAAAGCTGCATGGACGATTCATCGAATTGTTCGAGACTTCATGACGTTGTTCAGTCCAATCTGTCCATTCTTTACTCACCACATTTCATCGGTCCTTTATGGTCAATCCGCAGTTGAATGTGATTCAATTCCTCAGCTTCAGGTACAGTCTTTCATCGAAGACCCTACAAGAGCAGCAAATTTGAGGGCACTTTCGAACCAAATCCAAGAATTCAATGGAATGGTTTGGAATGCAAAAAAGGAAAGTGGTCTATCCTTGAATCAACCCATTCAAAGTATCGTCATCCCAGATGAATTGGCCGCATTTACATCAACTTTGGTTCGAATGCATAACCTTGAATGATCATACAAGTCTTTCTTGACGAAATTCCATGAATTCTAAATGACTGAAACGGATTCCTATGAGGCGAATCGGTTTGTCAAGCTCCACATTTTGTGCGAATAGAAATTGTGCCAATCGCAAGAACACATCAGGGTCGTCCATCGCAACGGGTAAGCTCTTTTGGAAAGTATATGTTTCAAATCCCTGATATCGAATTTTGACTTCAATGACTCGCGCACCCGCTTGTCCTTCGTTGAGTAATTCCACACATCGAAGGAGCAATTTTTCAAGAGCCTCAAGAACTATTTCGATATCGTTTGTATCTCGATCAAAGGTTCGCTCTTTTCCTAAGGACTTCCGTTGATGGAATGCATGAAGTTGGTTGCTTGTCGTTCCTTCGTAGAGATTGATTATCCAAGCAGCAAATCGTTCGCTTGAAAGGCGTTGAAGGCCTAACATCCCTAACCTGTACATTTCATCGACCGTTTCAAGCCCCCATTCCGATAGTTGTGTAGCAGTCTTTGGCCCAATACCTGGGACCTGTCTCACACTTCGGCCATCAAAAAAAGATGGTATTTCATTCGGAAGAATCCTGAATATTCCATTGGGTTTGTTTTCTTCACTCGACATTTTTGCAAGTATTTTCGTTGGTGCGATTCCGAATGAAGCTGATAATCCGATTTCTTCTTTGATTTGGAGTTGTATTTTTCGAGCCAACGCATATGCGTTATCCCAGTCGCCCTCACACTTTTGTGTGATATCGAGGTATGCCTCATCTATACCTGCCTGCTCAAATTTGTCAGAAGATGAACGTAAAATGTCCATCACTTTTCGGCTTGCTCTTCCATACAAACCCCTGGTTCCACCAATGTATATTGCCGGCCCAAATGGAGCAGCAGGGCATCTCCGCCATGCCTCAGATATGGGCATCGCTGAGCGTATTCCAAATCGACGGGCGGCATAATTGCATGTCGACACAATCCCCCTACCGTTACCTTGTTGTGGGTCAGAACCAATGACAAGTGGGATTTCTGGGTCAAATCCATGATGAAGAACTTCGACCGCTGCAAAAAATGCATCTAAATCGCAATGAATGATGATGTGTTCATCCACCTTCTTCCCTCAAGAAAGGATATTTGGCTATGGTGTTTCAACTTCACCCTTCTCAACAATCTCACATTCACTTTTCCTTCCCTGCTAACGAAAACAATCTCGACTTACTTCAACCATATTCTATGATTCACATGAAACCTGAAATCGCATTTGGAGATGGGGCGGGAACCGATAATTCTCTGCTTGAAATGAAATTGGAACGTCCCCCTCAATCTCAATTTCATCATCATATTTTTCCAAAAATAGGAGAATGGTATCACCTTTCAAGTCCTTACAAAGCAGGAAGACACATGCGCTCTGTCGCTGAAATTTGGGTATGTCAAGTTCTCGCTCTTGGATATCCAGTTCATTGGATTGATGGTGCTTGCCGAATGGACCCTTCTCGCTTGCTTAGACTACTACGCCAAATGAATGAACCTGTCGAAGAATGTCTTTCCCGATTGTATGTGAGCAGGGGATTTACATTGCATCAACTCGTTCGTCAGATAGAGCGGTTACCAGATGAAATCAAATTGACGGGTTCACCTTTCGTGTTTATTGATGGTCTTCTTATGATGCACACCGATGACCAAGTTGGTCATCGCGAGGCACGTATGCTACTCCAACATGAATGTCATATCCTCAATGCCTTGCAAATCATTCATCCACTCATGATTGTTTCAACCGGTGATTCAAACATTCGGACGCGCCGTGAATCGATACTCAATGAAATTTTGAAGGCAAATGTACAATGCCAACTTCATGGCAACATCATCGAAAAAAAAGGCACTCAACGACTTTTCTTGCGTCATGAACCGAGTTCTCAAGCAGGATTTTGGATCGATGAAAAACTACCACTCACGCTCAATGATTTTGTCTCAAATGGAATGGACAAAATCGTTTAAACTACATTGAATGTTTTTCCTCTCAATCTTTCCCTCCGACCATCCGAATGGACTTAAGATAGACCAGAGCGCTCGATTTGCATCCTGAATGTAAAATGCCGCATCTACTCTTCCCCTCGTTTCGCTTGAAAGCTCTTCTTGCAAGATGATTCGATGTATTGGGACCTCATCGCTTTGGTCGATGACGACAAAATGAATTCGTCCTCCCGCTGGTATTTCCATCCCGTACTTTTCTGCTCGCAATAATGCTGCATGTGTCAAATTCATGACCGTTCGTTGTTGTCGAGTCTTTGTTATTCTCCGTGAAACAACGAAGGCATTGAGGTCGACCTTTGAATTCAAAATGGCATCATATTCTGTATGAAAAAGTGCATGAACTTCACGCTGTTGCCTGTATGAAGGCAGATGTTCACCAGCCTCCAAATGTTCGACAAGAAGGGCTAACCCTTTCGATTGAAGTGTGCTTGTCCATTTGCATGTTGAATGCTGACGTAGTTCAATACCCCTAATTTTGAAATCACTTCCATTCCACCCCCAGTACTTTGTTAGGGTACCCGATTTGTGAACTCGACTCGGAACAAATGCAATACAACGATACATGTCTTCAAACTCGAGAGGAATCCCGACCTTCTGGGAGATATCACTTGCAAAGTTGTAGGCCGCCTGAAGTTGTTCATCTCGACTTCTTCCCCGGACATCTCGAATCCACACGCTATCAACAACGGCATGCAACACTTCCCAACCTGCGTTTTGTGCTTCTTCGATGGTAAAAAGTAGAATTTCTCGGGCCCATGCACAGATGGCCTCGTGTGCTTCTATACGTCCAAATCGTGCATTTCGATAACCGGTATAGCCAAAACATGTCACGAGTAACCATTTGAGGGCATTTTGTTGCAAATCATATCGGTCTTTTTTGAAGACTCGAAGGCGTTTGAGTTCACGACGACGTTGTATGATTGGGCCAACTACGCGACCGAGGAAACCTTGCCTCCTACCACATGTGTGCAAATTTAGACCTGGTACTCGGAGGGCAAATTCGTTACTTTGAGGAAATAAGCCACTGCCAAATCGATGTTCGACATTCCTGCGACTCATTTCATCCGATGCATCTTGGACATCGAGGGGGAGGAAGAGCGTATGCTCATTTCGTAAAAGAGGGACGCAGCAGGGACAATTGAGTGTCTCGGAAGAGATATTTCGTGTCGCAATGATACTTGGAAAAAGACTCGCATAATCGAGTTCAATGACATTTGAAAAACAACCTGGTGTACTATCAAGATACAAACCTCCACGGTCCGAATGCAGAAGTTCAAGTGCCGTTTTGGTATCTTCAGGACGATTTTTTTTCCATGGCACAAGTACCCCATCGTCCATCGCAGTTCTTATTTGAATGGCACTTATCACCGAACCTGGCGATAATCGAGATATATCTTGTGCAGATTGATTTGATAACCGAGCGAGTTCGATGAGACCCGAGATGCCACCCTCACGAACTATGAAACTTGATGAGATATCAAGATGAATACGTCCACGAAGTGGATGATACGCATTCTTTCTCAAGGCCTGCCCATACGACCACACTGTTCGTGCTTGACTAAGAGCGACAAGTGGTGAATCATCACGACCAAAGTAAAGGTCAATTCCAACGGACTGTGCTGCATTGAGTAAAGCAGGAAATTCGATTTTGTCTCCAGAACGAGTACATACAATATCTGGGTCAATACGGCGAAGTTGTTTTTGCACGGACAAAAGAGCCTCTTCAAGGGATGAAGAGTGAGTAAAATCCACGGTAATTATGGTACTCACTGCAGATTCAATCAGTTCCCTTTCATATTCAAGAGGGCGGAATTCAACAGATGCAATAGGCGTTGATAAAGTACGAAAACCAGTTGGCGTGTCAAAGATGACTGCCAATTCGATTGCTCGTAATTTTAGGCGTGAGGTATGCTCAGCTCGACTCAAACAATTCGAATCACATCTCCAAATAACTCGTTCAAAAAGTGAAACTTGAGATGCGTTGAGAAATCGTTGAACTAAATTTGCGTCCAATGAATAGAGAGTAAATTTGGTGAAATCTCCTTTATGCTCGATGTGTTGCCCTAAATGTTTGAGAATTCGCCCCGAAGAAACTTCAATCTCGAGAACCTTGTGGATTTCATATTCCTCAAGGTCGAGTCGTGCCTTGATATAACGTGTGCTGCAGATGCTATATTTTGTCTGAATCTCAGGCTGCTCGAGCCACAATTCCAAATTCTTGAGATCTCGATATTGGCCTGATACTTGCAACGTTGGTCGCCAAGGACATGGGCATCGATGTGCAGACCCATGCGCATCAAGTATCCATGCAATCATGTGGGTACTGCATGACGAAGGATGGACATCAAAAAGATAGCCTTCAATCAACATGTTCACCCTGCTGAGTGGACTCCAGTTGCTGCAATGATCGTTCCAACGAGTGAATTTTACCCCATGCTTCGAGAAGAAGAGAAAGAACAAGAGGAAGCACAATGTCATGACTTGGAAGTAATCCTCCCGATGACCTTCTTTGCCGAATCGAATTCATCATTGAGTCAAATATTTCTTTTTCGTGATTGGGTAATGCACGACGAAAGGGTTGCAATCGGTCCAATTCATATTCAATTCGACGACGCCATGTTGGTACGCTTCGACCCATGACTCATAGCAAACACATCGGATTGCTTAACTTGTGTTCGGAGATGAAACAAAGTAAAAGTCATTGCAAAAAAGAGCGATTCACCACGAAATCACAATCTTTGCCATCAAGAATATCAAGAACAGAATCAACAATATTCAATCCAACACGAAGTTGTGCTTCGAGTGTTGAGGCCCCAATATGAGGTGTGCCGTGAAAGTTGGGATGTTGAAGTAAAGCATGGTCTGCGGGAACTGGTTCAATTTCAAAGACATCTAAAGCAAGGCTTGTGAGTTCAGAAGATTGAAGTGCTGCAAAGGCCTCATCTTCGTCGACAATACCTCCACGAGCACAATTCACGATATGATTGCCACATGGAATCCCATCAGATCCAATGGTCGGCATGAGTCGAATCCTTTCCAAATTGACGAGATGATGGGTTTCATCAGTTAAGTTGCAATGAATGGAAATATGTGTACATGCAGAAAACAGGGAGTCGACTGACTTATGCAATCTTGTGTTTTCTGATTTTGCAACACGCTCGGGCACATATGGGTCAAAAGCATGAACTTCCATTCCAAAGGCCTGTGCTACTCGGCTAACACCTTGAGCTATGCGACCAAAACCGATGAGACCGAGAGCCTTTCCGCTTAACTCAGTTCCCTTCAAGGCATTTTTTTCCCATTTACCTTGCTTTAATCCTTCATTCGCTTTTGGTAGAAACCGAAGGCTTGCAAGTAGATGGCTCAAGGTAAGTTCGACCACCGATTGTGTGCTGGCTTGAGGGGCGTTGACGACAAAGACACCCATTGCACCGGCTGCTTCGAGGTCGATGTTGTCGACGCCAACACCGGCACGGGCAATGACCTTGAGAGAACTGGAAGATGCTTCGATGACTTCTTTCGTTAATTTCGTAGCACTTCGAACAACAATTGCGTCGACTCCATCAAGTGCACCTTGAAGTAATTCTTCAGGAGTGTACGTTTTGTCTATCACCTCATGGCCGGCCTTTTCAAACAATAAAATCGCTTTTTCTTCCATGCCATCTGTAATTGCAATTCGTGCCATGATGCTTGACTACAAAATTCGGGTCATGAATATTCGTATGCTACGGCAACTTCAAACAACAGGTGGATTAGGCTCCTTCGGGAGCGACGACGCCATGGATTCGACTGGTTTTGGATATGGTCTTGTCATCCTTTTGATTCCACTACTGCTTGCACTGCCAATGAGACTGGCATGGCAATTGTTTGTTGGTTCTGGCCATGAGGCCTCTGAGTACAAACAAAATGTACGGCAAATTATCGATTCAGGCCATCAAGTTTCCGAGTTTCGAGATGCGCTTAATGACATTGCAAGACAATTGAGGCTTGCCCCTTCAAAACAAAGACTCATCGAAGCCGATATTCTTCATCCACTTACTCTATCGCATTTCTTGTTGCTTCCTTCTTTGTTTATTCTTCCACTCACATTCTTTATCGCTTTGCCAGTCATTTTAGTTGGGTTTCCGTTCATGCTCCTCATGGAGTGGTTGCTGATTCGACAAAAGATTGTCATCTATTCACTCAAGAACGCGGAACGATTTTTTCATTGGCAAATTATCCATATTCCGAGACCTCACCGCTCATCAGAAAACAAAGATGCTCGATTAACTGAGTTGTCTCAACAAATCGTCCATTTTAGCCATGTTCCACAGGCTGCGTTTCTTGGGTTATTCGCATGGTTAATCGTCCATTGGGTTTTGAATTTGGACTCGTGGGAATATGAGATTCTCATCGCTGGCGTGTTTTACATGATTTTCTTGTCCATTCTAAGCGTGCTCAATACTGCTTTCGAATCAGATTTGGTCTTTGTTGACCCAGCGAAGGGGCGCCTGGTTCCTGTTGACCAGTGGTTGGACAGTATTCTCAAACCAATTGTAGGCATTGGTCTTCTGTTTTTGCTTGGTAGAAATTTATTGGAGGAAGCACGTAATGGAGGTAATCCGGTTCTTTTTTCAGTCGTTGTTATTCTCCTCTTGTATGCCGCAAGCGTCATCGGCATCTCTTTTAGGTGGGGCTATTCATCATGGAGAGGCAAAGTGGTACGAACAAACTTCTCACAACTAGCAGTGGACATAATGGACCCACTCTCATACGACCTGACACGAATCAAAGGTCAAATCTCACTCACGATGAAAACCAACATGCGTGGTCGCCTCGATAACATGTTTGTTGAAGCCAAAAACCAACAATCATTCGAGGAGTTACAAAAACTCCCACAGGCAAAACCTCATCCATTGGGACCAGATAATCCAATTCAATTGGACGAATCATCTTGAAGTTCGCCTTCCAAGATATCAAGATTCAATCGACCGGGTTCTTCAGTCCGGATTTTTTGATTGAGGAAAGCAACACCAAGAAGAATGGCAATGAGAAGAAGGAAACTGAAAAATGAGGCGAATGTATGCTCAGAAAGCAAATTGCCAAGTGCACTAAAAAATGATTCTGAATCAGTAGTTTCGGAACTTAACGGTTGGATTCGCTCAATCACTGCTGGCTGGTCATACACTTGACGAATGTAAATTAATTGACCAGAATACGAATCATCCCATGCATCAGATGGCGTCGTTGGATCAAGGTCAGAATAGTAGTCGGGTTTTTGAGGGATTTCAACAGTGACTGGACTTGATAAATCTAGAGTCAATACCACATCGACGGTGTATGGAATGCTCGATTCAAAAAATTCAGCATCTTCAATAAATCCGAGGAATGTCATCGCCTGACCAGATACATCAAATTCAACCCATGTGTTCCAATATTCTGAACCAACATCGAGGTCGTAAATCCAACTATCTGAAACACGACTTCCTTGCCCTTGTGCATCGTTTGAACCATCACTACCGAGGTCAATTTCAAGTTGTAAACTTCCTATCTGAGCAGTATCAATATCCACTTCAGTAGGTGTGAAATGAGCGAGCAATGTGGAAGTTCCATTTGGAATCCAAACATAATGACGGTCATCTGTAGAGAAGATTCCTGTTCCAGAATTTCCATTGTTAAAATGATTCCAATCACCTTTCCATTCATGTCTTAATCTGTCGGTTTCCAATGGAATTTCTTTGGTTGAAAATATAGAATCATAGATTTCAAAAGCATCCCAAACAGTATATTCAGGATGGTCAACAATTCCATCATGGTTCTGATCTCTCATCAATTGAAGCGTCCTTGCAAGACCAACAGCTGCGTCAACATTTGTTAATCCGTGACCGATTCTCCAATCATGGCATTGGCCAGTTTTTGAAAGATAACATTCTTTTGGAATATCATTGCATGAGTCCTCATCGTTTCCATCTTCACAAGCATTCTGACGAGTTTCATACTGTGCGGTCAACTCCAGAATCAACTCAAGTTCATGAACTCTCGAATAATTTGCGGTCTCCCAATCAGAATATTGACCATAGGATGCTGTGCCATCTCCTCCCACAAGACTACTTCCTTCGTCATGGTCTTCTCGGTGATAATTCGCCACTCCAAGCGATGGAGCAACATCAAGAATGATACCAGCCATTCCACCAACATGTGGTGTGGCCATACTTGTACCAGAGATTGACATGTAGTAAAGGTCATTTTGTCCTTGAACTTTGGTCAGTGCATCAATTGCAGTTCCTCGTGGTGCTGTTGCCCAAATATTTCTTCCGGGAGCACCAACATCCGGCCAGGTGTGTTGTTGTAATTTACAACCACGAGAAGAGAAGGATGTAATTTGTGAACCGTCATGGGTCATCGCCGCAACAGAAATTGCAGAGGGCGTATTGGCATACACGTTGGTGCGCAAACCACCTGAGCATTCATCACCGCTCCCTCCGGAATTTGAGGCTGCAAAAATAACTGCAACTCCATTTTCAAAAACGAGTCTGTCAGTAATGGTTGCAATGGCTCCTTGTGGATTGTAATCACCATCTGTCCCCCAAGAATTTGAAACAACGCGAATGTGAAACTCATTCTGACCCGGTATGGAGTGCATAAAGGTCCATTCAAGACCCTGTTCTGCCGCAAAGATAGATGCCCCATCACCAGTGCCTAATGCAACGAGTTGTGCTCCTTTAGCGACGCCCGCCCTTCGACCTGCAGATGCATCGCCATTACCCGCAATGGTGCCACCAACGTGAGTTCCGTGCCCCGATGATGTGTCTGAGTTTGTCGTTTCAGACCAAACTCCATTCCATTTTGCTGAATAAATTGTCTTTTCACCGGTCCATGGACCGAGATAATCGTAATCAGGATGGCCTGCGTCAACCCCAGTGTCCAAATCGACAATTGCTGTCCCGTCACCATCCCATTCTGTAAATGCATGGTCTGTGTCAAATGCAATCGTTCCATCAGGTTGGATAATTCCTCGACTCCATGTTGTCGTTGCATTGACAACATGGGTTGTTTCGTGCATCATAATTCCTGAATCGGTATCTTCTTGTCCGCCGAAAGAAGGGGGTAGGTAGAAGAATTCTAATGGTCGATTGAGTTCAAGATATTTTATTTCTGACCATGTTGAAATTGCTCGAATTGACTCTTCTGTCGCAAGGATTAGCCCTCCATTGATAAGGGGGGCATCTCCCAAATGTTCGATCTTAAGATGGGCAAATTCATCGCCACGAGCAGAATAATGCTGTTCAAATTGATAGATGACTTCGAACGAATCATCTTCATTTGATTCAAAACCTGAAAGAAGATACGGGTCTATCTTGCTAAGGTCACCTATTGGATTTGCTAATCCTGAAATTGGTGCTAAACACAACAAGACAAAGATGAATGAGATTGTTATTGGAGCACACCTTGAACGTTTTTTGAATTGCATACAAGCATCCTCACTTTGTTTAAGATAACCAAGGGATGTGGTCTGGAACTTCACCAAATAAATTTGCAGGAAGCGCAGTTTTAATTTTCGATACAGAACCAAGTTTTGCAATTGTTTCAAATTGCCAATGCTCAAATTCCTCAAAAGATGACATTTTCAAGATTGGATTATTGTCCATATTCCAAGCCAATGTTTTCATTTCAGTATGAGGAGGTTCGTGTCCGGTGTACATGATGGACTCGCCGTTGAGACTGTTCATCTTTGCAAGCGAGTTCCAATGGTGTTCCATCCTTCCACTTGGAAGGTCATCTCGTCCAACACCTGCTTCGCCAGTGAAAAGAAAATCGCCAGTAAAGAGGTGACGCCCAGTATCCACAATCATTGAATCGTTGGTATGGCCAGGAACATGGTGAAAACAAATCGAATGACCACCAAATTGAATAGAGGATGCTTCGTTAACAAAAGTAGTTACGCCCAAACTTGCGGTTGATTCATGCATAATGTAATCGCACTGGTAATTATTTTTGAGAGTAAAGCAAGCAGTGATATGGTCTGCATGTGTATGTGTTGCAATAACTGCATGTAAGTTCAGCGAATGCTCGGAAAGATAAGACTCGTAAAGCTCTATGTAATCATATACTGGGTCAATTAAAATGATCGATTTCGTCTCATCACATACAAGTCCGTAGGCTTTTGCCCAAATTTCAGGATGGAACTCATGAACTCGCATGCTCCGACGATAACCTCATCCATTTTCAACTTTGATACATGGGTGTTTTGACGAATTGGGCATACCTTCTTCAACAACATCATGGAGGAGATATTGTGCACCCTATGCATGTCGTCTACTTGGAGCATGACGGAAAAGTCTTGCTTGTCGACCAAGATGGTAACGGACCAATGACGAAATCGATGTTTTCAAATTCAACCGAATCAATGTATAGGTTTCCAACTGTTGCAGAAGTTTTGAACTTAGGAATCGAATTTGATGAGAAATCTACATTTCAAGTTCAGTATCTTTCAAGGGGGATCCAAGTCACCAAAGCATACCCAAAAATCGATTGGCCAGAACATTGGATTTGGAAGGATGATGTATTCATACCAGCCAATGTCCATGTGATCGTTAAAGAATCGATTTATCGTTCAGTGCATCGCCTTGTGTCAAAATTAATTCTTCACAATCAAAAAAATGAGGTTCTCATGGCAAAAATTAATCGCGGCCATTTCAAAGGATATTGGTCACTTCCAGGTGGTTATATGGACCATGACGAGCATCCGGAAGAAGGATGTTTGAGAGAAACTTTTGAAGAACTTGGTCTCAAATTACAATCAACTGACGGTCTTGAAAAAATTACACAACGTGTGTTTCATCAAGAAGGAATTTCGTTTGTATCCTTCACATACTCATGTGAATGGAATGGAGAAATTACTGAATTAAAACCACTCGAAGAAGAAATCGAAGATGTACGTTGGTTTCCACTTTCAAAGGCGATTTCTCTCGCAGTATCACACTTTGATATCGAGGCTCTTCAATCATTCGCCGAGTCCAAGAAATGATTTTCCCGCTTCGAGGGCGTTTTGTAATCCAGTTGCATCCGATCCACCGGCTTGCGCAAAAGTGGGTTTACCTCCCCCTCCCCCTTTGATATGAGGGGTCATAACCTTGAGAATCTCGACCGCATTGTAGCGTTCACTCGCAATTGAATTTTCAGTTAATGCAACCATCAATTTAGGACCTCCAGTCGAAGATGCCAAAATTGCAAGTGTGGGCGTTGTTGGATCCAAAGTCAATTCTTTGAGCATCGTTGTCATTTGTTTGAGATCACCATCGGTCTCCATCACCACACAGCGAACACCATCGATTGATGATGTTGCATCTCCTCCGCCACTGGTTCGTAATCGAACAATCTCTGCCTCTAGTTGCTCAATCCTCTTTTTCTGTTCTTTCCACTCCTTGAAGAATCTATCAGCTGTTTTTGGTAATTCTGAGGATTGAATGCCAAAAATATCAGATGTTTGGGAAAGTAATTTTTCTTGTTGCCTTAGATGCTTGCGTGCTGCCTCACCTGCAACAATGTGCAATCGTTCAACACCATCCTGAACGGCCGTTGAACGAACGATTCGAATCAAGCCGATTTGACCTGGATAATCGTGATGAGTTCCACCACACGCTTGAGTATCATGTTCACCAATTTTCAGAACTCGAATGACATCGCCCTTTGGTGCACCACCTTGATACAAATCGAATCCATGTGTTGCATCTGCATCTTTTCGACTCAGAATGGTTTTCTGGGTTTCATCGATTTCCTTCATTGCTCGGTTAGCCAAATCTTCTATTTCGTCGAGTTGTTCACGCGTTAGACGCCCGTAATGAGTAATGTCAAGTCGCGCCATTTCCTCGGATTTGTTGGCACCTGCTTGAAAGATGTGAGGTCCCAAAAGTATTCTGGCGGCACCACCAACAATGTGGACGGAGGTGTGATGGTCCATCAACTGCTTTCTTCGCTCCCAAGATATAGCCCCACTAATTTCTTGATGTTCATCCACAGGTCCATTTGTAAAATGCAAAATGATATCACCTTGCTTTTGAACATCCATGACCTCGATACGACTTCCCGATTGCGTGAGGTGACCTCTATCGGATTCCTGACCCCCCCCTTCAGGATAGAAGAGCGTTGATTCGAGAATAACGCAGTGAGTTGCAATCGAATGAAATCCTGATTCAAGAACAATTGTTTTTAGGACCTTGGAATCGAATTCGACGCAATACACATCATCGTAAAACAAGGGTTCGGTTGGTTGAATTCCTTCTAAATCTAATTTCTTTGACGATGATTCTTGAAGAGCTGCTTGTTTTGCTAATTTCGCATGACGTTCCGCCATTTCAGCATTGAAACCTGTTCTTAATTGTACATGAGACCAACCTGATTTGATAGCGAGTGTAATGGCAATATCGGGTGGAATGCCATGCGAATCATTGAGTTGAAAGAGAATTTCATCGGGGATTATCGTCGCATCTTTAGAAAGTTCACGTAGCATCGTTAACATGACTTGAGATCCCTTTCTCATCATTTCTTCATAACGAGTTTCTTCAAGATCTAATATATGCAAAATTCCCTCATGTGTTTGCTTCTGAACTTCACCAACAAGATTGCATTCGAGATGATGCGCACCAAGTTCTCGTAGACTTACAGTCAAACCAAGGTCATCTCGCATCCGTAGAACTCTTCTTGCTAACATGCGTGCCAGATAACCGGCCTTTGCATTTGAGGGAACAAGGCCATCACCCAACATGTGAGAAATAGCGTGCATGTGGTCAGGGATGGCGTAAATTCTTGAAAGGGGTTCAGTGATTGAAACATATTGTTCAGATGTAAGATGTACGCCACGTTCGGTTAATTTGTCCAAAATGATGCTTTGTAATTCCTCAGCGTCGGTTCCAATCTCAATATTCATAATGCCGTTGAGTCGACTTAATTCTGATAAAATCAAATCCAATTCAAGCTCTGGCCAATGTTCCAAAACTCTAGGGAAATTTGATAGTTCTTTCAACCATTGAACGGACTCAGGATAAATTGCTTCGTAAATTGTTGGTGTTCCTGCTGCAGCCCAACAAAATCGTTCAAGACCGTATCCAGTATCAATTATTTGGAGAGGCATTGTAGAATATCGGTCACCTTTTAGTTCAATTTCGCCACTTGAGTCTTCTTCAAGGTCCATAAACACAAGTGTTGCAAGTTCTAATCCTCCCACGATAACCTCAAGCGCGTTTCCCGCATTACCTCCACCGCACCATGGATTTTCGACATACGTAATTTGATTTCCGTCAATGCCAAGTTTGTGTGTGAATAATTCATGGCAGTATCGGACACATTGGTCAGTCCAATAGATAACTTGGCCATCATCTGGACGGTTGAATACATGGTGTGCCATCATTTCAAATGTGGTTAAATGTCGACCCGACCGCCCTACGGCATCAACATCCGTCAATCGAATACATGGTTGAGAAATGGTGAGTGGATTTGCAGGAGGCTCTGATTGACCTGAGGTCACGTGTGGTTGAAAATCTGCTATCGATGCGATGGTAAGGTGAATATCATCTCGCCATCTTGCAAGAACTGGATAAGGTTCCACGCGTTGGTGTTGATATGATTCGAAAAAGGAGAGGAATGATTCTCGCATAGCATCCTTGAGTGCTTTACCGCGTTGAGGAAAGGATGGAATCAAAGGTTCTCCAATGAATGTATACTCGTCTTCGAATGTATCACCACATGTTTCTCGATTGGAATCAGTTGTCCAAAACCATAAGCCGGTGATTCTGCATTTTTTACGTTGGAACCCATTTTCATGAAAGACAGGCAGGTCAATTGCTGGTAGACTCATCAACCTCTCCTCCACGATGCTTCGTCCATAACACACCCCCCTTTGAAGACTCGCCTATCAATTGAGTGAATTTCCTAAAAAACCTCATAGGAGCATGGTCAGTGGAGAGAATATGACCCAGCCTTGGAGGCCACATCTCCATGATGAAGGTGATGGGACTCTTCGAATTCAAGCACATGGTCATATGAAAGTTGATGCCAGAATTGTCTCATCAAAATCAAATTTTGACCAAAACGGAGACATGAGGGCAATTGACCAACTTGTAAATTCTGCATGTCTACCTGGTGCCGTTGGTGAAGCATGGGCTATGGCCGATTGGCATTTTGGCTACGGCTTCCCAATTGGTGGTGTTGTTGCAACCGATACCAATTTTGGCGACGAAGGAGGCGCTATATCTCCTGGAGGGGTTGGATTTGACATTAATTGTGGCGTCCGTGCCCTTGCACTAGAGGCAACGATTGACGATGTTCCGAACCTTAAAAAATTGGGTGGCAGATTGGCGGGAAGAATTCCCGCAGGTGGATCGGGGAAAGGTGGTGTTGAAATCACCGAACAACAACTGTCAGACATTTTGTTTCGTGGTGCAAAGGCTGCAGCAGATTTTGGATACGGCCATCATGATGACATACATCACCTCGAATCCGAAGGTATGCTTCATACTGAACATGCTGATTTGTCGGAACGTTCTATTGCACGAGGACTGCAGTCCCTTGGAACACTTGGCAGTGGAAATCACTTTTTAGAAATTCAATCTGTCTCAAAGGTGGTCGACCAAAGGTGTGCAAAAGAATGGGGGCTCTATGAGGGTCAATTGGTTGTGATGATACATTCTGGAAGCAGAGGCCTTGGCCATCAAGTTTGTACCGACCACGTTCGAGATTTAGAACAACAATACAAACTTCAAGAAGGAATATGGAAGCACGACGGATGGGGTTTTGAAATTCCGGACCGACAACTTGCGGCTGCTCCACTTTTTTCTGATGCTGGACAGCATTATTTTGATTCAATGAATGCTGCAGCAAATTTTGCGTTTGCAAATCGTTCAGCCCTAACACAACGATTGAGAGATGTTCTCAGATTAGAGATGGGTGAACTTGGAGAAGCAACAACTTTGTACGATGTAGCCCATAATATTGCAAAAATCGAAACCCACACGATCAACGGGGTCGATTGTTCGTGCTGTGTTCATCGAAAAGGTGCTACTCGAGCATTTTCGAAAGGCCATCAAGAATTACCAGCGACATTTCATTCGACCGGGCAACCAGTCCTTGTGCCGGGAAATATGGAACATGGCTCTTGGATTTTATCAGGTTCCTCTGAAGGTGACCATGATGCATTTGGGTCATCGTGTCACGGAGCAGGTCGCTCGCTCTCGAGAACAATTGCTAAACAAACATTGGATGCAAATGTCATAAAATCAAGACTTGAATCAAATGGAATTCGTGTTCACGCATCGACGCCAAATGTGCTTGCAGAAGAGGCTCCTGAAGCCTACAAAAATGTAGATTCAGTCATTGAGATGACAAAAAATGCTGGTTTAGCCCAGCCTGTCGTACGACTCCAACCACAACTCGTGGTCAAAGGATAATCACATACAGAGATTGCGTGGAATCATGCCTTCTGGCATCGGTGCAGCCCCAGAATGGACACCATCTGGTTCATCGACTATAACGCTCAGCAAGGTGTTGACCAAATCTTTGAGTTCATTGACCTGAGATTGTAATTCTCGAACTTTCTTTTGCATTCTTATGTTGTCACTCTCTGTGTTGTTCACGCGCATCCCATCTGAAGGTTGCCCTTCAAATCCTTATCTGCAAAATCGACTTTTATACATTGAGGATGATTTTTGCTATTTCATGTCATTTCCTGTCGTGGAGCCACCGGCGAGGATCGAACTCGCGACCTCCTCATTACCAATGAGGTGCTATACCACTAAGCCACGGTGGCAACAAGTGGGCGACCTTACATCTTGATTTAACCGCTTTGCTCTATCAACTATCAAACGAAGTGTGGCGCCGAGAGAGAGATTTGAACTCCCGAGGGACGAACCCACGCGATTTCCAGTCGCGCGCACTACCAGGCTATGCGATCTCGGCCGCACCCCTCCGAGGCGATTGATGGTTTAATCGCTACGCATGTGGTCGTATGTTGAAGAAAATCAACCCAAAGTTATCATAACTTAGCCTCCGTCGACTCTTCATGAGCGAGATGAGCCCATCAGTTCTGAATTCAGAATCAGAACTTACAACTGGTGGAAAACCGTTCAATCTCGACGATATGCAACCTTTTTTTCAGTTCAAAGAGCATTCGTTTTTGCATTCATTCAACTCCATCCAAAAAGAAGTGAAATTCATTTTCAAGCTTGCAAAAAACGATTGGAATAGGGGATATCTCACCACTATTCTTGCTGGTATCATCGCCTTTTTACTCGGTTCAATTTCAGGTGAGGTTTTTGATGGCGGAAATGCACGTTTATCAGGATTACAAGGCATCAGTGAAGTTGGAGGAGCAAATTACTTTCAGTTAATACTCTCCATGTTGCTATGGTTATGGTTCCTTTACAACACATGGATTTTGTTTCCTGCGATGAGAACACATACAATCTCACTTATCCTCATGTGGAACCTTGTCATGGGAGCAATGATATTTTTTCATACAGAAAACAGCAACTTTCCATTCGATTTCAAACTTTCCGAAATGATGCAGGGCACACTACTCATCCTCATTGTTGCATTCTTTCTCTATTTTTTCTGGAAAGCCGTTATTGAAACTCGAGACCTACACATTGAATTAAATCACGTCCATGAAGATGTCCGTGTCATGGAACTAGAAATGAGAGAACACTCACTTCGAGGTTGGAGTGCACTGTTCTTTATCTGGGTCTTTTTTGTGCTCATTGGATCGTGGAGTGGCACACATTTTATCGCAGAACGTGGAACAAATTCACTTCTCTTTTTTGGGCTTCATCTTTTATTTGGTGGCATCACTGTTCCCCTCTTGATGACCATTCTTTGGTATCCACAACGCATGTTGGGTAAAACAACAACAATTCAAACAAAAGCTGCGAGAATTGCAGAACGTGAACTTCTATTAGAAAATGGAGAACTCATTGGCGAGGAATTGGTTCAGGGGTCAACACATCATAGCAAAAAAGCAGCATGCGTAGAGTGTGGGGCTGAAAGTGCTCTTGTGCGATTAGATGATGGGTCAATAGCACACCCATGTTCATCACAAAGTTGCAAAACACTTGTTCCAATTGGTACAAAATGTAAGAAATGTAAACAACAAATGCCCTCAAGAATTAATTGTGAATCGTGTGGAATGAACTCACCTGCTATCGATTATTTTCCAAATTTGGAGGTTTGGTAAACATGGATGTCCAAAAAATCCGGCAAGATTTTCCAACGCTCGCCAATGACAATGCTCCCGCATACTTGGATAATGCATGTGTGACACTACGCCCAAATTCAGTGATACAATCCATTCGTGATTACTACGAAATAAGTCCTGGATGTGGAGGTAGGTCTGTTCACAAATATGGCACAATGGTATCCAAAGCGATTGTTGAATCTCGAAAAAAATTATCAAGTATGGTCAATGCAAATGAAGTGAATGAAATCGTCTTCACAAAAAATGCAACTCAATCACTGAATCAAATATCTAAGGGTCTTTCTTGGGAGAAAGATGACATTGTACTTACAACGGACAGAGAACATAATTCTAATCTCGTCCCTTGGTTGCAACTTGAACAAGAACAAGGCGTCGATCATCGCGTGATACCAAGTTTTGAGGACAACACTTTCAACCTTGAAGAATTTGAAAATATGTGCAATGAAGCTGGCGATAAATTGAGGATGGTTTCAGTTGGTCATGTAGGTAATCTCGATGGTGTATCAACACCTGTGAAAGAAATTGCCAAAATCGCCCATGATTTTGATGCCCTTGTTTGTGTCGATGGAGCACAGTCATTACCCCACAAGCCTGTTGATGTTCAGGACCTTGGAGTTGATTTTTTCGCTTTCTCGATTCACAAGATGTGTGGGCCCTCAGGCATGGGTGGTTTTTGGGCAAAAAAAGAACACCTTGGGTCACTTCGTTCCATTCAAGCAGGAGGACAAACAGTCAAATCGACTCGCTATGATGGTTTTGAATGGGCCGAACCTCCAGCTCGTTTTGAAGGAGGACTCGGGCATTTTGCTGGAATGAAAGCCACTGGTGATGCTGTTGATTACTTATCCACATTTGATTTGAATGAGATTTTTGAACACGAGGTTCGGCTCAACAGTATCATGACAAATCGACTCAAAGATATTGATGGGGTTGAAATTATTGGTCCAGAGCAACCTTCGCTACGTGGTGGGATATTATCCTTGCATCTCAAGAAGCACGACCCTCACGAAATCGCAATGCTTCTTGATGAATCAAATGATGTTATGGTGAGAAGCGGACAGCATTGTGTCCACTCTTGGTTTCATGCACACAACATTGAAGGTTCGCTACGTGCATCTGCATATCTGTACAACACAGAAGAAGATGTGAAACGATTTTCTGATACATTGGAAGAAATCTTAACCATTCTTGGGTGAATATATGGAAGACCGCCTGCCGCCAACACCTGATTTCATGTTGACACAAAACTCGAAATTTGAGGATGATGTTGACCTCTCTGACGACCCCGACATCATCTTTGTAAAACGTGTCGTGTCAATTGGCCTAAGTATCGCCTTCATATCCGCAGTAGCGTATTTCGTTATTCTGTATCTCTCAGGGGGCACAATATTACTCAAGCCTACTGAATACGCACTCGAAAGACACACCACATATCAAAACATGATTCAACAAAATCAAATTTCATTTCAAGGCGACGGGGTCGACTTGTGTATCGTCGACTCCGGAATTGACCTAACGCACCCAGACATCGACCATATTGTGTTAAGTGGTTGGTTTGATTTTATCAACGCCCAAACTACACCTTACGATGATAATGGACATGGCACAGCAATGGCTGGAATTATCGTAGCAGACGGTTGGCTTCAAGGTGTAGCCCCTCAAGTGAATCTATATGTTGCAAAGGCCCTCTCAAAATCCGGAGAGGGTTCTGATGAAATTGTGGCAGAGGCCATCGATTGGTGTGTACTCAAAGGTGCAGATGTGATCTCACTTTCACTTGGAGGGGCACCTGGTATCTTACCATTTACGCTCGGAGGTGGAAGGTCATCAGGTGATGCGTCGAATGACGCAATTGATGCAGGAATTTTTGTCGTCGCCGCAGCCGGTAATGATGGTGGCGAGAATGACGATGGAGATGTTGCACACCCATCAAGCGAGGAATTAGTGATTAGTGTTGGAGGGGTAATGAGCAATGGTGAAAGTTGGTCAGGGTCATCAATCGGCGACAACAATATACGGTCAACTTGGCCATTTATCCCTCGCACTGACCCAAACAAAAAGCCAGAAGTTATTGCCCCAGCACATGCAGTCCCAGTGATTAGTCTCGACAGTAAGTGGGCACTCGTCGATGGAACGAGTGCAGCTACTGCGTATGTAAGCGGAGCAATTGCACTTCTTCTTGAAGCAAGGCCCGAAATGCAACATGAAACGAATGATGGAAGCTCGAGTATTGAGGAGGTAAAGCAATGGATCATGGATTCAAGTGGACCAAAATCAGGGCAAACTGGCCACGATGACAAGTACGGATACGGTGTATTAAAAATTAAGAATTTGATTGATGCATCTTCCTGAATGTAACAATTGTTCCCTCATGCAGCGGAGTGAAACCAATTTCAAATTCGTCCTTTGATTCACGAATCATTCGTATCCAGTGATTAAAATTTGAAATGCGTTGTTGAACCTCGGGTAATTTGGTGTCCAAATCGTCGGTTGGAACCGTTGGCTCAAGGGTAAATAGATATCCACCTTCATCCATCACCTTCAAGCACTTGTCCACCAAATCAATATGGTGTTCAATATTCGAGTCTACAATAATACAATCGATATGTGAAAGATAATGTGATGAGTTATCTCCTTGTTTAACTAGTTGAGTTTGCTTCCACAAAGTATATTCCTCAATATACGTCATTGGATGTTGTATGGCAACATGTGTTTGATTCATCACATTGTATCTTTGAATCAATCGTTTGAGAATGACTCCAAATTTCGGCCCTTCCTCTAAGATGACATAGTTTTCTGGATTCCAATCATCTCTTTCAATGAGATCGAATAACCAAGATGTTCTCAATCCAATTTGCCCCCCAATCTCAAGTACTGTTCGTGGTTGAATCCGGGAAATTGCGTCTCTTAATCTCCGGTTGACAGAAATTGACCAAGCATCAAGTTCCATATGCTTGAGCTGCTCATAAATATTATTGGAAATCAAAGGTTGCTCTCTGTCATGTTTGTCGTTTATTGAAAGGAGTTCATCAAGTGGTAACTGACCATCAATGTCATCCATGGTCTCGCCTAAACGCCTCTATGTATGAAGCCTTGTTCTACCTTTGAGCCGATGATTTCAAACGGGGAAGGCACGGCGGTTAAACATGGACGACGAGTTTGAGGAAGAGGAAACTCTTGACAACGCGTTGCATTGTCCTGATTGCGCAGATTTAACTGCACATGACATTCTAAATGAAAAGCCAAGAGGCGAAGGTGTTGATTTACTTGTAAAATGTCAAGATTGCAACCGCATTTACACCGTGGAGTTTAGGCGACCCCCAGAAGTAATTCTGTCGTTTATTTTGTCAGATGGAGCACATTCAAGCCATCAAAAAATCAATGTCGATAAAGATGAAGAATTCATCCTCGATGATGTATTCGAACACGATGAAAAAATTTGGCGCATCAATCAAATTCAAGCCAAAGATAAGTCCTACCATAAGCGCTTGCAGGCTCAAGAAGTCGATACCATCAATGCAATGCGCGTGGATATGATAAGGGTTAAACTCACTTGTACAGTAGGTGAAAGATCGTATCCCGATGTTCTATTTGTTCCATATGATACTCCATTCAAAGCAGGTTCAATCTTTAAACATCAAAACCGTGAGTGGGTTATTCGTGCCATTCATACTGGAAAAGGGCGAACCATGAAAGGCACAGTCGTTTGTCAAGATATCAAGCGAATCTACTTGCACGAACCAGTCGACAAGAAAGAACTTGAACCCAAAACACCTCGTGAACGACGACAAGCATGGAAAGAGGGACGACTTGGTTACAACCCAAATCCTATTCGGCCTAAGCCTTCTGATGATAAACCGAATCAACAGCGACATGGAAGGCGAAATAAAAAACATCGATCTTAAGGACGATTTGTCCACGGCATCAAGAATGCTTTAGCTACATGAGTACCAATGGTCGGATTTTCTTTCAAACGGCGTATACTGTATTCATACCACTTCTCGCCATATGGAATATACACCCGAACCCGATGTCCTTCTTTGAGTAGTTTCCTTCGAAGAGGTCCACGAACACCCAGTAACATTTGAAATTCATAACCTGGTCCTTTTCCTTGCCGAATACCACTCGCATGTTCTCTGGTGTCTTTTTTTCCAGGGCCCATGTTTAATTGATTCAATTTTTCTATCGTGTGCAAAATGACTGGTTTATCGTGTGTAGCAATACCAACATAAGCACCTGCATCAAACATGGTGTCAATAGCTTTGTTGGTAGCATGAACAATCTCTGCATAACCAGTGTGAGCGATGTTTTCAGGTTCAAGGTATATTCCTTTGCAGATTCTGTAATCAGCATCTGAACCTAATTTTTCTCGAAGTGTTTCGATGTCGCCAAGCGTTCGATGAAGTCTTCCTTGCAAAACAGTACCAATGTTTTTGATTCCTTTTTGATGAAGGTCAATCACGATGTTAATGGTATCATCAGTGACTCTATGATCTTCCATATCCAAACGAACAAACATTTGATGTTGGTTTGCATAGGTTGTCAATTTTTCAATAAGTGCTGCACCTTGTTCATAATCGATATGGATTCCAAAGGCTGTCGGTTTGATACTAATATTTGCGTCAAGTTTGTTCTCAGCAATGGCCGAGATGACTTTCTCGTATTCATTGTAAAAATCGAGTGCTTCGTCAAAAGTTGTAATTTCTTCTCCCAAGACGTCAATTGTAAAACAGGCTCCTTCCTTTTTCAATCGCGTCATGATATTCACTGCGTCAGCAAGGTTTGGTCCAGCAACATACCTTCGGCTGACCCAACGCACAAACCATCGAGGCATGCGAATGGTCATCGAAACGACGAGCTTCGAGAACCAACTGACCATAGACTCTCCAGCAGGATTCAATCTTTGACCCTTTCTTTGTCGTTGCTTGCATTAGAAAATGCCTCTACATCATTTCTTCGAAAAATTGGGATGCCCAATTCTTCGCAGTATTGTTTGAGTAAATCACGTTGCCACCCCTTGAATGCCTTTTTCTCAATCATACAAACAATTCGTCCATGAGGAAACGCATTTTTTGTTGATGTAAATGCGCTTTTTAGAGAAGTTTTCCATTGCTCATCTTGATGCTCTTGGGTCCCAAAGGGAAGGGCATATGTAGCGAGCATGTGTCCAATTCTAACCTTAGGCAAAAGACCAACATGATTCGCTCTTGGAGCATAATGACCTCCTCCTAATGTCATCACGACCAACTCTTCATGCGCAGTGGAGTCATCCCATGCCCCAATTTCACTAGAACCGTTGAGGCCTAATCCTTCAATCATAATATTCGATAAGAAATCCGCAGCATCCAAATTCCCCCATGTCTCAGAAGTCGAACCAATTTCGATAAACATCGAAGGTGCGTTAAGAAAAGGGCCGTGATGAGTGACTTCCAATGTCAATTCAAAATCACACAAATTTGGGTGATTCGAAATCGTTTGATGGAAAAGCTTCCACCACTCACTTATTCGTGGATTAGGTGGAACAGCACATCCTGCCTTACCACCATATGGAATCTCCTCATCGAGTCTCACCTGTGGAATTCCAATTGGGTGTAGGGTAAGTGATGGTCGACCACTTGCCGCTGAATGTCTTGATGGAAAAATTACTTCACGAACCATTTCACCTGTTGAACTCTCCCAACGATGGTCGAGGTGGTCCTCCCACAAAATTTTGTCAGGTAAAAGCCAAAGTCGAACATTATGGATGGCATAAGCTTTGTAACCTTCAACCGAGGCACATTCATTCCATACCAATTTCTTGAGAAGTGCCTCTCCTTGAATCCGGGATGCGATGTCGCCTTGACTGACAGCGATCAGCGTCACCAATTTGCCGTTCACATCATAGCGTTCTTTCGATTTGATTTAGCAACATCGATAACAAGGTTTGACAATAGAGAGTATATCGGAGGCACATGGAAGGTGAATTGTTGGCAAACATTGGATTTGCTCCTTTCAAAATTCTTCCATGGAAAAACAACATTATCGCATTGGGTGTCGATGGCGAAGTAACAATTCTTGATCATCGGGGTCAGCATATACAAGATATTGTCACACCGTTTCCCTGCAAAATCACGCATGCTTGCATCATTCAAAACCAACTCATCGGTACTTGGTTGGATTATGATCTTTTGATTGGTAGAATGGCTGCAATTGACCTATCGAATTCTCTCCAAATGGGACCTACGAAAAGCGAGGTTCGCAAGTCCATGGCTCAAGCATCACGTGAACTCCACCCTCAAGGAAGTCTTTGGTCGCATTCACTGAATGCAGATGTATTAGGCATGGCAACCATTGAGGATTCAATCGTGTTTGCCCTTTGGAAACGAGGTTTGTATAAATTATCAGCCACAGCACAAGAAGAATGGCGTACGCCTTTACCGACATGGCCATCACTCCAAAAAATCCCTCAAGGAGAACAAATTATTTCAATACATGATAATGAGAGCTCAATTTTAGTAAGTTCAAAAGGAGGCGGCATTGCAGAATTCTCAAAACAGGATGGAACAATGCTATCAAGTGAAATTCTCATGAAGGGTTATTCACTCTCACGACATTTTTATTCGAATGGTCAACATCTATGCATCACATCAAATTACAAAGCCATTTGGATGAATGAAGGTAAAACATTGAAGGAATATCAACTCAAAGGTCCAGTTCAAGATGCATTCTGGGACTCAAAAACTTCAAGTTGGTCTATTGCTGGATGGAGGGAATACATTCACTTAGGTGCAGATGAGGTGGTTTTGCGGAAGTATGATGACATTTGCAATTCAATATGGCAAAATGAACATCAAAGATATGTGATTCTCAATGATGGTAGAATCTACAACGTGGATTGATTATTCTTCTTCTTCTTTTTCAAGATTTGAATAACCACATCGACCACAAGACATTCGGTCTTTGTGAACAGCTAGGAAGATACCCGGGCCGCAATATGGACAATGTTCGGCACGAACGAGTTGACCATCTTGAATGGAATACTTGGTGTGTTTTGAATGCGCATTTGGTCCATCTCCCATCATTCATCACCTCCGTCTTCTTCTGAGGTTTCTTCGATTGACTGCTCAACTTCCTCCTCAGCAGCATCTTGACTTTCTGTAGGTTCTTCGACCTCAGGTTCTGGTTCTGATTCTCGCAGACTTTCATGTCTCTTGTGAATATAGTTTGGCTCAACCTTCATTGCTTCCTCTGATTGGTAAATATATGCCAGCCCTGACGTCAAGGCTTGGCCAAATCTTGTATTGCAATTTTTAATAATCACCAAATCTGGATTTTTGACCTTTTCATGGTCGAGAATTGCATGAAGAATTTGTTTTCGAGATGGTGTCGATTTTCCATGATGACGGAGAGTAAAAGTAAGTTCAATTCTGTCGAGAAGTTTATTTTCGTATCGTTCAATTTCCATGTTTTCAACCTCCAATGATGACTTTGAGTGCATATGTACCGGGAACATCAATTTCAAGACGCTTTGCAACTTCAGATCGTTCGGGATTTCGAATGATCACATATCCTTGCCAATCTGAAGAAACTTTAGCAGATGGGTGACGTGGACATTGGTCAACCCCGTCGGACAAAATAAGGCGACATTCACCGCAAGCAAACGGATTTTTCACCATTATTACTCACCTTTGTTGTTATCTTCATCAATCCAACGATGACATCCCAATCCAGTTTGTTTACTTGTCAAACCAATTTTGGACCTTCGTGGGTCTGTCGTGTCGTAAGACAAGGATACAATACGTCCCCGAACCGAATCACCAACACCAATTTTTCGTCCAGTTTGCTTTCCTTCAATATGTCCTGCACCTGGGTTTACATCGACTGAATCTTCCATGATTTGTGATTTGTGGAGTAGAGCCTCCATAGGCCCTATTCGAACGAAGGCTCCGAATTCATTGATTTCTGAGACAGCACCTTCAACGACTTCATAATCATCCATACAAAAAAGAACCGCATCGAAACGAACTCGTTGGTAAATAGCACCATCTCCGTGAATGATTCTTCCTCTGCCAATTGGCTGATGGTTTGTTGTGACGAGAATGAATCTGTTCTCCTCATCGAATCTTCCCTCAAAGGCAGTCATCGACAATCGGTCGATGTATTGATCCAACGATTGGCCTCTTCGCATATACTCTGCAGGGATTCGAATCGTGTCTTCTTTTGTTACGACTTTGTACATTTTTGTCACCACCTTTCCATTGATGGGGTAAAGAAGGAATCGTAGATTCCGTCCTTCACCGGTTTCCACCTCAGGAGAGAATTGACCGTAGTCAGTTTGGCCACCGACGGCTTATATTTAACCAAAGCGGATAAGAACATGCACTGAATCAAATGATGCATGTAAAAAGAGCCCTTTTTTACTACAAAAGAAGCATAACCCATAATTACCCTAAGGAGGCACATGAAAAATGATGAAGAGCGGAGCCTATGAACCAAGGCGCTTGCCATCAATAATGATGGCTTTGTTGTTCATTTTTGTTTCCTTGCAAAATCAAATCATCGATGCTCCATTGGGCGATACGAAACAACTTGATTCTAATCCAATCGATCTGTCGAATCATATCGAGGCATGGGATCCTTACGAACAACCGTGGGCCCAATTCGGAGGCACCCCATCACACAACGGACCGATTCCAGTCCACAATCCAGATGGAGGGCCTGGCCAAGGTGCTGTTTCTGATGTCGAAGTGTTGGACGCCATTGTAACTCCAGTGATCAACTGGCAGGCATTTGAATCCAATGAAGCAGATTCATATGGTTCTGTCATTGGCGATTTTTCCCAGAGTATTTCTGCCCCTGAACAAGCAAAAGAGCGTTGCGGGAACAACACGCTGTTCCCTGTTATGATTACAAGTGAAGTTTCAAATGGCAATCTCATCAGTACAATTTCTATCGTTTCAGGTGATGATGCAAGAATTGCTTGGGAGGGTGAAATCGGACAAACACGTGAGGTAAGAGCTACACCAATCATCCATGACATTAACGGAGACAATAAACCAGAAATTATTGTGGCTTACGACACAGATTCTGCATTTCACATTGATGTTTGGTCACCCGAGTTAACATGCACAAATTCAACTTGGGAAGAAAGCGGACACTCGAACGAACTTATTTGGTCCTACTCAAACTCTGATGTTCGAATCTCATCTACATTGCCACACCTACCCACAAGGGAAAGTGGGCACTACGCCGTGACACAACCTCTTCTTGCTGACCTTGATTTGGATGGTTCTCCAAATTTGATTGTAGCCCTTGTAGACGACCCCGATAACAATCCAATGCCTGAATTAACAGCATTTGATTTAACAATGAACACTCCTACAACTCCAAAATGGTCCGTCAGTTTAGACAGAGGTTCACATCCATCTGACCCAGTTTTTGCACAACTTGATAGTTCGAACACTGTCGTTCTCTTGACAACAATTGATTCGAATTCGGGAAATATGTGGATATGGAAGATTGAAGGAGCAACTGGGAGCATCTTGTGGGAACGTGTCGCTGTACAAGGGACTGATACGGGTGACGATGAAGCACCTCGTTTGAGATTGCCTGGACCCGTGATTGTTCAACTTGATTCTGATAGTGCTCCCGAAATGGTGATCACTATACCAACAGACCCAACCGGAAGAACTTCGGGAACCGGAGCAAAATTCATTGGAATGGAAATTACTTCGACCGATGAGATTTTTTCATTTCGAGCACCGAATGGATTTGCTGATACCCAACCTGTTGCCATCGATATCGATGAAGATGGAAGGCATGACCGATTATGTTGGGTGACATGGTACTCAGAATCAGCATTTAATTTCAATCGTGAAGGAATGCTTGGCTGCCACGATATAAGTAATGAGAATCCATCTCAAGAATGGACTCGGAACCTCCAGCGTGGAGGAGGTAATGACAATGATGAAATTGCCGTATCACCTCCATTTTGGATGGATATCAACGGTGACTCAACGCCTGAAATTCTCGTCGCATTCGGGAAAAGATTGTATGCATTTGATGGAGATACAGGCTCATCTGCTGATGCTTCTGACGGATGGTCCACACCCCTTGGTATGCCCCATCGAACTTGGGCTGCACCTGCGATTGCAGATGTCGATGGTGATGGTGCAATTGACATTCTCATTGGAGACACGCTGGTCTCTGAAGCACGAGCTGATTTGGAACCAACCAGTGACGGTAGAGGTATATCATTTAATCCAAATCAAGCCAATCCCGGCCAAGAGGTGACCATCACTGGTCAATTTTCAAATGTTGGAACAGAGGACCCTGATGCAAATGTGGACGTGATGCTTCTCCTCAATGGAGTTGAAATTGCCCGACAGCGGTTCACTGAGGTAAGCCCAGCAGCACCTTCTGGCAGCGGTGGGCCGTTGACAATTACTGCAACCGTGACTGCAGATTTGGGCATTCATTCCGTAGAACTTGTTCTCGACATTTTCAACAATGTGACTGAGGCGAGAGAAGACAATAATCATGCACAAAGGAATTTAATTGTCGTTGAACCATACGTTGCCGAGATATTCGGACCTGATAACCCTCCTCGAATTGTCCCTGGCCAATCTGATATTGTCGAAATCAATCTCATGTCAATCGGTTCACAAACTGAAGATTGGACGCTGAGTTGGGACGATACGAATTTGCCTGAAGGATGGACATTTCTGCCTGTGGATTCGTCTCAACCAACATTCTTGCTCGAATATATGCAGAAAAGAAGTGTTGAATTTCAAGTATCGATACCAGAAACAGCACTTGGCGATGAAAACGGGCTTGTCCATTTCACGCTTACATTAGATTCAAATGTAAACATTTCAGAACAGTTTGATTTGCAAATCGAAGTATTTCGAACAAGGGGTCTTTCTTTGCTTGGCCCGAGTGGGATTCAACACACAACAGGTCAAGGCAGAATTGGAAATATTGCCCAAGCGTGGATGGTGATTGAAAACATTGGAAATGCACAAGAAACGACGACAACGCTTGACTGGACCTCGACGACATGGGGAACAACTCCAAAATTAAAAAATTCAAATGGGGTTGAAATTTTTAACCTTCAACTTGGGCCAGGAGAAAGCCAAGAATTGTTCGCAGAAATAGATGTACCAGCAACAGCAAATTATGACGACTCCACAACAACTGAACTCACTATTTGTATTGGAAGTGGTTCTGAACTTACTTGTGCTGAGATTGAAATTACGTTTATTGTGAAGCAGTTTACGATGACGCCCCATCATCAACGCTCTCTCCCAGATAGAACACTTCAGTGGACAATCGTTGGCGAATTACCATCTGACGGCTCAGTTTCTTGGAATATGGCATCAGCTTCGATGTTGAATTCAGGTTGGGAATGGAATTCATCAGGCGACCTCATCGTATCTTCAACAACCATGTCATTTACTGGTAATTCAAACGATGTCGTTACTGGAACGCTTGTGCTTAGCTTACCCGATTACGCACCGCCAATGAGGCACTCATTTAACGGAAATGATGGAGGCATCCCGATCAATTTCTCTCTTCAAGTCTTGCAACAATTTAGGACCAGTATCCAAATTTTATCACCAGCAGATACATCCGTGGAAGAACCATCATCATACAATGTTTCTGAACAACATAGAATATTGCTCGGTATCGAAAATCCAGGTAACGGAGAAGATACATTCGTGTTGAGTGCTATTGCAAGTTCACTTGAAGGGGAATCGCTTGATGAATTTGTAACAATTGACTTCCTTACTTCCACAAAGAATATTGACGCAAGGAGCAGTGGGGTAGCGTCAGTGGATATCACCCTCTCAAATGAGTTGCCAGCTCTTGTAACCTTTAAGATTGAATTTTCATCAACATCTCTTGGCAATCAAGCAGTCACCAATACAGCAATTCTCTATCTCAATGCTGCACCAAATAGAGCTTGGAATATTTCCTTGCAAGGAGAAGGGGAAAGAGGGATTCTTCCCGGCGAAGCTGATTCTATACAATTTCTATTGCAAAATTTAGGAAATGCCCCCGACCAATTAACGACTTCCACCTCACTCACCTACTTTTACAACGGTCAAGATGACCAACTTTGGGATACGCAAGACGCAACGACGGTATTCGTGGATGTCAACAACACCACAACCATCGACGTCGCCTTCCATGTGCCAGAGAAGGCTTGGGCTGGTACTTCGGTTGAATTTAGCGTCGCCTTTAGTTCAGAAGGATTTATTCTTGAAACAAAGAGTATCACATTTACCGTCCTGCAAAAATCGGGATGGAAATTTAACCTCACTGGAATGAATTTAGAGGTTGAACCCGATGGTTCGAACATCAGTTTGAGAATTGATCATCAAGGCAATAGCCCCGAGGTTCCATTCGTTTACAAATTCAGCAGTGGCTGGACTATCATTGTTGAAAATATGACCTCTTCCGTCGAACCATTCGGAACTGTTGAAATCCAGGTACATGTCACACCACCACCCAATGCTTTTGCTGGTGAAATTGAAGAGATATTACTACAAATATCAGACAACGATGGTTCAGGTGCCTCAATAGAATCGATTCCATTCAGAGTTGCATCAAAACCAAATATTTCACTCGATGCAAGAGGCCACTGGAAGGTCTCTGACGGAGGAGGTTTTCCTGCAGCATGGATTGTGAATTATGGAAATGATATTGCCCAAATTGCGATAGAGATTGAAGGTCTTCCTTCTGATTGGAGTACACGTGGCCCTCTTCAAATGACACTTGCCCCCCATGAATTGCAAGGGATTCAAATTGAACTCATTCCACCCTCGGATTGGAATGGATTTGAATTCTTAGCACAAATCAAGGTCACTCATCCTGAACTCCCTCCAGAAGTGCGCTCCATACTGGTTAAACAATCAAATTTAACTTGGCAAAGTAGCCCCGTTGTTTCGAATTATGAATCGCTTGATTCGATGATTCACCTAAGTGAAGTAGACAATATCATTCTCGCTTCGAGCCAAAGCGGAATTCGGCTTGAAACTACAAACAACAACAATAAGATCTTGATTTCACATGGTTCGAACAACGGCCAGATTACACTTGATTTTGTCACCGCCGATGAATCATTTAACTTGACTATGTTTGTCACGACATGGACGTATCCTGAAGCAGAGGTGAGTTGTCGATTTATTTCGGATTTCTTCAATAGCCTTACAACAAACCCATCCAATGGAACCTTTGCAACATGTGAATTTACCAACTTTGAGAACGATATTCAAAGGTTCAGTGCCCTTCTCTCAGACCAATATGGTATCGAATACAAACTTGGCATTAGCCAATATACAATCGATGGAAATTCTACCCAAACCATGAATCTTAGTATGGCAAGCACCACTTTTTCCAAAGGCCAGTTGACATTTCAATTGAGAATTATCGATCAACTTGGAAAAATCGTTGAGACTGAAGCCATTGATGCTATCATACGTCCTACAGGTTGGAATATTGGAATACAATCATTCACCGCAGATGGGGATTTAGAAATTGGTATTCTCAGGCCTGGCTATGAAGTGTTGGAAGAGGAATATTGTGAAATTTCATTTGAATCTGAATTGGGCTGGTCATTTACAAAATTTGTTGATATTACCTCTTCTGCTTACGCCCCAATCATCATCATTGAAAATCCAGGCGTTCTCGAAAATGATGAAAAAATTACAGCTACACTTCGATGTTCTTCTCCTTACGATATAGATGATAATCCCAATGATAACATCAAATCTACATTTTACAAGCAATCATCTTTCGATGGCATGACCTCGTCAAAACTCATTTGGATGTTTTCAACATCGATTGTATTGATTCTCTTAGCTTGGTTAACGGGATTCATTGCTGGACCACGTCAATCAAAGGTGAATATTGTTCACAAACAAAACAAAGACAAGGCATCATCTACAAAACAAAGTGAAAAATCTTCCGAAAAAGAACATATTGAGGATGACTTGTCGCTCGAAGTCATTGATGACCCGGGCACTTCCGTGATGGATGAACCATTTGATGATAGCAATGACGAATTCTTGAGTGAAATGCTGATAGAACACACCGGAAATCTTCCTGGCAAGGAACAAGATGCAAGCAGCAGGCTCAAATTTATCCGTGAGGAAATGGACCCTTCAATCGAAGCAAATCGACAAGGCAGTATTGAAGATCGCATGAAGAAGTTTTTTGATGAAAAATAATACACAAATCCTTATGTTTACTTGCCATTCGACTTCATACAATGGATGCATTGAGCACAACAAGCCCATTCGCTACACTTGATGCAATTCATGGCGAACTTGCTACTCAGATCTATGAAGTATTGACCAATTCTGCACAACCTGATGAAGATTGGCGAAGGCTTGTGGTTCAAAATGAAACATTGAAACTTCGACTTGAATCACAAGGAATTCAAGAACCAACCGAATTATCGAATATCCCATGGGATGAAGCAGTGTTATTTTTCACATGCACATTAATTCTATCAAAAGATGGTACTCCACTTCAACTCGGTGACCAAAAAACTAGGGAAAGGTTTGGACGATTCCCCCATCCAGGAGGTTCAACGATGGAATACATCCTCGCTAACATCTGTCCATCTGAACACAAAAACCGAAGCAAAGAAGAGGATGAGATTTATGATGAACTTGCATCATTGCTGGAGCAATTGGCACACAGATGTACAGATTCATTTGTGGGACATGAACATTTCACACATGGCAGTGGTGGCCTTCATATCAGTGGATTTCTCAATGAAACTGAAGTGCAATCATTACGACTCCATTTGGCATCGAGAGTGTGGACAGTCAGTAAAGATGAACCCCTCGATGGTGGTCTTGCGGATGCGATTCGACATCTAATTTCCATCTTAAAAGCAGCAGAACGACGAGGGGCGGGTATCATCTTGCGTTATCATTCTTAGAATTGTTCTGAAGTAAGTCGTTCATACATGCTTGCATAAAGTTGAGCAGTTTGATTGACAACATCTTGTGGCAAGGCTGGAATCGGAGGGTCTTCAGCACCCGAATCTCTTGCCTGCTTCAGTGCTCCTTGATGACCAGTTTCAATATAATGCGTTCGAACAAATTCTTTTGAGAGTTCGATACATTCACCTTGAGCATACGCTTCTGCATCCCACCATCTATCTTCATCAAGTGTACCAAATGTATCAACAAGCATAATTTCTCGATTTTCTGCAAAGGCAAACTCCTTCTTACCATCGACATGAATAAGTCCGTTTTTTGCAGCCTCTCGCTCGATGATCGTATCAACAGCAAGAGCCGCAGATACCATTCGCTGATATTCGTCTTCTGTGATATTTGATATTTCAAGTGCTTCGGTTTTGTCGATGTTTCTATCAAATGCCTCAAATTTTGTTGTAACTTCAACATATGGCTTAGCTAACTTGGTTCCATATTCACAGTCTTCTGAAACACCAAGCTGTTCTGCAGTGAGTTCACCACGTTGGAATCTTCGCCAAGCAGAACCTGACAAATAATGGCGAACAATGACCTCTAAAGGTATGAACACCCAATCCATATCACGAGGAATAGCTCCTGGTTCTTTGATGACGGTCACTTTTCGAACAAGGCACCTATTGGCATCATGAACATCAACAAGGTGAGTTTGACAAATATTTTCTTGTTCGACCAGTTTAAACCAATGAGCTGTTGTACGATTTAGAGATTCTCCTTTTCTTGGAATTAAAGTAGGAATGATCTGGTCAAATACAGAAATTTGGTCAGTAAATCGAAATTCGAGAATATTTTCATCATCTGTCGACCAGACTTGTTTGACTTTACCTTGGTATAACATTTCGCCCATATTGATTTTGCAAGCAATAAGGCTCTTGAATATTTCATTTCACATTCTTCAATCGAGGAGTCCAAGTGCATCTTCAATACGATTTAATTCAGGACCAGTCGTTGAAGTGCCCGCAATAGCGCCCGTATTTGAGGCGACAACGCCTGAACCAACAAAAGGAGAGCCAAAAGCAACAGTCCCAACCATTGGAGCAACGCCAAGAATCTCCTCAAGCACAAGGGCTTCATCTTGATTGATGTCTGGATGGACAAGAACGCCTTTGTCATTTGCAATGGCAACGCTACCTACAACATCATGCTCTGCAATACTTGAGGCAACAACTGGAATCGAAAAAACATCTGCAAGTAATTCTAGACCATCATCAGGAATGCTTGGGGAGGCAATGATCCCATGCTCGTTGATGAGAAGTAAATTGCCTGCAGTGTTCACACCGCCTTCCATAACGACAACGTCACCAAAGGAAGTGAGTTGATCGATATCATGTTCAGTCGCAATATCTGCTACAACAATCGCTCTCGAATTGCCAGCGATAAGTGCACCAAGTAGGTTAGAGCCACCTACCGTTTGCGGTGCAGGTTCAAGTTGAAGAATTGATTGAATCAGTTCAACTTCCTTTGTTGGAAGTTCGCTTGGATGAAAGAAAACTCCGCCAGCGACAGCGATGTGAATTCCAACTTGGTCGGAACCAAAAATATCTGCTGTATCGATTGGCATGTGGAATCCTCTTGATACTGAAAAAAGTGAAGGAGAGGGGCACAGTGACTTCCTTTCCCGTGGACTCTCGTACCACAGTAATGGGAGAGACGCAGAAGGGCTTGACTTCTGGGTTCGGAATGGGACCAGGTAAACACCTTCGCTGTGACCGTGCACCCATCTCTTTTCGAATCGGATAGGATGCGACGTAGCGTCGCAAAGTGAATTGGCATGATCTTTTAGACGAAGGGCACTCATGGTGCGGATACGATACAACACGAAAAAAGATGCTCGAACATTAGTGCTGCTGGACTGAACACGTCGCCGAAGCTTCGTGCGTACATCCGCAGTCTATCATCTCGTCTTTTACGAGTGTTCTGAGGTGTCTCGTCTTTGGGGTGGCTTCGAGCTTAGATGCTTTCAGCTCTTATCCATGAGGGCGTGGCTACCCAGCATTGCCTTGCCAGACAACTGGTAAACTAGTGGCCCCGAGCCCTCGTTCCTCTCGTACTAAAGGGCCCCTTCCATCAGACACCTTACGCGATTCTACCACCAAGCAACAAACCTGTCTCACGACGGTCTAAACCCATCTCACGATCCCTTTTAATGGGCGAACAACCCCACCCTTGGGTCCTGCTGCAGACCCAGGATAGGAAGAGACGACATCGAAGTAGCAAGCCACCAGGTCGATGTGAGCTCTTGCTGGTGACAACTCAATTATCCCCAAGGTAACTTTTCTGTTATCTACCGCCCTCAGAAATAAGGCTGGTAGGTTCGTTAGGCCCTGCTTTCGCATCGTCGATCCTCATTGTGCAGATCCACGTCAAGCCAGCTTTTCCCCTTACAGTTTCCGGTGGAGTGCTGAACCACCTAAGCTGACCTTTGGGCACGCTTGTTAGGTTTTCGAGCGCGTGGCGCCCCACCCAAACTGCCCACCAATCGGTGTCCTCATGAAGAGTTAGCATAGTTACATTCCAAGGGTGGTGTCTCTAGGTTCAACTCCTTCAGGGACTGGCGTCCCTGCTATCAACGTCTCCCACCTACTCAGTACATGGAATGCGACTATGCAACGACAGGCTGCAGTAAAGCTCTATGGGGTCTTCGCTTGCGGGTAGAATG
This sequence comes from Candidatus Poseidoniales archaeon, assembly GCA_038110525.1. Taxonomy (GTDB): domain Archaea; phylum Thermoplasmatota; class Poseidoniia; order Poseidoniales; family Poseidoniaceae; genus Poseidonia. The sequence continues at coordinate 29,648 of JAYNJV010000001.1, read as the reverse complement.
TACTGGACTGTGCGCCAGTAAAGTCAATTTCGCCGGACATATCGCGGGGACAGTGGAGCCCTCGTTGGACCATTCATGCAAGTCGCCAATTAAGCGACAAGGTATTACGCTACCTTAAGAGGGTCATAGTTACCCCCGCTGTTTACTGGTTCTTCGTCAGGTTGAAACCCGATTTAAGATACCAGCACTGAGCAGGATTCAGGGACTATACTCAACCTTTCGATCTGGCAGTCCCCTATGTTTTTATTAAACAGTCGGAGCTCCCTAGTCACTGCGACCAGATTGTTCCCAATCTGGCACTCCTTCTCCCGAAGTTACGGAGCCATTTTGCCGAGTTCCCTCGCGATATTTGTATCCGATACGCCTTAGGCTACTCACCCAAAAACACCTGTGTCAGTTCTCGGTACGGTCACCCTACACGGCTTTTCACGGGACCTGGGACTTTCTTTCCTTCTCACTATGACAGTTCTCCAGAAATTAGGTACAATCAGACCTGGCATTTGATCTGAATGCTTTGCCCAAGCCGTCACCATAATTGTGTAGGGGGCTGACGAATATTAACGCCATTCCCTTTCGATCACGTCGGTTAAGAGTGACCTTAGGACCGGCTAACCCTCGGCTGATAAACAGTGCCGAGGAACCCTGGTTTATAAGGCGGTGCGGATTCTCACCACACTGTGCTGCTACTCTTCCCAAGACTCTCATTTGTGCCCGGTCCAGTAGACCTCACGGCCTACCTTCCACCCAAGCACAACGCCGCGTTACCACATCATCTTTCGATGGTCTGAAGTATCGGTAATCAGTTTGAGCCCCGTCCCTTTTCCCGGCCCGCAAGCTAGACCAGTGATCTGTTACGAACTCTTTCAAGGATGGCTGCTTCTAAGCCCACCTTCTGGTTGTTTTCGACCACGGACACGGTTTGTCTGTGACACTTAACTGATATTTAGGGACCTTAACTTCAGGCTGGTTTGTTCACCTTGCGTAATGGTAGCTTACCCACCATCACTCACTGCTCGCTTCTACAACGATTACACCTTCGGAGTTTGGCAGCACACCGAGGAATCGCTTCCCCTAAATGCACAATCAGTGCTCTACAGCGTAATCTATCTCCACGAACGTCTACCTACGAGTAGTTTCACGCGGAACCTGCTATTGCCCATCTCGATTGGACTTTCACCCCTATACCCAGCTCGTCCGAGCGATTTGCAGATCAGCAACGGTTCGATCCTCCACCCAACTTTCATCGGGCTTCAATCTGGCCAGGAATAGATCGACGGGCTTCAGGTCCTCCTCCATTGACTCCAAGCGAGCACACTTCGTCCCTCACAGTAAACTGCTGCGGACATGTCGGTTTCCCTACGGCTACGGAGATCAACTCCTTAACCTCGCCAATGAACAAGACTCCCTGGGGCATTTTTCGAAACGCACGATAGGACGCTGCTCATATCTTCGCTTTCACGCCCTATCAGCCTGTACCTAATTGGTTTCACGTTCTTTTCACATCCCGCTAAGGATACTTTTCAGCTTTCACTCACGTTACTTGTAAACTATCGGTCTCGAGCTGTATTTAGGATTGGAAGTTTCTGCCTCCCATATTCACACGCGATTTCCAACGCATGCTACTCTTTGACAGTCACGTGGTCATATCATATACGGTTACGGGACTTTCACCCTCTTTGGATGTGCCGTTCCAGACAACTTCACCTTCTATGACTTAGACAAAAGACTGCCAACCACATCTCCCTCACTTTCGTTTCGGGATTCGGCTTGTCCTGATCCGTTTTCATTCGCCACTACTCACGGAATCTCGTTTGATTTCATTTCCTCCTCCTACTAAGATGCTTCAATTCGGAGGGTTCCCTATCGCATCGCGATTGTTTCCGAAGAAACAGGATGTCCCATTCAGCAATCTGCGGATTTACGGCATACATGCGCCTCCCCGCAGCTTATCGCAGCTTGTCACGACCTTCATCGGCACTCGAGCCGAGCGATCCCCCAATTAGGTTGTAGCATCACATGTATGTTTTCCACACCATGCGAGTAACCCTTCGGTATCTAGTCATGCCAATTCGGCCTCTTCAGAAAGCCGCCTCAAGGACGACTCCCCTCAGCCCTTCCCCCTTTACGGCATACGTACAGAGGTGCTAAGCATCCATCCGACCTCCCTCCCATATATGAACGAATCGGTATTGAAATGCCCTTCAATGTTGCATTTAATTCAATAGAAATACATGAATTTTTAGTTCATTTTCCTAAGATTTGACAAAGCAATTTCATCGAATTGTGAGATTGAAGAAAGAACTTGTTTTGCTTGATTCTCTTGGCCGAGCGAGTGCATGAAAACTGCAGCTGCATTTTGACCTGGTAAACTCGTTGGATGTTGTTGATTATGCACATTTGCAATACCAAGTGCTTTTTCAGCACGACCACTGACAAACAATGCAGAAGATAAATTCAAAAGAATTTCACTTTGTTGTGGGGCCAATTTTGCGGCCTCTCGGAGTGCAAGAATAGAACTATCATATTGAGATGATGCGAGATGATCGCTCCCTGGTGTTGCGTCGAGTTCTTTTGCCCTCTCAAACAATGCGAGACCATAATTGTTGAACACTGCTGCCTGCTGTGGGAACTCAGATGCTAATCTTTGGAATGATTGAGCGGCTTCAATCCATTGACCTGACTGAAAAGCCATGAATCCTTGTTGAACAAGGTGTGCCAAATCATTTCGTCCCGCCAAATCAATGGCCATTGCTTGGGAGGGGTGCAACTCAAATTCAGTGCTTTCCAGGAGCGGTTGCTGTGTGACCGCAGAATGTTCAAGCGGTGAATGGTAAACGGCATTCGCAGTTTCAAAATTATGGTCATAGATGACGACATCATCATCGAGAGAGGCATATTCCATTTCAACAACTTGTGGTGCATCGTTGTAAATACTCTCATAATCGGGAATTTCAGCATCGATCTTCCAGTAATCTGGGATATCATTTGACTCCATTGGATCCTGTAAAATTCGTGCTCCGGAGATGCGAACAACTTCATGTTGAACTACTGCATGTTCATGAAGCGTGTTTGGGATTTCAATCGTATCGACCTGAAGAGGGGGTTCGTCGATGTCTTGAGTCATCCTTTCCGGTTCACTTACTTCGAGAGGTGGCAACTCAATGTTGATTTCATCGAAAAAATCGTCACCACTTAAATCAACGTTAGACTCAAATGGAACAGGTTGTTTCTCTTCTGTCTGAGCAGAATCAACAACAGGAGGGAGGTTCATTTCTTCGACGATTGAGGGCTCCTTGGAAGGAGCAGGTGTTTTTTCGATAGCAACCCGGTTCGAACGAGGTTCATTTTGAAGGGATTCGTCATTTTCTTCAAACGATTCTGCATCATCACTCACATCAAAGGGCATTCCAGACGAATAACTTCCGATACCAAATGGTAAACCCGGAACGATGACATTGGATTGGCCTTGAAAACCAAAGGGTAGGGAACTGCTTGTATCATCTTCTTTGATTTGTTCAATGTGTTCGGGAGGTTCCGTGCCTTCAAAGTCATAAAATGAATCAACGGCATCATCTAAACCGGGCACTTCCCCAAAGTCTTCTTCTTCTAAATCCAATGTCAAATCCTTGCGTAAAAGACTTCCACAAGCAGGACAAGAATTTCCACCGAGGGACAGAAGACCACAAACTTCGCACTCAAACATGGTCGACCCGACACTTTGAGTTCGATTGAATTCTTGAATCCATCCCTTGTTTGAACATCATTCTTCACCTTCATGCGATGATAACTTTCGAAGCTCTTGCACGACATCATCAAGTATGTTGCCATCTTGGTCGACAAGTGATTCGGCGATGGATTTCCCACGAGAACGTCCCCGAGAAATCTGCCAAATGATTCCAAAGAGTGTTATACCGATGAGGACAATCTTCATTTCAAGTCCATTGTCTTCCCCACCAATCACATAGACGATCACCATGTACATCGATACAATGAGTGTGGTTAAAATCATCACTGGGAATCCTGCCTTAAAGAAATCATTGAATGAAATTGGATGGCCGGCTTCCTCACTCAGTCCTGCAGTCACCACGTTTGCAGAAGCCCCAATAAGTGTTCCATTTCCTCCAAGACATGCTCCAAATGCGAGAGCCCAGATGAGTGGGTCCAATGGCATATCAAGATTTACCGCAATTTGAAGGACGATTGGAATCATTGTGGCGGTGTAAGGGATGTTGTCGATGAATGCAGATACGATTGCTGAAACCCAAAGAAGAATGAGAATACCAGCGGTTAAGCGAATGACTTCATCGTCACCAAAGAATTCAATACCACTTTCAACATAACCGCCTATGAAAGTGATGACTCCCATGTATTGAAGTGAATGAACAAGGACGAACAGTCCAGCAAAAAACAGTAGTGTTGTCCACTCCACATGATGAAGAGGCTCTTCAAGTTCATGTCGACTCGTGGCAAGGAGCATAACAACCGCACCAACAAGAGCAATCCAAGATACTGGAATATGTGTGATTGGATGCAAAAAGAAACCAACAATAACGAGACTCAATATGACACCAGAGACGGCGAGCATCTTTGAATCTTTGATACCATACATGCGTTCTAGTTCTTGTACATCTCGAACTCTTTGTCCAGAAAACTCCTCAGCATAATACCATTTCAAAAACATAAATGTCGGAATAATCGTCATTAAAATTCCAGGGGCCATCTCAAAAATAAAATCGTTAAAAGTGACACCTTGGGATGAGAGTGCTGCTATTGCCTGGTCCTTGTTTCCTTGTATGGCACCTGGAGAAAGAGCAGAGCCGATCATGATGTTTGGAGGGTCTCCAATCATGGTAGCAGCACCTCCAATATTTGAGAACAACACTTCAGAAATGAGCAACGGTATCGGTCGCAAATCCAAAACTTTTGCTAATTGAATCGTGACTGGCGTCAACAACAACATCGTCGTAACATTATCTAAAAAAGCGGAAAGAACTGCTGTCACAACACAGAGTATGACCACGAGCGTCCAAATTGACCCGTTGCTCTTCTTGTATGCGAAGATTGCAAAGTACTCAAAAACACCTGTTTGAGAAATTACACCGACCATGACCATCATACCGAGAAGCAAGCCGATGGTTTCCCAATCGATCATTGTGGTTACAGCACGAAGTGTTAACGTGCTTTCAACCGTGTAAAAATTTAGAGCAAAAACCGCAATTAGTCCCCCGAGTGCTGCTGCAAGGGTACGATGAACGACTTCTGTGACAATGAGGACATACACGCCAACAAGAATGGCTAAACCAACCCAAACCGCTTGACTTTCGAGTTCTTCTTTGATGGTCAAGTCCAAATGAACATCATATCCTTCCCCGGCAGCAAACGCTGTTCGGAGGTACATCAAGAATCCGAAGGAGATGAGAAGAACGAGTGCAATAGTTGAAGAATTACGTCTGCGCAAGAGTTCCATGAGTTTCCCTATTTGTGCGGCATTTCGGTAGTCTTTGAGTATTGTCATGTAGACCGTTCATTTTTTGTAAAAAACCGCGACATTTCCTCTGGCCAAAACAATGACGGCATCAGTAACAGTTGCTAAATGACTCCAAACGCTCGATAGGTCTTTTTTCTCAAACAAGCCTTTGTTGATTTTGACTTTAACGACCTTCTTGGTGGATAATTGGTCTTTCAATTCATGTTCAATCTGTTCGGTTAATCCTGATTTACCGATGCGCACCGTTGGTTGAAAATCTCTCGAAGTAGCCATTTGTTCTACCCATGCAGGAATTTTTTCCACCTCAATTCCTCCTGTGAAATTTTGGGCCGCCACCGATTCGAAATCGGCTACCACAAAAATTGCATGTGCGGATGACCTGCCCCATTCGAATTCGAACTGAATACCTTGTAGAATGAAAGTGACTTACTTGACATTTTTTACAGAAATGGAGATAAGCGGACCTGGGAATTTTCAATCGATGCCTTCTCGAGGTGGTTAAGAGATGACGTACAACAACTTGGTGATGTTCTTCGGATGAAGATGAGTGAAGCATGCCTAACAAGTGCTGTTGAGATTGTTGTGCTCGTTCTCGCCTTTGAGGCTTCAAAGCACGGTTTCTCGACATAACCTCAACTCAAGACAAAATCGATAGGATATCAGTGGTGATGTCATCGATATTTCTGTGGCCATCGATTTTGTGGAAAATTCCTTCATTTTTGTAGTAATCTGCAAGGGGTGATGTTTGGCTATGGTACGTTTCTAATCTTGAGCGAACGACTTCTTCATTGTCATCACTTCGCCGATTTTCTATATAGTTTCCACATGAACACCCATCCTCAGGTACGGGTTGAAATGTATCATGATACACTGTTCCACAAGTCCCACATGTCATTCGGCCACAAATTCGCTCCACGATGGCATCATCAGGAACATCAATTGCTATCACATGCGAGATTTGAGTGATTGATGAAAGTGCTTGAGCCTGTGGTACAGTTCGTGGAAAGCCATCAAACATGACACCATTTTTTGCATCATCGTGTTTCAACCGGTCTGCTATGAGGTCGATGATGACTTGATCAGGTACAAGTAAACCCTGTTCCATGAAACTCTTGGCTTCCAACCCGACGGGAGAACCTGCAGAAACTGCAGCACGCAACATATCTCCTGTCGATATCTGCGGGTATCCTGTGTGTCCTGTAATTCTTTGGGCTTGTGTCCCTTTACCTGCCCCAGGTGGACCAAACAACACTATACTGCTCATGATTGGGGCAAAGCATTCACCTTTTGAACGCTTGCTGTTACTTTTGCCTTTCTAACCATTGGTGACCGTAATGATTCCATTGTTCCATCGTCCAGCCCGCAGGCAAGCCTTCGGGTGGCAACGGAGGACCAGTTGCAACAGGTGCGGGTGTGGGCTGTGCAGGTAATTGAGGCAAACTCTTCTGTTGTGGGGGTAATCCGCTTGGCAACCCAGACGGAGGCATTCCCGCAGGAGGTAGGCCTTTTGGAACCTCAAACTTTGGCGGGTTCGCACTTGGAAGAGCAGCCATACCGGGTGGTAATTTCTTAGGTACATTTGCAGGTATGAGTGGACCGTCCATCGATTGTAAAATCGCTTGGGCAATTTCATCTTTGCTTACTTCGGCACTTGCAGTTTTATTGATTGCGTGGTCGATGTCAAGTGCTTGTTCCCTTCGTGCATCGAGATGCTCAGGGTTACCATACATGTCAGGAAGGCCTAAGGCACTGTCATCCGAGGCCAGTTCACCTGATTTCTTCATGCGGCGTGCAAGAATAACGAGGGAACCAACAACGATAGCGGCAATCGGGACGCTAATGTACACTGGTAAATCCTTGAAAAATCCTGAGTCACCTGCAGCGCCTTCGGCAGTCATGTCCAATACAAGCGTCATCACCTCCCCATTTTCTGTTGTTAGGTTGATGGTGAGGAATGCTTTTGCAGGTGAAACTCCGTCCTTTGGAGTTGCTGTGATTTCAAGTTCAATTTCTTCCCCAAGAGCTAAATTTTCAATGCTTGTCAATGATAGGTCTGCTGACCAATCGTTTCGAATTTCTCCATCTTTGTCCAACACCACAATGGTTAATTCTCCATTCAATTCGACGTTACCATCATTTCTTAGAATGAGTTTTGTCGTTTCAGCCTGCTCTGCAGGGACAAGTTGGAATGGTTTGCTGGCCTGATTTTCAAGTGATAAATTACCGTACATCGATTGAACAACACCTATCGTGGTGTTGATGGATGTGATGACACTCCGATTCAAACTCGTACCTGTTACAAAAATTTGCAAATTAAAGGAATTCTCCGAAATGGTAGCACCAGCAGGAGGCATAATTCCTATTCGTACAGTTGCCGTATCACGTGGTTCAAGATATGATACTGGATTTGAAAAACCAATGGTCCAACCATCTGGCGGGATGTTGTTTGACCATTCGAGATTGAGCGGTGTATTGCCGACATTCGAAATGGTGTATTCACCAAAGGTGAACGAATCTGAAATCTTTGTCATGACCACATCATTTTGAGGGCCAAAGAGGTCGAGAGCCAATTCATCTTTGACAACAAGCACGGTTGTATTGGTTCGATAATTTGATGTTGATTTTTCTGTACGAATAATGAACGTATTCTCATCTCCTTCGTCAGCCGCTTCGGGAACACCAAAGATGAGTTGAACGATTTGAACCTGACCCGCTGGAATCTTGAGTGTTAATTGGCGAGAGTCGATTCGACCTTCATATGACAATTGAACAACCCATGATTCGTATGCAGGGACAACTCGAACATTGAGATCAATTTCTCTATTTCCAGCATTTTCAACTGACAAATTCATGTAAATGAATTGTCCAGAATCAACGGCGACATCTTCTTCGCTCGAAGAAGGACCTAAAAATCCGTCATCATCACTTAGACGCACTTTGTAGGCGTCGTAGGAGTCAACAACCACTTCAACGACCTCGGTATGATTCATCGAACTGTCGGTCAACGAAGTTACGTAACATGTGACACTGTCAACGGAACCTGCTGCGGGAAGACCGTTGGCAACTGGGGGTACAATAATTCGAATGGTCATTGGCAAATATTCATGCAAATCAAGAGGCTCAAATTCAAGTTTTGATGAATTGGAATTTCCAAGCATGATTTGCCATCGATTTTCAGACTCGCAAAGAACCGAATATTGTGCTGGTGAGTTTCCAATGTTTTTGACTGATACTGAAAACATGACCGAATTTCCTGGTTGTGCTCGCAAGTCATTTGTTCCTGCTGATGCGATAAGAACCTCGTGGTATGTCGGCACTTGCAAAACCACACGTTGAGTATGAGCGACGGTTGGTTGGAATTCATACCGAACGGTAATATCAACCACATACGTGCCAGCTCGAATGTATCTTGGTGATTCGGGGTCTGAGAAATCAGCATCGAGGTCAAGTAATTCTAGGTCAACAAAATAGGTATCATTCTCTGTTCCCTGTGCTGACATTAACACATTATCCGAACCAGAAAATGCCCTTTGCCATGCATCAATGGATGGATCAAGTAAATCAGGTCGCTCTGCATTTGGCATTTGTACCATTGATGTCGAGATGTCCACAGATTGATTTCCTGTCCCTTCATGGAGAACGATGAGAGGAATGGATACCACGGGTCCATTGGTGACGTCGACAGTAATTTTTGAATTATTTTCTCGTTCGCTTTGTGTTTGAGGAATGGTACCATCATCATTAGCAATGAGGACTCGAACACCAAGTGCCATCACCTCGACATCGACTTCAATGATGTTATTGTTGGTTCCATTTGATTCGTCATTGATTTCTTCAACTTGACCCATGAGATCTACTGTGAGTCGTAGAGTGTGCAATCCCGTCGTGGAAAAGCTGTGATAGATGGTGACTGAATCAAGGCCCCCTGGCCCTAGTGATGAACGGTTTGCTTGCAACAATGTTGTTCCTGTTGTGATATCTTCGAATTTAATCATATGACTACCTGTATTCGCTGTACCTTGGTTTGCAAAAGCAAGAGAAATAGAAACCAAATCATTTCGCAAAGGATTGACCGAAGACAGTATAATACTTCCATCAAAGGTGACCAAATCAGCAACGGAGATTGGGGAAGCAATAGCACTCATGACGAGTGAAAACTTTTGAGCAATTCCTCCCTTGTGTTCTATTCGTACAACCCAATTTCCTTGACCTGTGATGACTCCTGGCTTGATTTTGATTCTCTCCACATTGTTGACTTGGTCAGAGGTTCCACCAGTTGTTGAGACACCGTTCGAAAAAACATTGCCAAGGTAAATCTCACCATTTGGACCTTCAAGAATCATGTCGAGATCATTGACGAGTCGTGATTGAGATTGTTCTGCATTCGCACTTCCAGCCTCATCAGACCATGCGAGTGTGAGTTCAACTCCTTTGTCCATATCGAGGATGAATGGATAAGATAAGGAAAAACCCGGCCGAATAAGGCGTTTATCATCGTAAAATTGTCCGAGATTTGTCGAACCGGAGGTTGGCATAACCGATTGTTCGAGATTGATTTGACCCCAGCCTTCGTAGGCGTTTGGAATATCTGGTGTGCCAAGGTCAGTTGCACCGTTGATGAGCACAGCCTTGATGAGTGAACCCGATGGGGTGAAAATGCTCTGTTGTTCACGGAGATATTCTCGAACCAATGCACCTACACCAGATGCTACCGCTGTAGCTTGTGATGTGCCTGAGAGTGTCATATACAATGGTTGACCATTGGAGTGAAGACCTGAACCACAAGCAGTTCCGGATGCAATTGAGGATTCTTCGGGCCGACCTGAGCAGATGTTGACTCCTGGGGCTACCAAATCAGGTTTTATTCGTCCGTCGAGCGTAGGACCTTCACTCGAGAATGACGCTACATCTCCTGGAGGTGTACTACCGAGTGCACCGGTGGTGGAAGCTCCAATTGAAATGACATTTTTTGCTGTACCAGGTGATGTGACTTGAGATGAACCTTGACCACCACGGTCCCCAATCGAGAAGAATGGAATCATATCCGGATAGTCACCCATGAAAATGTCAACGCTACGAGCATCAGCTGTGTATTGTCCGTAATTTCCGTTGAGTCCCCACGCGTTGACTGCAACACGAGCTGTTGCGGTTTCAGCATCTTTGAGCATGTCATAGATTGAGCCTCGGCGACCAAAAACGCCTGTTGGGTCGTGTTCAAGAGCGTACATGACGAGTTGTGCACCAGGTGCAACGCCTCTCACCGATGAATCACTTGTACCATCACCGAGAACGGTGAGTGCGATGTGGGTTCCATGACCAGTGTTTGTATCAGCAGAAGAGGAATCAAGGCCGAAGAGCGTGTACACTGCTGCGACTCTACCATTGATGTCGGGATGGTCTCGGTCAATTCCTGTGTCTGCAATAGCAATGGTCTCCCCTGTCCCATCGAGCGTAAATGTAGCGTTATTGATGACGCCTTGAACACCAGCAATGGTCACTGCATTTGCGTTGTGAACTCCAAGTGAGAAACTTGGTTCAATCCAAATGACTCGACCATCAAATGCAAGTCTTTTGACCAATTGTAGAAGAACTTGGTGTTCAAAGGATATTGAGCAGAGTGTTGTTCCACACATCACTGCGGTTGCACCACTCGAAAGTAAATCGAGGGTTAACTGCTCAAGACCATTCATTGAGACATCAGGTGCAGGAATGAAGTTCAACATGCTTTGTTCTGCCTCAACATCATCGAGAAGCAGTGGGTGCACCCTCCACTCAGGTTGCATCGAGCCAATCCAACGCACTCGCTCATCCAAAAGCATGTGGTTGACAAACTCAGAGTTGTCTTGAGGTGCACGAATCAACCAAACTTCATTTGAAATAAATTCGAGGGATGAAAAACCATATTCTTCCATGAGGCTGTTGAGTATCTCACCGTTTCGTTGGTGCAGTTGAAGCAAAAAAAGACCTGTTACTTCGCCATCGTTGTTTCTTGTGAACATTGAAGTCGATTGTGGGATGTCATGAAGTGGGTCAAATTTAGCAGACGCGAGGGCAACAAGACCAGTCGACGTGTGTAGTGTTGACTCTGCTTCGATGGGCTCGGGAAACATGAGCCACGGCTCGGCCGGTTCAGTTGAACTCGTTGATTCAAATGTAGACTCAAGCATTTCAGGTTGGTTAAATGATTGTGTAGCAAATGCAGAGAATGTCTGAAACAAAAATAAGGTCGTAAAGAGTACGACAAAGACTCTGGTTCGATGCATAATCATAGCGAATGAGAATTGACTTTTGAAAACAACCCTCGTTTGAATCGAGTGGGTTTCAATTTTTGCATTAGATTCCGTTGTATTTTGAAATGGCTGAATCTGTTTTTTCTACGGATTTCTTCCAGTCACTTTCGATACCCATGAGGGCACGAATCGCGTCAATATTCTCTGGTATGACATCTGACTCTTGATGAATTGCTTGGAAGTAATAGAGAGTGTTGCCGGTCAACTTCACACCATCCTTCCACACGAAGATTTCGTGTAAATCGCCCCACTTTCGACCAATATCTCTTGCGAATTCCATGACCTCAGCCGTGGAAGTGATTCCTGTTTCAGCACCACTCATGATGATGATACGTGGTTGCGATGACCACAGTTCAAGGACGGCCTCAGTCGTTAGCCCGTGGCCATCTGGAAGTGTCGCAACAATAGAGTGGCAATGCATAATTGTGGTTGGTACAGCAACGGCCATAGAATTGATTTCTATTTCAGGTCGAACGGTCATCACGTCAGGACCGTGATGGCTCGGTACTTTGAGCACAGGCGTAATTGCATTGATTGGACCCTTTTTCGAATCCCCAGGGTCTGCGGCTCGTCGGATCATGGTGCATTCTACTTTGAGTGAGCCACAGTGATTGTAGAGAGGAACAAGCGTTCTCGATAGACCTGTTGTGTTGCATGAAACCACACGTGTCCCTTCAGCGTTCATGTTTTCTTGATGATTTGCAGAGGAGGTGTAGGATAATTCTGTCATTGCGTGTTTTTCACCGCCTTGGAAAATCCATTTCACTCCAGCAGCCTGATACAATTCTTTGTTGGCTTGACCCACTTTTCCTGGCGAGCAATCAATCACGATATCAGCAACGGCAAGTAGGTCTGAAAGTCCTCCCTGGCATGTATACCCAGCTGCGGCAAACGCAGCAATTTTGTCGGGTTCATCATAAGTGCAGTACAAGGGATAGCCCTTTCTTACCGCAAGGTCACACCCAAACGAGGGGCGAGTTTTGGTTACGCCGATGATGGTCATATCGTCTTGAGCATCGACTGCATCAGCAACTCGCTTTCCAATTGTTCCATATCCATTGATGGCAACTTTGACAACCATGAGTCCTACCTAATTCAAAGCCTTAGAGACATGTCAATAAACAATTCCCTAACGAATCTTCGCAAGAAGGTGGGAATTTTACATGATTATTCATATTGTTAAGGAGAGTATTTGACTAAGATGTGCAAGGGATTTGTATGGCGGATGTATCAGATGTGGTGCAACGTTCAATGAGCATCAATGAAAAACTGCATCCACGGTTAGAAACTGCGGCGGAGCAGAATGCTATCCTGCGTATTGGGTGGACCAACGCCGGAGACCCAGTGCCAAAAAATGGTGAGTTGGGCCTATGCCCTGGTCTTCCAGAGGGTGCACGTATTCGTGCATTGGGTAAACTCGGTTCTTGGGTTGCTGCTTTTGGTCGAGGTGGAAGTTTCACCATCCAAGGCGATGCTGAACACTTTTTGGGTGCAGGCAATAACGGAGTTTCAATAACTTGCGAACAATTTGCTGGTAATTATGCCGGTTACATGATGTTTGACGGTGTTGTCAAAATTCTCGAAGGAGCAGGCAACGACGCTGGTTCATCGATGCAAGGTGGTGTATTGTTCATTCGAGGCTCTGCTGGAAAACGCCTCGGCGGTGGCATGAGCGGTGGAACGATTATTGTGCATGGTGATGTTGCTGATGAACCAGGAATTGGCATGACAGGAGGCAAAATCATCATCAATGGAAGATGTCCACAACCTCCAGAAGGCGTCAAACTAAGGCCCCTCACCGATAAAGAAATCAAAGCCATCAACAAAGACCTCGAAGACGACATGGAGGTTCCAGTCGATGCAGTTTGTTTAGAAGTCGATGAACATTCGTTGGTCGCTTCTGAACACATCCATTCAGCATCTGGCGATTTGAGCACCATTGGTTTAGTTCCAACAGAAAACACTCCTCTTCAAAGCTACGCCTCCATCGATACTGTAGCACTGCTTGGAGATGAAGAAGGAGTTGAGACCATCGCTTTACCTCTGCCAATTCTACCACTGATCCAATCAGGAGATGTGATGAAAACATCGGATGATTTGTCAGGTCACCTCAATAATATGCTTAGTAGCCAACCCGCAGTCGTGTGTTCAAATCCTCGACCTATCGACTTGGCATACATTTCAACCTACACCCTTGAACACATCGTTGACCTCCTCAAAGATGTTTCAGGTTTCGTCGTTGATTTTGATTCGTTCCCAAGTCTTTCTGCTGAGGAAGTTGACGGACTTGTCGTCGCTTTGAGAGGACTATCCAAACCAAACATTCCAATGGTGTCGATTCAATCCTTATCGAATGTGCAACTTCAGCATCAACGCTCAACCTACCACCATTTCAGTTTAGCCCTCAGTCGATTGGATGATGGAGGAGGTACACCCTATGTTGCATCACTACCTATCATTGGAAGGTCTGCGAAATCACATTTGGAAGGCACGGCATCTCAGGCCGGTGTATTGAGTGAACTTGCCTTACATGGCCATGACCTTGCGGTTCTGATAGCAAGTGGTATGCCCATCGCTTGTTGCACATGCCCAGTTGAACAAACTGAAGAAATCGCAGTATGGCTCCACGACATCAAAAATGAATTGTCACAACACCTACGAAGAATTGGAATTTCAACCATTGACGCATTGTCTCGTGCCCATTTGCGAGCACTTGACTACGACACTGCAGCGATGAGTGGATTGCGACTTAGTGGATATGAACGTCCGTTACCCCACTGGTTCTCGAGTTGATGTTCATGCCAACCATCACCGTTCAACAATCGCTCATGAACCAATTCTTGCAATTGCAAAACATTACCCTTGACAAGGACAAAATCATGAATGAACTGCCCTTGCTTGGTACCGATGTTGACCGGTGTGATGATGAGGAACTTGTCGTCGAGATCTTTCCCGACCGACCCGATTTACTCTCAGGCGAAACGTTGTCCTATGCGATGGGGCCTTTCTTGTACAACACCCCATCAAGGCCTGCCCTCGAAATCACACCATCTTCGATACAAATGGATGTGGACCCATCGCTTGAACACGTTCGTCCAATCGTGTGTGGTGCCGTGGTGAGAGGCGTCAATGTTACTGAGGAACAATCCGATGAATTCATCAAAGCCTTGATGGAACATCAAGAGAAACTCCATTTCGCTATCGGCCGTGGCCGGCGTCGAGCATCTATCGGAGTTCACGACCTCGATACATTGCAACCTCCATTCAGAGTCACGACCGTCGACCGCTCATTTGGGTTCGTGCCGCTTGGACATACTTCAGAGATGTCAATCGATGATATTCTTTCGACGCATGCAAAAGGAATTGAATATGCTCATTTGCTTGAAGGACATGAACTATTACCCATTATTCTTGATGGCGCAGACAAAGTGCTCTCCTTTCCTCCCGTCATCAATGGTCGTCACACAACCGTAACGTCTTCGACCAAGAATTTCTTCATTGATGTGACAGGTTGGGATGAAAAAGCATGTGAGTGTTGCATTCTCCTCATCGCTTTGCAATTGCAACAATGGGGAGGGGTCATCGAAAGTATCGAACTCACCAACCTACATGGCCATACATCACACTTTCCTGATGGATCTTCGCAGCATTATACCGTACCTCAATCATTGATTCAATCCTTTTTGGGCAGGGACTTTTCTGACGAGGAACTTCAACATGCCATGAATCGGATGGGTGGAGAATTTGTTGGAAGAAGCGATGCTGATTCGATTACCGTAGCCATGCCGAGATGGAGATATGACTTACTTCATCCCGTCGATATCGTTGAAGATATCGCCATTGGCCATGGGTATGAAGACCTGGGCACCCAACAACCAACCTTTGCCATGACCGGTCAACCACGAAATGATGCTCACTTACGCCGAAGAATACGCGAGTCGATGCAAGGCATGGGTTTCATGCAAGTGCAATCCCTTACGTTATCGAACGAAGATGACCAATTCAACAGAATGCGGTGGAAGCAAATACACGACGTGACAACCATTGCAAATCCTATTACCACCGAACATACGATTCTTCGTCAATTCATTTTGCCCAGTTTAATCAAATTACTTGCCTCGAACAAACACCATGAGTTGCCTCAACTCGTGTATGAACTTGGGACCGTCGTTCGAAATCATACAAATTCGACGAGACTTTCGTTTTTAGCCGCTGAGCGAAGTGGTGGATTTGCAGCCCTAAGAGGACGAATTCAGGCTTTTTGCAGGGACCTCGACATCAACGATTGGAGTCTCGAGCCTCTCGATGAGGGGGATGGTCCGTTTTTGTTTGGACGTTCTGCAAAGTGGATAGTCCGCGGAACATGGGTTGGATGCATAGGAGAACTTGACCCAAGCGTCTCATTATCATATGATTTGAGGGTTCCAATATCTGGGGCAGATATTGACATCGATCTGCTCTCATCGCTTATTGAAGACCCCGTTGGATGATTGAGCATGTGCGGGCGTTTTGCACTGGCAAATCAATTAAGCAGTCTTGCTGATATCATCGATGACCAACCTTCGACAGAATTCATTGCATCCATTGAGCCCTCTTGGAACATCGCCCCTACCCAAAAAGTTCCAACCGCCATGTTTGACTCAACCTCAAATCATTTCACCACCGGTCTTGCATCGTGGGGCTTTCGTCCTTCATGGTCCAGTCCATCAAAAATTGAACCGATCAACGCGCAAATTGAAACTGCTGCAACAAAACCAATGTTTCGACAATCCTGGGCGACAAGACGTTGCGTCATTCCCTTCGATGGTTGGTATGAATGGAAATCGACGCCTCTTGGAAAACAACCCTTCTATCTTCATGTCCAATCCGAAGAACCCGTGTACTTTGCTGGCCTATGGGACACATGGTTTGGTGACAGCCAAGACGATGTGTTGACTTCAACGGTCATTTTGACAACTGAAGCAGTGCCATCATTACAAGAAATTCATCACCGAATGCCGGTCTTGGTGGGAAAATCTCAACTCGATTCGTGGCTCAAATTTGGACAAATTGAGGGTAATGAGTCCATTACATTCGCGTTTCATGCAGTATCGAAGAGTGTGAATTCTGTTCAAAACAATGGCCCCGACCTCGTTGAGAGAATCGCAGGATTAACAGATTACTGGTAAGGCTTGTACGTACCATCTGGATTTTTCACATACGGTGTCGATTCGTAGCCACCGCCTTCTTTTTCCTTGTAGTGATATCCATCGGTATGGTGTAGATACTTCGCTTCTGGCTGGGGGGCCGGCGTTGGTGCAGGCGTAGGTTCGGGCACAGACTCGGCACCTGATGTTGATTCAGGTTCAGCTGGGGCAAATTGTTCTGGTTCGGCTGGTTTTTCCATCGTATTGACAACGCCCTCGTACTTGTCGCTTTGGTTTTCTGAGGCGACGACTTCTGTGTTACCACCACCAAAAAGTGCAAGTGCGTCTTTGTAGGCTTGTTGGTCAACACCTGTGGTTGATGTCCTTGCAAATGGGTCTTCCCCAATGTTGTAGACAACCTTCTGAGGTTGTTCGTCTGGTAATCTGTCGATGGTTTCTTTGGATTTCTTGAACGGCCAAATTGGTGCCATACAGCCTTGGAGAAATAAGGTCTACATCAATTCTCCCTCAACATTTGAACAATCATAGGTGGGCTTCAAATTCTTTCGACGGATGGGATGGACATGCGGTGGGTTTTTGTCATTATTTTTGTCGCTATGATGACATGCAATTTCCCCATTCATCACACATATCATGTCGAAGCTGAAAATCAAGATTTTTCCATTATTGGACCCGGGTCTATGGTGATTCATCAAGATGAAGAAAAGTACACATTTGTGACGATTCACAACACAAAGGATGTCTTTCAAAATTTCACAATCGATGTATCTTCGATACCTTCACCACTTGAAACAGTCAACCTTCCAATGTCGGAGATATTGGTCAACAACCACCTCAGGCAATTTCAAATTGGTTTCTATGCACCTTCAAACACGACCTTTGGCATCTATCCGATTGTGCTTGAAATTTCGAGTAATATCGAAGGTGTCATGGCTCAATATTACTACCTCAACATCACGGTTGCACCATACTCAAATCTCGATTTTTGGGTTGGAGAATCGTCAAACTTACTCGTTGATGGGGGAATTCGTGCATCGGTAGCAGTCAATATAACCAACAATGCTTCACTTGAAGACCTTGTAAAATTCGACCTTGTTTCGAGTTCAAAATGGGCATGGGGGTGGGTCATGACCAACACCGAAAATGGTTCAGCCTACATTTCGATGCAACCAGGGACTATTCATTACGTGTATTTTTGGATTGATGTTCCAAATGTCAAAGATGCCATGCCATTGGCTGGTACAGGGCCAGTTTTCACACTCATGGCAACATCAGGCTTGGATCTTGAAGTCACTGAATGGGATTTAAATCTCAAGATGAGTACATTTCGAAACGTCACCATCGACAGAAGTGACGGACTTGTTCAAATGGCTCCTGGCCAAGATGGTCGGCTCAAAATCGATGTGAGAAACAATGGCAATGTTCCAAATCGAATGAATATTACACTTCAAGCCATCGATCAAGATGGAATTCCTCTTCAAAATATGCCTGCATCAGACCGCTTTTCTTCTGATGGTTGGACAATAGCATTGTTTGGTGGTCTCGAGGATGTCGAACTTGAACCAAATCAAACAAGAGTTGTCGAAATAGGCTTTCAAGCACCCTATGAGTTTGAGGGCTCTTTTTCAGTCCAATTGCGGATATTTCCAAATCAAGCCATTGAGCGTTTGAAAACAATTAATGTCTATGGTGAAATTATACGAAACAAAAGTATGGAAGCAACATATCAATCATCTGGATGTATGAATATTTTACCCGGAGAGTCTTGTGAAAATAGTATCACTATCACAAACAATGGAAACGCAAGAGATACCTATTACCTGCGTCAAACTGAACCAGATGACCACATCAATGTCACTTTACCAACGAACAGTATAACCATTGAAAATGGATTTACGAACACATTTGAGGACATCATTTTTCATGCAAAAAACGGAAGTCTTGCTTTTACTCAAGGTGAAATTGAAATTGAACTTCTTGATGATTCATTTTCTCTCACTGGACTCATTAAAATTCCCTATAAAATTGGACCGAAAGTGATGTGGAATTTTTCAAATATCACTGAAACCATTAATCGGTATGGATTGATGGAGATTCAAATGAATGTTCGAAATGATGGTAACGCTATCGATGGACTTCTTGTACAATTGCAATCAAGTCACAATACTGAAATGGCATTCATTCCCCCTTTCATCGCGGAAGTCGAGGAAGGCGTTGAGAACCCTCGCTCCTTTGAAGTGAATGAAATTCCTTTGGGGTATAATTTTACCATCAAAGCGTGGGTTCAACTTCCCATGGATCAAACATCAAATGGAACGGTTTTCATCAATACTTCAATTCGTTCAAAATTTGCCCCCGAAATCGAATTTCTCCACACCAGTCAAGGCGAGTACTTAGGCATCCCTTGGCAACCTGTACCAAACGTCGACCCTGGCATTACTCTACCTGAATTCGTGTCAACTTCGATTGCCTATCTCAAGGCATGGTCTGGAGTACTTTTTGCGATTCTCCTTTCTGGGCTCATCATTTACAAAGCAATTTGGGATAGAAACAAACGTTTGGAAGAAATCCAACAACACTCAGTTGCTGAGCAAAAGCCAATTGAAACTGAAGAAGATTGGCTTGCTAAATTTCAACGAAAAGAACAACAAACAAGCGTGAATGAACAAAAGGAAATACCGAGTCAAGCATTTGAATCGATGTTCAGAATGCGAGCCCAGCCAAAAGAAGTAACTCCAGGAATTGAAGAGGAAATGAAAGTCCATTCGAGTGCAGTGTTGCAACAAGGTGAGTTACAACGAACTCAAGAACAAGCTAATGCCATCCTATCCTCTATTCAAGAACACGGTGTAGCAAAACCGCATCCAGAAAATGAACATTTACATTCCAAAGAACACAAACCTGAGCGAACCTTACGACACGATAGACAGCAATTACTGTCCAACGATGAACTGCAAGATGAAAACCTCGATTTTGAACTGCCAGAGATGATTGATTTGGACGACCTATGAACGTGATTTCAGTGTGGATATGTGGCATTGATGAAGCAGGTCGTGGCCCGGTTTTAGGTCCCCTCGTTGTAGCATTATGCGGAATTCCAAATGCAGACATTTCATTATTGAGTGAACAATCGATTGATGACTCAAAAGTTCTTTCAAAACAAAAAAGAGAAGAGATTGTGGCTTGGTTTGAAGAAAAAAAGACAACGCATCAGTGGAAGTGTTGTATTGCTTTGTGTGAGCCAGAAGATATAGATATCGCTGTGTATGAAAACAATCTCAATCTGCTTGAGGCCCAAACATTTTCAAAAGTTATTCAACTGTTTGATTGTCATGAACACGCAGAGATAGTTGCGGATGCATGTGATACGAACCCTGAGCGTTTTACCAACAGAATCATCAGTCATTGCAAGGATTGGTCAAATCGAAATTATGCATTAATAAGTGAACATAAAGCTGACAGCAATCACCAAATTGTGGCTCTTGCAAGTATCTTAGCTAAACATCACCGTGACCTTGCGATAGAGCAATTAAAACAACAATTGGGTATTGAAATTGGCTCAGGATACCCAAGTGACCCGAATACACAAAAATCACTTTCTCATCTTATTTGTTTACCTCAGCCACATGATTCCGTTCGTTGGTCATGGAAAACTGTTCAAAATTTCTGGGACGCCCATTTTGATGTCCCCCTTCCAATTCGTTCGTCAAATGGCTTGTCCCGTCAAACAACTTTGTTCTAACATTTCCAAACGATGGAACATTCATGAACAAGTGCATTTAGGGTTGGTTGAATATGTCTTGGGAACCGGATGCAACGACTTTAGATGAATTGCGTCACTTCGCAATTCAAAACGCCATCGAATACAATGGCAAAGCACATGCAAAGTCAGTCATCGGCCGAGTTCTATCAACTCGTGCTGACCTTAGGAGTCATGCAAAAGAAATCACGGCTATCATCTCTGAGGAAGTCGAAAAAGCAAATGAAATGGCATCCGAATCTGGTCTTGATGCACTGACGAAGATTTTGGAAAGTGAGGCTCCTCACCTTCTTCAAGCACGCGAAAAACAAGAACGTAGAAGTGGCCTTCCAGACTTACCAAATGCCACCAAAGGTAAGGTTGTGCTTCGATTTGCCCCAAATCCAAATGGCCCGCTCTCTGTAGGTCACGCAAGAGGATTGGTCATCAATAGCACCTATCGCGACATGTATGATGGTGAATTGATCTTACGATTTGATGACACAGATACGAGCATTAAACCTCCTATGCTTGAAGCCTATGCTCAAATTGAGCAAGAAACATACTGGCTTACTGGTAAAGCACCAGAGCGTGTTCTTCTCGCAAGTGATCGGATGGAAGTGTATTATGAATACGCAGAACAAATGCTTCACGAAGGATTTGGATATGTCTGTTCGTGTTCAGCTGAAACATTCAAGGAGTATCGAATAGAAAAACAAAGTTGTCCCTGCCGCTCACGATTACCCGATGAAAACTTAGACTATTGGCATAAAATGCTCAATGGTGAATTTCAGCCAGGTGACGTTGTCGTACGAGTAAAAACAGATATGTCCCTTAAGAATCCGGCATTGAGAGATTGGCCAGCACTTCGGCTCCAAGATACTGAGGCACACCCCCATCCTCGACCTGAAATTGGTTCGAAGTACAAGGTTTGGCCATTACTCGATTTTCAAAGTGCAATCGAGGACCATCTCCAAGGGGTTACGCACATTATTCGAGGAAAAGATCTTATGGACTCCACGCGAAAGCAGACCCTTCTCTACGAACATTTTGGATGGACTTATCCTGAAACGTTGTATTGGGGACGTGTAAAAATTCACGAATGGGGTGGATTTTCGACATCGGCTATTCGGGCATCCATCGAAGAGGGGCGATATTCTTCATGGGATGATGTAAGATTACCTACAATATCAGGAATTAAAAATCGTGGCATCACTGCAGAGGCCTTGCGCTTGTTTTGGCTCGAACTTGGAATCACTCAAAAAGACATATCTGTTCCATTAGCAACCCTTTTCTCACACAATACAAAATCTGTTGATTTTTCAGCACCGCGATTAACTTTTGTTCGCAGTCCAATTCAATTTTCTTTTTCAGAAGACATTGGAACTCTTGAATTTCCTCGGCATCCTAACAACAAAGAATTGGGAACGAGAACTTGGCCAATGGATACAAAATGTATCTATATTGAAAAGGAAGACGCAGAAATGAATTCAAAAATGAGGCTTAAAGAATGTGCAGACATCGAAATTTCGAACACAACCATACATTTTCTTGAGTCTAGGCATGGTGATGAAAAATTGCCAATCATTCATTGGTTGCCAGAGGATGTAAGCCAAAATTGTACCCTCCAATATTCCAAAGATGATGAAATCCATACCATTGTCGGTAAGGTTGAGCGTCACAATTTCACAGCAGGCACAATTGTTCAACTTGAGCGAATTGGCTATGCAAAAGTTGTTGATGAGTCAACATTGTTTTTGTCCTACGAAGATTAGAGGTATGAAACCTCATTAACAACAACGGACAACGCTTGCCATGGTAAGCACAGTTGGTGACCTCAAACTCGACGACGAACACTCAACTATTGGTCTCGAAGATACCCTTCAAGAAGGGGCAAAGCGGTTAATGTCTGTCCAAAATGGGATTTTAGTCGTTTTAGACAACGATGATCATGTCAAAGGTGTTCTTGGTACGAAACAGTTTTTGAAAGCATTTGCAGATGGAAAAAGTTCGGCTGATGAAGAATGTAGAAATCATATGGAAATGGATTTTCTGCTTGTTCATGTATCAGAAAAACTCGATTCAGTTCTTGAAAAAATCAAAGCTCGTCAACCCCAAGCAGTGGTTGCCGTCGATGATGATGATGCCTTTGTTGGGTATTTTTCTCCTGGCGATTATCAAGAGGCACAAAATTTAGTTTCGAATTTGAAACATCTCAAACTCTAATTCAAGCGACCAATTTAATCGTCTTTTGGCAACCTGAACAAGCAAAACGGTGCGGACGCACGTCTGTTGTCACAGCATTCAATGTTTGACATGCAGGGCACGGAATCTTTGGGAAGGTGGCTGCCGCTTGAATGAGTGACGGGTCTCTTGGACTGAAGATTGCAGTGATCCACCAAATCAAGACAATGAGGGCTACACTGACTCCAACAAAGAGAGGCGGATAAGCAAAGATGTACACAAGCAATGCAAGAGGCATCAATACAAGTTCAGCCATGAGTACCTTCTTTCTTCGATAGGCTGAAATTTTGAGGGCGATGTAAAACGCACCTACAAATGAAACCAACAATGCAAGACCAAGAATAAATGGAGAATATCCAAGTGAAGTTGTTGGAATGGCTGAGAGCGTAAAACTCTCATCTTGTTCAATTCCATCACCTTTGAGAATAATCGTGTCATAAAACGGCGTACGGATTGTTTGCAAATCAAAAGCATCTGATTGAGACAACTTTGAACTGGTCAAACCAGTCATCATCGAAGTTGTAATTTCAAGTTGAAGGTCAAATTCTCTCCAGATTTTGGCAGGTTGCACGACAACAAAGTCTCGAATGAAATCAAGTCGTTCTTGGTCTTCCACATGTTCGACTGTTGTGAATGTGAGTGTGACTGGATGAGGTTTCACCGCATCTTCACCATGTAAATCCAAGGAGATATCAATAGCATCAAAATCCTTGAAATCACCTATGAGTTCTTTTGAGTCAAGTCCCAAGCCTTGAGTAATGTACATCGTTCCTAAATTGACAAGTTGCCGTTCAAATTCGCCAATCTCGACTGGCTCGATGAATCGACTGACTCGGTCATCCTCGGTCACTCCACCTGCGTTGAATGCACGTAGTGCGGATGAATGTGCTGGATTGTCATCACCGATGTGGTCAAGTCCCCAACGCATCCAAAATGCCATTTCGTCATAAATGGTCAATTCAGTTGATTTTTCCATCACGATGCCATTAGAATCTGAAGAGATTTCAGTTTGAATATCCACATTCAAACGGCTACCAACTCCATTTGTTCGAAGAGGTTCATCTGGCGGATAATATGTACCTGTTCCGCCCCCAGTGTCAGTTGTCGTTACTTCAACCGATGTTGAACCTTGCATTGCAGGTCGTCCTTGTTGGAATACCAACCGAATCTCGACGTTGATTGTTTCAGTTCCACCACTCGCTTGTGTCCAAGTCCATGTCACTCGAATGAGGTCTCCGCTTCCTGTTTCAATAGGGTCTCCAGTTACAACAACACCATTAACGTACAACGCAAGTGACTCAGTCAAAGCAAGTGTTGACATGCCATAAGGTGATTCAATCGATATAGGAATGTAGACATCTTTGCCTTCAATTTCAGGCTCAATAAGACGAATATCGACCAACGGTATCGTTACTTCAAGCGAAGAATCATACTCTTCAGTGCCCCATTTAAAGACGAGTTCGGAATCGCTTGTTGGCACTTGGAACACAATCGTTTGGGCAGCAAGTTCAATTTCAATGGTATTTGAGGCCGACACTAAAAATGAGTCCACCTCGATTTCAAAATTGAGCACTCCCTCACCTTGTGAAAGAAATGAGTTGCCGGGAGAGAGGGAGGTACTGAAACTCTTCGAACCAATACGTACAGTTGCAGTTGCATTGATTTGTGCTCCACCAGCTTCACTGAGTTCATAGTTGATTCCAAAACTCCATGTTGAATCAGGTACGGTGCCTGCCCAGACATTGTCAAGCGTCCAAATTCCAATCGATTCTTGAGATGCAATCGTCGTGGAAATGGATGTTGTTTGCTCTTCATCACCCAATTCTTGGACAAATGGAGTGAGTTTCTTACTGCTTTGACTTCCGATCAAATACAAATCGACTGTTGAAGCGTCACAACAAATCAAAATGTCATTCTCACCTTGGGCACGAACGCTGTTTTGAGTTGGAATCAAGAGAAAAACGAAAAGCAGAACCATGAAGAACGCGCCTTTCTTCATATTTTTCCCAACCCACCGATTCGGCACTATCACTTAAGGGGAACTGTATGATGCATGTTTAAAATGGAGTTTAGAGTGCTTTTTCAAGGAGTGCACCGAGTTCTTTTTCGAATAATGTGACGATTGCGTCCCCAACTTCGCCTTGTAAATCATCTGGCAACAATCTAAGTCCAAGACGTGTTGCTGCACGAGTCGCTTTCAACTCAGCGTAGATGCTTCTGGCTTTTGAGTGGAAATAATAGGCAACTGCTTCTTTGATTTCTTGTTTTAACTCAGGGTCATCTTCTATCTTGGAACGCACATGCGTCTTGAGTTCATCTTTGATAAGGTCACGAAATGCTTCGATAACGAGATCTTCTGTCGATAGGAGGTCTTTTAATTGAGATTGAATGCTTCCAGTGAGTAAACGTTCAATGGCCATGCTACTGCGAAGTGCTCGATGGTTTCAAACCCTCGCATTATGGATTCGGTAGTTTATTGCTCGACAAAATCTCATCAGCACATTTTGAAGCGAATAATGTTGCGGATTTTTCATCGCTTGGCCACGACCGTTTCAACTTAAAAATAGAACTAGCTGCATCGATGTCACTTTCTCCGATTAGCACTCTGTGCCATATCAATTCCTCTAATCTCGCTGTTGAAATTTGTTCATTTCCAATTCCCACGAGTGCAAATTCTGATAACGATTCACAACGCTCTTCGTAATTCATATCTCCCCAACGCTCTGAGAGTCGCTTTAGCATTCGAGGGGATAATTCAGGGATCATATCAAGAACTGGATGATGTACTTCCGGCAAAGGAACGACTCGTATTGACCCTTCTTCTTGGAGGTGATTTCGAACGATTGTGTACATTGGATCGATGGTGTTGTCCATGACAGCTCGGCTCCACAACCCCAATCCACTCATTGGTCGAATTGCCCTCGTTTTCTTTCCATTTGGTGCGATAAGAGTTGCTAGTAAACTTGCAAGAAACACAACATCTAAGGAAGATATTCGCTGTTTTTCTGAACTCTTGAATTCGAGTTCAATTTCAAGTGGTTGTAGGTAGACAAGTGTATCATCAAATTCGATATTCTCAACCCGAATATGTTCCGACTCAACGTCTAAGACGATTGATAATCCTTTGAAATTCGGCACCTCAATTCGATGTTCATCCTGTGGTTGATGAATTTTTGATGGAACAAACCTTCTGCTGAATAATTTCTTCGTGTCCAAAAACGCAGCTTCCAAAGGCACGGTGGAAAGAATTCCTTCAAGTGTTGCTGGCACGATAAGTCGAATACTCTCTGCCTTCGTGATGTGCGAAGCAAGATTTTCAAACCAATCCTTCATCGAGTTTAGTGGTTCGATATGAAAGAAGGACTTCATGTCTCTCAAAATGACCTACAATCAACTCTACATGAAGTTGACTGTATTCAGAGGATGCAGTTTATTCAACCATGAGCCGAAGTTCGTCTCTCTTGTATCTCCAGTCTTCAGGGAGGCGACCGGATTTCTTGTAATAGTTTGCAAGTCGTCGGATTTTACCTTCAGTCAATTCAAGAGCACGCTTGTTGTGCAAATCTTTGTGATTTCGTCCAGTGCCCAAATGGTTGATGATTCGAACGGCTTGCCTCATGAGATTCATCATATCTTCTGGATATTTCTTCTCAACTCCGTTCTCGGATAGAATTTGATTCACTCGCTTGCCGGTGACAAGGCGAACGCTTGGTACAGCGTGCTGGTCTCGAAGGATTGTTCCGATCTCTGCAGTTGAATGACCTGCATTTGCAAGGTCAAGAATGGTAGCCTCAATGGATGCCTTATCCGAATTTGACCACGAAGGTGCTTCAGTCACATGTGGTCGAGTAGAACCACTCTTTCCTTTTCGAGAGGAGTACATTCGTGCCATTAACAGTCCCCGAGCAACTCTCCGAAAAAACACCCCTTCTTAATCACTTTGATGGTCAAGAGGTGTGCTATTTCTTCTGATGGAGTTTGGCTAACACTCCAATTCCACTCGTCCATTCCCACCCTGGAGCAACAACTCGGGCGATACCGATGGCCTGATGTTTTTGGAACACAAGGACATCATCATCTTTCCGTAGGTCACAATCGTAGGATTGAACCATGTGAGGAAAGATGTCTCCCTTCCAATCTACTATTGGATGAAGGTGCACACATGGAAGAGCTTTATGTTGACTCAACAGGTCAATGGCAGCTTTTGAAAATGAAAATGCATTTCTATCGATGGACCAAAGTGCGATTTGTTGACCATTGTGTTCGATTCTCCAACGTGGGGGTTTGCCACGAACAACACAATCGTCTAACCAAGTCGAAGAAAGCATGATTTTTTTGGCAATGGATTGAAATCGATTCATCAATGCGTGACTTGATTTGGTTCTACCAATTCCATATTCTTTGATGGCGTTTTGAACAGCTTCATCTAAATTCCTCAAAGCTTGAGAAGTCAAGGCTCCAAGACCTTTTCGAGTGGAGATTACATGTTCATGAAGATGGTTGATGTCGATGGAAGAATGATTGATAATCAATTTAAATTCATGGCGGTCCAAGTACGATTTCAAGACATTTTGAATTCGAAGTATTTCATCATCAGTCCAAGTGCCTGTAACAGGAATGTCGTAGTGTGATGCTGGCCAAACATCTTCTAAAGACCGAGGTACGAGTCCAAGAGGTGAAGTTACCATGAGGTGCTCGAGGTTGTAATTGCCCAATATATCGAGAAATTTTGCGTGTGATTTTGACAACCGATATGGTTTCCTGTCAGAACAAGGAAGCAAAACAAGAACTTCACTCATTTTTGATTGGGTCTCGTAATGTTGAGAGATGTACTGAACCCAATCATGAATGAGGGGATCTGAAAACGATTGGAAGGAATAACAACGAAAACGATCGGATGCATTCATGTGCCGTTCAAGAAATCCTTGTTCACCAAGAAGTATTTCTTTATGATACCGCAAATGTTCTACAAGTCTTGGGCTGTTCAAAGCTTGTTGCTCAGCCAGTTCACGCAGAGTCCCAAATTGAAATGCAGATTGAACTTCATCCTTTGCCAATTGCCAATGCAGGAGTTGTTTTTCAAACGAATAATGTTCATTTGATGGACAATTGTTCACTCCATTCATTGTCAAGTACATTTGCTCGACTTCTGCTTCACGACATCTGGCCAAATCAAAAAGGTCAACACCTAACCAAGTGAGAACGGCAAGATTGTCTGGGCCACCTATTGCAGGAGTCCAAAGCAATGCACTTGGGAACGCTTTTTTCACAGCGAGTATTGCTTTCACAAGTTTATCACCTTGTTGAGCGAGTTGTAATGCATCGGTCAACACAACGATTTCTGGTGGTGTGTCCATTGTAGTCAAACTTTCATCATGATGCAAGCGTTGCCAAGAAACAGGCAACAGTGCTGATGTGCTTGCCTTCTCTCCAGCATCTGCGTTGTCAAGTGATGGTGGCAATACATGACCGATCTTCGCATGAAAACTCGGACCTTCCGTGTCGAAATTTGGTGGCTCAAGTTGAATCAATGAACGCAGTGTCATTTCACGCGGAATTGTGTTGCTTGTGGATGAAACGAAAGGTGCAAGTTCTGTAGGTATTTCCTCAATGTCAGTCTGTACGAGGCAAGGCGTGGTCGCAGCGGGGTTTTTCCTGTCACCAAGACCAATACACCGTGCAAATCTGTCGCGGTGCATGACGACCTTACCAATTGCACCAGCCATAGTTCGACGGAAGCACTCGCCTTATTGAACAATTTGAACGATTTGAGGGCAGATTTTGAAAACCTGTTCCACGAGGGCTTCTCATGGAAGGAGCGGGCCATCGAGCCATTTTGATGGTTGGATTTCTTCTCAGTATGACTTTCGTTATCGGCCACGCTGAAGGACAAGCAATTGATGTTCTTGAGCGACATAGTCTTTTTGAAATTCAAGGTTTAGAAGGAGCAGAATATATTTTTTCAATGGAACTTGACAAAGACACAACAACAATTGTTGACATTGTTTGCGATTCCTGTTCAGTTCAAGTTGAAATCAATGGGACAACTACTCAAGGGACATCGCAAATTCACGAATTATCCGAGGATTCAAGCGGTTTGTTGATTATACAATCAAATGAAAAACAACCAATCATTGTTCAAGTGTTGGTCAATATTCAGCATCATGGTCACTCAGTTCGACCGGCTCCGACAGATGAAGTTCAAAATGAAATCAGGAATGTTTGTAATATTCAAGATATTTGCTTTCAACCAACAGAACAATCCCTTCGGAATAGACAGTATTTCAATCAAGAAGTCGTGAATCTCTATGCTGGGAAAACAGTTGAAGATTTGAATGATTATTTGATCTTTGAAGTTCAAGAAGGTATGACGATTGAATGGAATTGGCATTTTTTGACTGGAGACATCACGACCTCGGTCTTCTTCCAGGATGAAACAGAAACACAAATCCTTCCTCCATTGACAATTAAACCAAGTCATGACTTTTCCAGTTTTGGTTTGGTTCACGAAACAATGTATCTCCAAACTCAAGAGTCTGGAAGACTCATATTAAAATTCCAAGGAACAAATCCTGTTGATTATTTTTCGTTTACATTTATTATGTATACTCAGATGGAAACATCCACAATGTCTTCCGAACTCATTCATCAAAACTCTATTGTGGGTCATGGCCAACAACAAATTGCCTTTGATTGGCCATCAGCACATGCTCTTCGCATTCAAAACGGAGCACATGCAT